>DATEJH010000047.1:0-42997 GCA_035278205.1 Novosphingobium sp. | reverse complement strand
CGCAATGTTGGCGTGTCCTGAATGTCGGTTTTCGCCGGGTGCTCCCGATAAACAGCCGTTGCTCGAGGCGATGCAAGTTGGCGTCATTCACCGCCCAGCGCCGGCCTTCTTCTCCGCCACCCCACGATCCTTCGCCGCTGACCACGCCAGCTTGCCGCCGATCCAGGTTTCCAGCACCTTCATGGCTCGAAGCTGCTCCGGGCTCGCCAGCATGGGGTCGGTATCGACGAACAGGAAGTCGGCGTCGTAACCTTTGGCTATCCGGCCCAGCTTTCCCTCCGCGAACATCGCGTAGGCCGCCCCTGTGGTATAGGCGCCCAGGGCCGCCTCGCGCGTCAGGATTTCCTGCGGCTGCCAGCCGGTCGCAGGCTGGTTGTCGGCCCCCTGGCGCGTGATCGCGACGGCCATGCCCTCGAAGGGGCGGGCGGGCTCGACCGGCGCGCCGGAGCCGAAAGCCAGCGGCGCTCCGGCCGCGGCGATCGATTTCCAGGCATAGGCGCCAGTCAGTCGGCCCACTCCCAGTCGCGCCTCGGCCATGGTCCGGTTCGAAGCCTCTTGCTGTGGCTGCATCGAGGCGACGATGCCGTGCTGGCCGAAGCGCGCGATGTCCGCCGGATCGACGACCTCCGCATGCTCGATGCGCCAGCGGCGGTCGCCCTTGTACGTGGCCGAAAGCTCGTCAATGGAATCGAGCACGGTATTGTTGGCGGCATCGCCAACGGCGTGCACCGCCACCTGGAAATTGTCGATGGCGGCCCGGCTCATCAGGTTGCCGAGCTGGGTTTCATTCATCTGCGGCAGGCCTTTCTTCCCCTCGGCATCGGCGTAAGGCGCCTTGAGCCAGGCCCCGCGCGAGCCAAGCGCCCCGTCAAGGGTCAGCTTGACGCCGTTCATCTTCAGCCGGTCTTCATAAAGCCACGGCGTCGGGCCTGGGCCGCCGATCAGGCTCATGTTGTCGACGCCGTCGGCGTAGACGACGACGCGGATGCGCAGGCGCCCGGCGTCGGCGGCGCGGCGGAAGGCCTGCCAGTCCTCTATCGTGGTGCCCATGTCGGCGATGGCGGTAATGCCCGAGGCGAGCAGTGCGAGCTGCGCTTCGCCAAGCGCGGTGTCGCGGTCTTCGGGGCGGGCCTTTGGTACTTTCGCTTCGATGAGAGCCATGGCGCTGTCGACCAGAACCCCTGCAGGCGCCTTCCCGCCGGCAACGCGTAGGATCTCGCCGCCCGTCGGATCGGCTGTGCCGGCGCTGACGCCGGCGGCGGCAAGCGCCGAGGTGTTGGCCCAGCCGGCATGACCGTCAACACGCGTGAGCCAGGCCGGCTTGCCGCCGGTCACGCGGTCGAGCTCGGCTGCGGTCGGCATGCGGTCCAGCCCCCAGCCGGCTTCGTTCCAGCCGGTGCCCAGAATCCATGGCGCTTCAGGGTGCGCAGCCGCCCACGCGGCGACGCGGGACAGTGCCTCGTCCAGCGATTTCGCCACAGAGAGGTCGAGCGTCATTTCCGCAAAGCCGGTCTCCATGACGTGCCCGTGGGCGTCGATCATGCCGGGCACGACGAAGCGGTGCTTGCCGTCCACCCGGTAATCGACTTTCTTCGGCCGCTTGTCGCCATGCCGATAGACTTGCGCCACGCGGCCGTCATTGCCGATCAGGAAGGCTTCGAAGCGCTCGATGCCGCCCTTGCCGTCGGGCGTGATCCCCTCGACATTGTCGACAAGCACGTCGGCGCTGGCGGGAGCAGCGATCAGCAGCGCGAGCGCCGCCGCGGTGAAATGCCTCACTTGCGGCCTTTCCTCGGCAGTCGCTTGATGACGGCGCTGGTATCCAGGCGCCCGCCGCCCATGGCCTGTATCTCGGCAAAGAACTGGTCGATCAGCGCCGCGACCGGCAGCGAAACTCCCAGGCCGCGCCCTTCATCGAGGCTGAGGCCGAGATCCTTGCGCATCCAGTCGATCGCGAAGCCGAAGTCGAAGCGGTCCTCGTCCATCGACTTCCAGCGGTTGTCCATCTGCCACGACTGCGCGGCCCCGCCGGAGATCGCTTCGTAGACCTTGTCCATGTCGAGGTGCGATGCCTGCGCGAAGCGCACCGCTTCGGCGAGCGCGGCGACATTGCCGGCGATGCAGATCTGGTTGGCCATCTTGGCAATCTGGCCGGAGCCAGCCTTGCCGACGTGGACGATCCGGCTGGAATAGGCCTCCATCACGGGCCGCGCCGCCTCCACCGCCTCTGGCCGGCCGCCGCACATAAGGGTGAGCGTCCCTTTTTCCGCGCCGATCTGAGAACCCGTCATCGGGGCATCGATGCAAAGCACCTGCAGGTCGCGCGCCTCGACCGAAATCTGGCGCGAGATGCGGGCCGAAACGGTGGTGTGGTCGATGAACACGCCGCCCTTCTTCAGCATCCGGAACACGCCATTGGGCCCCAGCACGACATCGGCGAGGTCGTCGTCATTGCCGACGCAGGTGATCACGACGTCGGCGTCCTGCGCTGCGTGAGCCGGGTTGGCGGCGACGCGGTGGGCAAGACCGGGATTGTCCTGCGCCCATTTCTTCGCACGTTCGGGCGAACGGTTGTAGATGGTGAGTTCGTGTCCGGCCTGGGCGATATGGCGCGCGATCGCGCCGCCCATCACGCCGAGCCCGATGAAGGAAACCTTGCGTCGTTCGCTCATGGCCACGGGTTCTAGCGGGAGAGCGCCCCGCTATCAATCGAACCGCGCTTTCATTTTCACGCGGTTTCCTTTACGCGCGCATCGTTATGGACAAGCCAGTGCACAAACCCGCTGCCGGGGCCGACCAGCCCCTGCTCACCGCCGACGACGTACGCGCGGCGGCGAAGCGAATTGCGGGCAAGGTCGTTCGCACGCCCACCATGCATTCAAGGACGCTGAGCGCGATCACCGGCGCGCAGATCTGGCTCAAGTTCGAAAACCTGCAGTTTACCGCCGCCTACAAGGAGCGCGGCGCGCTCAATGCGCTGCTGCTGCTGTCGGATGAGCGCAAGAAGCGCGGCGTCATCGCGGCTTCGGCGGGCAACCACGCGCAGGGCCTGTCCTACCACGGCACGCGCCTGGGCGTGCCGGTGACAATCGTCATGCCCCGCACGACGCCGCTGGTGAAAGTGATGCAGACCGAGAGCGTCGGCGGCAAGGTCGTGCTCGAGGGCGAGAGCTTCGACGAGGCTTATGCCCATGCCCGCAAGCTCGAGATCGAGCTGGGCCTGACTTTCATACATCCCTTCGATGATCCGCATGTGGCGGCAGGCCAGGGCACGGTGGCGCTGGAAATGCTGGAGGACGTGCCGCAGCTCGACTGCCTGGTGCTGCCGATCGGCGGCGGCGGCCTAGCTTCGGGCATGGGTACGATCGCGCGCGAGATCAATCCGGACATCAGCCTGATCGGCGTCGAGGCGCAGCTCTACCCCTCGATGTACAACTTGCTCAAGGGCACCAGCCTGCCGATCGGCGGGGACACGCTGGCGGAGGGCATCGCCGTCTTCGCGCCCGGCGAGTTCACGTCCAAGGTGCTGCGCGGGCTGCTGGACGATTTCCTGCTGGTCAGCGAAGCCCGCATCGAAAGCTCGCTCGCGCTCCTGCTGCAGATCGAGAAGACCCTGGTCGAGGGCGCGGGTGCGACCGGACTGGGCGCGGTCGTGGATAACCGCGAGATGTTTGCCGGCAAGAATGTCGGGATCGTGCTTTCCGGCGGCAATATCGACACGCGCCTGCTCGCCAACGTACTGCTTCGCGACCTGGCCCGTTCGGGCCGTCTGGCGCGCCTGAAGATCGGGCTGCAGGACCGGGCGGGCGCGCTGTTCAAGGTCGCCAAGGTGTTCCACGAGCACAACGTGAACATCATCGAGGTGTTCCACCAGCGCATCTTCACGCACTTGCCGGCCAAGGGCCTCGTCACCGAGATCGAATGCGAGGCGCGCGACAAGGAGCAGCTCGACGACCTCGTCGCCGCGCTGCGCGCGCAGGGGTACGAGGTCAAGCAGGTCGAGACCGACTGATCTTTTGGCTGGCGTCTGGCCAGGCTTTCCCGCCGCACAACGAAGGTTGGTTTGCGCGGCCAAACCGGCTAATCGCGCGCCCATGAGCGATAACAAGACCCTTTACGCCGCCTTCGCAGGCCATCTCTCCGCCGCGCTCGATGCGCTGGAAGCAGCGGGAACGCTGCCCGGCGGGCTCAAGCGAGGCGCGATCACGGTCGAGCCGCCGCGCGATGCCGGCCACGGCGATCTTGCGACCAATGCGGCGATGGTGCTCGCCAAGCCCGCCGGCATGCGTCCACGCGACCTTGCCGAGGCCCTGGTTGCGGAACTGGCGAAGCTGGAGGAAGTCGCCTCGGCCGAGATCGCCGGGCCTGGCTTCATCAACCTGCGGATCGCGCCCGCCGCCTGGCTGGCCGAACTGCGCGCCATCGCCGCGCTGGGCGCCGATTACGGGCGATCGGGCGCGGGCGGCAGCAGCAGGGTCAACGTGGAGTACGTCTCGGCCAATCCGACCGGGCCGATGCATATGGGCCATTGCCGCGGCGCGGTCGTTGGCGACGCACTGGCGACGCTGCTCGAGTTCGCCGGCCACAAGGTCGTGCGCGAATACTACGTCAACGACGCCGGTGCGCAGGTGCAGGTGCTCGCCCGTTCGGCACATGTCCGCTATCGCGAGGCGCTGGGCGAGGGCGTAGGCGAAATCCCGGAAGGGCTGTACCCCGGCGACTACCTGATTCCCGTCGGCAAGGCGCTCGCCGAGGAATTCGGAGAGAAGTACGCCTCTGCTCCCGAATCGGAATGGCTCGTTCCGTTCCGCGAACGCGCCGTCGCGGCCATGCTGGAGATGATCCGTGAGGACCTGGCTCTCCTTGGCATCACGCACGAGGTCTTCTCCTCGGAGGCCGAGCTGCAGGCCTCGGGCAAGCCCGACGAAGCCGAGGCGTGGCTGCGCTCGAAGGACCTCGTCTACGACGGCATGCTCGAGGCGCCCAAAGGCAAGACGCCCGAGGACTGGGAGCCGGTGGAGCTGCCGCTGTTCCGCTCGACCCAGTTCGGCGACGATCAGGACCGGCCGATCCGGAAGTCCGACGGCACCTGGACCTATTTCGGCGCCGATCTCGCCTACCATTACCAGAAGGCGCAGGAAGCCGACGCGCTCGTCGATATCTGGGGTGCCGACCACGCCGGTACGGTGAAGCGCATCAAGGCCGCCGTTGCCGCTATGACGGGCGCGGATGGCGACCCTATCCCCTTCGAGGTCAAGCTGGTGCAGATGGTCCAGCTCCTGCGAGACGGCGAGCCGGTGAAGATGTCCAAGCGTGCGGGCACTTTCGTAACCCTCGCCGATGTCGTGCGCGAAGTGGGCAAGGACGTGGTGCGCTTCACCATGCTCACCCGCAAGCCCGAGGCGCAGATGGACTTCGATTTCGCCAAGGTGGTGGAGGCTTCGAAGGACAATCCGGTTTTCTACGTCCAGTATTGCCATGCCCGTGTCTCATCGACTTTGCGCAAGGCCGCGGCGGAAGGATTCGGTCCTGCTGCGGATCATCTCGAACTGCTGGGCGAGGAAGAGCTGGAACTCGCCAAGATTGCCGCGCAGTTTCCCCGCGTGGTGGAGGCCGCGGCCGCAGCGCGCGAGCCGCATCGCATCGCCTTTTTCCTCGGAGATCTCGCAGCGGCCTTCCATGGTTACTGGAATCTTGGCAATGATCGCGTGGAAAAGCGGTTTATTAACCATCATGACGCTAACCTTACCGGAGCAAGGCTTTTCCTGGCGGTGCAGATCGGTCAGATTGTCAGGAACGGACTGGCTATACTCGGCGTAGAGGCTGTAGAGGAAATGTAGCGATGGGATTCTCGGACACGGGTCAGGGGGACCGAAACGAGGATACGCAAGAGCCCGCGGGCGGGCCGCCGCGCGAAGGCGAGGCATTCGAAAACACCGGCTTCGAAAATGAAGGGCAGTTCGATCAGCCGCCGCAGCTGGACCTGGGCGATGAAGACGTGCGGCTGCCCTGGCTGGAAGGCGAGGATGACGAATTCGAGGAACAGGGCCGCTCGAGCATGGGGCAGGGGCTGCTTCTCGCGGTGCTCGGTCTCGTCGCGATCGCTCTGATCGCCGGCGGCGTCTTCTGGACTCTTCGCAAGCCGGAACGGCAGCTTGTGGCAGATGGCGGCGTGATTGCCGCGCCCAAGGAACCCTACAAGACCCGGCCCCAAAATCCGGGCGGGGAAGTGGTTGCCGGCACGGGCGACACCAGCTTCGCCGTTGCCGAAGGGCAGTCCCGTCAGCCCCGGATCGACGACAAGGACGAAACGCCCCAGCCAGGCTTCGTCTCCGTCGACAAGCGCGTGAAGCAGACGCCATCGGCGCAACCGACCGAAGCGGCGGTCTCCGGCGTGGGCGTGCAGGTTGGCGCTTATGCCTCACGCGATACGGCGGAGGCGGGCTGGAACACGCTCAAGACGCAATACCCCGATCTCTCGGGCATCAAGCACCGCATCGTCGAGGGCAAGGCGGACATCGGCACCGTCTATCGCCTGCAGGCCGTACCGGGAGACCTTGCGGCGGCGAAGGCGCTGTGTAGCGGAATGAAGAGCGCCGGACTGAGCTGCCAGGTAAAGCAGTAAGGCGGCAAGAGCGTTCTGCCGAGCGCGGTGGAACGGTGAACGTTTCGCCGGCGGAATAGCCTCGTTTCGTCTCCGCTTGGCGTCGGTTTGCCGCACTCGGTGCGGGGGGTGGGCAGCATTCGTGGTAACCATCGAAGGTTGTGATCCAAGCCTCAGCTCGAAGGAAGACGCCATGCCGCTCTACACCCTGAAGTTCTTCAATGACGGTGTCGGCCTGGGCAAGAGAATCGAGTTCGATGCTGCGGACGCCGCCAGCGCTCTGTCGGTGGCTACCGGCGAGGCCCCCAATCGCAATGCCGAACTATGGCAGGGCACAAAGCGGCTTTGCACCATCCGGCGATCCGAAAGCACGGTCTGGCGCATCGGACCCTAACCGCGTGCGCTAGACCAGATCGGGGGCATGCCTTCGCGGTTCAGGCCCTTATCAGCACGCCCTCGTCGGGACCCAGCCGCAGCGGCGATGCGATCGGGGCTGAGCGCTCGCCGCGGGTCGAGAGCACGAGGGAGCCGCCGGAATAAGGCTCAGGAAGGTCGACGCTCTGCGGCTCGGCGGAGAAATTGACGACCACCGCAAATCGCGCCGTTTCGCCCGTCCGCTCGTAAGCCATCACGCACTCTTCCAGAATCAGCCGGCGATAGGAGCCGGTCTGCAACGCCGGTTCCGCCCGCCTCACCTTCAGCAGGCGGCGATGCAGCGAGAGAAGCGATCCCTCGTCGGCGCTCATTTGCTGGACGTTGCGTTCGGGCCAGTCGTCGGTGAGCGGCAGCCACGGTTCCGCTGTGCTGAAACCGGCGTTCTCGTCGGCGGACCACTGCATCGGCGTGCGGGCATGATCCCGGTCGAAGCTCGTTTCGGGTTCCTGTATGGCCCAGGGGTCGCGTATCCTGTCGAGCGGGATCGTGACTTTGGCGATGCCGATCTCGTCGCCGTAATAGATGGTCGGCGTGCCTCGCAGCGTCAGCAGCAGGAGCGCGGCATTGGCGGCCTGCCGTTCGCCGACACGCGCGGCAATCCGCGGCTTGTCGTGATTGCTGAGCACCCAGTTTGGCCATCCGTTCGCCGGCAGCTCCCGTTCGTACTCGTCGATGATCCGCGCCACTTCCCCGGCACGCCACGGGGCCTGGAGAAGCTGGAAATTGAACGGCAGGTGCACGCCGCTGCCTTCCTCGCCGTAATAGGCCATGAGCCGCTCGAGCGGCAGGTATATCTCCCCGATCAAAAGCCGGTCCTCGTACTCGTTCAGCACCTTGCGCATCTCCGCGATCACCTTGTGCACTTCGGGCTGGTCGGCGGAATGGACATGGATGTGACGCTGGATTTCCGGCTGGTCCGGCTCGTAGGCGGGGTTGAGCGGGTTGTCCCGGAAGTCCCTGTCCTTGATGAGATGCCAGATCACGTCGACGCGAAAGCCGTCCACGCCCTTGTCCAGCCAGAAGCGCAGCACGTCGAACATGGCCCCGCGCACGGCCGGGTTGCGCCAGTTGAGATCGGGCTGCGAGGCGAGAAAGGCGTGGTAATAGTACTGGCCCGAGGATTCATGCCATTCCCAGGCGCTGCCGCCGAAATTGCTGACCCAGTTGTTCGGCGGGCCGCCGTCGGGCCCCGCATCTTTCCAGATGTACCAGTCGCGCTTGGGATTATCGCGGGCCGATGCGCTTTCCCTGAACCAGCGGTGCTCGTCGGAAGTGTGGTTGGGCACGAAATCCAGCAGCAGCTTGAGCCCGCTGCGATGGGCATCTTCCAGCAGGGCGTCGAAATCCGCCATCGTGCCGAAAACCGGATCGATGTCGCAATAGTCCGATATGTCATAGCCGAAGTCGCGCATCGGAGAGCGGAAGATGGGAGAGAGCCAGACCGCTTCGATCCCAAGGTCCCTTAGGTAGGGAAGTCTGCGCCGCATCCCGGCAAGGTCGCCGACGCCGTCTCCTCCGCTGTCCTGGAAGGAGCGGGGATATATCTGGTAAATGGTTCCGGATTGCCACCACATGCGGAGGAACTCCTTGGGCTCGCGCGAAGATCGAGGCGGAGGAAGGGACCGTCATCGTTCCCGACGAGTCCGATGGCGGCACTTCATCCGATAACGGAGGGGTGCGCGAGCGGTTCCCATGCCATGTCCGCGCCCAAGCGCCGGGCCGCCTCTTCCTCTGCAACTCTCGCCCAAAAACGAACCGGCAAGGCTGCGAAAGGCTCCATGCGGCCGATGGCGGCGGCAGCTCGGGAGCGCCATTGAAAGAGCATATCCATATCCCCATTTGGGAACAAACGAGATCGGGATCTTTACGGGATGACTTTCAGTAGGCGCCGCTTTCTGGGCGCCGTTGCTGCGGGTTCTGCAGGTCTGGTTGCACCGCGCGCGCTGGGTTCCGCGGGACTCCGCGCGCCGCGCACGTTCGCCGCCGCGCGATCGGGCGAGCAGCCGGTATTGCTCAACCGGGCGATGGCGGCCCTCGACACTCATGCACGCCATGTCGCGCATCGCGACGTGATGGGGCTGGTCGACTTCTCCGAACCGTCGCGGTCGACCCGATTGAGGATCGTCGACATCGCTAACGGCAGAGTTCTGACGAACCACCTGGTCGCTCATGGCCGCGGGTCCGATCCGGGCAACACCGGGTGGGTTCAGCTCTTCTCCAACCTTCCAGGCTCGAACGCCTCGAGCCGCGGCACTTTTCTGACCGGCAGCACGTATTACGGAAATCACGGCCGCTCGGGCCGCCTTCGCGGTCTCGACCCGGAGAACAGCAATGCCGAAAGCCGGGCGATCGTGATTCATGCAGCAGACTATGTCAGCCCTCTTATGGCGCGCGATCAAGGCCGCGTCGGCCGCAGCCAGGGCTGCTTCGCCGTGACCGATCACGACATCGACGAAGTACTGGCCCGCCTCGGCGAGGGACGCCTGCTCTTCGCCTGGAAATAGTCGCCTCAGGCGCAGTGAGGCGCGGGTGCGGACCACAGCCCAAGTCCTGTCCGCGCCGCGCACCCTTCGTAACTTTACCAAATGTGCTCCGGATGGGGTACACTGGGGTCAAGGGGACGAAGGAGACTCGGCATGACTTCGCGTTCGCTCGATACCACCCTGTCGGAAGCCTCGGGTGTGACGCTGGCTACCCGCAGCGGCCTTGTCCTCAAGCTGAGACCGGTGTCCACCGCTGATGCCGGCCTTGTCGCGGCGCTGTTCGCGCACCTGTCTCCTACCGACCTGCGCTTTCGCTTCCTGAGCGGCCAGAGCCACGTGTCGGACGATCAACTCGCGATGATGATCGGCGTCGATCACCCGCACAGCGAGCACCTGTTGGCCTTTGCGGGCGAAAGCGGCGAACTTGTCGCCAGCCTCATGCTCGTCGCCGACGAGCATATGGAAACGGCCGAGGTCGCAATTGCGGTCGCGCCCGAGTTCAAGGGGCGCGGCATCGGTTGGACGCTGCTGAAGCACGCTGCGGAACTGGCGCGGGAACGCGGCGTCCGCCGGCTGCGTTCGATCGAAAGCCGGGCCAATCACCAGGCGATCGAGGTGGAGCGCGCGCTCGGCTTCCACGCAAGCGATTATGATGGAGACGCGACGCTGGTCCTTGTCGAGGCCGAACTGTTCTGACCGCGCCGATGTTCCCACAAAGCGAAAGGAGAGAGGCCATGACTCTGACGCTGCCCGAGGAAAACCTGCCGTCCAATCTGCTCGCCCCCCCGTTCCTGATGCCGCTGCGCGTGTTCGAGGTCGTGCGCGATGCACAGCTTGAATGGTGGCGCGCCTGGTGCGGCCTGCTGGGGCAGGTCGCTCCGCTGCCGGCGGAGGAGATCATAGACAAATTGGAGTCGGATGGCGGGTAGACTGCCATCGAGGCGGGGGAGGCGGGCTTTGCCGGTCTTCACCTGTCTCGTTGGATATGGAGATAACCGGGCTCGAACTGCGCCAGTTCGGCCAGGCGGTCGGCGTTCAGAATGGTCATCCGCTTGCGCGCGAAGGACACGATGCCTTCGGCCCGCATCTGCTGCAGCGTGCGGTTCACGTGGATCGGCGTCAGCCCCAGAGTGTCGCCGAGGTGCACCTGCGTCAGGGGGAAGGCGAACTGGCCGTCTTCCGCCAGCCCGACCTGACGCATGCGCAGCCACATCTCCAGGAAGAAGTGCGCCATGCGGGCCTGTGCGCTGCGCCTTGAGGCGCTTATCAGCCATTGCCGGAGCACGGCGATATCGACGAGCGTAGACCACTCGAACGCGCGCCGCACCGCCGGCCGGTCGTTCAGCACGGCCTGCATCCGCTCCGGCGAAATGCGGACCACTCTGCCGACGCTGAGGAGGTCGATCGCGTGATCCATCTGTTCGAGGATGTAGGCGTGAATGTCGCAGATGTCCCCGGGGATAAGGTATCCCAGTATCTGGCGCGAACCGTTCGGCAGGATCTTGAGGCGGCAGGCCCAGCCTTCCAGGAGGAGGAAGATGTCCTGCGCCCGTTCCCCCTCGTCCACCAGCCGCGTTCGTGCGGGCAGCCGCTGCGACGGGCGGGACAGCGCTTCGAGCTCCAGCGCATCCCGGCGGGAAAGTTCGACGAAACCGCTCAGCTTCCGGACGAGCGGGCTGTTCATCACTTCCCGGTGCTTTGGGCGACCGCGAAGGAGAAGGGAGGACTGGACATGGGGGGATTCCACGGCGGGCCGCTCAATACGAGCCTCTGAAACCGAGGACGCGCGGCACGGTAAGGCACATGATCTTGAGGTCTCTGAGGACGGTCTTGCTGGCCACGTACTTCGCGTCGAGCACTATCCGTTCCAGATAGCTGATGTCGCTGCGGCCGCTGATCTGCCAAAGGCCGGTCATGCCGGGCCGGACCCTGCAATAGAGCGCATAGTAGTGGCCGTAGCGGACGGACTCACTGCTCACGATCGGGCGCGGACCGACGATGCTCATCTCCCCGCGAAGCACGTTGAAGAGCTGGGGCAGTTCGTCGAGACTCGTGCGTCTGAGCACCCGGCCCAGCGGGGTGACCCGAGGGTCGTTGCGCAGCTTCTGCGCTTCGCGCCATTCGTGCGCCGCGACCGGATCTTCGACAAGAAGGCGCTGCAGGCGCTCCTCCGCGTCGATGACCATGCTGCGGAACTTCCAGCAGCGAAAGGCATTGCCGTCCTTGCCGATACGCTGGTGGCCGAACAGGACGGGTCCGCCGTCGTGCAGCCGGATGGCGATGGAGAGCAGCACGAAGAGGGGCAGCAGCACGATCAAGGCAACGACGGCTATCGCTACGTCCAGAATCCTGCCTGCGGCTTCGGAACGTTGGGCGGCGGGGGCCGACTGGACAGGCCCGGCGGCGACGATGGCGGTACAGGTGCTCGTCTGTCTCATCCGTCTGCTCCCTATCGCGCGACCGCACACGCGAACCAGTCAGCGCTCGCATGCGGCGCAGCCTGCGTTCCCATTCAGGCGAGACGGTCATGAAAAATCGAGATTTCCCGCTCTGTCATGCAGGCGAAAACTAGGCGCGCGGCTCGATTCGCTCCTTAAGCCAGGTTAAGGACCTCCTTTGCAATTAGAGGTTACACGGCTGCGCGCCGGGCAGCAGCGCCCGGTGTTCGTGGCGGAACGACGAGTGGGAAAGCCGCTCGGAAGGCTATTGCCGCGACGGCCCCTGTCCGGCCGCGCCGCTCTCGTTGGCGGCGGTTCGGCAAGGGAAACGCTCTTGCAGGGCCGTCACTATGACGGAAGCCGCCTGACTGTGCGTGAGCGATGGATTGGCCACGAGATAGGCGTCGAAGACATCGACGAGCGTGCCCTGGCTGGTGCGGTTCGGCAGGCACATGCCATTGGTGCCGAGCCAGGCCTGATAAGCACGCGCGCTATCGGCCACTGCGGCGATATAGGCAAAGCAGTAGGACTTGCTGAAACTCGATTCATCGCGGCACTTGCGCAGCACTTGTCCCGCCGATTGAAAACCGCTCGTGCCCGCCGTGGCGCTTTCCTGCTGCTGCTGCGCGGGAGGCGCGGCTGCCGTCGCCGTTGCTGCCGCGAGAGGCAGGAAGATGGCGAGCAGCCCCGTCATTTGAGGGCAAGTGCGGGCGTTGCCGGGGCAGGGGCGGTGCTCGCCTGCGTGCCTGCGCACGCGCTGCCGCCCTGGCAGGCGCCGGCAGCCATGGGCAAGGGCGAGGCCGCAGCCATCGTCAGCGGCCGCGCCTTCAGCACCGGCGGGGCCTGAAGGGCTGCCGGTTCGGGCGCGGCGATCTCTTCCGCATCCCGCATGGCCAGGGCACGCGCGTGGAGTTGCGGCCGTGCCAGCGTCACCTCGCGCTGTACCGCGGGCTCGGCTTGTCCGTCCGCGATAGCGGGAGTGATCCGGCCGCTCACTACCGGTTCATACCCGCCATAACGGTCGGAGAACGCTGAAGTGTCGCCGAAGCGGCCATGAAATCGGTAGAAGATGTGAAGGCCGATCTGTTCGATCCGGTCGAGCCCCCTCCAATCCGGAGAGACGTAGCTCGCGTGGTAGAACGTCGCGTCTCCGATCGGGCGATAGACTTCTCCCGCCAGCGCCTCGGCGGCGATCCTGCGGGCCTGCGCCCATTGCCTCTGCGCGGGAATCCGGGCCAGCGATCCGTCGCAGGTAAAAGTGAACTGGCATCCGATGGCCAGGTGCGATCCCTGATATACGACGCCGCACACGCTGTTGGGGAAGGCTGGATGGCGGACGCGGTTGAGAACGACCTGGGCGACCGCGCGCTGCCCGTTTTCGGGCTCGTTCGCTGCCTCATAGTAGATGGCCTGCGTCATGCAGTTGAGCGCCCGCCCAAGGCTGGTCGGGTCGTTGGCGATGGCCGTGAACGGCTGCGCGAACTGCGGCGCGACGGGCGAACTTATCGATGCCAGCACATGCGGGCTGACGCTCGCGGCCAGCTGCGGTTCGGGCGCTTTTCTGGTGAGGCCCCATTGAATGGGGGACGGGAGCCGCTCGCCCAACGCCGGCTGTTCGATACTGTTCAGCGGCATCAGAAAGCCGGACGCCATCGGTACGAGCGAGATGCTCCGCCACACCCAGCGCTTGCGGCGAAGCGGCTTGCGGCGGACTGACCGGAATCGCGTCATCCCAAAGTCCTTTTGCCGTTAGGAAAAGGTGGTGTCGCAGGTGACTCGTTCGAGCTTTCCTGCGACCTCTCGCACCTGCATCACGGCGGCTTTGATTTCCCTAAACTGTGTTAGGACGTAAGTTGAGGAGCCTTTCAGGCCGCGGCCATGTGCTCGACGGGGAAGACATTGGGGGGGGCCATGACGGGGCTGAGATAGCTTGCGTCGAACCCGGCGATCCGCTCCAGCCTGGACTGGTCGAGGATGGTGAGTTCCTTGGACTGCAGCGAAATCACCCGTTCCTGGCGGAGCTGCTGCAGCTTGCGGTTGGTGTGTACCGGAGTGAGGCCGAGAATATCGGCGAGGTCTTCCTGTGTCAGCGGGAAGTGAAAGCTGTCGCCGCGTGCGAGGCCGACCTGCTCCAGCCGCTTCTTCGCCTCGCAGATGAGGTGCGCCATCCGCTCCAGAGCGTCCCGCCTGCCGACGTTCACGATCCAGGACGAGAGTATCGATGTTTCGAACCGGCCGTAACGCTGCACGGCGAGCGCCACGCGCGGGCGATGGCACATCGTGTTCTCGAAGGCGGTGTGGCTCACATAGGCGACGGTGCACCGTGAAATCGCGACGATCTCCTCGAACGAGGCGCCGCTGGGCGCCGCATCGAAATAACAGAAGTCTCCCGGCAGAAGCAGGCTGGTGATCTGGCGCGATCCGTTGCGCAGGATCTGGTACCGGGCAGCCCAGCCGTTCACGACGATCGGGAATTTCTCCAGACGATCGCCGTCGCGTGATATATAGCGCTTTTTCGGGATTTCGCGGCAGTTGCTGCAAAGAGCGGCAAGAGAATTCCAGTCGTCATGCTCCAGATCGGACCACAGGCTCAGCTTGCGCAGGAAGTTTGTCGCCATGAGATTCTCCTGACATTCGTGCAAATCCCCGCCAGGAGAGGTTGGCAGATTATATAACAGATACATTCACTTGGATCATTTTCTTCTTTTTAGCTGTTTCTACTGTTTTTCAACGAGTTGAATGCCATAAGATAATCTGCATTATAGTTTATTTC
Organism: Novosphingobium sp.; assembly: GCA_035278205.1. Classification (GTDB taxonomy): domain Bacteria; phylum Pseudomonadota; class Alphaproteobacteria; order Sphingomonadales; family Sphingomonadaceae; genus Novosphingobium. The sequence continues at coordinate 28,264 of DATEJH010000047.1, read as the reverse complement.
GGTTTTTGAGGTGTGGTCCGGCCTCGAAATTTAACTAATTTTAGCCGAATCGGATTAAAATTCGCTGCCGCTCAAAGAACAGCCGCCGGCTATGCGCTTGCCGACCTGGCGGAGCGGACATAGCGCACGTGCTCCAATGACAGCGGCACGAACCAGCGAACAAGCAGCCGATAGCCTGCGGGAGCCAACGGGCGCCGCGAAAGTGCCTTTGCCATCAGGTACAGCGCGCGCCCGATGCTGCCCGCAGGGGAGGCAAGCTCCTTTCGAACCCCGTCCATCAGAAACAGATGGTCGCAGCCGGCCTTTCGCATTTCCGCCGCGTAGCGGTCGAAGAACATGGCACGGGCGGTACGGTTCGCTTCGAAGTTGCGGGAGACGCGCCGCTCGTCGCCCCCTTCCGCGTGATCGCTCTGATCGTAATAGCGCGCCAGAGGCTCGGGAATGCATGCCACTTCGAACAGGCGGCAGATCCGCAGGAGGAAATCGTAGTCCTCGATGGCGGGAAGCTGCGTGTCGAAGCCGCCTATCATGTCCAGCACGGTGCGCCGAACCATTGCCGTGCTGCCGGCGCCGACCAGGACGTTGCGTTCCAGCATGGCATTGTAGATCATTCCCTGGCGTTGGGGCCCGATGACGGCCTTCTCGTTGCCGGCAGAGATGCATTCCAGGCCTGTGCAGACGAGACCGAGCCGTCCGTCGCCGCGGGCGAAGCGTTCCATCTGCCGGGTGACCTTGCCCTGAAGCCACTCGTCGTCGGAATCGAGGAAGGCGACGAACGATCCGCGTGCTTCGCGAATGCCTCGATTGCGGGCCGGGGCAGCGCCCCCGTTCACCGGTTGCCGCACGATCCGCAGGCGCGGGTCGGTGCAGGAGGACAGGACATCTGCGGTCCCGTCGGTTGATGCATCGTCGACGACGATCAGTTCCAGGGTCTCGTAGTCCTGCATCAGGACGCTGCGGACGCTTCGCTCTATCGTCGCCGCGCGGTTGAAAGCTGGAATGACCACGCTCACCAACGGCTTCGCATCGAATGAGTGGGGCCCCGCCGGAGAGCGCGAGCACGGTCCCGGCTGCGAAGGCTCCGACCGAAGTGAGCGCGCGGCGCTGCTTGGCGCAAGACGTGCCGGTATGCGGAGCCGAATGCGGCGGCCGGACTTGCGGTGGCGTTCGAGAGCTTCCGCGCAGCGCCTTTCGAGCGCGGGGTCCCCTCCGGTGTTGTCTGCCGCGACCTGCTGATAAGCGGTGCAGAGCCAGCGGTCATAACCATGGCGCCTGCCTTGCGCTTCCAGCCGGCGTGAAACGCGGTCGAGCACGTCGAGCCGGGCCGCGACGCCCGCTGACGTGAGCCGCCTGGCCGACAGCGAGTTCTGCTCGCCCGGTGCTCTGCGGTAAAAGCCGGCGCCGCTTTCGATATGCGTGAGGCGGTTGCCGGCGATGAAACCCCGCATCATGGTGTCGCCGTCCTGATTGACCGCCACCTCGCGGTCCCATCCGCCGCTCGCCTCATAGGCCCTGCGCGACCAGAGGACCGAGCAGGGCGGATGGTACCAGCCCGAGAGCCACGCCGCGAGATCGTCCTGCTCGGGGCGGCGGGGCTGGCATGAGGGCGGGGCGGCGTGCCAGCCCTCCGCCCGCCACACCAGCCGGTACCAGGGACAGCAGGCGACGTCGCCTTCTCCCCGCCGGAGGCCCGCCTCGAGTGCTTCGAGCGTATCGGGCGCGATCAGGTCGTCGGCGTCCATGAACATCAGCGAGTCGCCGCCGGCAAGCTCCAGGCCCGCGAGGCGGGCGGCGTTGGCACCTCCCCCGGGGGCCTCGATGAGCCGGACCGCGTTGCCAAAGGATGCGGCTATTTCCCGGCTGGCGTCGGTCGATCCGTTGTCTGCGACAATGATCTCCCGCGCGGGGCGGGTCTGGTTCAGCAGCGAAGTCAGCGCGGCGCCGAGATAGGCCTCCCCGTTCAGGCAAGGGATGATGACGGACACGGTCATCCGGTCCGCTCCGCCGCGCCATGGGCGGTCATGCCGCCATCTCGCGGAACTCGTGGTTGTCGCGCCGCAGTTCGTCGTAAGTGCCGCAGGCCTCCACCCGCCCGTCCTTCAGGTAGTAAAGCATGTCGCAGTCACGCACCGTCGTCAGGCGGTGGGCGATCATCACGACGGTACGATGTCCGCGCATTCCGTCGACCGCCTCTATCAGGGCCCTTTCCGTCGTATTGTCGAGCGCGGAGGTCGCCTCATCGAGCACGATGACCGACGGGTTGTTGTAGAGCGCGCGTGCGATGCCGATGCGCTGGCGTTCGCCACCGGATATGCGCGCGCCGCCTTCGCCCACCACCGTGTCGAGCCCATGCGGCTGGCGCTCCAGGAACGGGCGGAGTTGTGCATCCTCGATGGCGCGGTTCAACGCCACTTCGTCGATGTCCTCGTCGCGAATGCCCAGCGCGATGTTGCGGCGGATGGTATCGTCGAGGATGTAGATGGCCTGGGGAACGTATCCGAGCTGAGAGCGCCAGGATGGCAGCTCGGCGGGGCCGATGCGCCTGCCATCCACCAGCAGGCTGCCGCGTTCGGGTTCGAGAAGGCCGAGCAGAACATCGACCAGCGTCGACTTGCCGGCACCGGTACGCCCCACGAGGCCGACGGCCGATCCCACCGGCAGTACCAGATCGACGCCCTGCAGAGCGTGGCTGTGGCTGCCGTCATAGCGGAGCCAGACATCTTCCAGCGCGATCTCGCTGTGCGGACGCAGACCGGGATCCAGGTTTTCGCGGGCCACGGGCGGCGGCGGCGGCGGCAGGCTTTTCAGATCCTCGTAGATCGGATCGACCGAAACCAGGCTGTATTGGACGTTGGCCAGATTGGTCATCGCGGCGCTGGTGGCTTCGCGCAGGCGCACCAGGCCGACGACGAACAGCGATATCGTGACGAGGATCGAATTGGTGTCTCGCCCGATCAGCACCAGCGCGCAGGAAAGGCCGAGCAGGCCCGTCATGGCGGCCATTTCCGATGCAGGGGGAATGATCTTGCCGATGAACAGAAGGAATCGGTTCACCATCGACAGGTTCTTAATCGCGTGCATGATCTTGGCGATGAAGAACTGCTCCCGGCCCAGGGTCCTGATTTCCTTGATGCCGCCCAGCGCCTGATAGAGAGACTGATTGACCTCTGCGCAGGCTTGCTGCTGCACCAGGCCCGAATCGCGCAGGCGGGGGCTGATGAAGTTGATGCCGGCGAAGGCGAGACTGCCGACGAAGACGACCCAGGCCAGCGTGATCCAGGGTTCCACGACCATCAGGAATCCCAGGACGCCCAGCAGAATGGCCACTTTCGTGGCCAGATCGAGAAGGGTGCTGATGACCTGGTAGCAGAGGGTCTTCACCTCGTGGTCTATGTTCCGCAGCAGCTCCGAGCGATTGTGCGCCAGGTGGAAGCCGTAGGGCGCGGCCATGTACGTGCGGATCAGCCGGCCGGCGAAGGCCGTGCGGCGGTTCGCCACGTAGCGGATCTGGGTGTAATAATTGAACACCAGGAAGCCGTTCTTCACTGCGAAGATGCCGACCAGCGCCAATGCCCCCCACAAGACGCGCTCCCGGTCGCTGAAACCGGCACTCACCGTCGCCAGCAAGTCACCCACCACCGGCACCGATCGCATCGCTTCCGGATTGACGACGGCGCTGACAAAAGCCGGAACCGCTGCGAGAGCCGCTATCTCCAGCGTCGCGCCAAACAGCATGAGAACGAGCAGGATGCCTGCATTGATCCGCTCCCTGCGGTTCAGCAGCCACAGCAATCTGCGAAGCTGTTCCAGGGTGCGTGCCTGCTTGCGCCCCGACACCGTCTTCGGCGCAATGAAAATGGGTTTCATCTGGTCAGTCCTGACATCGTTAGAACGTGAGATTGGCCACCTCGCGCTGGGGGACGATTTCCGCCGGAAGCGGATCGGCTTCCCGCCCGCGCCCGAGTGCTGCCTCCCAAAGGTCGGTCAGCAGATGCTTGTGGCCGTCGATGTCGGACTTGCGCGCCTGGGCAAAGCCTCGTTCGCGCATCTCGTCCGGCACGGGCCGAGCCACGATCTCGGTCAGTTCGTCCATCGTATCATAGAAGACGCCGGCGCCCCTGCCGACGTATTCGGCAAGATCGGGCCGCAGGCTCGGCATGCAGATGCCGACGCCGGAGGCCTGGGCCTCGGCGATGGCCGCCGGCCAGCCGACCGCTTCGAAATCACCCGTGTAGACCAGCCAACGATGCTTCTTGTATTCGCCGGGCATGCCGTCGGGCCGCATCGGATGGACGAATTCGGCGCCCGCGCCCATCGAGCGGTTCCGCTCCCTGAGCCAGTCGGAGTGGCGGTCGCTCGCGTAGAGGCGGAACGCGCTGCCGCGCACCTTTTGCGCCAGGTGCAGGAATTCCGGCACCGGCCTTTCGGACGTGGCGCTCATGTTCATGACCGCCTCGCCGTTGGGTGATCGGTCGTAGAACCGTTCGAACCGGACGAGGGGGAAGCAGTCGATCAGCTTGGCCGCGCCGATTCCGGCCCGCTCCAGCCAGGGACGCGAGCAAGGGAGAGCCAGGACCCCCAGGCAAAGCTCGCTTTCGATCGCGCGCGCCGCCTCGGCAGGCCAGGACCACGGCCCGGGCGGGGGCGTGCGTTCCAGCATCAGCTTCATACGGTCCCTTAAGCGAAAGCGCCGCAGCGCCACCGTGTCGCACCAGTGGGTCCGGACCGTGAACGGCAGGCCGGCGATCTCGGCAAGGCGTCCGACGAAACACAGGTCCGTCAGGTAATGGGTGTGAATGATCTGCGGCTGGAACTCCTGGATCAGTTCGACGCATTGTTCGAGCGTTCGGGCGGTGCGGCAGGGTCGGTGGTCCGAGGCGGGCTGGGCGGGGCCGCACCGCGCCGCCACCATCAGGTCGTAGCGGTCCTCCAGTGCCGCGATTTCGTTTGTGATGTGGGTCTCGCTTGTCCTGGGGCATTCCTGCAGCAGGTAGAGGATCCGCGGCCGTTCGGGACTCGATCGCTGCAGTGTCAGAACCGTGGACATGGCGGGAGCGTCCTTCCTGCACTTCGCGCCGGCCGGTCTTCCATGCCCAGGGACCGGACCGCGGCGTGCTGCATTGCGACATCAAGAGAACTCAGGAGCACGCCCGAAACCACAATCTGGGTTAGGGAATTCCCGGGGGGTGCAGTCCAGACCTTTCGGAGGAGGCTGTTGGTCGGAAGCGGCCAATAACGATCGGGGGCGAAGGGTTCGCACAGGAGAAGACGAGTTCCATGAACGTGGACGTTTCCGTGGTCATGCCGACGTTCAACAGGGCCCACCTGATCGGTGAGAGCATCGAATCCGCGCTTCGCCAGTCGCTCGAGCCCCGGGAGGTCATAGTGATCGACGACGGGTCGAGCGATGCCACGTTCGATGTCGTGCGGCGTTTCGGCGACAGGGTCACTTATCTCCGCCAGGGAAATGCAGGCAAGTCGGCCGCTCTCAATCGGGGAATAGCCGCAGCGGCAGGTGACTGGCTGCTGGTGCTCGACGACGACGACCTGCTTCCTTCCGACGCCCTGCGGGCGCATGCGGCGGCACTGCGGGATTCGCCGCAGGCGGCCTTTTCCTACGGCCGATTCGCCCGGTTTTGGGGGGACGGTTGCGACGCCCCGCACAGCAGGGATCTTGAGGAAATCCCCGGCCCTGATGATCGGCGGCTCATCGTCAGGCTGATGGAGCGGTGCTTTCTTCCCAATCCGGCGTGGATGGTGCGGCGCGCGGCGCAACTGGAGGCGGGCCCCTATCGCGAGGACCTCCATCGCGGTCAGGATTATGAAATGATCCTGCGCCTGGCGCGCGCCAACCCTGGCTGCTTCACCGATTGCGTCACGCTCTATCAGCGCAAGCACGTTTCCGAGCGCCGCTCGCAGGGAAGGCGGGTGCTCACGCAGGATACGATCGCCGGCTGGATCGGTGCCGAACAGGCCATCTTCCGCCACATCGACGACACATGGCGGGATGCCGACTTCCTGCCTTGGGAGGTCGCACGGGACGACGACTGCGCCGCGCGCCTTGCAATCCTTCAGCGCGGCGTCGTGATGTTCATGCGCAAGCTCTATGACCGCTCTGAACGGCATCTGCGCCGCTATGCAGGCATGCTGGGAGAGCGCGAGCCGGACCCGCGCGAGCTACGGCTGGCGACGGGGCTTCTCGGTTCCCGCTACGGGCTCGACGACCTGCTGGAGCGGGGCGAACAGATCGCGTGGCTGCGCTCGCTGGGCCTCCCTCGCCAGATCCACGTCGCCATGGCATCGCAATTGCCCTGGCGGCTCAAGAAGCTGCTGCTGCAAGGCCGCATCGTCCAGGCGCGCAAGCTGTTCCAGCTGGGGCAGGAGACGTTCGGGGCGGCGGCGATGGCCGGCGCCATCGGCAACCGCCTGCGGGCAGCCAGGGCGTGATCCGAGGGCGCCCTGCCTCGATGAAGCTGAAGCTCGGTTCCGTTCGCTAGGCTTCCAGCTGCCAGGGCTGGAGGCTGATCGGCCGCCTCTTGTGTGCGAGGCTGCAGAGCAGGTCCTTGTAGAGCGCCAGCGTCTTCTCCGGCGAGAACTTTGCCGCCTGCCGTTGCGCGGCCTTGGACAAGGCGTTTGCAGCGGCCTCGTCGGCCAGCACCGTGCCGATCGCGCGGGCGAGCGCGGCGGCGTCCTCCGGCTCGACCAGCAGCACGCCGTCGCCGCCTGCGGACGGCACCCCGCCCACGCGCGTTGCCACGCATGGCAGGGCGCAGGCCATGGCCTCCAGCAACGCGAGCGGCGTGCCCTCGCTACGCGAGGAGAGGACGAAGGCGTGGGCACTATGGAATAGCGCGCGGATCCGTTCCCGAGGCTGGACGCCGGCGAACTCGACCTGCTCGCGAATACCCAGTTCGGCGGCGCGGCTTTCCAGCGCCGCCCGCTGGGAGCCGTCTCCCACAATGGTCAGGCGGAACTCCCGGCCGTCACGCGCCAGCAGGGCGAAGGCATCGAGCAGGAGGTCGAAGCCCTTTACCTTTTCGAGCCGGCCCACGCCTACGATGAGCCGGGGCAGATCGGGCTTCGGCGATATTCCCGGACCGGGTCGATGCCAGAACGTCGTGTCTACGCCGTTGGGCAGGTAATGGAGCGAGCCGGCCGGAGCATGGGCGGCGATGCGCCGGAAGAGGTCCTGCGATACGGCGGTGATACCGTCGGCGGCGGCAATCAGCGACGGGATATGCGGCGCATCATATGGCAGCGGCCGCAGGATATCGCTGCCGTGACAGGACAGCAGCAGCCTGAAGCCGAAGACCTGCCGCAGGCTGAGGAAATAAAGCGTAGAGGGTGCGGCGTAGTGGACGTTCACCACGTCCGGCCGGAAGCGGCCCAGCTCTACCGCGGCGTTCACCATCGAGGGCACATGCAGCCAGCGCCTTCCCCCCGATCGCACGTGGAAATTCGAAACCCATTCGGCATCCCCGCGCTCCTTCGATCTGTGGTCGTGGCTCCAGCCGGTCTGCACCGCAAAGCCTTGCGCGCAAAGGTAAGGGCCGAGGCTGCGCACTACCGACTGGACCCCGCCCGCTTCCGACCGGTCGGCATTCGTGTAGATCAGGATGCGCAGAGGCTGCGCTCTGGGCGGGGCCAGCATTTCAGAAGAAGCGTTCCCCGACGCGGATGGTGTCCCCCGGAAGGACCAGGAAGGACGGGTTCTTGTCCAGGTCGACCAGCTTTTCGCGCGTATCCATGGCGCGCTTCAGGAAGATGCGGTCGTCATTGGCGCGATAAGTGAAGCCCCCGGCGGCGGCCACGGCCTGCTGGATCGTGAGGCCCGCCGAATACTGGTACTGTCCGGGCCGGTTCACCTCGCCAAGGATGTAGTAGGGCCGGTAGTCCAGGATCTCCGCACTGACCCGCGGGTTCTCGAAATAGCCGTTGGCAAGCTGCTTGGTCAGCTCGGACTGCAGGTCGGCTATCGTCTTGCCTGCCGCAGGGACATTGCCGATCAGCGGGAAGGAAATAGCCCCGTCGGCCGAGACGTTGTATTCTCCCGTCAGCGTATCCTCTCCATAGACGGTGATCCGCAGCTTGTCTCCCGGGCCGAGCGTATATGGCGCCGAAGCATTTGCCGATTCCGCGAGAGGCGTCCCGGCGGTGGTCGAGCAGGCCGAAAGGAGCACCGAAGCGATGGCCGCTGCAAACAGCCGGCGAAGTGTCCAGATCATGCGGGTTTCCTTTCTCTTCGGGAGCGGATCGGCATTGGCGAGCGGGCTCTGTGCGGCGGAGCCTGTCCGATGGGCGTGCGGCTGATGGCGGCGAGCGCGACATAGAGCAGCACGGTGTCCGCCAGGAACGGCCCGATTTCGAGTTCGGTGCGCAGCCGCAGGCAGATCAGCAGGAGAGTGACGGCAAGGAATGCGCGGGCCGGCGTAACCTGCGCCACCAGCAGCGGCACCGCTCGGATGAGCACGTAGCCGAGCGGAAGGAGGAACAGGACAAGCCCTGGGATTCCCAGATCCACGCGCAGTTCCCGAACGGTGTCGTGGAAATGGAAGGAGCGGCCGTCAGTGTGTCCGTTGCGCGCCAGCAGGCCGACGCCTTCCTGTCCCATCCAGATCGCTTTGTAGCCGTAGCCGGTCACCGGGCGCCGTGCGATGAGTTCGTCAGCCGATTGCCACAGCAGGGTACGTCCGGTCAGCCCGGCGTCCTTCTGGAGAACGTCCGAGCGGATATGGTCCGCGTAGGCCTCTATCTGCGGCAGGGCGGCAGCGGCCGGAAGCAGCATGAGCGCCATGGCGCACAGGCAGAACAGCCTCCCGCCGGAGGGGAGCAGCGAAACCGCCGCGAGCACGCCGAGGATGCCGATGGCGGCTATCGCGGAGACGAGCGCGGTAGTCGCGTGGGCCTGCCAGATCATGTAGATCGCGGGCACGACGCAGATGAGCGCGGCGATGCGGAGCGGCCATCCGCTGCGGGATGAAGCCGCGACACAGAGCGACGAGGAAAGCCAGAACAGGCTGATGTAGCCTATCTGATTCTTGGAGCCGGTGAAGCCGATGAGCACTTCGCCTTCCAGCGAACCGCCGGTCCTGCCCGAGGCAATCCCGATCAGCATCGCCAGCCCCGTTCCGATGAACACCACGAGAGGAATGCGTGGCAGCGGGACGGTGGATGCGATCGCGGTGCCCATGACTACCGTGATGAGCAACTGGAGCCCGTAACGGAAGGAAATGCCGGGCACGTCCGACCACCCGGCCGAGGCGACCGCCAAGAGGGGAAGCAGCAGGAAGGGGAAGCTGGCGTAGAGCAGGCGCCAACCCTCGCGCCAGCGGATCGTCAGCAGGGCGCCAAGCAGCGCCAGCTCCGCCAGCACGACGCGCGAACCCAGTGACTGGATGCACAGGCAGAAGACGAGAGCCGCGGCAAGCGGTTCCACCGGCAGGCGCTCGAACCCCGCGCGGCTGTCGGAATAGCGGGCATTCCTGCGGTTCGTTGCTGCCACTGCGACCAAGCTGGCTGTCCTCGGCTGCTGTCAGGGCCGCGGCCCGGCGTGGTCGCGGAAGGCGGGACTCTGCCCCAAGCGCCGGCTGAAGATCATTACACAGGTTAGGATTGAGGGAATCGTGCAGGGGGGCCGATCTTTTCCCTGTCCTTGCCCGGCGGCATGAGAAAGCGGGGTGCGGGCCAACCGGAGGCAGGCGGTTTGCGCCGAGCGGCGATGGCCGTCAATTTGTCCCGCGCGATGCCGATAGCCGCGTCTGTCAGCTTGCGCGGGCTGGCGAGGCGGCGGATCACCGCCCTGCCGCCGCCGATCCGCCGCTTCTCGCTGAGAAACACCCGGTGGTGCCATTTGCCGAGCAGCGCGCGGCGGTGCCTGAGCAGGGCAGCCCTCTCGCCATGCGACAGCGGGAGAAGGAGCAGCCTGTCGTCGGCGTGGACTTGCGCAAGCAGGTCCTCCGGGCGGTGGTTGCCGCTCAGCGAATCTCCCCGCTCGACCGCGACGTACCCGCATTCGCGGCGCAGGCCGAAACGCGCGCCGAACGCCAGCATGCGGGCATAGAGCTCGAAATCCTCGCCGAGGCGAAGTTCCTCGTCGTAGCGGATGCCATGCCTTGTGAGAAAGGCGCGGCGCATCACCGGCTTGAGGAACCCGAGTTCACCTCGCGGGCGGCCGCGCTTCGAAAGATTGCCGGCCACGAACTGCGTGAAGCTCAGGAGACGGGTCGCGTCGTCGCCGGCGACCGCCGGCCCGGGCAGGAGCGCATCCGCGTCGTCCCCGGCCACGAAAAGGATGTTATCGCCGATCACGTCCCAGTCCGAGGCGGCGAAATCCATGCGGGCGAAGCGGCCCTCGAGAAAGAAGTCGTCCGAATCGAGCGGCGCGATATATGGGCTGTCGCTTAGGCGGATCGCCATGTTGCGGGCAAACGCGGGGCCGCGATTCTCATCAAGGCGGATCGTGTGCAGGCGGCCGCTGCCGTCGTCGGCGGTAACCGCGGCGCGGCAGGTGTTGTCGCTGGACGCATCGTCGACGACGATCACCTCGCCCACTTCGGGCTGGGCAAGAGCACTGCGGACGGCGCGGCCGATCGTCGCGCCGCTATTCCATGCCGCGATGACGACGCAGATCTGCCGCAGGCTATCGGCCATCGATCGGAAATCCCGGCTGCACCATCCTTCGATGACTAGGGATATTCGGCCCCGCACAATCTAACCTGCTATAGATTACGGAGGAACCGGCTCGCCTAATCTGCAGGCAGTCGCGCTCGTCCGTCCGGCAATCGGCATGTCCGGCTGCCCCGGACAGCCCGGCGGTGCCAGTAGCGGACCCGTCCCATGTATCTCGCCGCGCCGACGCAGCCCAGCCATGTCCCGCTCGTTTCCCTGCTCATGGTGGCACGCAACAGCGAGCGCTTCATCAACGAGGCGCTGCTTTCGGCCCGCCGGCAGACCATGCGCGAGCTGGAGATCGTCGTCATCGACGACGGGTCGACCGACGCGACGCTGGAGATCGCCTCCCGTCACGCGCACGCAGACCCCCGCGTCCGCGTCTACCCAGGGCCGCAGGCCGGGCTGGCTGCCGTGCGCAATTGCAGCCTGCGCAAGGCGCGGGCTCCGTGGGCAGCGATCCTCGACAGCGACGATCTCCTCCATCCGCGCCACGTGGAGCACCTTTACGCAGCGGCCATCGGCCAGGGCGTGCAGATGGCGGCGGCCAACATGCTGTGCTTCCATGAAGGCGGGGGCCGCGGCGTAAGGCTTTTCGCCGAAGGCAGGCTCTGGCGCGAGCGCCGTTGCATAACGCACGCCCAGTTCGTCCGTGCCGGCCGGCTCAATTCGCCCGGCGTGCAGCTCGGCTATCTCAAGCCGCTGTTCAACCTTGAGTTCATGCGGGCGAACCGCATCGAATACGATCCCCGCCTTCGCATCGGCGAGGACTACGAATTCGTCAACCGCGCCCTTGCCGCAGGGGCTCGCTATGGTTTTCTGCCACCGCCGACCTATTTCTACCGGCGGCACGATGCATCCACATCGCATCGCGTGTCCCGCCGCGATCTCGTGGGCCTGCTTGCCCTGGCGAGGCCGGGCGAGGGCAAAGCGCGCAACCTGGAACTCCTCGATGCCATTGCCCGGCGGCGGCAGTCTCTGGAGGACGCCCTGGCCCATGTCGACACCGTGGACGCCCTCAAGCGCCGCGACTGGCGAACGGCAGTGCATTTGCTCAGGAGCAACCGCGAGGCCGCCGGGCTGCTCGTGCACAGCGCGCTCGAAGGCTCGTTGCGGCGATTGCGTTCGGCCGTTTCCGGGGTACTCCCCCGAGGCGAACCGGACCAGCGGCCGACCGTGCTGGTGATCGGACGACCGCCGCAGGGTTCCGCCACGGCGCTGGTGAAGACCGTCCTTTCCCGGCGCGGCTACAGGATCGTGACGCGCACTGTGTGGGACTGGCGCGACGGGGTGGGCCTGGCTCGCTCCGTGCGCAGGGCGGACCTGATCCTCCTGGCCGATTCCTTCGCCTGCGAGGCTGCTCCTTTCGCGCTGGCGCCGCGCGCGCCCTGGGTTGGGGAGGCTGACCTTCCACACGCCTTGATCGATCTGCGTCTCGGCCTGCGCAGCCTGCCGGGAGTGCTCGATGTCACTTCGATCGACGAGGACACGCTGATTTCCGCGATCGAGGGCGCAAGGCGCGCCAAGTGCGGACCGGTCTTCGCATGAGGAACGTCGTTTTCGTCAGCCGTCAGCGCCTGGTCGGGGCGACGAACGGAAGTTCCAGCTACCTGCTGCAGCTGGCAGCGGCAGCGCGCCGGGCCGGCTGCGTCCCGCATCTCGTCCAGCCCTCCCCCACGCTGCTGGGACGTTATCCGGTGCTGCGGCTGGGCCCGGAAATGCACGTCTTCGCGACACATCGTATCCGCGGCGTCGTGCGCATGGGGGACTGGATCTTCTCGCTCGATCCGCGGATCTACGCCGATGCCGCAAGAGCGGTGGTGTCGATGATCGCGCGCCGCCTCGGCCTGCGCAGTGCCTGGACACGCGATCGCCAGCGGCCATATTCCATCGCCTTGCCCTGGACGCGCAGGGACCGCTCTTTCGTGCGCCGGCATGCACGCGGCGCAGAGGCCGTCGTCGCCGACTACATGTTCCAGGCCGAAGCCTTCGGCGAGGTCGAGGTTCCAAGATCGCGCACCGCGATCGTCATGCATGATCTCTTTCATTCGCGCCGCCCCGCCGAAGCGTCGGACTCGGTGGCGATCGTCGGCAGGCTCGAGGAAGTGAACATGCTTTCCCGCGCAGGCGCCGTGATCGCCATCCAGCAGTGCGAAGCCGACTTCGTGCGCCGCAATATCATCGGTACGCAAGTGGTTCTGGCACCGATGGCCGCAGAGCCCGTCGCCGCCGCCCAGCCGGGCAGATCGGACCGCGTCCTTTTCGTCGGAAGCAGGACCGCGCCCAATTCCGACGGCTTGCGCTGGTTCCTCGATCAGGTCTGGCCGGCAGTGGCGCAACGAAGGCCGGACGTCGTGCTGGAAGTGGCGGGCAGCGTCTGCCACGATTTCGCGGACAAGCCCTCGCGCCGGGTGCGCTTTCTCGGCGTCGTGAAGGATCTCGACGCCCTGTACCGCCGCGCCGGCGTCGTGATTTCGCCGCTGCGGTTCGGTTCGGGGCTGAAGGTCAAGCTGATCGAGGCCATGGCCAAGGGCAAGGCGGTCGTCGCAGGCGAGGTGACGCTGCAGGGCGTGGAACTGCTGTGCGGCGATGCAGTCGCCCGCGCGGACGATGCAGCCGAATACGCTGGCCGGCTTCTCGCCATGCTTGCGGATGCCGGCGCGCGGCAGAGCCTTGGCGAAGCGGCCCTGCGGGTCGCGCGCAGTCATTTCAGTGCCGGGGCGGCGCACCGCGAGTTCGAGGAATGGCTGACGTCAACCTCTTCTGCGCCGGCAGCTCAGGTTATACGCCGCTGAGTTTCGGCAGCCTGCTTGCTGCGGAACGGGAGGGAAGCCTCGGTTGCGGACTGGCCGGCAAGCCGGGACGAGAAGACGCGGGTCCAGAAACCGACCGACCACGCGCCATGCATGATCATCGCGGCAGAGCCGGAAAGGAGCCCCGTCCACCGCCGTTTGCTGGTCGCCAGCCCCACGCCCCAGACCTGGCATAGCGCCGCCCAGCCGAGCGCCGGCAATGCCAGTTCGGGCACCCAGGGCCCTGCCAGCGCCGCCAGCACGATCGGCGCGACGGCAATTGGAAGCATCTGCCGGGGGCTCAGGTACGAGCGGTGGCGCAGGACGGTGGTCGCGCGGCCGATGCCGTAATGGAAATACTGCCGCGCCAGTCCGCCGGGCGTGCGCCGCGGATGGTAAGCGATCCGCGCGGAAGGCTCTAGCCAGATCCGCGAGCCCGAGCGCAGCAGGCGGATGTCGAGTTCCGCGTCCTCGTTGCAGGCCATGCTTTCACAATAGCCGCCGGCGCGGCGAAATGCCTCTATCCGCATCAGCGCGTGGTGCCCATGCTCGACGTAGCCGCCGCTGCCCTCCCCGCGATGGGGTGCGCCGCCGGTGCCGAGGCGGGAGTTCTGCGCCAGCGCCACCGCCGAGGCGAAGCCGCCGGTCGCCGACGTGTGCATGGAAACGACCACCGAATCGGCATCCCTGCCTTGCGCCGCGGCGATCACCTTGCGGGCGAAGTCAGGCGGATAGTCGCAGTGCGCATCAATCCGCAGCAGCCAGTCCCGCCCGCTGCCGAAGCGTTCGACCGCACGGTTTATCCCGGCGCTCTGGATGCGATCCGGATTGTCGAGCAGGACGATCCGGGGATGCAGCCGTGCCATGGCGCGGACGATGTCGCGCGACCCGTCGCTGCTTCCCCCGTCCGCCACGACGATCAATTCGTTGCAACTGTCGGCCAGCAGCCCCTTGAGCAAGGGGATGAGGTTCTCCGCCTCGTTGAGGCAGGGAACTACCGTCAGCAAGCCCGGGCTGACAGTGACCGGCGCGTTCATGCGCATTGCCCCAGCCGCGCGACCAGCCGCAGGTGGTCGCCGTCATCGAATGCCACCCGCCCCCGGGGGAGGGCGCGTACCGCGCCCTGGAGGTCGAGAAAATCCTCGGCCGCGAGCGCGCCGAGGACGGCTCCGGCATCGCTGCCATGCGCGACGCGCAGCCCCAGTCCCTCACGCTCCAGCCAGCGGCCGCATTCGACGTCCGCGAGCGCGATCGGAACCGCGCCGAAGGCAAGACTCTCGTAAAGCCGGTTGGGCAGGAGCCATTCCGAATTCGCTCCTTCCTCGAAATAGTCGATGCACCAGGCGAAGTGGACTGATCCGTAGAGGCGGGGCAGGTCTTCCCGGCTGTAGGGCCCCGCGTAGCTGAGGCCGGGCGTGTTCCTCACTTCCCTTTCGAAATCGTCGAACTCGTTGTGCGAGGGGATGCCGGCAAGGACCACTTCGATCATGCCCTGCGACCGCTCCACGATCCCGCGCAGTATGGCGAGGCTCTTCGCGCAGCGCAGCATGCCGAACCAGCCGATCCGCCACGGCGGGCCGGCAGGAGCCGGCGCGGGCAGCGATCCGGCGGATCCGGCCACCTTGTTCTCCACCAGCAGGACTTCGCCACGGTACTTCTGCAAGCCGCGGAAATAGTGGCTGGCGAATGCGGGCGAACTGGTCACGACAAGGGCGCAGCGCCTCAGCAGCATCCGCTCCAGCGCCCGCATTGCGCGGCCTAGAAGGTCCCGCCGCAGCATGACGCGGTGGATGTCGAGGCATTCGTAGACCAGCGCCTGTCTGCCCTCGCGGCGCCCGGCGGCCAGGACGAGCATCTCCAGTGTGCGGGCGACGAGGACCTGTGCACCATCGGCGTGACGGCGCAGCTTTCCGGCGAACAGCAGGCGCCTCAGTACCAGCACGGCGCGCATCAGCAGCCTGCCGTTGTGCGAGCGGTGCAGGGCAAGCGCCCTGGTGCCCGAAACCTGCCGCACGGGCTCCCGCCGGTAGAAGCCGGCAACCGCGACGTCGGCACCGCCTGCGGAAAAGGCCGCGATGCGGCGCTCTACGGCCGGATCGTTGAGGTCGTGAACGAAATAGGCGATCCGCGGCGGCGGGGCCAGTCGCGGTTCGCTGCGGCGGGCTGTCGCAAGGCTCATCACATCGGCAGGACTGCCACGACCGGAAACCAAGGGAATTCAATCAGATTTCAAAACCAGATCAGGTTCAGACACCCGCGTTCCAAACACAGGTTAGGGACCGTTCGGCCGGGCTTCGACAATACCGGTGCCCTGGCCCTGCGGCCACGGGTCCGCAATACGGGGAATGAGCCTTGGCGACTATCGTGAACTATCCTGACGGGGGCTCGTTGCAGGAATCGAACCGGCCGGAGCCCGTGTATCCACGTCCCGTGGGCGGAGGCGGCGGAGGCACCGGCCTGCTTCCGGACCCGGGCCATCTCTGGCTCATATTCCGGCGGCGGCTCTGGGTGTTCCTGCTCATCGCGCTGACGCTGCTGGCTCTGGTCGCGGTCTACACGCTGACTCGCCCGCAGCTCTATTCGGCCACCTCGACGGTGCTGATCGAGCCGAAGCAGCCGGAGGTCGTGAATGCGGATCCGGTCTCTCCCGAGCTCGATTCCGACACCCACGTGATCGACACCGAAGTGCAGATACTTTCGTCGCGGCGACTCGCCGGAAGAGTGGCCGAACGGCTCAACATCGGCCGTTATCCCGAATTCAGCGGGATACGGGCCGAGAACATCGACAAGAGCAGGCCGGACCTCAATCCGCTCGCCGATGCGGTCCTGCGGCACGTCACGATCGAGCGCGCAGGACTGACCTACGTGATCGGGATAACCGCGCAGACGCAGGACCCCGCGCTCTCCGCCGCGCTCGCCAACACCTTCGCCAGCGAATACCTGGCGCAGCAGGAGGACAGCAAGGCGGCGGTGACCAACCAGGCGCAGAAGTTCCTGCAGACCCGGCTCGTCCAGCTTCGGCGGCAGGCGTCCGACGCCGATGCCGCGCTCCAGAACTACAAGATCAGCCACGGCCTGATGAGCGCAGAGGGCGCGACCATGGCCGAGCAGGAAGTCTCCGAGCTCAACCAGCAGATTTCCGAGGCGCGGGCCGCGCTGGCCGAAAAGCAAGGGCTGCTTGCGGCGGCGCGGCAGCGGATGGCCGGCAGCGGAGGGGCGGACGTGCCGGCGGCGCTTCAGTCGAACACTGTCGCCGACCTGCGCAAGCACGAAACCGAACTTACCGGCACGCTTGCCAATCTCAGCGAGCGGTTCGGGGATCTCCATCCGGAAGTCCTGCGGACGAAGAAGGAACTGGCCGACGTCCGTTTCCAGATTCAGCAGCAGATCAACCGGATCATGGCTTCGCTCCAGTCCGACGTTGAGGCCGCGCAGTCGCGGGTCGCTTCGCTGGAGGCGAGCCAGGCCCAGGCGCACGGATCGCTCAAGTCGAACAATTCCGCGCAGGTCGGATACAACGAGCTGGAGCGCAACGCGCTCGCCGCGAAGGCTATCTACGACGCCTTCCTCCAGCGGTCTCAGGACGTCGCCTCGCAGCAGGGGCTGATCCGGCCGAACGCGACCGTGGAAGCACTCGCCCGCGTCCCGTCTCTCCCGTCGTCGCCGAACTATCTCTTCGCCGCCGCGTTCGGGCTGGCGGCCGCGGTGATCGGGGGGCTGGTCGGCGTTGCCGCGGCGGAATACCTCGATGCGCGGATACAGACCCGCGCCGATGTCGAGAACAGCCTGGGGCTGCGCTACCTGGGAGCGGTGCCCGACCTGGTTTCGACGCTGGAGCGGGGATTTGCGCGCGAGGCGCCGCAGGACTACCTGCTGGACCATCCGCAGTCGCAACTTGCCGAGGCGTTCCGTGCGCTGAGAGGGGCGATCATGCTGGGCGGCACCCGCCCCATCCGGTCCATCGCCATCTCGTCGGCGCTCCCGCGCGAGGGCAAGTCGACCACCGGCCTGTGCCTGGCGCGGACGATGGCGGAATCAGGGGCGTCGGTCGTTCTCGTCGACTGCGATGCCCGCCGCAGATCGATCAGCGACGCCATGCTGCCCGAAGGCTGGTCGGGCCTGACCAGCTACCTTCGCGGCGAGACAAGGCTGGACGACGCGCTTGTTCCCGACGATCGTACGGGACTGATGATCCTGGGCTCGCGCATTCCGCAGCCCGGCGGCGGCGAACTGTTCGCGGTCAAGCCGGTTTCGCAGCTCGTGAGCGAATTGGCCGCGCGGTTCGACACGATCATCCTCGACACCGCGCCCGTGCTCGGCATTGCGGAGACGCGTACCATCGCGGCGCAGGTCGACGCCGTGGTGCTGCTGGCCCGCTGGCGTGCCACCTCGATCAAGGCGGTCGATACCGCGGCGGACCTGCTCGAGGCTTCGGGAGCGCCGCTGCTGGGGCTGGCCCTGACCCTCGTCGACGTGCGCAAGTATGCCAGCACCGGCCGGGAAGACGTCTACCGCTACCGCGACGCGTTCGCCGGGTATTACGCGGATTGATGTCGCAACCGCCCTGCGCGAGGAGACTGCGTCAGAAAGCCGCCCGCAGCCCCATGGTGACCTGGTTCTGCTTGAACGTGCGATAGAAGTTGTCGTTCGAACTGCGGTCGAAGTGGCGAACGCTGCCGAAGATCCGCCAGCGCCGATTGACGAGGTAAGTGGCGCCGAACCGCAGATCGATCTCGTCCGCCTTGGCATGGATCTCACCTACAGCCTTGACCTGGGCCGCTCTCGCATCCGCTTCCAGGACAAGGTTCCGCAGAAGCTCGTGCTCGATCGTCAGGCGCCCCTGGCTGCGCAGGTTGCCGGCGTTCAGCGCCGAGCCGCCTTCCTCGATCTGCCGGTCGGCGAAGAAGCGAATGGTGGTGAGTGGGGTGATGTCCCACCTGAGATTCGCCCCGAAGGAAAGGCCGGACGCATCGGGGATACGCGCGTCGTCCGCCTTGCGGCGCAGGTAGCCGGCGCGAACTTCCCCGGTGATCAGGTTGCTGAGATCCAGCCGCACGCCGCCTTCCACGGCGTAGCCCGTTGAATCCCGGTCGAGCGCGTCCGGGGCAGTCTCGTCGTGCGTGTAAGCGAGCCGGTCGATCTGGCTGCGTACGAGTACCGCGAGCCTGGGGGAAACGTCGTAGGCAGCCGTCACGCTTCCCCGAAGGTACATGGAATCGCGATAGTCCTGGTCGATCGGCAGGCCGTCCGCCCCCGTCGCGTCCTGGAAGTCGAGCCGCTGCGCCTGCAGGTCAGTGTTCACGCTGAAATGGCCGGCATGATAACTGAAGTTGCCTCCGGCCGAGATCTGGCTGTACCGCGTCGGCTTGCGGGCCTGGCCGAAGTTGGTGATGCTGACCCGGTTTTCAGCCAGGAAATCCGATGCCAGCGATCCGCGGAAGGTGGCCGTCCTGCTGATGTCGTAGATGCCGGAGATCTTGGCCCCGCCTTCCAGCGCGTCCTCTGTCGTCGACTTCGAGTAAACGGATTGCTGGGCATAGGCATTCGCCTCCAGCTGATGACGCTTCCACAAGGTCTTCGCGTCGATTTCCGCCCGGGCGGTGAGGATGATGTCGTCCGGCCCGCCTTGCGGCAGCGCGAGCGTGTTGTCGTTGTATTCGATCCTGGCCTCGGCGGTGGGGTGCAGCATGATGCTGCCGATGCGTCCGCCCACCGGTTCGTATTCGCTGCGGTAACGGTCTGCGGGGCTGGGCGGCGGCTCGTTCTGCGCAAAGCCGGCCGATGGCAAGGCAAACAGCGTGAGCGGCAGGGCGACGACGATAGCGCGGCGCATCTGGGCGGTCCCCCGTTGGTTTCCCGAAGCGGCGACCATTGCAGAGCACCGGGCGCAGGCAACTGCCTTAGGTTAGTATTCTGTTGAAAACCCCTTCAGCGGCGGCGGGCGGAGGACGGTCGCTCTCGGACGAGAGGAGGCGTGAGAGAACTCCAGGCCGGCCGGCGAGTTCGGCGAAGGGGCCCATCTGGGCAATCGCTCCGCGATCGAAAGCGACGACCCAGTCCGCGTTCGCCACCAGTGACGGCCGGTGCGCGATCATGACGATGGTGATCTGCCCTTTGAGCCGGGCGAGAGAGCGAGTGATCGAGGCCTGGCTTTCCCAGTCCAGCGCGCTCGTCACCTCGTCCAGGATCAGCAGTCGCGGGCGCGAGAGCAGGGCGCGGGCGAGGGCGATGCGCTGGCGCTGTCCTCCCGAAAGGAACGAGCCCCCCTGGCCGGTCACGGTGCCGAGCCCGTCGGGCAGTTCGCTGACGAACCCCGCCGCGTCCGCGGCGTCCAGAGCCCGCCAGATGTCCGCGTCGGAAGCCGAGGGGACGGCGAACCTCATGTTGTCGGCGATCGTGTCGTGAAAGAGGAACGGCTCCTGCGGCATGTAGGCGACGTGATCGCGCCACTGCCGCGTCGTCGCAGGTTCCAGTGCGGCCCCGCCGATCATGATCCGGCCCCGCTGCGGCACGATCAGGCCGGCAAGCAGGTCGGCAAACGTGCTCTTCCCGCTGCCCGAAGGACCTATCACCGCCGTGATCCGCCGTTCCGGGATGACCAGCGAGACTTCCTCCAGTGCCGGGCGGTCTCCATGCGAATAGCCGACATTCTCGAAGCGTACCGCTCCGGCTGCAAGTCGGCCGGACTGGACCGCCTGCTCCGTTTCCTCGTGCCCGGCAAAGTCCTTGCGGATCTGCTCAATCGTGCGCAGCACGGTCACGTTGGCGAGGATATCCTGAAGCGATGTCTGCAGGCCCAGGAAACGGGGCGAGATACGCATCAGGATCAGCAGGAAGGCGACCAGCCCGGCAACCGGCATCGCGAGCACGGCAATACCCGCATAGATCACGACCGCCACCGCCACCGCGCTCGCGGCTTGCGACGCTACCGCGCCGGTGGACGACAGCCGCATGAAGCCGACTGCCTCCTCGCGCACGAGGGCGAGATTGCGATCGAGCCGCTGCAGGTAGGATTGCTCGGCATTATGGATCTTGGCGGTCTTGAGCCCGGCCAGGAATTCGGAAACGGTCCTGTACTGATTGCGCTTGTTGACGGTGCGGGTGATGCCGAAACGCGTCGCCCGGCCCCTGAGCGGCGCCAGCAGCACCAGCATCGCCAGGCCCAGCATGGCGGACAGCAGCGTCATCAGCGGCGACACCAGGCAAGAGACCACGAGATAGACCGCCAGCAGCAGCAGCGTCTGCAGCAGCGTCATCATCGCGAAGGCGGCAGTATAGACGCGCTCGACGTCGGTGGTCAGCAGGTGATGCAGGTCCGCCGACCGCTGGCGGGAGACGTGATCCCAGCGCAGCCGGCCGATGGCGGCGAAGAGATCGAGCCGCACGCGGTTGAGCAGGCCGAACAGCAGGTCCGCGAGGTAGATGTTCTTGTACCGCGTGAACAGCGCCTGCAGGCAGACCAGCACCACCATCGCGGCGAGGAGGGGCGGCAGGCCGATGCTGACGGCGCCGGCCGGGCCGAAAGGCAGATGCAGCCTTGCCGCCCCGTCCGCCCCGCCCAGAGAGAGCAGGGGGATTATCAGGAGGATGGAGAACCCCTCGGCCAGTCCCGCCGCCAGCAGCACCGCAAGCGCCTTCGCGAACCTTGCCCTGTCGTAGGAAGCCACCAGCCTCAGCAGGGAGAGGGTCGAGCGGATCTCCTCGGGCCGCTCATCCGGCATTGGCGAGAGCTTCGGCTTCGTTCTCGATCGTCGCCACCAGCCGGTCCAGCGCCGAGAGATCGTTGGGAACCTCCAGGATCGCAATCTCGCACGTGTTTGCGATCGCGGCGCAGTGCGAGACGTGGCGAGCCGCGGCCTGGCGCAGCATGGCCTGAGGCCCGAAACGCGAGACATAGCTGAAGCGCAGCAGGGCCTTGAACCGCAGGCGGGGCTCGAGCGGCTCCACATGCAGCCTGTCCGATCGCTTGAGCAGGAAGAACTTGCGCGGCTGCGTCGGACAGGGTGAGAAGCCGGACGCCAGCTGGTATCGCTCCTTGTCGATGACGACGGGCACCGGCGCCCGGCGCTGCGAGCCATCGAAACCGAGTGCCTCCGAAGCTTCGTGCGAGAGCTTCACCTGCGCGAAGGCAGGCAGGATGCGCGCGGTGCCGCGTTTCCAGCCATCGATGGCGAGCACATCGTCCGTCAGCAGGCGGTGCCCGGCAGCGATCAGCGCCGATGCGGTGGTCGACTTGCCCGCGCCCTTGTCGCCGAGAAAACCGATGCCCAGGCCGGCAATGCGCAGCGCGCTGCCGTGAAGGACCAGGGCTCCGCGCGCCTGGAGCAGCACAGCGAAGACCGGGCCGAGCAGCGGAAAGGCGAGCAGCGCAGCCTCGGCACCGGGCGCCGGCTCGACCAGGATCGTGCCGTTGCCGACGACGCGAAACGCGCCCACCGGGGGCCAGAGCATGAAACTCTCGTTTTCGCCGAAGAGAAAATCGCCGGGTGCCCCGGGGGGCGGGAAGTCGCTGCGCGTTGGAACGGTCCAGATCCGCACGTCCGCCCGTTCGAAGCTTGCCGGCCACAGTTCCGGCAGTTCGATATCGGAGCGGATCGACAGCCCGAAGGCGCGGTAGTCATAAGTGGGAGCCTGTGGTGCCGGGGATTTCCACCCGAGCCGGACGTCGCGGAGAGTTGGCGCTTCCATCATCGGGCTGCCTCCATCGGGTGACTGCGTGCAAGAGGTGCTGACGCGGCCGCCGCGCGCGATCGGCGCCTCAGCCAGCGCGCCATGGCCACGGCGCGCCACAGCGCCTGCACTTCGCGCCCCGGAGCGTGGAGCGGATCGGCGGCCAGCCGGGCGTAGAGCGCACGGGCGCGCTCCAGGTCGAGGTAGCCTGCGAGTTCGGCGGTTCGGTCCGAGAGCATCTCCTCGATCTCCTCGTGGTGGTGGCGCACCAGTCCAGACGCCAGGAGATGGACGAAATCCATCTTGTCCCGCCGCAGCCTGACCTGATCGGGTATCACGCCGCCCATCGCCCGCCGCAGGATCAGCCGCGACCAGCCGCGATCGAGCTTCTCGCGCGAGGGGAGGGAGAGGCAAAGCTCGACAAGGCGCCTGTCCCAGAAGGGAAAGCGCCCCTCGATGCCCATGGCGGCGTAGGCGTTCGCCAGGACCTCGAAAGCATAAGGCTGAAGCGGCGCCGCGAGCGTGGCGAGGTGCTGTGCCTGCTCTCCGGCCGCGGGATCGATCGTGCCTGCCGCCCTGACCGCTTCGCGAATGCCCGAGGTCCCGATGCAATCCCTCGACAGCAGGTGCGCCGGTTCGCCCGCCGGTGGTACGTCGGCGAAACGGCGCAGCGCGCGTGCGGCGATCCTGGCGTCGAGGCGCGAATGCCGGGCGCTGATGGCGGCGAGCGTCGGCCATGGCCGCTCACCGTAGGTATCGGCGACGGCGGCACACTCGCGCCACAGAGTAATCCAGCGTCCCGACCCTGCCAGATCGTCAAGCCGCCCGTAGCCCTGCGATACCACCTCGTCCCCGCCATGTCCGTTGAGCAGGACCTCGACGCCCGCATCGCGCGCCAGCGCCAGCAGCGGGCGCATGCAGGCGAGGTTGGGCGCAAGCACGGGGCCGTCCTGCTCGTCGAGGATCGCTTCGAGATCGGTGAGGGGGGCATAGTCCCTGCGCTCCAGCACCCTGGATGCGAAGCCGCCCGTATCGGTGACGGCGTCGACGAAGGGACGCTCGTTGCACGTGCCGGGGGCGTCGAACACCATCGAGAAAGTCGGCAGCGGCTGCTGCGCGTCCCCCAGGCGGTCGCGGGCGACGCAGGCTATCGACGAGGAATCGAGCCCGCCGCTGAGAAGGGCGCCCGGCCTCTGCACCTGCCGCAGGCGGTCGTGCACGCAGTCACGGAAGGTCGCAAGGAACAACTCGGGCAGTTCGGTCCGTCCGGGCAGGGGAATCACACGCGGCTGCCAGTATTTGCGCAGCACGGCGCCCTCGCGGGTGACGGTCAGGCAATGGGCGGCGGGCAGACGCCGAATGCCCTCGCGGAACGTGCCCTCATGATCGAGCACGCGCCCGAGCAGGAACGCCGCCACCGCCGGGGGCCTGAGCGGCGCGTCGGCCCCGGCGTTGCCCGGCAGCACTCCGGCGCGCGAGGCGAATTCGAAACCACGCGGTCCGTGCGCGTAGTACAGCGGCCGCACGCCGAAGCGGTCCCGGGCGAGGAAGAGCTTCGCGCGGTCCCTGTCGGCCACGGCGAAAGCGAAATCGCCTTCCAGGTGATCGACGCAGTCCTCCCCCCAACGGCAATAGGCCGCGAGAATCAGCCGAGGTTCCGACACGTCACGAGGAAGGCCGAGGCGGTCGGCCAGTGAGTCATGCTGGTAGAGAACCGCATCGGCCGCGACCGCGATCCGGTCGTCGCGGCCGAGCGCGCCCCGGGTGGCAGTGAGCCCGGCCGGGCCGGTGTGCCAGATGTCGAAATCCCCGCCCCCGCATGCCAGCCTTTCGACGGCCACGCGCGGAATGGCGGCCTGTCCGGCCGAGAGCACGCCGGCGATTCTCGGGCGCATTTATGCGAGCTCGGTGAGGGGAGTGAAGCTCTGCAGCGGCGTATCCCGATGCCCCAGCACCACGACGCCGCCGCAGGCGACCCAGGCATGCGCGGTGAACCGGCCGGGCCCGGTCTCGCGCACGCCGATGCGGATGGTGCAGGCATGGCCGGATCGGGCAAGCAGATACCGGAGGGCCAGCGCCTGCACGAGGCAGCTCATGTGCATGGCCGCGCCGATCCGTTCGATGTGCCTGCCAAGGCGGCGGGCGTAGAAGCGGGACTGCGCTGCCCCGCCGGCGCGGGGTATTCTGGAGCGTACCGCGCCATAGCCGCGCAGCAGCAGCAGAATTCGGACCGCCACGAGCACGGCGAGGCAGACCGCCGCCAGGCGGACCGCGCCCCACCGGCCCGCCACGATGTCAAAGGGGCTAGGCATCGGCTCCGGCTGTCGCGACCACTGCCAGTCCGGCCTCGGCCAGGCTGCGGACGATCGCCGCCACGTCGCGGCGGCAGCGTTCCGGCTCCACGTCGAAAGCGCCGGTCACGGCATGGCACAAGGCATCGATGTCGATGGGCCGCTCCATCCGGTTCCAGATGAAGGCGCCCACTTCGTTGAGGCTGAAATAGCGGTTCGACCGAAGGCAGAGGAGTGCAGCCCCCGAGCCCAGTTCACAGGCGACGACGTCGCCGCCGGCCGTGACGGTCACGCTCTTCGCAGGTTCGCTCATCTGGCCCCCCTCGCTGCAAACGAAAGGAACGGCCGGCGGAACGGGGTACGGGTTGTGGGAGTCCTCGCCGGCCGCTCCAATTCAATCAGGAAAATCCGCCCTCGCAAGTAAGGTCACCGAACGGTGTGCCGGCAGGAAAGTCAGCGTCGAGATTGTTGGGACATCCGCTCGCCTGCGTGAGCCGTTCGAATGTACCAATCTCTTCCAACTGGGGAGCGGAATATTCCTTCTTTTCGGTCATGCTGTATTTCTCCTCCGATGAACCGTTCTCGATCGGGTTGATCTCGAATCGATAGAATTTATAGTGTTGAAGATGGCGAATTCTGTCAAAGTCAATTCGTTATGCGGAGGTTTTATATATGGGTTTCTAATCTATTTTAGGGATTTCCACTATCGCCTTCGATCTTCCTGCATGGGGTTTACGCAGGAGAATGCAATTCATGCGCGCCGAGACGCCCATCGCGCCTCTTGCCCCGGACGCCGAAGCGCGAGAGCGCGAATGCGCCGATCTCGTGGCCGAGCTTTGCCGATCCGCGCTGACCGGCAGGCCGGCGCCCGCCGTTGCGCCGTGCGCCGAACGGATCGATCCCGGCCACTTCGCCGCGCTCGCGGGCCGCAATCGCCTGTGGTCCGCATGCGCGCGCGGCTTCACGGTCAACGGCTTGGCGCCGCCGCCGCCTCTTGCCGAAGCGATACGTGCGGGGCGGCGGAGGGCGATGATCGGTAACGCCCGCGTCATTGCCACTGCGAAGCACGTGCTGCCGCGCCTGAGGGAGCGGTCTGTCGAGGCGGTGACGATGAAAGGGCCGCTGTTCCATCACATGTTGCACGGGGATCTCCTGTTCCGCCGCTCGAGCGATCTCGACCTGCTGGTGCCGCGCGCGCAGTTCGGCGCGGCGAGGACGGTCCTGGCGGAACTCGGGTTTCACGCGGACCCCGCAAACGCGGGGCCATGGTGGACCTCCTCGCTGGGTGAGCTCCATCTTTTCCCCCGCAATCCGGGTCACTGCGTCATCGACCTGCATCATCGCGTCCAGCAGCCGGGCTGCCCGGCGCCGCGCGATGTTTCGCTCTTTCTCGCCGATCCGGCCGTCGTCGAGCTTGCTGGTGTCGCCATGCCGGGCCTTTCGCGCCTCAACGCGCTGCTGCTGGCCTGCCTCACGCTCGCGAAGGAAGCGGTCCACCGCGCGCCCTCCGGCATGCATGCCTACGATGTCGCTGCCGGGTTCCTGCGCCTCGAGCCCCGTGAGAGTGCCTCGTTCTGGCGGATGGCGTCGCACCAGCGCCTTGCCAATACGGTGCGTTTCGCGCTCGCTTTGGCCGAAGGCGCGCTCGGTCTGCCGCTTTCCCCAGAGGGCGGCAGAGCGGGCGCAACCGCGCCGCCAGGCGAAGCGGAGCCGTGGTTCGACATGGTCTTTCGGCCGCATTGCCAAGGACTTATGCGACCGCGGCGCCGGGAGCTGCTGTGGCGCATGTGCGACGGCGCGCCGGCGGCAAGGATCGTATTCTTTGCATGCGAGGCAGGGCGCGTCACGGCCGGAGAATTGCTCAGGCGGTGGACAACCCGCCCATCCGGTCAATTATTACAGCGAGGTAGAATAGTCGATCCTGATCTATGTTAAGTACCTGAATATATTGCACAAGTTATAGACCTTGATTAGAAACGCGACTGCCGGCGCGGTTCCCGGGCCGATCCATTCGTCCTGAAATCGGAAGTCCCTTTGCAGAGCATGTCCAAACCTCTTCTTACCGGCGTGGTGCTTTGCATCTCCGTCAGCCTTTCCGCCTGCGGCGGCGACGAAGCAAGCGGCGCCCAGCCGAGCGACAGCGGCGCGTCGGTTTCGACGCTGCAGGCAGCGCCATCGCCTGCCCCCACGCCAACGTCGACGCCCACGCCTGCGTCAGACCCGCAAGTCAAGGAAGCCGGCGCTTTCACGTCCTTCGATTTCCAGTCCGGGACGGCCTATCCCGCGATGGCCAATATCCGGATCGAAGACGTGCAGGTGCCGCCGGGCGCGACCGAGGCCTTCGTGCCGGTGGTGCTGGACCGTGCGACGCCCAACACGGTCATCGCCCGGGTCAAGACCCGCAACGGCGACGGCAGCAATTATGCCGTCCAGGGCACCGATTTCGGAAAAGTCGATACTCACGTGATCTTCAGGCCCGGCGACCCGCTGCGCCAGACCGTGAGAGTGCCCTTGACCAGCATGCGCGTGGGCGAGCACTTCGACCTCTATTTCCCGACCACGGTGAATGGCGCGAAGGCCGCTGATGCCAGCGGCACGATCACGGCCGTCTCGGGAGCGTCGGCTTCCGCCCCCGCCAAGGCCTCCTTCCGCGCGCCGCGCAAGTTCAAGGCGACGGGAACCCTCAGCTACACGCTCGATCCCGCAAGCATGCGCTGGAGCGACGGGGGAAGCGCCGACAGCTGGTCCACCAAGCTTGCGCATGGCCGCACGCAGACCTCGAACAAGGAAACGGGCCTCTATCTCGATCCGGGACTCTGGCCCCAGGCGGAAGCGCCGTTCCGGATCGAGAACGGCGAGCTGGTTATCCATAGCCAGGAGCTAAAGTCGCTGATCAATTATGACGGCACTTACTGGAAGTACGGCGCCGCGGTGCTGACGGGTCTGCGGATTCCCGAAACCCACGTCCGCTACGGCCAGTACGAATGGGTAGCCCGCATGCCGAACCGCAAGGGCGCCTGGCCCGCGCTGTGGCTGCTCGGCGTGAACGGCTGGCCGCCGGAGATCGACGTCTACGAAGGGTTCGGCTATTCCGGCGACTGGAACTTCACGACCGACATCAGCGGCAACATCCACGGCGGTCCGCGCAATGACGGCACTTTCGATCGGCCGATGCGCCTGAACGCCAGAGCCGTCTACAAGCTGGACGGCTTCGACACGAGCTATCACAGCTACGCGGTCGACGTGCAGAAGGACTACATCACCTGGTTCGTCGACGGTATCGAAGTCTACCAGGCCGCGAACCCGTTCCACGAAGAGGACTGGTATCCGATCATGAACGTCGCGGTGAAGACGAACGCCCCTTACACCGAGGGCTCCGGAGATATGCGCGTGCGTTCGTTCAAAGTGTGGAATTCGGGGAAATAGGCTCGTCGCAAACCGACAGGTCCAAAGAGCGGGACCCCCGCAGGCGCGGGGGCGAAGGTGGGTCGGGCTGGGTGGTGATTCCATCTTGACAGTTGGAACCAGTTAGGTTATATGTCCCGCCCATCCGGAGGGGCAGGTACACCCCCGACGGTGTCTCGGGCCGGCGCCGAGGGGACGGGGCGCGATGCAAGTCGCGGCCGCGCCTCCAGCGTCCGACCGGGCGGTTCTCCCGCTGAACGGCGCGTCCGGGCCTCAACGGACGTCTGCCCCTTCAGATTCCGGCGCTCACCTGCGAGCCCTATGCGCCGGGCACGAACCGTCCCGAAGGGCCGTGCCGGTCCGTGCTGCTGCCAACCCGGCCACTCGCACATCCCAGCAGCCCTCCCGCGCCCCGGCAAAAGGGCGCCCTCGACGCCG
>DATEJH010000046.1:0-50077 GCA_035278205.1 Novosphingobium sp. | reverse complement strand
GACAACAACCTGAGCAACAAGGCAGCGTTCGCCGCCGGAGCCGCGGTCGGCTCAGCCGCGCTTGCCGCCGCGCTGCTTTTCGTCAAGCGCCGCAAACCCCGGCCCAACGAAGCTCCTCCGCCCCATCCCGAACAGGCGCCGGAGACCGATTGATGGAACCGGTCTCCCACGTCGCCGGCCGTGCCATTCCATTCGGCCGCAAGAACGTCGACACCGACGTCATCATTCCGGCCCACTGGCTCAAGACCGTAACGCGCCAGGGCCTCGGACGCGGCGCTTTCGAGGCGGTCAAGAAAGAGCCGGGCAATATCTTCGCCGACCCCGAATTCACCGGCGCTCCAATCCTGATCGCGGGCGACAATTTCGGCTGCGGGTCAAGCCGCGAGCACGCCGCCTGGGCTCTGCTCGACATGGGCGTGACCTGCGTGATCGCGCCGAGCTTTTCGGACATCTTCTCCGGCAACGCCTTCAAGAACGGCATCCTCACCGTCGCGCTGCCGCAGGATGCGGTGGACCGGCTGCTGGAAGTGGCAAAGACCGATCCGATCGACATCGACCTGGAGACGCAGACCGTCACCACGCCCTTCCAGGATCGCTTCCGGTTTGAAATCGATTCGTTCCGCAAGCACTGCCTGCTGGAAGGGCTCGACGAAGTCGGTCTCACCATGGCGCAGGGCGAAGCCATCGGCGCGCATGAGGCGCGGGCGAAAAAGGAGCTGCCGTTCCTGGCTCGTACCGTGGCCTCGGCGGACTGAAGCCGGCGCTCGCCGCGACTATGGAGAGCTGCCGATGGGCGAATCCGGATTGAACGGTTTCGATCCCCGCCCTATCGGCTTTCGACAAAGCAACAGGGGCCCGGTACCCGCGGGCATTTATTTCGAGGTTGTCCGATGACCAATTTTGAAGACCGCGAACGCGCCGAAGAAGCCAAGTACGCCCGCGACGCCGATACCCAGTTCCGCATCCAGGCCCGCCGCAATCGGCTTGTCGGCGAATGGGCGGCCGAACGCATGGGCCTATCGCCGGCCGAGACGGAAGCCTACGCCAAGGGCGTCGTTCAGGCCGATTTCGAGGAAGCGGGCGACGAGGACGTGATCCGCAAGCTGCTAGGCGACCTCACCGCCGCCGGCGTCGACACGACCGAAGCGGAAATCCGCGCCGCACTAGAGGCGAAACAGGTCGAGGCCCGCCGCGCCTTCCTCGGCGAAGTCTGAGAAAACCGGGAGCCGAAGCATGGCGATGTCCGCCCACGAGATCGAGACTCTCATCCAGGCCGCACTGCCGGATGCGCACGTGACGATCACTGACCTCGCCGGCGACGGAGACCATTACGCGGCGCACGTGGTTTCCGCCGCATTTGCCGGAAAGCCGCGCGTCGCGCAGCACAAGATGGTCTACGAGGCGCTCGGCGGGCGCATGGGCGGCGCGCTTCATGCCTTGCAACTGACGACTGCCGTTCCCAATTGAGCCTGCGTAGAGTTTGGAAGGTCCTCCCATGTCCGACGTCAATGCCCGCATCGGCGAGATTGTAAACAGCAACGACATCGTCCTGTTCATGAAGGGAACGCCGCTGTTCCCGCAGTGCGGATTCTCGAGCCGGGCCGTAGCGATCCTCGAACACCTCGGCGCCCCCTACGAGAGCGTCGACGTGCTGCAGGACATGGAGATCCGCCAGGGCATCAAGTCCTATTCCGACTGGCCGACGATCCCGCAGCTCTATGTGAAGGGCGAATTCGTGGGCGGCAGCGACATCATGATGGAAATGTACGAGGCCGGCGAACTGCACCAGCTCTTCATCGATGCCGGGCTCGCCGCCCAAAGCTGAGCTTCGGATCGATATTGCCGGCGCAAGCGACGCCCGGAGGATAACCTCCGGGCGTCGGCTTATCCGGGACGGATGTTATTTGCAGGGCCCTGCAGATGGTTGCCGCTTTTCGGGAAGTTTCTCGGGGAGGCGGGGCCGGGAGACTGATCGGCCCCGCCTCATTTCGAGACTGCTTTGGGGGTACATCGTCTAAAGCATGTTGCGTGCCAAACTCTGTTTCCCATAGTTTTCCGCCGTTTTCGCCCGTTGCGCCGGTCGGCTGTGAGCAAGGTTGTAAAGCACGCCGACAGCTTTCGCCGCGGCGGCGCATTTGCACTTGCCTGAGGAGGCCGGATCAGCAAGACGGGACAGATGCCCGAGTATCGTCCAACCGACGTTCCCATGCCCCCTGAAGGGCCAAATGTAGTCCCCGCCGCTACCGTCGTCATTTTCCGCAATCCGCGCACCGGAACCGCTCCGGAGTTGCTGATGGTGCAAAGGGCAACGGAAATGCGCTTTGCGGGCGGGGCCGCCGTATTTCCCGGCGGCCGCGTCGATCCGGCCGACAAGGTGCTTGCAGGGGTGCTCATTCCCGATGAGCCGCCGGAACGCGCCGCTGCCAAGATCGCCGGCATTCGCGAGACCCTCGAAGAAACCGGACTGGTGATCGCGGCCCGCTCGGCCGTGAGTGCACAGGAAGCCGCTGCGGCGCGGCGCATGTTGCTGGAAACCGGAGCACTGGCGCCGGTCCTCGATCACTTCGGCTGGCAGCTCGATCCGGACCGGCTGACTCTTTATGCCCACTGGTGCCCTCTGCGGGACCGCGCCTTCGATACCCGCTTCTTCGTGTACGACCTGGGCACTGGCGCAGTGGACGTGACCGTCGACGCCACCGAGAACACGCGTCTGTTCTGGACGAGCGCCGCCAATGCTCTGGAAATGGCCGATGCCGGCGAGATCAGCATCATCTTCCCTACTCGCCGCAACCTGGAGCGCCTTGCTCAGTTCGGCTCCCATGCCGAGGCTCTGGACGATATCGCCCGCCACCCGGTAGCCCGGCTTCATCCCCGTACCGTCAATCGCGAGGGCGAGGACTGGCTCATGATCCCCGACGGCCTGGGCTACCCCGTACTGGGACAACCCAAGGCGACCGCACAACGCGGCTAGGACCTGTCGGACAGCCTTGCGAACCCGTCAGGCGTGCGCCGCGTGCACCACGACAAGGTGGTCGAGAACGGGACCGTAGATCGGCCGGTCGAACTCCACTCCCGCGATGCCGCCGCTGATCCAGCGCACTACACCCGTGAGCACTTCCATGCCCGGCGGGCGGATCATCACCCGGCTTCCGACGCGAAAGCGAAGGCTTACCGGGCGGACACAGCAGCCCTCGCTCGAAATGTTCGATATCTCGCCCAGCCCGCGCACGCCGGAATGCGTCCGGCATTGCACCGGCATCGACACCGGACTGCGGCCAAAGCGTCGGGGCACCACGAGGCTCTTCATGACAGGGCCTTATGGCACGGCAGGGTTTATTAACCCTTAAAGCGGCATCGCCGTCCCTTTCAGGCGAAAAGGCCGGCGTACTTCTCGCGCAGCAGCTTCTTCTGGATCTTGCCCATGGTGTTGCGCGGCAGCACGTCCACGGCGAGGATCGCCTTGGGTACCTTGAACGCTGCAAGGTCCTTGCGCAGCGCCTCGCGCACCGCGTCCGCGTCGAAAGCGCCGACAGGCTGCACGACGGCGACCACCGCCTCGCCGAAATCGGGATGCGGGACGCCGATCACCGCCGCCTCAGCGACATCAGCCCGCTCGTCGAGCAGCGCCTCGACCTCGGCAGGGTAGACGTTCAGGCCGCCCGAGATGATCAGGTCCTTTTCGCGGCCTACGAGCTGCACATAGCCATCGGCACCGATCACCCCCATGTCGCCAGTGATGAAGTACCCGTCCGGGCGGAACTCCGCCGCTGTCTTCTCGGGCATCTGCCAGTAGCCCTTGAACACGTTGCGGCCCTTCACCTCGACAATGCCGACCTCGCCCTGCTGCAGGACCCTGCCCGTCTCGAAGTCGGCGATGCGCAGCGAGACGCCGGGGAGCGGCGGGCCGACATATCCGGCGCGGCGCTCGCCCTCGTAGGGATTGGAAGTGAGCATTCCCGTCTCGGTCATGCCATAGCGCTCAAGCACGCGGTGGCCGCAGCGCTCCTCGAAGGCGCGGTGGATATCGGCCGAAAGCGGAGCCGAGCCGGAGATGAACAGGCGCATGTGCCCCGCCGCCTCGCGAGTGAAGGCCGGGTCTGCCAGCAGGCGGATGTAAAAGGTGGGCACCCCCATCAGCACCGTGGAATTCGTCATCAGATCCACAACATGGGCACTGTCGAACTTCGGCAGGAACACCATCGCGGCGCCCGAGAACAGCACGCAGTGGACCGCGACGAAAAGGCCGTGGACATGGAAGATCGGCAGGGCGTGGATCAGGCGATCCTCGGGCGTGAAACGCCAGAAGTCGATCAGCATCTCGCCGTTGGATGCCAGGTTGTCCTGCGTCAGCATGGCCCCCTTGGGCTTGCCCGTCGTGCCCGAGGTGTAGAGGATCGCGGCAATATCGTCCGCAGCCCGCGGCACCGGTGCGGCGCCCTCTTCCGGCAGATCGGCAAAGAGCTCCTCGAGCGTCGTGACCTGCATCGATCGACCGCCGATGCGGCCGAACAGGTCGGTGCTCTGCGCTCGACACACCGCGAGCACCGGCGTAGCGTCCGCAGCGAAATAGTCGAGTTCGGACTCAGTGTAATCGACGTTGAGCGGCAGATAGATCGCGCCCGCCCGGATCGTCGCGAAGTAGAGGATCAGCGTCTCGACGTTCTTGTCGGTCTGCACCAGCACGCGTTCGCCCGGCGCGACACCCAGGTACTGCAGGCGGGCGGCGAGACGACCGACCAGATGCTCGATCTCCGCGTACGTCCACCCGCAGACATCGTCCTCGACCAGGACCCTGTCGGCAAACGCCGTGAAGCTGCGCGCGAAGCGCGAATAGAGATCGCCCGACATGACCTGCCTCTCTTCCTGCGAGTGTCCGTGTCCGCCGAATGGGCGAGGCTCCGGCAATGCGCAAGTCCCGACGGACGGTCTACGCGCGGAAATCGGTCCCTATCGCGATGCGGATCACCGGAGATGCATCCCGGGCATTGACGCTAGAAAAGCGCGCCCGCGGCCTTGCTGTTTCCAGGCCGCGCATCTTCGTCGCGCGCCTCCTCCCTGCGGCCGGGCAACGACAGGAGGTTGTCCGGTGCGGGCATTCCCGTTCTGGTCCTGTCGAAAGGCAATTCCTGCGACGGCAAGGCGGGGCTGAACAGGAAGCCCTGCACCTGGGTGCACCCCTGCTGGCGAAGCGCGTCGAGTTGCGTCTCGTTCTCGACGCCCTCGGCTATCGTGGTGATCTGGAGGTCCCGGGCGAGCGTGATCACCGACTGGACGATGGCCTGGCAGTCCTCGCGATCGGCAAGACCGGCCACGAAGCTGCGGTCGATCTTGATCTTGTCGAAGGGGAAAGACCGCAGGTAATTCAGCGAGGAATATCCCGTGCCGAAATCGTCCAGGCTGATACGCACGCCGATGCTGCGCAGCTTGTGAAGTACGGACAGCACTTCGTCGCTGTTGTGGATGAACAGGTTCTCGGTGATCTCCAGTTCGAGCCGGTGCGGCGCCACGCCGCTCGCGGCAAGCGCATTGGCGATCAGCAGCAGCAGCCCTTCGTCGCGCATCTGCGCGGGGGAGACGTTCACGGCGATGGTCACATGCTCGGGCCACTGCGCCGCATCGGCGAGCGCATTGCGGATCACCCATGCGCCCAGTTCGCCGATCAGGGCGGTCTCTTCGGCAATCGGAATGAACAGGTCGGGGCCCAATATGCCTTTCTGAGGGTGATTCCAGCGCACCAGCGCCTCGTAGCCGCTGGTCTCGCCGGTGGAGATATCGACAAGCGGCTGATAGTGAAGCTCCAGCTCGTCGCGGGCCATGGCGTGGCGGAGGCCGATAGCCAGATCCCGCCGCTCCTGCATCTGCTCGCGCATGACGTCGCGGAAGGCCGACACGCCATTGCGGCCGCGCAGCTTCGCCTCGTACATGGCCAGGTCCGCCGCGCGCAGCAGTTCGTCCGCCGTCTCGCCGTTCTCGGGCGCGAAAGCCGCGCCGATGCTGGCGCCGACCGGCATGGCCTGCCCATCGATCTCGATGGGACGAGCGATGTCGTCCAACAGCCGCTCCGCAATCTCGAGACAGACGTCGCGCGAAGGAAGATCGGGCAGCAGCACGACGAACTCGTCGCCGCCCAGCCGCGCCACTACGTCTCCCGGGCGAATGGTCTGCTCGAGCCTGCGGCCCACTTCGGCCAGCACCGCGTCGCCGGCGGCGTGGCCATGTCCGTCGTTGATTTCCTTGAAGTGGTCCAGGTCGACGAAAAGGAGGCCGACCGAACGCCGCTCCGACATCCGCATCATCGCCCACTCAAGCGTGGCGTTGAACAAGGTCCGGTTCGGCAGGCCCGTCAACAGATCGAAATGGGCCATGTAGGCAATCTTCGCTTCGGCCTTCTTCGCATCGGTGATGTCCGCGATGAAGCCGCGCCAGCCGCCCTCCTTGCCCCGCGTCCGGTCCGCCGGACGCCCGTTGATCGACCACCACCGTTCCTCGCCGTTCACCGTCAGGGGCAGGACGAGGTTGCGGAAAGATTCGCCCCGGTCGAGCTTTTCCTGCAGCTCCTGCCGGTGGACTCCTTCATGGAAAAGCCCGGCCAGCGACATGCCGCCCAACCGATCGGCCCCAAGCCCGCAGGCGTTGCAGAAACGGACCGAGGGGTTGGCGACATGTCCCGCCGCGTCGATCTCGTAGAGCCAGTCGCTGCCCTCGTCGTCGTACTGATTGAGCAGCAGCCGGATCGTTTCGTTCGACTGGGCCAGCCGCTTGGTGCGGATCCGCCGGGTCGCGAACAGATAGTAGAGGTTATAGATCGACCAGTGCAGAAATGTGGCCAGCATCAGCACGACGACGGCGACCGGCGCTGCCGCCATGCCGTCACGCATGAACAATCCCGCGACGAGGGCAACGCCGGTCGCCAGGCTGACCCCGAGGGCGAGGTACGGAAGCGTCAGCAGCGCTATGCCGTCGATCGCCATCATTGCCGCGCCGAGCGCCACCAGCCCCTCGTGATGGCCATGGGGCGCAATCACGATGCCCCAGGCGAGCATGGCGCACCACCAGATGGCCCGCGCGCGAATGGATCCCCCGCGGTAGCGCAGCGCCGCCCTCTGGTCGAAATCGGCAATGGTGTCGTTGCGACGTACCGAAAGCTGCACGGCGGCGACCACCGCCCACCCGCTTGACGCGGTCAGGGTGAAGACGAGGCTGGTGAATGGACCCACGAGGCTGAGGAGCATGGCCAGCCGGACCAGGTCGAGCAGTGAGACCGGAAAGGACCGCAGGTAATCGCCGCGACAGCGCGCGAACCAGTCTTCCTCGTGAGGTTCGACCGGATGACGAGTCAACGCCAGCAGTGTCATGGGGGTCTGCCGGATCAACTCGTGGCCGACCTTGCCGAACTGAGCCATTACCTGTTCTCTCTCCCGCGTCCTGACTCTATCGTGCCGCGCAATTATCGGGGCTGGTATGAATGCAGTTCCAGCGGCACGGATCAGGAGTACTCGGACAAGAGCACCTAGAGAGAGGGCGTAAACATTTGGCTAACCGGAATTTCACGACATGAATGTGGATATCTGGAAAGGCTTCCGGCAAATCGTCCTCTTTACTGTCCCGACTTCCGGCCACATGTTTGCAAATGCCGCGAAAGACTTGGCCGCGATGCAGATGACACTCTCCTGATGGACTTTGCGGCTTTCGTTGTTAGATTGCATATCTGCGCAACAAACAAACAACGGCGGTGCCATGGCTGCGCCCTTATCCAACGGCCACGATCCACGCGAAACGCTCTTGCGGCTGCTCACTGCGGTAGTTGGCAGGACGCGCTCAGCATGCGCGCTCGACCTCCTTTGGATCGACCCCAAGCTCGGCGGCAGCGCCGACCGGGTCACGCGCGCGCAAGTGGCCATGGCACTCAACGCGGCGCTGTTCCTCGATCTCCTCGATCGGGTGCCGACTGCCGCGCGCTACGTCGAAAGCCTTCGCGAGAAAGGTGAAACCATGGCTTTCGACCATGGTGCTCTGCGGACCATCGACGGTGGCACCGGAGAGCTTCCGTCGGGCTGCGCGGCGTTCACGCGGTTTCTCGCGCCGCTGGGTTACGAAGCGGCTGGCGTTTACCCGCTGCCGAAACTGAAGATGACCGGCCTCGCGCTCGTGCAGCGGGATATGCCTGAAAGCGTTCCGCAGTTCTTCGTTTCCGAACTCCACGTCCGCGAGCTGCCGGAAGAGGCGCAACTGGCCGCGGAGCGTGTATTCGGCCGGTCGCGCGATCCGCTCGGCCCCGCCGAATGGGCGGCTCTGGAGGGGCTCGATCGCGATGGGAGCTGCGCGACGGAGCAGGCCGTCGCGATCGTCCGGGGCGCTCTGCGCGCCTTCGGCCGCCAGCATCCGATGCCCTCGCTCGCCGACTACGAGACACTTCTTAGGCACAGCAAGGAAGCCGCCTGGATCGCCACGGAAGGCAATGCCTTCAACCACGCGACCACCCGCACCGCCGATGTCGAGCAATTGGCAGAGGACCTGCGCAAGGCCGGCTATTCCATGAAGCCTGCGGTCGAGGTCTCGCGGAACGGCCGGGTACGACAGACTGCCATCATCGCCGACAAGGTCTGCCGCTCCTTCCGCCTGTCTGACGGCTCGGAAATTCAGCGCAAGGTGCCCGGCTCGTTCTACGAGTTCATCACGCGCGACATCGACCCTGCGACGGGTATGCTGGACCTGACGTTCGACTCGGGCAACGCCACCGGCATCTTCGCCGTCACGAGGGAATAATGAATTTGATCCGATCGATCGACCCGGCCAGCGGCGAACCCGTCTGGGAAGGCCTTGGCGCCACTGCCGAGGAGGTTTCCATGGCGCTGCGGCGCGCCCGGGACGCATTCCCCGGCTGGGCCGCGCTGCCCCTGCAAGCGCGTGCGGAGGCGGTGCAGCGGTTCAAATCCGTGCTCGAGGCCCGCAAGGACGCCATTGCCGAGACGATCTCGCGCGAGACCGGCAAGCCGCGCTGGGAAAGCCTGGCCGAACTGGGCTCGATGATCGGCAAGGTCGGCATTTCGATCGCCGCCCAGGCGGAACGGGCAGGAGAAAAGCACAGCCAGATGCCTTTCGGACAGGCCGTGCTGCGCCACCGTCCGCACGGCGTCATGGCCGTGCTCGGGCCGTTCAACTTTCCCGGGCACCTGCCCAACGGGCACATCGTCCCCGCCCTGCTGGCGGGCAATACCGTCGTGTTCAAGCCCTCTGAAATGACGCCGGCGACGGGCGAGGCCATGGCGGCTGCCTGGGCACAAGCGGGCCTGCCCGACAATGTGTTCCAGATCATCCAGGGCGCGCGCGATACCGGAGAGGCACTGGTCTCGGGCCGCATAGACGGCTTGCTTTTTACCGGATCGGCCGGAGCAGGCGCCCATTTCCGACGGATCTTCGCCGATCGGCCCGACGTGATCCTGGCGCTCGAACTGGGCGGCAACAACCCGCTCGTCGCATGGGACGGAGACGTAGAGGAAGCCGCCGCCCTGGTCGTGCAGTCGGCCTTCGTCACCACCGGCCAACGCTGTTCCTGTGCAAGACGGCTGATCGTGCCGGACAATGCATTCGGCTCACAGCTGGTGGAGGCGGTCGCGGCGTTGGCCGACCGGCTGGCGATCGGCGCGTGGGACGATGAGCCCCAGCCCTACATCGGCCCCCTGATCTCCGCCGCCGCCGCCGCAAGGGCCGGCGGGCAAGTGGCTGACCTGCTGGGGCGCAGCGTGAAGGTGATCCGTCCTTTCACCGGCATCGAAGGCCGCAGCCCGGCTTTCGTCCGCCCGGCCCTGCTGGACGTCACCGGCGCTTTCGTTCCCGACGAGGAGATCTTCGCCCCGATCCTGCAAGTAAGCCGCGTGCCCGATTTCGAGGCGGCGCTGGAAGCGGCGAACAATACCCGCTTCGGCCTTTCCGCCGGCCTCATCACAAGCGAGGACGGACTCTGGCAGCGCTTCGTCAACGAAAGCCGGGCGGGCGTCGTCAACCGCAACCGCCCGACCACCGGCGCGGCCGGTTCGATGCCTTTCGGCGGCATCGGCGCGAGCGGCAATCACCGGCCCAGCGCCTATTACGCCGCCGACTACTGCGCCTACCCCGTCGCCAGCTTCGAAGCGGGCAGCACGGAAGGCAACAGGAGCGCGCTCGAAGGAAAGCTGCGGCCATGAGCGCGCTTTGCGCCGAGGAACTCGACCTCCTCGAGCCGATCGAGCGCGGCCAGATCCTCGAACGCACGCTCACGTGGGCCGGAATCAACAGCGGCACCGCCAATCTCGAGGGCCTCGCCATCATGGCGATGCGCCTTGCCGATGCCTTTGCAGTGCTTCCAGGCGATCTGCGGCTGGTCGAGCCCGCCCCCGTCGAAAAGGTAGATGCCGAAGGCAGGCCGCGCCCTGTGGTTCACGGGCGCCATCTCGTGCTCTCCGTCCGCCCCGGGGCGGAGCGCCGCGTGCTCCTGACCGGGCACATGGATACCGTCTATGCAAGCGAGCACCCGTTCCAGACCTGCGATTGGCTTGACGGCAACACTCTCCGCGGTCCCGGCGCCGCCGACATGAAAGGCGGCCTTTCGCTGATGCTGGCGGGGCTTGCCGCCTACGAAAGCGGCCATCCCACGCTTGGCTACGACGTGATGATCAACAGCGACGAGGAGACCGGCTCGCTGTCTTCCGCGCCGCTGATCGCCGAACTGGCACACGGCAAGCTGGCGGCGCTGACCTACGAGCCGGCGCTGCCCGGCGGGCTCATGGCACGTGCCCGCCCCGGCTCCGGCAACTACGCGGCCGTGATCACCGGCAGGTCCGCTCATGCCGGACGCAACCCGGAGGACGGACGCAATGCCGTGGTTGCCGCCTCGGACCTCGCCTTGCGGCTCAAGGCAAGTGGCCGAACGGGCCTTTCCGTGAATCCCGCGCGCATTGAGGGCGGTGCACCGAACAATGTTGTGCCCGAACTTGCCATCCTCCACTTCAACGTCCGTCCGCGCACACCCGAGCTTGCCCTGGCGGCGCAGCGGATGATCGACGAAGCGGTCGCCGAAGTCTCGGCTCGGCACGA
Organism: Novosphingobium sp.; assembly: GCA_035278205.1. GTDB lineage: Bacteria > Pseudomonadota > Alphaproteobacteria > Sphingomonadales > Sphingomonadaceae > Novosphingobium. Next base: position 39,004 of record DATEJH010000046.1, on the reverse strand, counting down.
AGTAAGCATTCACCTTCACGGCGGCGTGTCGCGGCCGCCCAAGCCGGTCGACGGGGAAACCGAGGCCCTGTTCGCCCTTGTCTCCCGGGCAGCCGCCGACCTCGGCCAGCACATGACGTGGAAGGACACCGGCGGCGTCTGTGATGGCAACAACATCGCGGCCTGCGGCGTGCCCGTGATCGACACCATGGGCGCCTGCGGCGGCGCCATCCACTCGCCCGACGAGTTCGTGCTGGCGGATTCGCTCGACGCCCGTGCCCGCCTCACCGCGCTGGTCATGCACCGGCTCGACAGGCATGATACCGCCATATGACGTTCCTCCTTCGCCCCGCCCGCGAAAACGACCTCGAAGCCCTTTATCGCATGGCCAAGGGAACCGGCGGCGGCTTCACCAACCTTCCGCCGGACAAGCCGACGCTGAAGGCCAAGCTGCAGCGCGCGGCCCGAGCTTTCGCGCGCCAGGAAGACACGCTGAGCGACGACCTGTTCGTCTTCATCCTCGAGGATACGGAGACCGGCAGGGTCCACGGAACCTGCCAGATCTTCTCACAGGTCGGCACGGAGCTGCCCTTCTACTCCTACCGCTTGGGCCGGATCACCCAGCATTCCAAGGAACTCGACCGCACGTTCCGCGCCGAGATGTTGACACTGTGCACCGACCTCGACGGATCGAGCGAGGTTGGCGGGCTCTACCTCGACGCTACCGAGCGTTCCGCCGGGGTCGGCAAACTGCTCGCCCGCAGCCGTTACCTGTTCATGCGGAGACACCGCGCGAAATTCGCCGATTGCACGCTCGCGGAACTGCGTGGAGCGATGGACGATGCGGGCAACTCGCCGTTCTGGGATGGACTCGCCGGCCGCTTCTTCGACATGAGCTTCCGCGATGCGGACGAGTTCAATGCGCGCCGCGGCAACCAGTTCATCGCCGATCTCATGCCCAAGCACCCGATCTACACCGCGCTGCTGTCCGATGCCGCCCGCCAGGTCATGGGCCAGCCGCACTATTCGGGCCGGCCCGCGATGCGGATGCTCGAGAGCGAGGGATTCACTTTCCAGAACTACATCGACATCTTTGACGGCGGCCCGACGATGATCGTCGAAACGGACCGTATCAAGACCATACTGGAGGCGAAGGAAGCAAAAGTCACGAGGCTGGCCGCCGGCGACGAAGGGCGGGAGACGCATATCGTCTCCTGCGACCGCCTCGCCGATTTCCGCGCCTGCCTGGGCCGCGTGGTAGAAACCGCCGACGGCGTGACACTCGGCGAACAGGCGGCGCGCCTGCTGGGCGTGGGCATCGGCGACACCGTCGATTATGCGCCGGCGTGATGCCGCGTCCCTTCGTGGATATCCTGATGTTTTTACGAAACGATTTTCCTACAGCCCCACCCTTGCGATAGTGTCGCCGGCATGAGCCCATTTGTCTTCCGCAGCCTCAGCGTGCCCGCCCAAGTGGCACTCATGCGGCGAGGCGACACTTTTCCTCCTGGACTGTGTAAACCGTGTAAACCTCAAGCTGGCCGGGCAGTGGCTGAATAGGATGTTCCGTGCTGACTGAGATCAACTTCGACGGCATTGTCGGCCCCAGCCACAACTACGGCGGCCTCAGCCTCGGCAATCTTGCCTCGGAACGCAACGCCGGCAAGCTTGCCCATCCGCGCGCGGCAGCGCTGCAGGGTCTCGCCAAGATGAGGGCCAATCTGGAACGCGGGCTGGCGCAGGGTTTCTTCCTGCCCCAGCGGCGACCCAATGAAGGCTGGCTGCGGCAGCTCGGCACGGGCATGGCCGCAGCGAGTGCGCCGCTGCAGGCCAATGCCCTTTCCGCCTCGTCGATGTGGGCGGCCAACGCCGCGACAGTCTCGCCGGCGCCCGATACCGCCGACGGGCGCTGCCACCTGACCGTCGCCAATCTGGTGACGATGCCGCACCGCAGCCACGAATGGCGCGAAACGCTCGCGCAGTTGCAGCTTGTCTTCGCGGACCCGGCGCACTTCGCTGTCCACCCGCCCGTGCCGCCGCCCTTCGGCGACGAGGGCGCGGCGAACCACATGCGCCTGACCCGCAGCCACGCCGAGCCGGGGATCGAGGTCTTCGTCTATGGCGAGAGCGGCGGCCCCTTCCCGGCCCGCCAGCACGGCGAGGCCAGCGCCGCCGTGGCGCGGCTGCATGGCCTCGATCCCGAACGCACGGTGCTCGCTCTACAGTCGGAAGAAGCGATCGCGGCAGGCGCCTTCCACAACGATGTCGTTGCCGTCGCTAACGAACGGGTGCTGTTCACGCACGAAAAGGCCTTTGCCGCCAGCGAGGTCTTATATGACCAGTTGAGCGAGAAATTTCCTGAGATCGAGATCGTCGAAGTGCCGGCGAATGCAGTCAGCCTCGATGACGCGATCCGGTCCTACCTGTTCAACGCGCAGCTGGTGACGCTGCCTGCCGGCGACATGGCGCTCGTCCTGCCGGGCGAGGCACGCGAGACCCCGGCCGTATGGCAATGGCTGGAGGACCATGTCGCGGGCAATGGACCAATCCGCCACCTCTTCGTCCACGACTTGCGCGAATCGATGGCGAACGGCGGCGGGCCGGCCTGCCTGCGCCTGCGGGTCGTCGCCGACCCGGCCACCGTCGACCGCCGATTCATCGCCACGCATCGAAAGCTCGACCGCATCGAAGCTGTGGTGCGCCGGGACTGGCCCGAGCAGATCGCCGTTCAGGAGCTTGCAAGCGCCTCGCTATGGCGAGATCTCGTCGCTGCTCGCGCGGCGCTCTGCGCCGAACTCGACTTGCGCGAACTGGACCGGGAATTCTTCTGAAAGGAAGCCCCTCAGGCAGCGACGGGAGGGGACTCCGAAAGCCTCGCGCATTCCCTATCCCTCTGCCTGACGGCCGTCTCGCGCTCCGCCGGGTCGAGGACGGGTAGCGCCGGAGACAGGAAAACCTCACCGTCGCATTCGATGGCTGTTGAAACGAGCACTCCGGACCGGGATTTCTTCGCCTCGTACATGAGCTGGTCGGCCGCCCGGAGCTCCCCGTCGATGGCCTTGCAGCCGTCAGGCAGAAGCAGGACGCCCAGGCTGCACGTCAGGCGGACGCCATCGTCCGAGGCGGCGTAATTGAGCGCCTTGTGCAATCGCCCGGCCACCGCCGCGCCGGCCTGTTCGTTCTTCAGCTTCATGAAGATGACGAATTCGTCGCCGCCCATGCGGGCAAAGACGTCTCCCGCCCGGATGGTTTCTCTCACGGTTTCGGCAAAGGCCCTGAGGCTACGGTCCCCCTGCCCATGCCCGGCCTTGTCGTTCACCTTCTTGAGGCCGTCCAGATCGGCGTAGATGATCGCAGACCAGCCGCCATGGCACTGGCCGGTCTCGACGATTTCGAAGAACGCCTGCCGATTGAGCGCACCCGTGAGCGGATCGGTTCGGGCAGAACGCCACTCCCTCTCGCAGGATTTGCGGGCCATGCCGATGAAACCCACCACGATGGCAATGGCAACCACCCTCAGCGCGATATTGGGCAGAGCCTGTTGGGAACCGTCGGCATAGAAAGGAAGATCGCCACTTGCGAGTTTCACCGACAGCACCACCAAACCGGTCGCGATCGCCACGCGCGAACTGATCGACCAGGCTGCCAGCGCAATGACCGCAAGATAGGCCGGGCCGAACCAGATATCATGCGATGCATGGACTTCGGCAAACCTCAGGATGCCAAGAATGGGGATCACGGCTGCGCAAGCGAGCCGCAGCGGAATGCGGAAAAGGAACGAATGCTCCAGCGTCAGCCGGGCATGCTTCGCCTGTCTCCGTTCAATCCGCCGCGTGGAAGTCATGACGCTGCATAGCGGCATATAGCTAATGCGGAGTTAAGTGGATTTCCGCGCCACAGGCAGCGGGAGCGGCCGCCGACGCTCGCTATCGTCCGGCGTGACAATCCGGCTGATTGTCGGGGTGAGCCTCGGCAAAGGCGGGATGGCTGAGGCATGCCTCTTCTATGCGCGTCGTGTGCGGCATGGCCGAAAGATCGAATTCGAAGCGCCGCGCGTTGTAGAGCTGCGGGATCAGCACGCATTCGAACAGCCCCGGCGCGTCGAACAGGAAGTCTTTCGTCCCGCGTTCCGCAAGCTTTGTTTCGATCGGCGTGAGCGTCCTGGCGAGCCAGTGGCGATACCATCTGTCGATCTGATCCTGGGAGTGGCCAAGATCACGCTTGAGATATTTCAGCACCTGCAGATTGAGCGGCGCGTGCAATTCGGTCGCGATCGCCATTGCCAATTCGCGCATGACGAAACGATCCTCGACGTCGCGAGGCAGGAGGGGGCGATCGGGGTAACGCTCGTCCAGCCATTCCAGGATCGCCATCGACTGGGTATAGACCCGACCGTCGACTTCCAGTGCCGGCACACCGCCGAAGGGGTTGATATTGCGATAGGGTTCGCCGCGCTGCTCTCCCTCCAGCAGATTGACCGGCACGGTCTCGTGATCCAGCCCCTTCAGGTTCAGCGCAATGCGGACGCGATAGCTGGTGGAACTGCGGTGGTAGGCATAGAGGCGCAAGGCGGGCTCCCCCTTCAGGTTTCGGCGGCGATCTTCTCGTGCAGCCAGGCTGCGTGATGCGGCGCCTTCCTGGTACGCGACCATTCCTCAAGCATGTCCTCGGCCACGTCGTGCAGGCGCTGCATCTGGTCGGGCGTACCGAACTGCCAGGCAAGTTCAAGCCTGTGGCCGTTGGGATCGAAGAAATAGATCGACTTGAAAACCCCGTGGTGCGTCGGCCCCACGACCTTGAGGCCATGCGCTTCAGCGCGAGCCCTGGCGGCCAGCAGGCTTTGCTCGCTGTCCACCTTGAAAGCGATGTGCTGGACCCAGGGGGGCGTCGCTTCGTCGCGGCCCATGGCGGGCGCATTAGGCAGCTCAAAGAAGGCCAGCACGTTGCCCCCGCCCGCGTCGAGGAACACATGCATATAGGGATCGGGCTCACCAGTCGAAGGCACGGTGTCCTCCGCTATGGCAAGCACGAAGTCCATGCCGAGGACCTCACGGTAGAAATCCACCGTCTCCTTCGCATCCCGGCAGCGATAGGCGACATGGTGAATGCCGCCGAGAGTGGGGGCCTTTCCTTCAGTCATTTCCAATTCTCCCAACATGTCTGCCAAGAGCGGGCATACTCACTCCGCCGGCTCCGCCTTCAGCACACCGCGGCGCACCTGGTCGCGCTCCATCGACTCGAACAGCGCCTTGAAGTTCCCCTCGCCGAAGCCTTCATCGCCCTTTCGCTCGATGAACTCGAAGAAGACGGGGCCGATCCGGGGCTGCGCAAAGATCTGCAACAGCAGGCGCGGACGCCCCCCTTCAGTCGTGCCGTCGAGCAGAATGCCTCGCGCCTTCAGTTCGTTGACGGGCTGCCCGTGCCGCGGCAGACGCTCGTCAAGCATTTCGTAGTAGGTCTCGGGCGGGGCGGTCATGAATGGCACGCCGAGTTCGCTGAGGCGCCCCCAGGTCCCGACGAGGTCATCGCAGATCAACGCGATGTGCTGGATACCCTCGCCGTTGAACTGGCGCAGGAATTCCTGGATCTGACCCTTACCGCCCTCCCCCTCTTCATTGAGCGGAATGCGGATCTTGCCATCGGGCGCAGTAAGCGCCTTGGAAGTAAGGCCGGTATATTCGCCCTTGATGTCGAAATAGCGGATCTCTCGGAAATTGAAGAGCTTCTCGTAATAGTCCGCCCAATAAGCCATGCGGCCGCCATAGACATTGTGCGTCAGGTGATCGATCAGCCTGAGCCCGGCGCCGGCGGGGTGCTTCTCCACGCCGGGCAGGTATTCGAAGTCGATGTCGTAGATGGACAATGCGCCGTCACCGTTCCGCTCATAGCGGTCTATAAGGTAGATGATCGAATTTCCGATGCCGCGAATCCCCGGAAGGTGCAGTTCCATCGGCCCGGTCGCGACCTGGATCGGCTCCGCAGAGCGCGCCAGAAGTTCGGCATAGGCCTTGCGCGCGTCGCGCACGCGAAAGCCCATTCCGCAAGCGGAGGGGCCGTGCTCGCGGCTGAAGAACCAGGCCGGGCTGTGCGGCTCGTAATTGGTGATGAAATTAATCTCCCCCTGACGCCATAGCTCGACGTCCTTGGAGCGGTGCCGCGCGATCCTCGTGAAGCCCATTGCCGCGAAGACCGGCTCCAGAACGCCTTTCTCGGGCGCGGAGAACTCGACGAACTCAAAGCCGTCAAGCCCGATGGGATTATCGAACAGATCGGATGCGGGCTGCATGGTCATGAAATCATCTCTCTTTTCGGATCGTATGGAGTCTCGCCAGGCAGGAACTCGCCCGCCGGCAGCGCAGGTTCATCCCGCCACGCCTCGTAGACGGGTGCGAAATCGAGACCGACCAGATCGTTGATGAGCTGAGACAGGCTATCGAGGACGAAGTAGGTCTTCTGGAACTCGTCGATCATGTAGCTCGTGCGCATGACTCGGACGGGTTCGAACGGCAGGCGCAGGACCTTTTCATCGTCGACCGAGTAAACCGTTTCGCTATGCGACGAGATGATGCCGGCGCCAAAAACCTTGAGGGCATCTCCCTCCCGCACAAGGCCGAACTCGATGGAGTACCAGTAGATGCGCGCCAGCATCGGCAGCGCGTTCATTGAAATCGCCCGCGCGCCCGCCTTGCCGTAAAGTTCGAGGAAGTCCGCGATTGCCGGATCGAGCAGCATCGGGACGTGGCCGAAGAAATCATGGAAGATGTCGGGCTCGACAAGATAATCGAGCTCATGCTCTTCACGGATCCAGCGAGTCACTGGAAAACGGCGGTGGGCCAGATGATCGAAGAAGACATCGTCCGGAATGAAGCCCGGTACGGTAACCAGCTTCCAGCCGGTGGCAGATGCGAGGATCGCATTGGCATCCGTGAAGCGAGGTATGCGCTCCGCACAATCGAGCCGCGCGAGCCCTTTGCGGAAGGAGCTGCAGGCGTAGCGCTCCACCAGCGCCGACTGACGCGCATGCAGCCGGCGCCATCGCTCGTGCATCTCGGGCGTATAGGCCTGCCAGTCCTGTCCGACCGTGTAGTCGGCGGCTGCCCCTTCGTATTCTCCCCGAAGGCCACTGTGACTGGTCTGTGTGGACGGCTTTTTCATTACCCCTTAATAGCACAAGCGATCCTTCATATTCGTGCGATTGCCATATCCTGAAGGGATGATATTGGTGAATTCCACCAAATCATGGGGATGTTAGAGGTGATCCGTGCAGATCGACCCATTCGACCGTAAAATCATCCAGGCCCTCCAGGAAGACGCCCGGATGCCCGTGGCGCAAGTGGCGGAACTCGCCGCGCTTTCGGCAACGCCGGTCAGCCGCCGGATAAAGCGCCTGGAGGACGAAGGGGTAATCCTGGGCTACCAGCCTGTCCTGGACACGCGACGGCTGGGATTCGAACTCGATGCCTATGTTTTGATCAACCTGGACGGACACAGCGATGAGAATATCTCCCGCTTCGAAGAGGCGATCCACGGCAATCCCTATGTCATCGCCTGTCACGCGGTGACCGGCGATATGGACTACCTCGTCCATGTCATCGCGCGCGATGTAGAGCACCTGTCGCAGATCACGCTCAAGACGCTTGTACGCATTCCGGGGGTGCGCGACGTGAAGTCCATCATCGTCCTGGAGACGATCAAGGAAACACGCGCGACGCCGCTTGAATAAACCGCTCAGCGCGCAAGCAGGTTGCGCGCCTGGCTGGCGATCCGTGCAAGCATGGCCGGTGTGATAGGCACGGTCTTTTCAGCCCTGGCCACCATGGCGCGGAAGGTGCCGATCGAGGCCGCATGACGGCTCCCCCACTCGTCGGCGGCGGCGATCGGATCGGCCCTGCCGGCCTGCGTCTTCGCCAGCGAGCGCAGGAATTCCAGGCGCATCTGCTGGAAGTCGCGGGCAAGGCCGGCGACAAGCAGACGCTCCCAGGGATCGGACGGGCTCATCATTGCCGCATGGGATTGAGCCCAGTCGAGGCCGAGACCCGCGCCGATCCGGGTGAATGCCCGCACCAGACGGCGCGGGTCGATCCCGGTATCGGCAGCCAGTTCGGCTATGCCGACAGCACCGTCGAGGTCGAAGAGGTGAGCGACCATGGCCGCTTCCTCTGCCGGCGCCCCCAGCGCCAGTAATGCGCCGCGCAACTCGTTCGAATAGGCGAGCGTGCGTACGCCCAGAAGGTCCTGCGTATCCACCTCCAGTGTCACGACATGCCTGCCGATGCGCTCGGCAAGCTCGAACGGCGGCACTTGTCCGGCCCCGGCGCGAAGCAGGTCAGCCATGTGCCCGCGCACCGCGATCGCGGCTCGATCGAACAGCGCCAGCCGGGCCTCTTCCGGCATGCTGGCGGTCTCAAGCCGCGCCCATAGCTTGTCCAGATCGAACAGACGCGCCGCAAGCGCGAAGGCCGCCGCTACCCGGGCGAGCCCCGCCCCTTCTTCTTCGGCAAGTTCGAAGGGATGGACGATGCCGAGGCGATTGACCAGGCGGTTGGCCAGCTTCGTTGCGATAATCTCCCGGGCAAGGCGGTGGCTTTTGATGAAACGCGGGAACTTGTCCTGCATCGGCCGTGGAAATGCGCTGATCAGCAGGTCGGTGAGGTTGGGATCGCCAGAAAGTTCGCTTCTTTCGATGGCATCCTGCAGCAGCAGCTTGCCGCTGGAAAGCAATACGGCCAGTTCGGGACGGGTAAGCCCTTGCCCGTCCTGCGCCCGGCGGTTGAGCGCCTCGTTGTTGCCGAGGCCTTCCGTCCGCCGATCAAGGTTGCCGCTTTCTTCCAGCATCTCGATTATCCGGATGTGCGACGGCATGGCCGCCGCGCCGCCGCGCTGGGCGATGGAAAGCGCCAGCGCCTGCAGGCGGTTGTCCTCCAGCACGAGTTCGGCGACCTCGCCGGTCATCTCCCGCAGGAGTTCCACGCGCCGCTTCTCGGAAAGCCTCCCTGCACGCCGTGCGGCGGCAAGCGCGATCTTGATGTTGACCTCGTTGTCCGAGCAGTCGACGCCGGCCGAATTGTCGATGAAATCCGTGTTGATGCGCCCGCCGCGGGCGGCGAATTCGATGCGCCCGGCCTGAGTGACGCCAAGATTGGCGCCCTCGCCGATCACCTTCGCCCGCACGTCAGTGGCGTTCGCACGCAGCGCATCATTGGCGGGATCGCCGACCGCGACGTTGTTTTCAGCTTCGGCCTTCACGTAAGTGCCTATGCCGCCGAACCAGAGCAGATCGACGGGGCTTGTCAGGATCGCGGATATCAGTGACTCGGGGTCGAGCGTATCGGCTTCGATTGCCAGGGCCTTGCGCATTTGCGGCGTGAGCGGGATCGATTTCAATTGCCGGGAGAACACGCCGCCGCCCTTCGATATCAGCTTCTTGCTGTAATCGTCCCAGCTCGAATGCGGCAGTTCGAACAGGCGCTTGCGCTCGGCCCAGCTCTTGGCGGGATCCGGGTCGGGATCGATGAAGATGTGGCGGTGATCGAAGGCCGCAACGAGCCTGATCGCCTTGGACAGCAGCATGCCGTTGCCGAACACGTCGCCCGACATATCGCCGCAACCGACGACGCGCACCGGATCGCTCTGGACGTCCATCCCGATTTCGAGGAAGTGCCGGCGCACTGAAAGCCAGGCGCCCCGTGCGGTGATGCCCATGGCCTTGTGGTCGTAACCGTTCGAGCCGCCGCTGGCGAAGGCATCGTCGAGCCAGAAGTCCTGTGCCTCGGCAATGCCGTTGGCGACGTCGGAGAACTTCGCGGTACCCTTGTCGGCGGCGACCACGAAATATGGATCGTCGCCGTCGAGGATCATGACACCCTTGGGGTGGACGACCCTGTCCTTGACGATATTGTCCGTGATCGAGAGCAGCGTCGCGACGAACACCTCGTAGGCGGCCCGGCCTTCGGCGGCCCAGCCTTCGCGGTCTAGCGCCGGATCGGGCAATTGCTTGGGATAGAAGCCGCCCTTGGCACCGGTAGGCACGATCACGGCGTTCTTCACGCGCTGCGCCTTCATCAGGCCGAGGATCTCTGTGCGGTAGTCGTCGCGGCGATCGGACCAGCGCAGCCCGCCGCGCGCGACCGGGCCGGCACGGAGGTGAACGCCCTCGACCCGCCGCGAATAGACGAAAATCTCGCGCCACGGCAGCGGCCTGGGCAGGCCGGGAACGAGAGCAGAATCGAGTTTGAATGCAAGCGCGAGCCGGCCCGCAGGAGCGAAGGCATTGGTCCGCAGCATGGCCATCACCAGGTCACGGTAAGCGCGCAGCAGGCGATCGTCATTGATCGCGCTCACGGCGGCAAGGCCGGTGCGGATGGCCTGTTCGGCGTCCTGCCTGGCCACAGCCCGGTCACCCTGGAAGGCGGGGTCATGCAGCGCGAGGAACAGGTCGACCACCGCCAGGGTCACTTTCGGCGCCCCCTGCAGTGCGTCGACCACAGTGGCAATGCCGAAATGGGTACCGCCCTGCCGCAAGTAGCGATACCAGGCGCGCAGCCAGTTGACCTCGCGCCTGGAGAGGCCGAGCGCGGCAACGAGCCGATTGAACGCATCGTTCTCGCTCTCATTGTTGAGGACGCAGCGCAGGGCGTCCTCGATCGAGGGCGCAAGGTTCAGCACGTCATCGGCGCTGCGGCCGAAAGGCAGCGCGATGGTGAAGTCGTGGATCGTACCGATGCGGCCGTTGTCGAGCGCGGTCGGCACTTCGGCTAGGACCCTGAACCCGAAATTCTCGAGCGCCGGAACCGCGTCCGATAACGCCAGGCCTCCCTCGGCCTGATAGACCTTCAGGCGCAGGCGGTCGCCATCGTCGCCAGGATGCCGATAGATGCGGACGTCACGCAGTCCCTGCCGGCTCTCCCCCTCTGCCGCATCGCCGACCATGACCTTGCGCATGTGCGCAATGTCGATCGCCGCTTCCATCGGGCCGTAGTCGCTGTGATAGGACATCGGGAAAGCATCGGCGTAGCGGCTCGCCACGGCAGCGGCGCGCGCCGGGTCCATCGACTGTGCAAGCGCCGCCTCGACCGCAGCGGCCCAGCCCCGCAGCATCACGTGCAGTTGCCGGTCGAGCGTCTGTTCGTCGAGCGCGTGAGCGCCCTCGCGAATGTCCAGGGTGTATCGCAGCATAGCCAGGTTACCCGCCTCGACCTGCAGGCTCCAGTCGAGCGTCGGCGCCTCCGCCGCCTGCTCGATCATCGCCTGGATGCGCAGCCGCATGCGGGTCGAGAGCATGTCGCGCGGCAGCCATACGAAGGCGAAGAGATGGCGCGACAGTGGTGCGCTGGTGATCAGCAGGCGCGGCCGGGGACGATCGACCAGACCCGTCATCGTCGTGGCGAGCCGTTCGACGTCCTGCTCTGCCAATCCGAGAACGAGATCGTGCGGCAGGCTCGTCAGCGCATGCACCAGCGCCTTGCCGGTGTGGCCGTTCGGATCGAGCCCCAGCCTCGTCGCGAGACCGCTGAGGAGCACCCTCAGGCGCGGCACGCGGTCGGGGGGCGTGGCCAGCGCCGCGCTCGTCCAGATGCCGGCGTGGACGGAAAGGGCTGTGACCTTGCCGCCGTCGAGGACGGGAACGATGAACAGGTCCATCGGCACGCGCCGGTGCACGGTGGCAATGCGGTTGGCCTTGATCGCCATCGGCGCCTGGACCTCGCCTACCGCGATCTGCCGGTCGAACTCGGCGAAAGCCCTTTCGTAACTGGCCGCGGACAGGATTTCGCGCGTCCCTCGGCGACACACGCCCAGCAGTTGCGTGTGGCTGCCGTCACGGCGCCGCGTGACGTGGCCCAGCTGGGTCAGCATGCCCGAGGCGAACCAGCGCAGCAGTTCGGCGCCTTCGGGGTCCTGCACCTGCTCGGCATCGTGCGACATGGCCTCCACCATGCGCGGCCAGTCCCGCACCGCGCTTCGCGCGTCGGCGAGCGTCGCATCGAGTTTGCGCAGCAGTTCCCGGCGCTGCCGCGCATCGACACGCGCGGTTTCGATGTAGATCATCGATTCGCGGACAGTGCCTCGGCCATTCTCGTCCGGCAGTGCCTCCAATCGGCCATCTGCACTGCGGCGGACGGGCATGACGGGATGGACGAGACGATCGATCACCAGCCCCGCTTCGGCGATTGCGGCCGCGACCGAGTCGACCAGGAACGGCATGTCATCGTTGATCAGCGCGATGCGCAGGAAGCGGCGATCTCCAGTTGCGGACGTGAGGTCGATGACCGCCTCGCCAGCCTCGCGCGTCTGCGCGGCGGCCAGCAGCGTCCGGGCAACCTCGTCAAGCCAATGCGCGTCCTCCAGGCCGTCGCCGGGAAGAAGGGAGTCACGTATCCGTTCGGCAAGGGCCGCGTCCAATCCGCCGGCGCTCTTTTTGGAAGCCCGCCTGGGCTGCGCCTTCCGGGCAACGGTCACCTCGCCTGCGCTCATTCTTCTCTCCGTCGATCACCTGAAAGGGCCGGTGCTGCTACGACATCGCCGCGAAGGTTTCATGCGGCGGATTGAAACTCAAACGAGTTTTCATGTCGAGAGTTGCCACCGGAGGGACTCCGTCTTCGTCGGGCCAATGACTCATGATTTAATGATATTTCAGAAACACGCAATATTCGCGCGGGCGCTGGATTAGCCTCGCAGCATGGGGAGCGCACGTTCAGCCTAAAAGTTCTGGCGCGCACTGAGGTGGTGGGCCTAGAATGGACGCGCGGACTTCAGGAGATGCCGTGATGTTTCCCCGCTCCATTTCGCTCATGGCTCTGGCAGGGATCGGCGCCGCTTTCGCCGGCACGCTGCTGACCGCGGAACATGGTTCGGCTGCGCCCGGCCTGCCGCCGCCGCCCGTGGAAAATGTCGCGCCGCGGGGCGACCAGGTGGCCGTGCTCGCGGGCGGATGCTTCTGGGGCATTGAGGGACTCTATGAACACGTGCGCGGTGTGAAGTCAGCCGTTTCAGGATACGCCGGCGGCGACAGGAGCTCCGCCAACTACCGCGACGTTTCCTCCGAAAGCACGGGCCATGCCGAGGCCGTGCGCATCGTCTACGATCCGGCGCAGGTCAGCTACGGACAACTCCTGCAAATCTATTTCTCGGTCGCTCACGATCCCACGCAGGTGAATCGTCAGACGCCCGATGCCGGACCAAGCTACCGCTCGGCAATCTTCCCCCAGAACGCCTCGCAGCGTTCCATCGCGCAGACGTACATAGCCAACCTGACCAGAGCGAGGACGTTCGACAAGCCGATCGCAACCAAGCTGGAGACCGGGGCCTTCTATCCCGCCGAAGCCTACCACCAGAACTTCATGCGCAGGAACCCGGACAATCCGTACATCCTGCGTTGGGACAAGCCGAAGCTCGCCGCATTCAGGAAGGAATTTCCACAGCTGTACCGCAACTGACGCACGGGACCAGCTCCAGCGCCACTGCCTCCGCCACCCGGATGCCGTCCACGGCGGCGCTGAGTATGCCCCCGGCATAGCCCGCCCCCTCACCCGCCGGATAAAGCCCGCGCGTGTTGACACTCTGAAAGTCCCTGCCGCGCGTGATGCGTACCGGCGAGGACGTGCGGGTTTCAACGCCGGTCATGACCACGTCGGGATGATCGTAACCGGGGACCTGGCGCCCGAACACAGGCAGCGCCTCGCGTATGGCCTCGATGACGAAATCCGGCAGGCATTCGCGCAGGTCGGTAAGGTGCACGCCCGGCTGATAGCTGGGAATTACTTCCCCGAACTCGCGCGAGGGCCGATCGGCCAGGAAATCCCCCAGCTTCTGTCCCGGCGCCTTGTAGTTCGACCCGCCGGCACTGAACGCCAATTCCTCGAACCGGCGCTGCAAGGCGATGCCCGCCAGCGGATCGCCGGGGTAGTCGCGTTCGGGACTGATATCGACGACCAGCCCGGAATTGGCATTGAACTCGGCGCGCGAATACTGGCTCATGCCGTTTGTGACGACGCGGCCTTCCTCGGATGTTGCCGCCACTACACGGCCGCCGGGGCACATGCAGAAAGAATAAACGACGCGCCCGCTCGCGCACTTGTGGGAGAGGGAATAGGCCGCCGCGCCAAGGAGCTTGTTGCCTGCGTTCGGGCCGTAGCGTGCACTGTCGATCCAGCTCTGCGGATGCTCGATGCGCACGCCGATGGCGAACGGCTTGGCTTCCATATGCACGCCGCGGTCGTGAAGCTTGTAAAACATGTCGCGCGCGGAGTGGCCCACCGCCATGATCACCTGGCTGGCGGGCAGGAATTCGCCGGTCGAGAGGTGAAGACCCTTCAGCCGGCGCTCGCCCTCGCGCTCCTCGATCTCGAAGTCGTCGACACGGGTCTGGAAGCGGTATTCGCCGCCGAGCTGCTCGATCGTCTCCCTGATCGACATGACCATGGTGACAAGACGGAAAGTGCCGATGTGGGGGTGCGCCTCGGTCAGGATGTCCTCGGGCGCGCCGGCCTTGACGAACTCGGTCAGCACCTTGCGGCCAAGATGGCGCGGATCCTTGATGCGGCTGTAGAGCTTGCCGTCGGAGAAAGTGCCCGCCCCGCCCTCGCCGAACTGGACGTTGCTTTCAGGGTCGAGCACCGAGCGGCGCCACAGGCCCCAGGTGTCCTTGGTCCGCTCGCGAACGGCCTTGCCGCGTTCGACGATGATCGGGCGGAAACCCATCTGCGCCAGGACCAGACCAGCCAACAGGCCGCAGGGCCCCGCCCCGATGACCACGGGACGCGGTCCCTGATAGCCCCCGGGCGCGCGCGTGACGAACCTGTAGCTGGTGTCCGGGGCCGGCCGCAGATGCTGATCGCCGGCGAAGCGGGCGAGCACTTTCGCTTCGTTCTTGACCTGCACGTCCAGCGAATAGACCAGCTTGATGGCCGTCTTGCGCCGGGCGTCGTTCCCGCGCCGCACGATCGTCAGGCGTTCGAGATCGTCCGGTGCGATCTCCAGGCGGGCGATGACGGCCTTCTCGAGATCGGCGGAAGTATGGTCGAGCGGGAGGGCGAGATCAGACAGGCGAAGCATCGCCGCGCCTTTATACCGGATGCGGCCGGGGCGCCATGCCCTTGCGCCAGGCGCAATCCGAATTGGATGCATGCGATTCGACGGCTTGACGCTGGAACCGGTTATCATCTCGATCGGATCAAGTTCTTCAGAAAATCAGCCTTAACGCGCGGCTAACTTGCAGATGGCGGGCGCAAGCGGCACCTTGCTGCCGGAGTAAAGCCGTTGCAACGACAGAACACATGACAAATATGGCATATTCAGCCCGTTAACAAAGCGCGCCTCGGGGTTTACAATGGCGGTCTGTTAGTGTCTGCAGACCGCCGGCGAAGGGGAAGTCGCCACTGCATGTCAAATCGACCGCACTGCTTCGTCCGGCCGGTGATGACGACAACGGGGGGAAATCAGGTGCGCAAGTTTCGGTCGATGGCTGTAGCCGCTCTCGCCGTTCTCGCGGAGTCCGCCACGGCCGGGGCAGCGCCGGCGCAGCTTCGCCCGTCGCTTGAGGAAAGCTTCCCTATCGGCAGTTCCGGCTCGGCCTGCGAGGTTCAGGGCGCCGCGATGGGCGGTGCGCGCCGATCCGTGTTCGACCGCAAGTGGGTGATCCTTTGCGCCGACGTCGCGCGTTCGGTCGGGACGGCCTATCTGTTGCGCGACGCGGCCGATGCCGCGGCGCAAGTGACCGCAAGGCGTGAGGAGGCGCTCGATTGCCCGGACGCAAGCGCAGCTTTCTCGGCAGAGGGCGCCAACTGCACCGGTAGCCGGTCCGGCCTGCAATGGCGGGTCTACATGCGCGATACCGGGCGCGGCACCGTCGCCGTGGAAGGGCTCGCCGCATATGACGATGCGCTGCGCCTGACCCTGCGGTCGCTGGTTGCGGACAAGGTCGTCGAAGGCGCCATCTCGATCGCGAACCTCGGCTCCGGCGACGCGCTGAGCCTCGCCCGCGCCCGCGCCGCCAATGGCGATCCCGACCTGCTGCTGGGCCAGGGCTATCGCGGCAACAGCGCCGGCTCCTATGCCGAGGCGGCGGAATTCTTCGCGGCGGCGCCGGCGATCCTGGCCGGCACGACGGAGGACGGGCTCGTCTCGCGCGAAGCCCAAATTCACGAGGCGCTCGTAAATCGCGCCCTCCAACTTTCGAACCTGGGTGCGTTTACCCAGGCGCAGCGCGCTTTTGCCGAAGCACAGGCCATGGGTCTGCTCGATCCCGTGCAGTCGCGGCTGGCGCGGAACTACGCCGCCATCGACGCCATCAATCGCGGCGAGCTGGACCAGGCGCTGGCCGTGCTCGCGCGCGATGTGCCGGTATTCGAGCCAATTCCCGCAAGCGGCGAAGCGGTCAGCATCGACAAACGGACCGCGGCCGGCCTCAACGCGGCGGCGGGCACGAACCTGACTGCACTGCTGGGCCAGCCGACCCGGCTTCCTCCGCAGGACCGCGCGGCCATCATCGATGCGCAGGCCCTGCAATTGCGCGGCACGGCGCTCCGCCTGCAGGGCAAGCCGGACGAGGCTCGCCAGGCCCTAGCCCTGGCTTACGACAGCGCCCTGAAGGTGCAGGGTGGCCGGGTGATCTCGATAGCGCGGCTGCGCGCCCAGATCCTGACCGAGCTTGCATTGGGGTACGAAGCGCAGAACCGCTATGCCGAGGCGGAAAAGAGCCTGCGCAGCGCGCTGGACCTTGTCCGCACCACTTACCCCGACAGCGCCTCGGTCAATGTCGTGAGCGCGCGTCTGGCAGGATTCCTTTCCCGCCGGGGAAACAGCGCCGAAGCGACGACCATCTATCGCGGGGTTGTGGATGATGTCGTGCGCAACCAGGGTGCGCTCGTCGGCATGGAAAACCTCATCCGCCCCTATTTCGACATGCTCGCCGCCCAGGGAACGCAGGACCCTGCGAGCATCGCCGAACTGTTCCGGGCGAGCCAGCTGCTCGAACGGACCGGCGCCGCCGACACTCTGGCACAGCTTTCGCGCCAGCTTGAGGGCGGCTCTGATGAAGCTTCCGCGCTCTACCGCCGCTCCCTGGGCATTTCCCGCGAACTCGAACGCACCCGGATCGAGATCGCGCGCCTGACGGCCGCGAGCGAAGCCGGCGAAACGGACGCCCAGCTCGATGCCCTTCGCGCCCGCCGCGATCAGCTTGCGGACGCGCAGCTCGCAGCGATGAACGCTCTTGGGGCTTATCCCCGCTATCGCGCCGTTGCCCATCGCACGATCTCGATCGAGGACCTGCGTTCGTCGCTGCAGCAGGGGGAAGGCTATCTGAAGCTGGCTGAGCTTTCGGGATCGCTCTACGCGGTGTTTGTTTCTCCAACCGCCGCGCGCGGGTGGAAAGTCGGCCTTTCCGCCGGCCAGGTCGCCGACGCCGTCGACACCCTGCGCGATTCCATCTCGCTGACGATCAACGGGGTACAGTCGACCTATCCCTTCGACGCCGATACAGCGGTCACCCTCGACGAAGCCCTGCTCGGGCCGGCGCGCACCGAAATCTCATCGCTGTCGCACCTGATCTTCGAGCCGGCGGGCGCGATGCTCAAGCTGCCGATCAATCTGCTGACCGACGACCGCAAAGGCGTTGCCGCCTATCACTCCCGCGTCAAGGCGGGCGGCGACGAGTACGATTTTACCGGCATCGGCTGGCTCGGCCGCGATCGTTCGGTGAGCACCGCGCTGTCCGCCGCCAGTTTCCGCGACGCCCGCGCCGCCCCTGCCTCGGCCGCGAGCCGCGATTACCTGGGCCTTGGCAACAACGCCCCGATCGGTCCGGCCGTCACGCACGCCTCCATTCGTTCCGGCGAAAGCGCAGCGCAGGATGCCGACTGCACCTGGCCGCTGTCGACCTGGAACCAGCCGATCTCTCCAAAAGAACTGAACGAGGCTGCAAGCCTGCTGGCCAGGGGCGGGACCGACCTGATGACCGGAGCCGCCTTCACCGACGAGGCGATAATGCAGCGGCCCGACCTCGGCGCCTTCCGCATCGTCCATTTCGCGACGCACGGGCTGGTCACTGCTCCGCGCGTAGGCTGTCCGGTACGCCCGGCGCTGCTGACCTCCTTCGGCGACGCAAAGTCCGATGGGCTGCTTTCGTTCAGCGAGATCTTCGATCTTCATCTCGATGCCGACCTCGTGATCCTCTCGGCCTGCGATACGGCAGCGGGCGCAGGCCTCGAAGCCACGCGCGAGGCAGGGCTTTCGACAGGCGGCGGCCAGGCGCTCGACGGTCTGGTGCGCGCCTTCATCGCAGCCGGCGGCCGTCAGGTCGTCGCCAGCCACTGGCCCGCGCCGGACGATTTTGATGCGACCGAGCGGCTGTTCAACGGCTTCTACATGGCAAAGGGAGCTTCGGTGGGCGAGGCCCTGCGCACGTCGCAGCGCCGGCTGATGGACGATCCGCAGACCTCGCACCCCTATTACTGGGCCGGTTTCGCCGTGATCGGCGATGCCGCGCGGCCGGTCCCGGCACGCTGAATAGCCATGGCCGGCCTTGCAGATATGGCGGCGCGGAAATCAGCCCCGGCCCTCATCCGCAAGGGCTGGCGCAAGGTGCGTGCCGCCAGCAAGCGCCAGATGGCGGCGACGATACTGCTGCTCGTGCTCGGCGTGATCCTGGCGCGCTTCAGCTGGAACATTCCGGTCGCCGGCGACGCGGAAGATTCGCTCTACGACCTGCGCAGCTTCGTCATGGCGCCGCAGGTCGCGCAAGACCCGCGCATCCAGATCGTCGCCTATACGGACCAGACCCTGATCAACGCCAGAAAGCGCTCGCCGCTCGATCGCGGTCTGCTGGCCAAGGCGCTGCACAGGCTCGATGGCATGGGCGCCAAGGCCATCGGCATCGACATCCTGTTCGATCAGCCGCAGGACGAGGACGGGCAGCTCATCGCCGGCCTGCGTGCCATGAAGACCCCCACGTTCGTCGCCTACGTCAACGAAGCGACGAACAGGAACGACATCAACTACGAGCAGCGGCACTATCTCGAAAGCCTTCTTGCCGAGCTGCGCGGCAGCAATGCGAGGCCGGCGAGCGTTCGCCTCAGCAACGATTTCGGCGCAACGCGTGTCTGGCCCTCGATCGAACCGGGGCTGCCGCCGCTGCTCGGGCGCGCCATGATCGCGGCGGGGGGCAAGGGCGAGGACAAGGCATTCGGCGGATACACCGGCTCCATCCGCTATCTGCGGCCGAACAGCGACGCACCCGTATTCTCCTCGCTTCCGATCGATCTTTTCGCGGAGCTCGATGATCCCGAGATGGCCGCTGCCCTGGCTGCCCAGGTCCATGGCCGTTACGTTCTCATCGGAGGGCAGATCGTCGACACCGACCAGGTCACCACGAGCCTGACCAGCTACACCGGAACCACAGTGCCGGGGATCGAAGTCCATGCGACGATGATCGCGCAGATGCTCGACGGCGCGCGGCGGCAACCGGTGGCAGGATGGCAGCGCTGGGCAGTAGGGCTGATCTTCATCGTGGCCGCCGCCCTGACTGCCCTGCTGGACGCCCGCACCTGGCGCATCATCCCGCTCTTCGTCGCGCAGATCGCGCTGATGGTGGGCATTCCCTTCTACCTCGAACATTCCGGGGTCGAGACTTACGGCACCCCCGCCTTCGGCTGGATCGCGGGCTGGATCCTCGCATTCATCGGCGTCTCCAGCGCCGTGCGCGCCTCGGGCGCGGTGGAGCGCCGGTTCGCCCAGGACGCGTTGGGCAAGTACCTGCCCCGCGACATCGCGCAGGAGATCATCGACAACCCCGAGCGCCTGACGCTCTCGGGCAGCAAGCGCGAGCTCTATATCCTGTTCAGCGATCTCGAGGGCTTCACCAAGCTGTCGCACCAGCTCGAGCCGGAAGTCGTGGCTAAGCTGCTCAACGAATACCTCGACAAGCTCAGTTCGGTCGTCCTCGAGCACGGCGGCATCGTCGACAAATACGTCGGCGATGCGGTGGTCGCCTTCTGGGGAGCACCGATCGCGCGGCCTGACGATGCCGAGAAGGCGGCTCGGGCGGGCTACGCGATGTGGCAGGCCGGGGAGGAATTCCGCCGCCGCATGGACTCGTCGCTGCCGCCGATCGGGCGCACCCGCGTCGGCCAGCATTTCGGCGAGGCGGTGGTCGGCAATTTCGGGGGCGAACGGCGCATCCAGTACACCGCGCTGGGCGACGCCATGAACACGGCGGCTCGCCTCGAAGCCGCCAACAAGTCGCTCGGCACTTCAGTCATCGCCAGTCGCGAACTGGTGGAGCGTTCCGGGCTTGACTGGTGGCGCCCCCTGGGCCGGGTGGTTCTTCGCGGCCGCGCAAGCCCTGTCGACGTGTTCGAACCGGCTCCCGATTTCCCCGCCGGGGATCGGGACGCCCTGACGCTGGCAGTCAGGATGATCGACACCGATCCCGCCGCTGCCGCCGCCCGGATCGAAGCCATCGCCGCCGCTCATCCGGACGACGCTGCATTGCGCAACCTGCTTGAACGAACCCGCAAACTCGAAGGAAACAGGGCTTATGTCCTCGCATAAGAGCCACCGCTTCGCTCGCGCCGCGCTTGGCGGCATCGCCGGCACGGCGCTGCTGACATTGCCGGCCGGCGCAATGGCCGGCATCGTCGTCGCTTCCAGCGGTCCCTCGGCCAAGACTTATCCGCCGGGGACCAAACTGCCCGACGATGCCAGGATCACGCTCAAGGCGTCCGATCGCGTGACCATCCTCGACAAGCGCGGCACGCGCGTGCTGAGCGGCGCGGGGACTTACACAGTGGGCACTTCGAGCGGCCCGAGCCGCACCAGCACTTTCGTTGCCCTGACCACCCAGCGCAGCGCCAGCCGGGTGCGGACGGGGGCCGTGCGCGGCAGCGGACCCGACGGCAAGCCGCTGCGCCCGAACCTCTGGTATGTCGACGTGACCAGCTCCGGTCCGGTCTGCGTGGTCGATGCAGGCGAGGTGCGCGCCTGGCGTCCCAGCAAGGACGGTGCTGCGGCCTATGAAACGGAACCCGCCGCAGGTGGTGCCGCCATGGAGCTTTCATTCCAGGACGGCTCGATGGTGGCGCCCTGGGGCGGCGCACCCGTGGCCGAAGGCGCTTCCTATGCGATCGCGCCGAAAGGGAAGGCGCCGGAAGTCAAAATCACGTTCCGGCTTCTGCCACAGCAGGACTACGCGCCCGAAGATTTGGCCGAAGCGCTGCTGGCGAAAGGCTGCGAGGGGCAGGTGAACGTGCTCGCGCATTCGCTGGCGCTGCCGCAGGGCTGACGAGCGCCCGGCGGGTTGAAGGATCGAGGAAAGGCATGCCGGTCAGCAATGTCCGGCTTGGGGGGAACAGGAATGAGGGTGCGAGCAACTGCGGACTACAACCGGAAAGCGGGCCGGCGATACGGCCCCATCCGGCGCGGGCTGCTGCTGGGCCAGACCGTGCTTGCGGCAGCGCTGCCCTGCACGGCCCAGGCGCAGTCCGCACCGCCCCCGGCCCCGACCCGCGAGGAACTCGATCAGGGCCGTGCCCTCGACCGCCTGCCCTCGCCCCGTCCGCGTGTGGAGATCACAGGCGAAATCGAGCGCGGCCCCTGCCCGCTTGCCGATCCGGCTTTCGCCCAGACCCGCGTCACGTTTTCGCACGTGACTTTCGCTCATCTGGAGGCTGTCGCTCCTTCGGTCCTCGATGACACCTGGCGCGACATGGCCGGGCGGGATCTTCCCATCGCCGCCTTGTGCGAAGTGCGCGACCGCGCTGCCACGGCGCTGCGCGAGATGGGCTATCTCGCCGCCGTTCAGATTCCCCCGCAGCGGATCGAGAAAGGCGGCGACGTGCGCATGGACGTGCTCGTCGCGCGTCTTGTCGAAGTGCAGGTCCGCGGCGAAGCGGGGGCCAATGAGAGCGCCATCGCGGCGCATCTCGCCCGGCTCACGAAGGAGCCGTGGTTCAATACGCGTCTCGCCGAGCGGCAGTTGCTCCTGCTCAGCGACATGCCCGGCTATCAGGTTCGCCTGACACTCAAGCCCGCCAAGGGCGCGCCGGGCGATGTGATCGGCGACGTGCTGGTGCGGCGCGAGCCGTTCGAACTCGTCGCCGGAGTGCAGAACCTCGGCTCGAAGGCGACAGGGCGAGAGGGCCTTTTCGTCCAAGCCGCGATCAACGGCGTGACGGGCCTTGCCGACCGCACAACGCTCAGCCTTTATAACACCTTCGATTTCGACGAGCAGACCGTCCTTCAGGCCGGCCACGACTTTGCCCTCGGCGCAAGCGGACTGCGGCTTGGCGGCAACCTGCTGTGGGGCCGCAGCGAACCTTCAGGCCCCCTGCCGTTCAAGAGCGAGACGCTCGCGGCCGAGATCGGCCTCAGCTATCCGCTGGTGCGCCGGCGCGCGCTGTCGGTGCGTGCGGCGGGCGGGCTGGAGATCGTCGACCAGGACATCGAGTTCGCTTCGACGCCTCTCACGCGCGACCATCTGCGGGTGCTTTATGCCCGCATCGCCCTGGATGCCATCGCCCCCGGAAGCCTCGTCGGCCAAGGCGGCTATTCCGTCGCCGAGCCGCGATGGCGGCTCGGTGCGCAGGTCGAGGCGCGGCGGGGGCTCGACGCGCTGGGCGCCAGTGAGGACTGTACGCCAATCACGCAATGCCTCACGCCTAATGTGCCGATCAGCAATCTGCTCGCCGATCCGAGCGGCTTCGTCCTGCGGGGCGAGGCAACGGCCGAGTTCCGCCCGGTCCAGAAAGTCACGCTCGCGGTCTCGCCGCGGGCGCAGTATTCGCCCGACACGCTGCTGTCCTACGAACAGTTCAGCGTCGGCAATTACACGGTCGGCCGCGGCCTCGATCCCGGTACCCTTCTTGGCGACAGCGGCGTCGGCTCGTCCTTTGAGCTGCGGTACGGCAGCCTTGCGCGCGCGATGGACAAGGCAATCGCCGTCCAGCCGTTCGCCTTTCTCGACGCGGCATGGGCCTGGCGCCGGGACGACGGTGCCGACGATCCGCGGACCGCTTATACCGCCGGGGGCGGACTCAGGGCGCGCTGGGGCGACAAGCTCGACGCGAACCTGACGCTGGCTGTCCCGCTAAAACGCGCCGGTTTCCAGCAGCAGCGCGGCGATGTCCGAGTCCTCTTCACCATCAGGGCACGGCTTTGGCCGTGGAATCCGTCATGACCAAGCCCCCCCTCTTCGCGCGCAGGCGGCAGACCGCGCTTTGCGGCGCCAGCCTTTCCGCACTGATCCTTGCGATCGCGACGCCGCAGCCGGCAACCGCCCAGTCGTTTCAGGGTACGGGAACGGTAACCTCGGGCACCGCCTCGATCTCGACGGGTGCGGGCACGACCGATGTGTTCGTCGGTTCCGGCGAGGTGATAATCGACTGGAGAACGACCAGCGCCGGCAGCAACGTGGTCTTCCAGCCCGCCGGCACGACCTCGACGTTCCAGGATTCCGGGTTCAGCGGCCCCACCAATTACACAGTGCTGAACCGCATCGTCCCGGTCGATGGAAGCGGCGCCCCCACGAGCGCCACGGTCGAGTTCGACGGCACCGTCAACAGCACCCTGTTCGGGCAGGTCGGCGGCAATGTCTGGTTCTATTCGCCCAACGGCGTGATCCTGGGCCCGACGGCGACGTTCAACGTCGGCGGCCTTGTCCTGACGACCAACCCGATCGACACCACCGGGGGCCTTTACGGACCTTCAGGCCAAATCCGCTTTGCCGGCCCGGCAGGTTCGCTGGCGCCGGTCACCATCCAGAGCGGGGCAAGGATCAATGCCCTGCGCAACGCACAGTTGCCCAGCAACGACGTCTATGTCGCCCTCGTCGCGCCGCGCATCGAGCAGGCCGGTACGGTTCGGTCCGATGGCTCTATCGCCTACGTCGCCGCCGAGGTGGCCGACATCACCATCAACGCCGGACTGTTTGACATCACCGTCACGACCGGCACGACTGACCCGAACGGGCTTGTACACACCGGCACCACCGGCGGCTCCGCCTCCGCTTCGGCAAGCGACATCAAGACAATCTACATGGTCGCCATGGGCAAGAACGACGGCCTGACCATGCTGCTCAACGGCGGAATCGGCTACGACGCCGCTGCCCTCGCCACCGACGACGGCAGCGCGGTGGTGCTGTCGGCCGGCCATGGCCTCGGCTTCGACGCGGGCGATCCGCGGACCGCGACGGCGAGCATCGCCATCGGCGATGCGCAATTCTCCTCGGTCACGACAGCCAGGGCCACCGACACGATCACTGTAGCGCCGACCGACACGACAGTGTTCGACCGCTTCGCCACGCTCGATGCCGTCAACCGCGTCGAACTCAATGCCCTTGGCGGCGCGCAGATCATCGCCAACGATACGCTGGGCGTGCCGTCAGACATCCTTTTCCCGCCGTTCGGCACCCGCTACTCGCTCGACGTCAGTGCCGGCTATGCCGAACAGGGCGGCACCATCGCGATCAACGTCGATGGCGGCGGTGCCTTGACTGCGGCAGGCCGGCTCCGCCTGCGCGCGATCGGCGATGGCAGCGATACTGCGGCACTCTCGCTCGATGGCATCGGCGGAACCATCGGCATCGATCTCGTCAGCGGTTCCATCGGCGCCGACGCGCTCGAAATAGATGCCAGCGGCTACGGCGGGGACGTTGCCTCGGGGACGGGCGGCGACGGCACGGGCGGCAGCGTGAGCATCTCCAGCGCCGGCAGCCTCAGCGCAACCGGCCTGACGATCGACGCGACCGGCAATGGCGGCAGCGGCGATATCGGCGGCGGCGGCATTGGTGGGGCGATCCGGCTGGACGCGCCGGGCGGCACCATCATCGCGCCCTTCATGAATCTCAACGCGAGCGGCAGCGGCGGTTTCGCACTGAATCAGGGCGGCGCCGGAACCGGCGGCACGATCGACATCACCGCCTCTGCCGGAGGCATTCTCGGCAACGGCACGAGCCTCTTCGCCACCGCCAGCGGCTACGGCGGCAGTTCCGACGTGCTCGGCGGCAACGGCATCGGCGGCGGTGTCACGATGATCGACAATGGCGGCCTGCTGGATTTCTCCGGCGTCTTCCTCGACGCAAACGGCGTCGGTTCCTATTCGGACGGCAATGGCGGCAACGGTTTTGGCGGCACGATCCTGGTCGCCCTCAACGGCAACGACCAGAACTGGAACAACCTCTTCCTCGACGCCAATGGTGAGGGCGGCGAAAGCTTCGGCGGGGGCATTTCCGGTTCCGCGACGGCTGACCTGGCGAACGGCGTCAGGCTGGAAGTCACAGGCGCCGCCCTCAACGTCGCCAACTCGGTCACTCTCAGCGCCAATGCCTACGCCCCGGTGAACGGCAGTACCGGCAGCTTCGGCCGGGCCGGCAGCGCCGTGATCGACGTGAGCGCGGGCGGCGCGCTGACGACCGGTTCCGACGTGACCGTCAGGGCCGACGCGGACTTCAACATCGAAGGGCTCGGCAGCGAACCCAACTTCACGCCGGACATGACCGGCGGCAATGCCGCGCTGCTGATCGACAACGGCTCCGTTTCGGTGCCGAGCCTCTCGGTCGAGGCCTATGGCGTGAGCATGGGGGCGCTCACCGGGGCCGGTTCGGCAACGGGCGGGACCGCGCAGGTCTCCGTCGCCAACAACGGCAGCCTCGTGGTCGACAGCACGCTTGGCAGTGCATTCACGCCGGGTCTGAATGTG
This sequence comes from Novosphingobium sp., assembly GCA_035278205.1. GTDB lineage: Bacteria > Pseudomonadota > Alphaproteobacteria > Sphingomonadales > Sphingomonadaceae > Novosphingobium. The sequence continues at coordinate 13,336 of DATEJH010000046.1, read as the reverse complement.
ATAGCCAGTGCCACTGGCGCCTATGAGACATCGATCGGCTCGACTTTCGGCACAGTGACCGACGGCTTTGCCGCCACCGCCACGGGCGGCAGCGCCAGCCTTCTGCTCAGCGGCGGCACCATCGACGTGGCCGACGCGGTGATGGTCGAGGCACAGGGCCATGGCGGGCCTTCCAGCACCATCGGCGGCGCGGATTCGCTGGGAAGCGGCACCGGCGGTACGGCACTGGTCGCGATCAGCGGCGGGACGATGACGCTGGCCTCGACGCTGGATATCCTGGCAGAGGGCTTCGGCGGCACGATCAAGGGCGGGGCGACCGGGGGCAGCGGCACCGGCGGCGTCGCAGCCCTCGACGTCTCAGGCGGGGCGCTCTTCGCCAATGCCGGCGGCGGCGTCAGCCTGACGATCTCGGCCGATGGCACGAGCAACGATGTCGATCCGGCCGAGAGCGGCAGCAGCGGCGCCGCAACCGGCGGACAGGCAGGGCTGCGCGGCGCCGGCGGCAACGTCACCGTTGCCGGAACCACGCTCATCCGCGCGCGCGGCCTCTCCGGCGCGGCGGGCATCAACGGCACTGCGGGAGACGCCACCGGCGGCCTTGCCCTGCTCGCTTCGGAAAACGGCAGCACGCTGGCGCTGAACGGCCCGGTCTCGGTGCTCGCCAATGCCCTGGGCGGAGCAGGCACGCTGACCGGCGCGCTGGGGGGCAATGCCTTCGGCGGCAGCGCATCGGCGGGCCAGACCGGAACCGGCACCACGACGATTTCCGGCGGTCTGCTTGTCGATGCATCGGCCAGCGGCGGCGCCAACAGCACGGATTCGCTGGTCCAGGGCCGCGCCAACGGCGGCAGCGCGGGGCTTACCACCGAAGGCGGCGCCCTGCAGGTCATCGGCAATGTCACTCTTGATGCCGGTGCCACCGGCGGTACCAATCCGGGCGGCACTCCCCCGCCGACGATCGCCGGCCTGCTCAAGATCGGCAGCAGCGCCGCGGACCCGAGCGGAACGCTGGACGTCTCCGGCGCGCTCGATGCCAGCGCGACCGGGGCCACTGCAGCGGCCGGCGGCCAGGGCCTGACACTGCGCACCGCAAATGCCGCGCTTTCGGTTACGGGGGATGCGACGATCACCGTGACCGGCGATGCAGCCTTCGACGTTCTTGGCAGCGGCAGCTTCGACACCGGCGGCGCGTTGGCGATCACCTCCGCCGCCGGGCAGGTCACAGGGAGCGGCCTGCTCTCCAGCGGCTCCAACATGCTCATCAGCGGCGCGGCCGGCATAAGCCTGGGCAGTCTCGATTCCGGAGGCACGACCAGCCTCACGTCCGCCAGCGGTCCGGTGACAGTCGCCGACCTGCTTTCGACAGGACCGGTCACCGTCTCGGGGCTATCCGTCTCCATCGGCTCCAGCGGCAGCCTGACTTTTGCCGATGCCGACGCGACCGGCGGCGATCTTTCGCTGAACGTGGCGGACAATCTCGTCGTCGCCACCGTGGATGCGGCGGGCGCCGTGACCCTGTCCAGCACTAACGGACCGGTGGCGATGAACGGCGCCGTCCATGGCGCAGGCATCACAATCGCCGCCGGGACGGATGCGTCCGCCAATGCCGATCTGGCCTCGTCGGGCGCGCTGAGTATCACCGCGGGCGGGACATTCGCCTCGACCGGGCTGGTCACGGCGGCGGGCAACGTGTCCATCTCGGCAGACCTCGGTATTAGCATGCCGGGCCTGTCGTCAGGCGGAACGACGCTGCTGCGATCGGTCGGCGGTCCGGTTTCGGTGTCCCAGTTCGATTCCGCCGGTCTGGTGACTGCCCTCGGCCGGTCGGTGGACATCACCTCGACCGGCGTGCTGTCGTTCGTCTCGGCCGACGCTACCGGCGGTGATCTCACGATCCTGACCACGGGCGGCCTGGTGCTCGGCAGCGGCAGCGCGACAGGCGCGGCGCAGTTCACCAGCAGCGGCGGTTCGATCGCATTCGGCGGGCCTCTTTCGGCCGCCAGCGTGGTCATCGATGCGGCACTGGACGCAAGCCTTGCCGATGTCTCATCGGCCGGGCTTCTGAATGTCACTGCCGGCAACAACCTGACCGGCACCGGCACGATCACCGCGGGCGGACCGACGAACATGAGCGCAGGCGGCGCGCTCACCCTGCTGGCGCTGGGCTCGGGCGGGGCGACGCAGCTTCTTGCCGGCGGCGCGCTGAACGTCGCCGATCTCAACTCGGCCGGGCTCGTCACCGCGCGCGGGACCTCGGTCGGTATCGTCTCGACCGGCGGACTTGCTTTCGCCGACGCAGACGCCGCCGCCGGCAACCTCTCCATCCGGACGCAGGGCAATCTCGATCTCGCAACAGTGGACGCCGCCGGCAGCATCACTCTTGCGGGCCTGGCGGGCTCGGTGGCCAACTCTGGCGCGGTGAACGGCGCCGGAATTATCATCACCGCCGGGCAGGATATCAGCGCCGGGGGTGACCTGAATGCCAGCGGGACAATGACGCTGGGCGCCGGACGCAACCTCACGCTGAACGGCAATGCCCTGGCTGCCGGCGCGCTGGGCATGACGGCCGGGCAGACGATAACGATCAACGCGCTCGCCAGCGGCAGCCAGATCGCGGCGGCTTCGCAGGATATCGTCATCGGCACGGCCGGCCAGATGGGACAGCGCGGCACCACCGCGTCCGTCGGCTTCACCAACAGCAATGGTGCGAACACCAGCTACATCGGCGGAGCCGCCGCCACGGGCGGCTACAGCCTCGACAATGCCGAGCTCCAGCAGGTCTTTGCCGACAACGCCCTCGCCTTCGCGGTTCGGACGAGTACCGGCGCTGGCGAAGTGCAGGTCGGCGCGCTGGGCCTCGGCTTCGGTACCGGGCAGGCCATCGGCAGCGGCGGCACCTTGTCGCTGGCCACGCCCGGCCGCATTTCCATTGTCGGCAATGTGGGCCTGTTCACGTCAGGCGCGCTCGACACGCTGGATCTGACGGCCGCGAATGTCGAGGTCAGCACCGACCTTGGCTCGATCACCCTGACCGACGGCAGCGGCAATCCTCTCGGCCTGCTGCGCGTGACGGCGGGCCGTTTCGTCACCGCGACTTCCGGCACGATCGCTCAGCTCGATCCTTCGCTCGGCCTTCGTGATGCCACGGCGCTGCTGGATACCCCCGGCGTCGGCCCGACCCGCGGCGCCCTTTTCGCCGGTGCGATAGAAGCTGACGTCACCGACGCATTCTATGTCCAGAACCTCGGCGCCTCGGCCGAGTATGCCGGCCGGCGCGGTTTCACCACCGGGTCGCTGGCGATCACGACCGCCGGGCCTGCCACCCGTATAGCCATCAACGGCGTCATCATCGACGCGACGGGCAATCAGGCCACCGGGCTGGACACCGTCTCGGCCATCAGCATCAACGGCAGCGCCGCCGCCGCTGGAGGCCCTTTCAACCCGCTTTCGACCGTGAACGGATGCGTGATCGGCCTGCCATGCGGGCTGCTCACCAATGGCGGACTCGATGATGTGCTCGTCACCAAGGCCGACATCCAGCGGCCGGTCTCTCCGGAAGACCCGGCAGGCGGCTTGCTGACTCCGCCCGTGATCGAAATGGACGTGGATTTACCGGCACTTCAACGCAACGCGACGTTGCCGCTCGTCGACGAGCCGGTTACAGGGGTGGGCAACGAAGACCTGTGGGGCAACAGCTGCTCTCCCGGCGAGGAGGGCTGCGTAGGGGGGCAGACCAAGTGACCCATTCCGGGGGCACCGGATTTCACGGATCAGCGCGCATGCTTGCGGCGCTGGCGGCTGTGCTGCTCGCCCTGGGCGCCGCGTGGTCAAATGCCGCCACCGCCGGCAGCTATGAAGGCGTCGCCAGTTGCGCCGGCTCCACCTGCCACGGCCGCAGCGAGGGTGACGGCAAGATCGTCCGCCAGGACGAATTGAGGATCTGGCAGGAGCCCTCGAGCCAGACCGGAGCCCATAGCCGGGCGAGCGCCGTCCTCTCGGGCCAGCGCGGCCAGCGGATCGCAGCGGCGCTGGGCCTCGGCAACGCCGCATCGGCATCGGCCTGCCTCGGCTGCCATGCGACCAATGCTCCCAATTCCTCGCGCGGCGGACGCTATCTCGCTTCGGACGGGGTGGGCTGCGAATCCTGCCACGGCGCCGCCTCGGGCTGGATTTCCAGCCATTACGCCATGCCGGCGACCCATGCCTCCAACGTCGCCGCCGGGATGATCCCGCTCGACAGGCCGCAAGTGCGCGCCGCCGTCTGCCTCGACTGCCACTTCGGCAGCGACCGACCGGGCCAGTTCGTCACCCACTCGATGATGGCCGCAGGCCACCCGCGCGTCTCATTCGAACTGGACCTGTTCTCCTCGCTCCAGGCGCATTACGACGTCGATGCCGACTACGTGAAGCGCAAGGGAAAGCTCGACAGCGTTCAACTCTGGGCGGTCGGGCAGGCCGAAGCGGTCAGGCGTTCGGCCCGGCTCTTCACCAACGCCTCGCTGGCGACCGAGGGCATCTTCCCGCAGTTCTACTTCTACGACTGCCATTCCTGCCACCGCCGGATCACCGACAACCCCGCGAGCAGGCGCACCTTCGAAACCAATCCCGGCCGGCCGATCCCCTTCGGCAACCCGCCCTACAATGACGAGAACATGATCATGCTCTCCGCCGTGGCGGGCATCCTCGCGCCGGGACAGGCCGCGCGCTACGACGCCGCGGCAAGAGCGTTCCACGCCGCCATGGCGCAGGGCCGGCCGCAGGCGGTGGAAGCGGCAAAGGCGCTCACCGCGGCGGCGGGCGATCTGTCCGATGCGCTGGCGAGCCGGAGCTATTCGGGCGATACGGCATTCCAGGTGATCTCCGCCATTGCCGGAAAGGCGATCACGCCCCGCCTCACCGACTACACCGGCTCTGCGCAGGCGGTCATGGCCATCGACACCCTGCTCAACGCCCTGGTGCGCGAGGGCCGGGTGACCGTCGGCGCGGCAGCGGGTATCCGTGCCCAGATCAACCGGGCCTATGCCGCCGTCGCCGGGCCGGAGAAGTATGAACCCGGCACGTTCCGCGCCGCGCTCGGTAATGCGGCCCACTCCATCGAGGCGCTGCGCTGATGCTCTGGCGGATCATTGCCGCGCTTGCCGCGACGCTCCTGCTTGCCGCCTGCGGCGGCGGTGACGGCGGCGGGAGCTCCAGCGGCAGCGGAAGCTCGTCGGGCGGAGGCAGTTCGGGCGGCTCCTCGAGCGGCGGCACGACGCTGGAGGACTACGTCGCACCCGCGCAGGAAGCACTGGCCAGCGCGCAGGTCGGCAAGATCGTGGCCCAAGCGGCGGCACAGGCAAGCCAGTCCGGCCACCCGGCGGTGATCGCGGTGGTGGACCGCGTGGGCAACGTGCTCGCCGTCTTTCGCATGACCGGGGCTCCGGCCGACGCGAAGATCCCTGATGCGCCCAACGGCAACAACATCGATATCCAGGGCCTTTCCGTCCCGGCCGAGGCCGCAGCGATCGCCAAGGCGGTGACCGGCGCCTACCTGTCGAGCGCGGGCAACGCCTTCTCCACCCGTACCGCCAGCATGATCGTGCAGCAGCACTTTCCGCCCGGCCCGAGCACCGCCGGCCTCGAAAGCGGGCCGCTGTTCGGGGTGCAGTTCAGCCAGTTTCCATGCTCGGACCTCGCCTCCCGCTTCAAGCCAGCCGGGGCTGACGCGCTGATAGGCCCGAAACGCTCGCCGCTCGGCCTCTCCGCCGACCCGGGCGGGTTCCCGCTCTACCTCAATGGCGTGGTCGTGGGCGGCGTGGGCGTGATCGCCGACGGCTCCTATTCGCTCGATCCCAACGTGCTCGACACCGACATGGACATCGACGAGCAGATCGCGCTCGCCGCAACGGTCGGCTTCGAGGCGCCCGAGGCTATCCGCGCCAACCGGATCTACGTGGACGGCACCCAGCTCCGCTATTCCGACGCGGCCTATGGCGGCCTGTTCGATGTAGACGGCGCGACTTACGCGCAGACCGCTCCCGCCCTCGGCAGCCTCGTCACGGTCAAGGGCTACTTCGAGACCGCCGCCCTGCGCGCCGGGACCGCCTACGGCTCGGAAGCCTCGGGCGTGCGCGCCGCGTCCTCGGCCGAGTTCGCCGACCGCGACGCCTTCGTCCTGACCGATGGCAGCGGTGCCAACCGCTTCCCGATCCGCGCCGCCACCGACGGAGCCGACATCGCCCAGCCGATCACTGCCGCCGAGGCGCGAGCGATGCTTGAGGAAGCTTTCAAGGTGATGACCCGCGCCCGCGCACAGATCCGCCAGCCGCTCGACAGCCGGGCGCAGGTGTCGATCTCGCTCGTCGACACGCGCGGGCAGGTCCTCGGCATCGTGCGCTCACCCGACGCACCGATCTTCGGAACCGACGTATCGCTGCAGAAGGCGCGCACGGCGACGTTCTTCTCGGGCGCCCACGCCGGGGCGGACCTGCTCGCCGATCCCAGCGCCGACGTGCAGGGCTTCGTCGGCAAGATACGCACCTTCCTGAACGATCCCAATGCGCTCACCGGCGCCTACGCCTTTGCGGACCGGTCGGGCGGCAATCTCTCGCGCCCCTATTTCCCGGACGGCGAAGTCGGCACGGCGAACGGCCCACTCTCCCGCCCGATCGCGCAGTGGAGCCCGTTCTCGACCGGGCTCCAGTCGGCCCTTGTGCTGACCAATCTCGCGCAGCACCTGCAATACGTGACCGGCGCCAGCGCCAGCGATACGCCGCCGCGCTGCACTTTCCTGCCTGAAGTAGCGGCAGGACAGAACCGGCTGCAGAACGGCATCCAGATCTTCCCCGGCTCGGTCCCGGTCTATCGCGGCGACACGCTGGTGGGCGGCATCGGCGTATCGGGCGACGGCATCGACCAGGACGACATGATCAGCTTCCTTGGCACGCACAACGCCGGCGTGCGCCTCGGCTCTCTCGGCAATGCCCCGGCGGCGATCCGGGCGGACCAGATCGTCGTGAACGTCAGTGGCAGTCCGGTGCGCCTGCGTTATGTGAGCTGCCCCTTCGCGCCGTTCCTCGACAGCGGCGAACAGAACGTCTGCCAGGGGCTGTGATCCGATGAACCTGAAGCATCCCCTTTCGATGCCGTTTCTTTTTGGAGAGGACGGACGCTGATGGCGTTGCCGCTCCTGTTGGTTCCCCTCCTCGCGGCGCAGGCTGCCCCGCAGGAATTGCCCGTTCCCGAGTATGGCAGGTCATCGGCAGACGGGAGCCTTCCTCCCGGTGATCGTCATGCCGAACCTGTTTCAGCACCTGCCCGTGATGGCGAGCCGACCCAGCAAGCGGAAAGCCCCGTACCGGGCGAGGAAACGGCACCCGAGGACGTCGACCCCGGTGTGATCGAAGGCCGCCGCCGGCCCGGCTATAACGAACCGCTGCCGGATCGCGTGACGCAGGACAACCCCGGCGCCGTACGCGCCCCGCCGCCCGAGGCCTTTCCGACCGACCAGGTCCCCATCCCCGACCGCTGGCGCCTGATCGAGACACTGGGCGTGGTGAAGGAACGCTGGTTCGATCCCTATCACCAGAACACCCTGAAGGGTGACCGGCCGATCGACCCGGCCAAGGTCAAGTGGCTGCCGATCAAGGGCGACGACTGGTTCTTCGGCCTCAACCTGATTTCCGATACGGTGCTGGAGCCGCGTACTTTTCCGATTCCCGTGGGCGTGCAGACCACCGAGCGCCCCGGCTCACTCGACGTTTTCGGCAAGGACGCGAGCTTCGTCTTCTCGCAGACCTTCATCGTGGGCGCAGGCCTCACCAAGGGACAGACGGCGTTCAAACCGCCGGAGATCGAATACCGCGTCGCGCTGGCTTTCAACTTCAACTACGTCGACGTGCCCGAGCGGCGCGTGCTTCATGTCGAGCCGAGCAAGCCCTCGCATCGCTCCGACCATTTCGTCGGCCTGCAGGAATTGTTCGTCGACTACCACATCCGCAATGTCTCCGAGCGCTACGACTTCGATTCGGTGCGCGTCGGCATCCAGCCGTTCCAGAGCGATTTTCGCGGCTTCCTTTTCAATGACAACCAGCTCGGCGTGCGCTTTTTCGGCAATCGCGACAACAACCGGGTGCAGTACAATCTCGCCGCCTTCTGGCGCCTGGAGAAGGACACCAACTCCGGCCTCAACTCGGTGGTCCAGCGTCCGCGCGATGATTTCCTCTTCGTCGCCAACATTTACCGGCAGGATTTCCTGATCCCGAGCCTGACCAGCCAGATCACCCTCGCCTACAACCGCAACCGCGAAGGCAACGAGATCGAGGTGGACGACAACGGCTTTCCGGTGCGACCCGCCCTGCTCGGGAATCTGCGCGGCCGCGATTACGACGTGATCTATCTGGGCTACAACGCCGACGGCCACGTGGGGCGGATCAACCTCACGGCGTCGGCCTATGGCGCGCTGGGACAGGACCGCAACAGCTTCTTCACCGACAGGAAAGCCGACATCCGCGCCTTCTTCGCCGCCGCCGAACTGAGCTACGATAAGGACTGGATGCGTTTCCGCCTTTCCGGCCTCTACGCCAGCGGCGACGGCGATCCTTACGATGACAAGGAGACCGGCTTCGACGCGGTGTTCGAGAACCCGATCTTCGCCGGCGCCGATACGAGTTATTGGATCCGGCAGACTATCCCTTGCGCCGGTTGTGGTCGTGCAGTTGGCCTAAATGGCCGCAACGGTATTCTCAACTCGCTGCGCTCCTCCAAGGAGCAGGGCCAGTCGAACTTCAACAACCCCGGCACCATGCTCGCAGGCGCGGGCGCGGACTTTGACCTGACGCCGGAACTGCGCCTCTCGGCCAACGCCAACCACTTGTGGTTCGAGGACACGGCGACGCTGGAAACCCTGCGGAACGAGGGCTCGATCCCCAGGGACATCGGGTGGGACCTCTCGGCCGCGGCGATCTGGCGGCCCAAGGCGACGCAGAACATCGTCATGCGGCTCTCGGCGGCGACGCTCCTGCCGGGTCGGGGTTTCCGCGATCTCTTCGACAATGCCGAGGGCAACCGGAACTACTATTCGGTCCTCGCCAACCTGATCGTGAGTTACTGATGCCGCGCCTCAGCCGGATGATCCTCGCTCTTGCGCTCCTTTTCGCGGCTGCCATCCCGGCGGGGCGGCTGCTCGCGAGCGATGAGGAAAAGCCGGCCCAGCGCGACTACTCGCTGGTGCGCGCTCCCGCCGCCCCGGCCGGCCAGAGCCCGACGGACGTCAGGCTCAAGTCGGCCGGCTGCCTCTCCTGCCACACAGCATCGGACGCGCCGACGATGCACGCCAGCCCTGCCGTCCAACTCGGCTGCACCGACTGCCACGGCGGAAATGCGCGGATCGACGGCCGCCCCGAACTCGGCTTCGACCACCCCGAGTACATCGCCGCGCGCGACAGGGCGCATGTCCTGCCGAAGTATCCAAAATCCTGGCACTGGCCGAGCTCCGCGAACCCCGAGCGCGGCTACACGCTGCTCAACCGGGAAGCGCCCGAATTCGTCCGCTTCGTCAATCCCGGCGACTACCGCGCCGCGCGCGAGGCCTGCGGCGCCTGTCACCTTCCCCTGATCGAGGCGGCGGAACGCTCGCTCATGGCCTCGGGCGCGATGCTCTTTGGCGGCGCGGCCTATAACAACGGCATCGTCCCCTTCAAGAACTACGTCTTCGGCGAGGCCTATACCCGAGAGGGCCAGGCCGCGAAAATCGTCTCCCCGGGGAGCCCGCCCGGCACGCTATCCGCCGCCCAGAAGGCGCGTGGCGCGCTGGCGGCGCTCTATCCGCTGCCGCGCTGGAACGTCACGCCTCCGGGCGATGTCTTCCGCGTATTCGAGCAGGGCGGACGCAACATCAACTCCACTTTCGCCGAAGTCGGCCTGCCCAACCCGACCGGGTCGATCCAGCGCCTCGAGGAACCGGGCCGGCCGGACCTCAAGCAGTCCAACCGCGGCCCAGGCACCGGACTGCGCGTGGCGATCCCGGTGCTCAACATCCATAAGACGCGCCTGAACGATCCCTACACCTGGTTCATGGGCACCAACGACCAGCCGGGCGACTACCGCTCCTCGGGCTGCACCTCCTGCCATGTGATCTACGCCAACGACCGCGAGCCGCGCCATTCGCTGATCTACGCGCCCCTCGGGCGCGACGGGCAGACGATTACGCAGGACCCGACGATCGCCGCGCTGAGGAGCCACGGCGCGCTCAAGACCGGGCACGAGGACGACCGCGAGAAAGGCCATCCCCTCCAGCACGTCTTCACCCGCGCGATCCCGACGGCGCAGTGCATGAACTGCCATATGCACCAGCCCAACATCTTCCTGAATTCCTACCTCGGCTACACCATGTGGGACTACGAGGCTGACGCGCCGAAGATGTGGCCCGAGCACCAGAAGTACCCGACCGCGAAGGAGGTCCGGGAAGTCAACGACCGCAACCCCGAAGGGGCCGCGCCCCGAGGCAAATGGGCCGACCTCGACTTCCTGCGCAATGTCTATGACCTCAATCCAGAGCTCAAGGACACGCAGTTCGCCGACTACCACGGCCACGGCTGGAACTTCCGCGGCGTCTTCAAGCGCGACCGCGAGGGCAACCTGCTCGACGCCGGCGGCAATCAGGCGACCTGGGGCACCGACAAGGCGCACATCGTCTCCCCCGACGATCCAGAGAAATGGCGCAGGGCCGGTGAAGGCAAGTTCGTTCCGGTCGGCACCAACCCCGGCAAGGCGGTCCACCTGATGGACATCCACGCCGAGAAAGGAATGCAGTGTGCCGACTGCCATTTCTCGCAGGACGCCCACAGCAATGGACTGATCTACGGCGAAGTGGCGAACGCGATCGAGATCGGCTGCAGGGACTGCCACGGCACCGCCGATGCTTATCCGACATTGCTGACCAGCGGCCCGGCTGCGCCTCCCAAGGGCAATGACCTCTCGCTGCTGCGCAACCCGGACGGCCAGCGCCGCTTCGAATGGAGCACCGACGCCTTCGGCCGGCGGCATCTCACCCAGCGGTCGATCGTCGATCCGAACCTGTCATGGGAAGTCTCGCTGGTGAAGAACAGCGTCGATCCCTCCTCCCCCACGTTCAACGCCAAGTCGGCGCGGGCCAAGCTGATGAGCCGGTCCGGCGCGGATGACGGGTCGTTCTCGTTCGGCCCCGGCGTGCCGATGAGCGACCGCGCGCACAAGGACGGGGAGATGGCCTGCTTCACCTGCCATCTGTCCTGGACCACCAGCTGCGGCGGCTGCCATCTGCCGATCGAGGCCAACTGGAAAACCTCGACGCACCATTACGAGGGCGAGGAGACGCGCAACTTCGCAACCTACAATCCGCAAGTGGCGCGTGACGAGATGTTCCAGCTCGGCAAGCACATGACCACCAAGGGCGCGGAAGTCGCCCCGGTCCGCTCGACCTCGGCGCTGGTGCTCTCCTCCACCAACGTCAACCGCGAGCGCATCTACATCCAGCAGCCGCCGATCAGCGCCGCGGGCTTCTCCAGCCAGGCCTTCGCGCCACACTTTCCCCATACCGTTAGGCTGACCGAGACCAAGACCTGCACCGACTGCCATCTCGCTGAGCGCGACGACAACAATGCGATCATGGCCCAGACGCTTCTGCTCGGGACCAATTTCGTCAATTTCGTCGGGCTCAATTCCTGGCTCGGCCTCGACGGCGGCTTCGAGGCGGTGCGCGTTACCGAATGGGACGAGCCGCAGGCGGTGATCGGATCGTACCTCCAGAAGTACGCCTACCCCGACTACTACAAGCTCCACGTCGAACAGAACGGCCGCGAGCTGAAGAACTGGGTGCGCGGTAAGACGTTCAGCAACAAGCTCTCGGGCGAGACCCGCCCGCTGGAGCAGTTCCGCAATGTCGTGCAGGGCACCAGCGGGCAGGTCGGCTGCCTGCAGCTTCGCGGCGAGTACATGTTCGTCGCCGTGGGCACCGGCGGGTTCGAGGTCTACGACGTCGCCTCGATCGCCAACAAGGGCTTCTCCGACGCAGTCGTCTCGGCGCCCTTCTCGCCGCTCGGCCACGACACGCATGTCGCCACCAGGAACGCCACCTGCATGGCGCTCGCCACCAACCAGCCTGTAGCGCCGACGCGGAACCGGCAGATGGCGGAGGCTATGCTCAAGGACGACAAGGGCAAGCCGATCCTCAAGGCCGACGGCACGCCTATGAGCTTGCGCGACGCCAACCAGGAACAGGCTTTCCTCCCGATCTACAGCTACGCCGCGATCACCGACAGCGAAGAAGGCCTGATCCTCGTCAATATCGAGACGATGGCCGACGGTGAGTTCCGCAACAACAAGCTGAAGCGCGCGGTGACCTGGAACCCCGACGGCATCCTCGACGGCGCGCGGCACATCGTGCTCGCCGGAGAGGTGGCCTATATCGCGGCCAGGGCCGGCCTCATCGTCGTGGACCTCCATGATCCGCTTCATCCGCGGCTTTCGGCCGTGCGCAAGCTTGATGATGCGCGGGCGAGCGCGGTGCAGTTCCGCTATCTCTGGGTGACGGACCGCGACGGCCTCAAGCTCTTCGATGTGACGGACCTGTGCAATCCGATCGCGGTCCCTTCGGGCACGGTGCCGCTGGCCGATGCCCGCCGAGTCTATGTCGCGCGCACTTATGCCTATGTCGCGGCCAAACGGGAGGGCCTCGTCATCGTCGACGTGCGCAGCCCGCCCAACCCGCGAGTCTACCAGAAGGTGACTTTCGGGGGGCAGCTCAACGATGCAGAGGATGTCATGGTCGGCTCGACCAACGCTTCACTCTTCGCCTATGTCGCGGACGGCAGTAACGGCCTGAAAGTGCTGCAGTTGACCTCGCCTTCGAGCCAGCCGAACTTTTATGGCTTCTCGCCGGCCCCGAAGCCGGAACTGATCGCCTGGGCTAGCACGCCCTCACCGGCGCGCGCGCTTTCGAGAGGCCTCGACCGCGACCGCGGCGTCGACGAGACCGGCGGCCAGATCGCCGTCTTCGGCCGCCTCGGCTCGCGGCCGTTCACCCGGCCGGAAATGGAACGCCTGTTCCTCAACCGGCGGGGCGCGCCGTTCAAGGTCACGGACGAAGTCGACATGAGCGTGTGGGTGCCGATTCGGTGAATTCCTCCCGGCGCGGAGAGGACACGAGGTTTTACACTGCCGTTCCGGGAAGGAAGCAGACACGACAGGACCCCCGCTGGCGAATGCGGGATAACGCCGGAGGAGGAACGCAAAGGCACGCGAAGGAGATCGGGCCGGCGTCGAGGGCGCCCTTTTGCCGGGGCGCGGGAGGGCTGCTGGGATGTGCGAGTGGCCGGGT
>DATEJH010000045.1:0-42030 GCA_035278205.1 Novosphingobium sp. | reverse complement strand
TTGCTGCAGTGCAGTAAATGCGGAAAAACCTGACGGGAATATTACACTTCTTCCTCGTCCTCGCTTACCCCCTCGCGGCGGTCGGACATTCCCAGCAGCTTCAGCTTTCGGTGCAGCGCGGATCGTTCCATGCCGATGAATGAGGCGGTTTTTGAGATATTCCCGGAAAACCGGCGGATCTGAACTCGCAGATATTCCCTTTCGAAGCTCTCGCGCGCCTCGCGCAGGGGGGCGCTCATCATTACGGAGATCCCGGCGTCGCCATTCGAGCGACTGTTGAGAATCTCCGGCGGCAGCATGTCCGCTTCGATCCTCTCCAGTTTCTCGCGCGGGGCCATGATAACCGTGCGCTCCACCACGTTCCGAAGCTGCCGGACATTGCCCGGCCACTCATAGGCCTGCAGGGCAGTCATGGCCTCGCCGCTGACCAGCGGCGGGGGGACGCCCTGTTCGTTGGCATAGCGGGCGAAGAAATGGTCGACGAGAGCGGGAATGTCTTCACGCCGTTCGCGCAGGGCCGGGATCGCAATCGGAACCACGTTCAGGCGGTAGAACAGGTCCTCGCGGAACCGACGTTCGGCAATTTCCTTCTCGAGATCGCGTGAGGTCGATGAAACGACCCGCACATCGACTCGGATCTGCCGCGTTCCGCCGACCCGCACGAAGGACTGGTCCGTGAGCACGCGCAGAATGCGCGCCTGAGTCGACAGCGGCATATCCGCGACTTCATCGAAGTAGAGGGTGCCGCCATCGGCCATTTCGAGAAGCCCTGCTCGAACCAGCGCCCCATCGGCCTCCTCGCCAAAAAGCTCCGGCTCGAAACGTTCAGGCGTGATCCGAGCGGAATTGACGCTGACGAAGGCATTTCCGGCCCGCGGGCTCCACGCGTGGAGCAGGCGCGCGGCCACTTCCTTGCCCGATCCTGCGGGACCGGTGATGAGCAGGCGGCTGCCCGTATTGGCTACGCGCTTCAGCGTGGCGCGGACCTGGTTGATCGCGCCGCTCGATCCGGTGAATTCTTCTCCTACCGAGAAGTCCTGCCTGAGCTGCGCGTTTTCGCGGCGCAGGCGCTCGGTGTCGGTCGCGCGGCCGACGAGATGGAGCAGCTTTTCGGCCTCGAACGGCTTCTCGATGAAATCGACCGCGCCGCGGCTGATCGCTGCCACCGCCGTGTCGATGTTGCCATGGCCCGAGAAGATGATGACCGGCAGTTGCGGTTCGCGCGCCTTGATGGCGTCGAGTACTTCCAGGCCGTCCATCGGGCTGCCATGAAGCCAGACGTCAAGCAGCACCAGCGACGGGCGCCGGGCGTCGATCGCCGCCAGGGCATCTTCGCTTCCTCCGGCGGTGCGGCATTCGTAGCCTTCATCGCTCAGCACGCCTGCGACCAGTTCGCGGATGTCGAGCTCGTCGTCGACTATCAGGATTTCGAGAGCCATCGTCACTTCTTCTTCGTCTGTACGGATTTGGAGGGATATTGGGGGGAAATCATTCGGCGGCCTCGTGCTTTCGTCCCTGCGCGAGCGGATCCGTCGCGAACCGCATGGAAACAGTGGTGCCGCCGCCCGGGGCGGGCGTGAACAGCATTTCTCCGCCGTGCTCCTCGATGATCTTGTTCACGATAGCGAGGCCAAGCCCTGTCCCCTTCTCGCGCGTTGTCACGTAAGGTTCGATGATCCGTTCGCGATCCTGCGACAGACCGATGCCGTTGTCCGTGACCTGCACCAGAATCGAATCGGGTTCGGGAGTGACGCTCACCCGGATCTTCCCGCGGTAGTCGTCGCCGCTGTCTTTGGCTTTCGCCTCGATCGCCTCGACCGCGTTCTTGAGCACGTTGGTCATCGCCTGCCCGAACTGATGGCGGTCGCAGTCGATCGTGCCGATGCCCACGTCGGCCTCGAACGCGAAGTCTACGTCCGGGCGCGCCACTTCCTGCAGGAACAGGGCCTGGCGGGTCAACGCGACCGGATCTTCGGCCCGGAACAGCGGCTTGGGAAGGCGCGCGAATGAAGAGAATTCGTCCACCATCTTCCGCAGGTCGCCCACCTGGCGGATGATCGTGCGGGTCAGGTCCTCGAAGAGCTCGGGATTGTCGACAATCTGCTTGCGATACCGCCGGCTCAGGCGCTCGGTGGCGAGCTGGATGGGGGTCAGCGGATTCTTGATTTCGTGCGCGATGCGCCGGGCGACGTCCGACCAGGCGGCCGTGCGCTGGTCGAGGAGCTGGCGGGTTATGTCCTCGAACGTGATCACGTAGCCGGTGGCGTCACGGCTTGTCTTGACGGCAAGCGTCAGAAGCTCGCCATTGCGATTGTACTGCACGATTCCGGCAGGCGTCCCCTGATCCACCAGATCCGCCAGCGGCGGGGCGAGAGCCGACAGAGTCGTGCCTTCCGGCACGTCATTGTTCCGATCGGTGAGAAGCTTCAGCGCGGTGCTGTTCATCAGCAGGATACGTCCCGCCTCATCGAGAGAGATGATCCCGGAAGTGACCGACTCCAGCACCGCCTCGATAAACACGCTCCGTTCGTGGAGCTGCCTGTTCGCGCCCAGCAGGGCCTGGGTCTGCTTTTCTATCTGCGCGGTCATGCGGTTGAAGGCGCGATTGAGCAGACCGATCTCGTCAGCGCCGGTGCGCCCCTCGACCCGCAGCGCGAAATTGCCGCTGCCGACCCGCCGGGCTGCATCGACCAGCTCATAAAGCGGCTTCACCTGCCGGTCGGCGAAACGCAGCGCAAACCACACGGCCAGGCCGACCAGTGCCAGCGAGGCGACGAACAGCGCTACATTGAAGCGCAGCTGCAGGACCCGAGCCCGGTTGGTGAGCACTTCGTAAGCCTGCACGATGTTTTCGGCGTGTTGCCCCTGACTGAGCGAAACGAGGTCGTTACTGCGCGCCGCATAGAGGTAGATACCGGATTCGCGCTCGATCGGCACCACCGCAACGATCTTGTTCGGGTTAGAAGTGACGACCATCGGTTCGCCCTTTTCCAACCGGTCGAGGACCGCTTCCCCGATCCGTTTGTCGTCGGTGTTCCCTTCCGGATCGACGATGATCGGCGTGCGCTGGCGGCCATCGCTGCCAATCTGGATGATGGCCGAAACGCTCAGGTTCCGGCGATAGACCTGGTCGGCATAGAACGCCTGGAACTCCCGGCTGGCGATCGGGTACTCGCCCAGCATGGTCCGGGTGTCCTCGGCCATGGCGACCGATTCGTAGCCGACATCGCGCTGCGTCTGCTCATAGTAGCCGCGGGCAAGCTTGTTCGCGTTCTCCAGCAATCCGCGCGAACTGTCCGAAAACCAGAACTCGACCCCCGACTGGAACAGCCACGACGCAAAGACCACGACAAGCAGCGTCGGAACGGCCGAGATCAGTGAAAAGATGAAAACCAGCCGCACGTGCATGCGACCGGTGCCCCCGATGTTCTCGGCGCCTCGCCTCAAGGCCATGCGACGGCCCAACAGCACGAGGATCGCCATGGCCGGCACCAGCGTGCCGACCAGCAGCGTTGCCGTAAGATTGGAAGGCAGCAGTTGGCCCTTGTCGGCTCCGTTGTTGAGCGCGACCCAGGTCGTGGCGGTCATGGCGAGGAAAGCGACGACCGAAAGAACTTCGATGATGGCAAAGAAGTTCGCGCGCCGGGCCGCAACCTGCATGCGACGCCACCAGCGCGGCCAAGTGCGCTTCCTTGCGGTTCCCTCGCTCATCGTTGCGCCGTTACAACACTACTGTTGCGGAGTTGCAAGTGCGTTTCCATCAACCATGGCTTATGAACGAGCGTTCATGAACGGCGGGCGAACTCCTCGGGATCGATGGCCAGTTCGCTGAGGCGTTTGCGGAGCGTATTGCGGTTTATCCCCAGGATCTGGGCAGCGCGAAGCTGGTTGCCGCCCGTGTCCCTGAGCACTTCGACGAACAGCGGTCGTTCGAAAGCCGCCATAGCCGCGGTATAGATGGTGCCGCTTGCCGGCCGTTCCTGCGCGAACCACTGAGATACGGCATCAGCGATGTCGCCCCGTGCCCTTGAGCCGCCTTGCTGCCCCTGGTCCTGAAACAGCAGAGGCACAATGTTCTCGGCGTCGATCATATCCTCGCGCGCCAGCAGAGCGAGGCGATAGATGAAGTTCCTGAGTTCCCGGACATTACCGCGCCATGGCTGGCGCCGCAGAAGGTCGGCGGCGTCGGCGGTAAGCTGCCGCCTGGGTAGTCCCTCGTTGGCCGCCTGCTGAAGAAAATGGCGCGCCAGCACCTCGATATCCTCCGGCCGGTCCCGCAGCGGCGGCATCTGGATCGGGACGACGTTGAGCCGATAGTAGAGGTCTTCACGGAAGCGGCCCGCGGCGATCTCCGGTTCGAGGTCCTTGTTGGTCGCCGCGACGATGCGCGCATCGAGCCGGATCTCGTCGCGGCCGCCTACCCGCCGGATCGTTCCCGACTGGAGCGCCCGCAGCAACCGGGTCTGCGCCTGCATCGGCATGTCGCCGATCTCGTCGAGGAACAGCGTGCCGCCCGCAGCCTGCTCGAACTTGCCGACGTGGCGGGCGACGGCCCCGGTGAAAGCCCCCTTCTCATGCCCGAACAGTTCGCTTTCGATCAGTTCGGCGGGAATGGCGGCCGTGTTGACGGCGATGAAGGGGCCGGTCCGGCGGTTGCCGAGCTGATGGATCGCCTCGGCCACCAGTTCCTTGCCGGTGCCCGACTCGCCAAGGATCAGGACCGTCAGATCATTGCGCAGCACGCGCGTGATCATGCGGAACACCGACTGCATGGCAGGGCTTCGGCCTACGAGCGGCAGGCCATCGGCGAGCGGCTCCTCCCCGTTCAGGGATTTGCCCTGAACAGTGCCCGCTGCCTGTCGAACGGTGCGCGCCAGTTCGTCGATGTCGAAGGGCTTGGGAAAATACTCGAAGGCGCCGGTGTCAGTGGCGCGGACAGCGGTGTCGAGCGTGTTCTGCGCCGACAGGATAAGGATCGGCATGTCGGGGCGAAGGGAACGAACGCGTCCGATGGTTTCGATGCCGTCGCCATCGGGCAGCACGACGTCGGTCACCATGGCCGAAAACTCGTGCTCCGCCAGCAGCCGGTCGCGCTGTTCGATCGTGTCGCAGTGCGTCACCTTGAAGCCCTCCGCCTCGAGAGCGGCCGTGATGACGATGGCGATGGACATGTCGTCCTCTACGAGCAGAACGCTCACGCGCCAGGCCTCCACTTCAGGAGTTTCCTTCTGGTTTCCCGCGCCAGCGGCAGATGAACGCGGAAATGGGTGAGCTTCTGCTCTTCGTCGCGCTCGTGCGTGATGCGTCCGTTCATGTCGCGCACCAGCTTGCGCACGAGCGGGAGGCCAAGCCCCTGCCCCGACTTCTTGGTGGTGACGAATGGCTCGAAGATGTGGTCGCGCATCGCCGGATCGACGCCCGGGCCATTGTCGGTGACCCGCAGTTCCACCGGCAGCCGCACCGGCGTTCCCGAATCGCTGGTGTGAAGCTGGAGCCCGCTGGCGAAGCGGGTGCGGATGGTGACCCTGGGCTCGGCGGTGTCCCTGCAGGCCTCCATGGCGTTCGAAAGCAGGTTGATGATCACCTGAACCAGCCCGTCCGGGCTGCCGAGTACCGGGGGCAGCGAGGGGTCGAACTCCTCGACGATCCTGATGGCATGCGGGTGGGCCGCCGATGCCGCCGCGATCACGTCGAGAGCGCGGCGGGCGGCTTCGTGCAGGTTGCACGGTTCGACCGGCGAGGCGGTCCGCCGGCTGAGCTGCTGCATCTGCTCGATCAGATTGGCGATGCGATCGACTTCGGACGTGATCAGGTCGGTGAGCGCGCGGTCCTTCTCCGCGACCTTGCGGGCAAGAAGCTGCGCGGCGCCGCGGATGCCGGCCAGCGGATTCTTGATCTCGTGCGCCATGATCTCGGGTCCGCGAAGGACGGCATTGTCCACCCTTCCGGAATCGTCGCCCATCGCATCGGTGGCGCTGTTGTCGTGGATGGTAAGGACCTGCCATCCCACGGCGTCGCCCACCGGCGCGACATTGATATCGATCCGGCGTGCCCCCTTCCCTTTCAGCGTGACGACCACCTCTCGCGCGGAAACCGGCGTCTCGTAGTCTTGCAGGCGTTCGAACAGCCTGGCGTCGGCGAAGGACATCACCCGGTCCAGATGGCTGCCTACCAGGCGCCGCGAGGATTGGCCGAAGAACTGCTCCGCCGCCGGGTTTACAGAGGCGATCTGCATCCCCGGCTGGAGGACGACCACCGCTTGTGGAAGGCTCGCGAGCAGCCGGGAGGCTTCAGGCAGAACCGTCCGGTTCAGCAGGTTCATGCGGCCCGGCGTTCGCGACGGGGAGCGTAGAACTCCGCCAGCGAACGCAGGACTTCGCCGGGTTCGTCGATGAAGTTCGCACGGTTGCGGAACTCGGCCGATCCAGGCAGCCCCTTGACGTACCAGCCAAGGTGCTTGCGGGCCATTTTCACGCCGGTATCGCGGCCATAGTGCGACATCATTGCCTCGTAATGCTCGACGATCAGTTCGTACTGCTGCCCCACGGTAGGCTCGGGCATGCGGCCGCCGCCGCGCCACCACTGCATCACCTGCGCGAGAATCCAGGGCTTTCCGTAAGCCCCGCGTCCGATCATCAGGCCGTCCGCGCCGGACTGCTCCAGCGCCTTGGCCGCATCCTCGATGCCGCAGATGTCGCCGTTGACGATCACCGGGATCGACACCGCATCCTTGACCCGGCGGACGAAACCCCAGTCCGCCTCGCCCTTGTACATCTGGTTGCGGGTACGGCCGTGAACGGTGACCATCCTCGCGCCGAGATCCTCGGCAATGCGCGCCAGTTCAGGCGCGTTGAGGCTATCGTGGCACCAGCCCATGCGCATCTTCACCGTAACGGGCACCTTGACGGCCCTTACCGTCGCCTCGATCAGCCTCGTCGCAAGGGGAACATCGCGCATCAACGCCGACCCGGCATCGCCGTTGACGACCTTGCGCACCGGGCAGCCCATGTTGATGTCGATGATGGCAGCGCCTCGATCCTCGACCAGCTTTGCAGCCTCGCCCATCTGCTCGGGCTCGCAGCCGACAAGCTGCATCGAGACGGGGTCCTCCATCGGGTCCCACATCGCCTTCTGGATCGAGACCCGCGTTTCGCGGATCGCGGCGGGGCTGGCGATCATCTCGGTGACGTTCAGACCTGAGCCGAAGCTGCGCACCATCTTGCGGAACGGCAGATCCGAAACCCCCGTCATGGGCGCGAGCACGACCGGGCAGTCGATCGTCACCGGACCGACATGGATGGGCTTTAGCGCAGGAGGCGTGGGCAACTCTGTCATGATCGTGCGGCTCGTGCCTAAAAAACAGGCAGCGCATAGTGGATTGCCCTCTTCACGGCAAGGGACTACCGGCGTCCGCGATGTCGCAGGACGTATCACCCGCCCCGGAAGGCGAAAGGCGCGCCCGCAGCGTTGCCGCCATTGTCGTGGCGGCCGGCCAGGGGCTTCGCGCGGGGCAGAGCGTGCCCAAGCAATTCGCGATCTGGCGCGGTAAACCCGTCGTGCGCCATTCGGTCGAGGCGCTTGCCGCCGCCGGGGTGGCCCCTATCCTTGTCATGATCCCGGAAGGGGCCGAGCAGCAGGCCAACTCGGCGCTAAAAGGGATTTCCTCTGTCCGGCTCTCCGTCGGAGGCGGGACGAGACAGCAATCCGTGCGCCTCGGGTTGGAAGTGCTCGCCGAACAAGCTCCTGATCTGGTGCTGATCCATGATGCGGCCAGACCGCTTCTTTCCTCTGCCGTCGTCACGCGAATCCTCGATGCGCTGGAACAATTCGGCGGGGTCATTCCCGTCCTGTCGGTGGTGGACAGCATTGTCCATGCAGACAACGCTGGCTCTGCCCCAGTGATGGGATCACCCGCGCGGCGGGAGGAGCTTCGGCGGGTCCAGACGCCGCAGGGGTTCCGGTTCGCCGATATCCTGGCAGCTCATCGCGCATGGAAAGGTCCTGCCCTCGCCGGCGACGATGCCCAGGTCGCGCAAGGCCACGGCATGGAAATCGCACTCGTCGAAGGAGACGAAGCCTTGCACAAGCTGACTTTCGCGTCCGATTTCGCGGGCTCGGCGCCGGCACTCCGGGTCGGGACAGGCTACGATGTCCACCGCCTGACAAAGGGCAAAGAACTCTGGCTCTGCGGGGTCAGCATCGACCATACGCACGGCCTGTCAGGACATAGTGACGCCGATGTCGCCATCCATGCCCTTGTCGACGCCATGCTCGGCGCGGTCGGAGCTGGCGATATCGGCCAACATTTCCCCCCCAGCGATCCGCAGTGGCGCGGGGCCTCGTCGGACCGGTTCCTCGCATATGCCGGGTCGCTGGTGGCGAAAGCGGGGTATGCCCTTGGAAACGCCGACATCACCATCATATGTGAATCGCCGAAGATCGGGCCTTATCGCGAGGCGATGCGGGTGCGATTGGCGGAAATCCTCGACGTCGATCCTGCCGTGATCAGCGTCAAGGCAACAACGACGGAGAAGCTCGGCTTCACCGGCCGGGGCGAAGGAATTGCCGCCCAGGCCGCCGTGAGCCTGATCCGCATAAGGGATCGACCATGAAACCAACCTTGCGCATTGCCGCGGCCGTGGCCGCATCTCTGTCAATGGCGTCGGCAACGGCGGCTTCGGCAGCCCAACCCATGTGCCTCAGCAAACCGGAGGCGCGCTCGCTGCTGACTTACGCCCTGCCCCAGGTCATCAGCGGCACCGGCAAGCGATGTGCGGCGGTGCTTCCCTCGGACTCCTACCTGCGCCAGCACGGCGACGAGCTTGCCGCGCGCTACGGTGCGCAGAAAGCCCGCCACTGGCCGGAGGCAAAAGCTGCCTTCCTCAGGATGAGCACTGCCAAGGACCCGCAACTGGGGCAGTTCACGCGCAACCTCCCCGACGGATCGATGCAGCAACTGGTCGATGTCACTGTCGAAGGCATGGTCTCCCAGAACGTGAAGCTTGAATCCTGCAACGACATCGATCTAGCTATCGACCTTCTTTCCCCGCTTCCGCCCGAGAATACCGCCGGTCTGATCGCCCTTTTCGTCGAGATCGGTGCCGAAGCGGCACAATCACCAGAGAAAGTGCCGAGCGTCGGCGGCTTTGCCATTTGCGAGAACTGACATGGGCATGAATCTGCTTTTCCCGCAGGACCTCTATGATCTGGCCGAGCGGGTCATCGCCGAAAACAAGGCCATCGGCCGCACCGTTGCCGTCGCGGAAAGCTGCACAGGCGGACTGGTCTGCGCGGCCTTGACCGAAGTGCCCGGATCCTCGGCCGTGCTCGATCGCGGGTTCGTCACTTATTCGAACGAATCGAAGGGCGAAGTGCTGGGCGTGCAGGACGAACTGCTCGAGACGTTCGGGGCTGTTTCGCCGGCGACGGCCTGGGCGATGGCCCAGGGCGCGATCAAGGAAAGCAGAGCAGACATCGCGGTAGCCATCAGCGGCATCGCGGGACCCGACGGCGGTAGCGAGATGAAACCTGTCGGAACCGTGGTCTTCGCGCGCGCCGTCCGGGGGGAGGAAGACGTCAATGCGGAACAGAAGCTGATCGAAGGCAGGACGCGGGCGGAAATCCGGCATCAGGCCGCGATCGTCGCGCTTGAACTGCTGCTTCCGGAAAAGGGCGCCTGAAAGGGCGCCTCGCCTTCGACCTTGTTTCGCGCAACTTCCCGGGTCTTCGCGCCGGGAGCCTCGCAGCCGGATCGGTTCCTACAACTGCTGCGGCGCGCCGTACAATTCGGCGGCGCGCACTTCGAAAGCCGCCACCATCTTGCGGAACGCCTTGTCGAAGTACTGGCCGGCAAGCTTTTCGAACAAGGCGTTCCGGAAGGAGAAGCGCACGTCGAACTCGACATCGCAAGCCTTGGTGCCTTTCGGATGGAACCGCCACACGTTGTCGAGGTCGCGCATCGGCCCGTCGAGATAGTGTACCTTGATCTCGAACGGCCGGCGCTTTTCGACGCGTGAGGTGAACTTCTCCCGCAGGGCCTTGAAGCCGATCAGCATGTCGGCGATCATTTCCGTTTCGCCGTCCGACTTGACCCGCGTGGCGACCACCCACGGCAGGAATTCCGCGTAGCGCCCGACGTCGGCCACCAGATCGAACATCTGCTCGGCGCTGTACGGCAGGTGATGGACTTCGTGGATGCCAGGCATGCTCAGCCCATCCCGGCCGCGGCATTGTCCATATGGGACATTACCGTTGTCCCTTGACCGGATGCCGCCGCTCATCCTGGACTTGTCGAGCCAGTCGAAGGCCGCGCGCCGCTCTCATCTCGGCAAAGTCCTTGCCGGCATGATAGCTCGATCGGGTCAGCGGCGAGGATGCAACCTGCAGGAAACCCTTGGCGCGTGCGATCGCGCCGTAGGCATCGAACGCCTTCGGCGTCACGAATTCCTTCACTTCGGCGTGCTTCGGCGTGGGGCGCAGGTATTGGCCCATGGTCAGGAAATCGATGTCGGCGCAGCGCATGTCGTCCATGACCTGATGGACTTCGAGACGCTCCTCGCCCAGGCCCAGCATCACGCCGGACTTGGTGAAGATCGACGGGTCGTGGCCCTTCACCTCCTCGAGCAGACGCAACGACGCGTAATATCGCGCGCCGGGGCGGATGGTCGGGTAGAGCCGCGGCACCGTTTCCAGGTTGTGATTGTAAACGTCCGGGCGCGCGGCCACGATCGCTTCCACCGCCGCGCGCATCTTGCCGCGGAAGTCGGGCGTCAGGATCTCGATCGTCGTGGAAGGCGTGTTCCTGCGCAGTTCCTCGATGACCCTGACGAATTGGCCCGCCCCGCCGTCGGGAAGGTCATCGCGGTCTACCGAGGTTATGACGATGTGCTCAAGCCCCAGCTTTGCAGCCGCCTCGGCGACGTGAGCAGGCTCTGCGGGATCGACGCGTCCGGGCATGCCGGTCTTGACGTTGCAGAAGGCGCAGGCGCGAGTGCAGGTGTCCCCGAGAATCATCACTGTCGCGTGCTTCTTGGTCCAGCACTCCCCGATGTTCGGGCAGGCGGCCTCTTCGCAGACTGTGTTGAGATTGAGGTCCCGCATCAGCTGGCGCGTCTCGCCGTAGCCCTTGGTTGTCGGAGCCTTGACCCGAATCCAGTCGGGCTTGCGCTGGCGCTCGGGCCGGGGTTCGGGCTGCGGAACAGAGGACAAATCGTTCATGCAGGCCCAGATAGTCGCATGTCAGCGCCCTTGCCAGTGCGAATATGGCCGCTAAGGGATGCACGAATAATCAAGGATCCCGCCATGACCGAAGCCACCGACCGCGTTCTCGATCATCTCCTCGATGGCTATCGCCGCTTCCGCAA
Source organism: Novosphingobium sp. (assembly GCA_035278205.1). Lineage (GTDB taxonomy): Bacteria > Pseudomonadota > Alphaproteobacteria > Sphingomonadales > Sphingomonadaceae > Novosphingobium. Next base: position 30,667 of record DATEJH010000045.1, on the reverse strand, counting down.
TACGGGATGGACGCCCAATCGCGAGCGCTGGGCAAGCCTGCGCGAGGGGCAGCAGCCTGAAGTCATGATCATCGCCTGCTCCGACAGCCGCGTCGATCCTTCGCAGATATTCGACGTGGATCCGGGCGAGATCTTCGTCGTGCGCAACGTTGCCGCGCTGGTTCCGCCTTTCGAGACCTCTCCCGGCCATCACGGCGTCTCCGCCGCGCTCGAGTTCGCGGTCCAGGTTCTGAAGGTGAAGGAAATCGTCGTCATGGGACACGGCATGTGCGGCGGCTGCAAGGCGGCACTGACGCAGGAACTGCATGGCAGCGAGCCCGGCGAGGGCGGCTTCATCGCCGACTGGATATCTCTGCTGGACGAGGCGCGCAAACCCGTCGCCGACGAATTCGGCACCGAGGGCCGCCCTGCCGAGCGGGAGATGGAGCAGGCGGCCGTGCGCGTCAGCCTCGATAACCTGATGAGCTTCCCGTGCATCCGCCGGAAGGTCGGAAAAGGCGAATTGAGGCTGCGCGGGGCTTTCTTCGCGATCTCCGACGGCGTCCTGCACCTGATGGACGACCAGACCGGGAGCTTCGCGCCCGTCTCCTGAAATCGGCCTGGTGTCCCGCGCCGGACAACCGCTGTCCTGCCGCGACAACGCCAGAGATGATGGCAACAAAAAGCAAGAAGGGCGACGGATAACCCGCCGCCCTTCTCTTTTCACGATTGTCCTGAAGCGGACTGCCTGCCGATCAGGAAGCCGGCGTTCCCTTGCTGGCCGCATAAGCTGCCCAGAGCTTAGCGACAGGCGCGCGGGTGCCGCTCACTTTCGCAAAGCTGGCGTTGGCTTCCGCATATTTGCCCTGCAGGGCTTGCGCCATGCCGAGATGCAGCGCGACGGCATTTGCATCGACACCGGCCTGACCGAGCGCCTTGGTGTAGAAGGTCTCCGCCTTGGCGGGCTGGTCATAGCTGAGGAAGACATCGCCGGCGCTGGCCAGGGTCGCGGCCGAAGCCCCGGCCTTCATGGCCTCGCGCTCCTGCCCGGCGAGCGACGCCTTGTCGGCGGGCACGCGCGCCTCGGCACTGGCCTTGTCGCCGCCGAGTTCGGCCGCGGTGAGCCTGCCCTTGGCAATGCCGTCGTTCATGATCTTGACCGCTTCGCCCGGAAAGGCGCGCGGATCGACGTCGTCGAGGTACTCGAGATAGTCGTTCTTGGTCTTCATCGCGCCGGTGACGTACATCAGGCGCATAAGGTCGAGGTTTTCCCTCTTCTGCAGCGAAGCGAGCTGTCGCACGACGCTGATGGCTGAGTTCCAGCTGTCGGCATTGGGATAGTACTGTCCCAGCATCGCCGCATATTCCGCGGAGGGCGCCAGCTGCTTGGCGTCATAGGCGGCCTGTAGGGCCGACCTGATCGAAGTCTCGTTCGGCCGGGTGCCGTTCGCCTTGGCCGCTTCCAGTTCCTTCTGGACCATGGCCAGCGCCGCCTGCGGATTGTTGGAGCGCTTGTACGAATCGGCGAGGACAGCCTGGATCATGTTCTGCGGATCGCGATAGCCGGCGTCATATGCCGCCTGGAGGTAGCGGGCGGCTTCCGGGTACTGCTTGGTCTGATACGCGGTCACGCCTGCAAGGTACTGCACCTGCGCGAGGTTCTCCGCCTGGAGCTGGCCGCTGTTGAGCATCAGGACGAGCCCGCGATTCTGCATCGCCGGATCGTTCATGTAGATGCCGACATTGCGGGTTAGCTCGCCCTGCTTGACCTTGTCGAGCGGTGTGGTGGCCTTGGCCTCCGCCTGCTGCAGCTTCGCGAGCACCCCGCCCATGGCGGCGTCGACCTCCGCCCGCGCGGCGGACAGTTCCGCATCGGTCTTGGCCGCGCTCGCCTTATCGGCGGCAGCCTTGACCGTCGGATTGTTCTTTCCTTCGGTGACCGTCTTGTCCAGATCGGCAGCGACGGCCGCGTATTCCTTGGAGAATTCGGCCTTGCCCGCCTTCTTCTCCTTGGCGATCGTGGCGGTCGGAACAACGGCAGCCGCCATGCCGCCGGAAAGCGCCACGGCAAGCGCAATACGGGAAATCAGGAACTTGCGAGCCATCAAGGCCAACTCCTCTCAAGACAATGCCCATCCACGCCCGAAAGCGGGACCTCAAAAACTTCCGGTGCCGGTACTGACGGGGAAATGCGCCTTTGGCAACCTCGGCGAGGGCATAGTCAGCGGCCGCTGAACGCTGATTGAATGCGACTCGTCGCACCTGTTCAGGTTGCCAAACGCGAGGCTGGGGGCAGCGGAGTCCGGCACCGTCCCCATAAGTGTGGAAAAAGACGTGGGCGCGGCGGTCCGAGAGCCCCTTTTGGTGGCATTCGCACGGCGCTTGCCCTAGTGCCGGCTATCACCCCTTCCCATCGAAACAACGAACGACACAGCGCGTGAGCGACGACACCGATATTCTCGATCATACCGGCCCCGAAGGCGAATATACCCGCATCGACATCGTCGATGAGATGAAGACGAGCTACCTCGATTACGCGATGAGCGTGATCGTCAGCCGCGCGCTTCCGGATGTGCGCGACGGCCTCAAGCCGGTCCACCGCCGCATCCTGTGGACCAGCCATGAGAACGGCTTCGTCGCCGGGCGGCCCTACCGCAAGTCGGCACGTATCGTCGGCGACACCATGGGTAAGTACCACCCGCACGGCGACGCCGCGATCTACGATGCACTGGCCCGCATGACGCAGGACTGGTCGATGCGCCTGCCGCTGATCGACGGCCAGGGCAACTTCGGCTCGATGGACCCCGATCCGCCGGCTTCCATGCGTTACACCGAGGCTCGCCTCGCCAAAGTGGCCGAGGCGCTGCTGGCAGACATCGACAAGGACACTGTCGACTTTCAGCCCAACTACGACGGGGCCGAGCACGAGCCGCAGGTCCTGCCCGCCCGCTTCCCGAACCTGCTGGTCAACGGCGCCGGCGGCATTGCCGTGGGCATGGCGACCAACATCCCGCCACACAACCTGGGCGAAGTGATCGACGGCTGCTTTGCCATGATGGACAATCCGGCGATCTCCTCGGAGGAATTGTTCGAGATCATTCCGGGGCCGGACTTCCCGACCGCCCCGCTGATCCTGGGCAAGGGCGGCGCGCGCAATGCCGCCGTCACCGGCCGCGGCTCGATCATGATGCGCTGCCGCCACCACGTCGAGGAAGGGCGCGGCGATCGCCGGTCGATCGTGCTCACCTCGATTCCGTTCCAGGTCGGCAAGTCAGGCCTCGTCGAGAAGATCGCCGAAGCAGCCAAGGACAAGCGGATAGAGGGCATTGCGGACATCCGTGACGAATCGAACCGCGAAGGCGTGCGCGTGGTCATAGACCTCAAGCGCGACGCCTCGGCCGAAGTCGTGCTGAACCAGCTCTGGCGCAACACTCCCGCGCAATCGAACTTCGCCGCGAACATGCTGGCGATCCGCGGCGGACGCCCCGAAATCCTGTCCCTGAGGGACATCATCCAGTCCTTCATCCAGTTCCGCGAACAGGTCATTACCCGCCGTACCAAGTTCGAGCTGAACAAGGCGCGCGACCGGGCGCATATCTTGCTGGGCCTCGTCGTTGCGGTATCCAACCTCGATGAAGTCGTGGCCATGATCCGCGGTTCGTCAAACCCTGCGGATGCCCGTGCCCGGCTGCTCGTGAAGGAATGGCCGATCGGCGATATCGCGCCCTACATCCGTCTTGTCGAAGCGATCGAGCCGACGGCGGAAGAGGAAGGCGGCACTTACCGACTGTCCGAGACACAAGTTAAGGCGATACTTGAACTTCGGCTCCATCGCCTAACGGCGCTTGGCCGCGACGAGATCGGCGACGAGCTGAAGGAACTCGCTTCCGCGATCGAGGAATACCTTTCCGTCCTGGCCAACAGGATAAAGCTTTACAAGGTGATGCGCGAGGAGCTTCAGGCTGTACGTGATGCCTATGCCACCCCGCGCGTCTCGGAGATCACGGCCGCTTTCGACGGAATCGAGGACGAAGACCTGATCGAGCGCGAGGACATGGTGGTGACGGTCACCATGGACGGATATATCAAGCGCACCGCCCTTTCGACCTTCCGCGCACAGAACCGGGGCGGCAAAGGTCGCGCCGGCATGGCGACCAAGGAAGAGGACGCGGTGACGACGATGTTCGTCACGTCGACGCACAATCCGGTCCTGTTCTTCTCCACCGCCGGCAAGGTCTATCGCCTCAAGGTCTGGAAGCTGCCCGAAGGCGGGCCGACGACGCGCGGGCGGCCCATCGTCAATCTCCTACCGGCGCTGGACAAGGATGAAACGATCCGGACAGTGCTCGCTCTGCCCGAGGACGAGGCCGAATGGGGCAAGCTCTCCGTCGTCTTCGCCACGGCGAGGGGCTGCGTGCGCCGCAACGCCATGGATGCCTTTGCGAACATCCCCAGCAACGGCAAGTTCGCGATGAGATTCGATGAAGATTCGGACGACCGCCTGATCGGCGTCGCTCTGCTGGAACCTTCGGACGACGTTCTGCTCGCTTCGCGCCAGGGCAAGGCGATCCGCTTTGCCGGCGATGACGTCCGCGAGTTTGCAAGCCGCACGTCCACCGGCGTTCGCGGCATGACTCTGAAAGGCGACGATGAAGTCATCTCGCTCTCGATCCTCCACCGCGTCGGCACGACGTCGGAAGAGCGAGAGGAATATCTGCGGTACGCCCCCTGGAAGGGGGAGAAGGACGGCGAACCGGGCATGAGCCCCGAGCGCTTCGCCGAGTTGCAGGCGCGCGAGCAGTTCATTCTTACCGTCTGTGCCAACGGCTACGGCAAGCTGTCTTCCGCCTACGAATACCGACGTACCGGGCGCGGCGGCCAGGGCATCACCAATATCGACAACATCGGCCGCAATGGCCCGGTGGTGGCAAGCTTCCCGGCAACGCAGGCGCAGCAGCTCATGCTGGTGACCGACCAGGCCAAGCTTATCCGGCTTCCGCTCGAGACCCTGCGCGTGATCGGCCGCGGCTCGGCCGGCGTGCGGCTGTTCAACGTCTCGGCCAACGAGCACGTCGTCAGTGCGGTGCGCCTCGATGAACCCGCAGATGAGGAATTGGCTGAGGAAACGCAGGCGGACGACAGCGGGCAGACACCGGACAGTCCGGAGGTATCGGACGGCGAAGAATGAGCGGTGAACGAGCATTTTCCACCGAAACGGTCGCCTACAAGGTCCTGACGGCGCCGCAGTTGGCGAAGCTGCTGGCGGAGGGCCGCTTCGCCGGTGCTCCCGTGGATATGTCCGATGGGTACATTCACTTGTCCACCGCCAGACAAGTCCAGGAAACGCTGGAAAAGCATTTCTCCGGACAAACTGACCTGCGCATCGCCTGCGTCGATCTCACCGCACGGGGCGATGCAGTGAAATGGGAGGTCTCGCGCGGCGGTGCGCTATTTCCGCATATCTACGCGGATCTGCCCCTGGATGCCGTCCTTGCCCATGGCCCTGCGGAGTACGACGGCGCCGGAAAGCTGGCGCTTCCCGCAGCCGATTGAGGTTCAGGCCCGCGCGCGCAGTTCGGCCGTGACTCCGGTCGACAGCATCAGGTTGCCGAAAAAGAACAGCGACCAGCTTGCGATCGCAGGAGCCTGCGCGGCTTCGAAGCTGGTGCTCGCGATGACGAGCAGGCTTGCCGCCACGATCACAACCGCACCGGCACCCACCTGGTAGCGCGGGAACGAACTGCCCCAGGCACTCGCCGCCATGCCTCCGGCCGCCGCGCCATGGAAAAGCGCCGTCATCCTCGCGCCCGGCATTGCGAGCAGATATGCGATAGCCGGCGTCACGAGGAGCAGAGCCCCGACGAGCGCTCTTTGCGAGGACGACATGACCGGCCGCCGATGTCTTAGAAACAAGCCCAGGCCAAACCCGAAACCTATGATTACCAGCGTTGTCCCTTCGTAGACGAAGTGATCGATCAGCACCGAACCCGCGCCCTCGCACGTCAGCATGCCGGCAAGAAGCCTCGCGTCATTGCCCGGATGGCTTCGAAGGGCATGGGCCGCCAGCAGAAAGAGCGGAGCCGCCTTGAGGGCAAGCAGGTAAAGCCCGGGCATGCTGCTGTTCTGTAGCCACGCGAATGCCAGGGCCGCTAGGATGCTCGCCAGCAGCCAGGGTCGGCCTTCCATCAGTGCACGTCTTGGCATTTAGGTCTTTCGATCCCTTCCTTGCTCAGGCGCGGACCTGCATCCAGGCTCCCGCCGGTCCGGTCAAGCGCCCTGGGTGAGGCATTCCCTTCCGTTATGCGCCAAGAACGAGTAGTCGCGACGTCATGACTACAAGGGCGACCCACGAGGTTCAGATAATCGGCGGCGGCCTCGCCGGCACCGAAGCGGCTTGGCAGCTTGCGCGGCGGGGCATCCGGGTGCGCCTTTCCGAAATGCGGGGCACCGGTGAACGAACGCCGGCGCACCAGACGGACGCGTTGGCGGAACTGGTCTGCTCCAACTCCTTCCGATCGGACGACGACGAGAAGAACGCCGTCGGGCTGCTGCACCATGAGATGCGTCGTTGCGATTCGCTGATCATGGCGGCTGCGGCCGTGGCTCAGGTGCCCGCCGGCTCTGCGCTTGCCGTCGACCGCGACGTGTTCTCGGCGGCAGTCGAGGCCCGGCTCGCCGCGCTTCCCACGCTTGAAATCGTGCGGGAGAGGGTCGATGTCCTGCCGGACAGCGGCCTCGCCATCGTCGCCACGGGACCGCTGACGGCCGACGCGCTCGCCGGCAGCATCGGCCGCGCGACAGGGGCGGACAGCCTTGCATTCTTCGATGCCATAGCGCCGATTGTCTATCACGAGACAATCGACATGGAGGTGTGCTGGATGGCCTCCCGCTGGGACAAGGGAGAAACCAGGGACTACATCAATTGTCCGATGGACAAGGACCAGTACCTTGCCTTTCACGCGGGGCTCATCACGGGAGAGAAGACCGCTTTCAAGGAATGGGAGGCCAATACGCCCTACTTCGACGGATGCATGCCGATCGAGGTCATGGCCGAGCGCGGCGTTGACACCTTGCGTTTCGGTCCGATGAAGCCGGTGGGGCTCGACAATCCGCGCACCGGCCGCTGGCCTTATGCCGTCGTCCAGTTGAGGCAGGACAACAAGCTGGGCACCTTGTGGAACATGGTGGGATTCCAGACCAAGCTGAAGCACGCCGAGCAGGTCCGCCTGTTCCGGACGATCCCCGGTCTGGAGGGCGCCGAGTTCGCCCGGCTTGGCGGGCTGCACCGCAACACGTTCATCAATTCGCCGATGCTGCTTGACCGCCAGCTCCGCCTGAAAAGCGCGCCGCATGTGCGCTTTGCCGGGCAGATAACGGGCTGCGAAGGCTATGTCGAAAGTGCTGCGGTCGGGCTGATGGCGGGACTCATGACAGCCGCCCAGCTTTGCGGCGTGGAGTGGCAGGCCCCGCCCCGTACGACCGCGCTCGGAGCCCTGCTGTCCCACATCACCGGCGATGCCGCCGCCGAGAGCTATCAGCCGATGAACGTCAACTTCGGGCTTTTCCCGCCGCTGCACGAAGTCAGAAAGAAGCAGCGCAAGGAGGCCTACACGGCCCGCGCGAAGGAGGACATCGCAGGTTGGATGGCAACTCTGGCACCGGCCGCGTAGCGGGATCTCAGCAGGTACACTTCGGCTTGGCCTTGGGCGGCGGCGCGGTTCGGCGGAATTCGTCCGGCGTGAGCCAGTCGTTCCGATCGGCGTCGGCATTCTCGAACTTGTCGACCGTGGCCACGGCCCATTCCTCGAAAGTCAGAAGATTGTTGCCGTCCTTGTCGAGCGCGCGAAAGCCCGGCGTGCGGGTGGAAAGCATCTCGACGCGGGTGACACGGCCATCGCTGTCGCGATCGTAGCGGGAGAAACGCCGCTGCTCGCGAGTGAGTTCAGTCGCCTCGGGCGGTGCGGGGCCGACGAGACCCTTGATGTCGGCGCTGGGCAACCCCTGTGGAGCCGCCGTATGCGAAACGGCTTCGGGAGGAGGCGCCCCTTTTTCCACTTCCGCGCGCCCCTGAAGCCAGAACAGGCCAACCGAGACCATAACCAGCGCAGCCAGCCCCCCAAGAATGAAACGATTCAAATCAGCCCCCGCATGATGCGGCAGCACTATTGCACCGGCGCTGGTTGGAGAAATTACAAAGTTTTCACGCCGTCAGAACCCGAGCAGGCCCAGGCGCATGGCTGTCAGTAGGGCGGCCGGGGACTGGACGGCGGCTTCGTTGCCCTTGGCAAGGCGGCGATCGGCCAGCGCCTGAAGCACGCGCAGAGGGCGCAGCGCCCGCGAGACGCGGGGGATCGGCCCTTCCCGGGAATGCATGGCGACAACCGCGGCGCGTTCCTCTGCATTGCTGAGGCGCATTGCCAGATCGGCCGTTGCCCACGTACGGCCGAGTTGCCGAGCGGCGCCGGATTCCTCGGGCCTGTCCAGCGCCTGCGCCAGAGCCGCGAAAGCATCCCCCCGCCCCTCCACCATGGTTTCCAGAGCATCGGCCGCGAGCGGCACCGGCCCGGTCAAGGCTTCCCAGCCATCCACCAGCGGCACGAGCGCCCTGTGCTTTCCTTTCCAGCTTCGCAGTGCCGCGAGAAGCGGTTCGCCGGCAGGCCATTCGTCACCGCTGCTCTCCAGGTTTTCGCGCCACCAGGCGAGCCGCAGCTGCGCGAGCATCGGCTCGCGCGAGTTGCGCAGCAATCCGGCAAGGCGGGTGTCGAGCGCGAAGAGCGCCAATGTCTGCAGCCGCGCCCGGGCCGGCGCATAAGCAAGCGACAGTCGCTGGGCGACCGGCAAGGTCCCGAGCAGCGCTTGCTCCGGATCGGAACGGACGTCGGCGGCAGGATTCGGGTTCCGGGACACGAGAGCTCCCTAGAGCGCCGGATCGTCTAAGCAATCCCTGCACCGCTGAAGCGACCGGCGGAGGCAGCCGCCTCCGCCAAGACGATCGCAGATCAGCGGTAGCAGACCTTCTTCACCGCTTCGACAATGCGGCCAGCGTCAATCAGCGCCGCTTTCTCGAGATTTGCCGCATAGGGTAGCGGCACATCCTCATTGCACACGCGCATGACCGGGGCATCGAGATTGTCGAAACCTTCCTCCATGCAGATTGCGATCACTTCCGAAGCGATCGAGCATACCGGGAACCCCTCTTCCGCCACGACCAGCCGGTTCGTCTTGGCCAGGCTTTCCAGCACCGTCTGCCTGTCGAGCGGGCGCAGCGTACGCAGGTCGATCACCTCCGCATCGATGCCTTCGCCCGCCAGCGTTTCCGCCGCCTCCAGCGCGAGGCCGACGCCGATCGAGTAGGACACGATCGTCACGTCGGCGCCTTGACGCACGATCCGCGCCTTGCCGATCGGCAGCACGTGATCGTCCAGTTCTGGCAGTTCGAACGAACGCCCGTAGACAAGTTCGTTCTCGAGGAAGACGACCGGATCCTCGCTCCGGATCGCGGCCTTGAGCAGACCCTTGGCGTCGGAAGCGTCGTAAGGCGCTATGACGACCAGGCCCGGCACGCTCGCGTACCATGGTCCGTAGTTCTGCGAGTGCTGCGCCCCGACGCGCGCAGCCGCGCCGTTGGGGCCGCGGAACACGACCGGGCAACGCATCTGGCCGCCCGACATGTAATTGGTCTTGGCCGCCGAGTTGATGATATGGTCGATCGCCTGCATGGCGAAGTTGAACGTCATGAACTCGACGATGGGCCTGAGCCCCCCCATCGCAGCACCGGTGCCGATGCCGGCGAAGCCATATTCGGTGATCGGCGTGTCGATCACGCGTCTGGGCCCGAACTCTTCGAGCAGCCCCTGGGTGACCTTGTAGGCGCCCTGATATTCGGCCACTTCCTCGCCTATAACGAAGACGCGGTCATCGCGGCGCATTTCCTCCGCCATCGCATCGCGGAGTGCCTCGCGAACCGTGACCGTCTTCATGTTGGTGCCTGACGGAATCTCCGGATTCCTGCGCGGCTGCACTTCGCTTGCGAGCTTGTCCGTACCGTCTTCCTCGCGCGCCGCAGCGGCTTGGGGCGCTTCGGATTCATCGGCCTTCTCGGCCTTTTCGGGTGCTTCGACCTTCGAGGCAGGCGCCTTCGCGGCGGATGCATCATCGCCCTCTTCGGCGATCACGGCGATCACCGTGCCGACTTTCACGCCTTCGGTGCCTTCTGCCACGATGATCTTGCCGACGGTGCCTTCATCGACCGCTTCGAATTCCATCGTCGCCTTGTCGGTCTCGATTTCCGCAAGGATATCGCCCGAGGAGACTTCGTCGCCTTCCTTGACCAGCCATTTCGCGAGCTTGCCCTCTTCCATCGTCGGCGAGAGCGCGGGCATCTTCAGTTCGATCGCCATCAGTAGCGCTCCACCAGGACATCGGTATAGAGTTCGGGCATATCGGGCTCGGGTGAGTTTTCAGCGAAGTCCGCGGCTTCGGAGACCTGCGTGCGCACGCGCTTGTCGATCGCCTTGAGAGCAGCTTCGTCGACGCCCATTTCCATGAGCTCGGCCTTGGCATGTTCGATCGGATCGCGCTTTTCGCGCACGCCCTGCACTTCTTCACGGCTGCGGTACTTCGCCGGGTCGGACATCGAGTGGCCGCGATAGCGATAAGTGCTGAGTTCCATCAGCACCGGGCCATTGCCGCTGCGAACATGCTCGAGCGCAATCTCGGTGGCCTTGCGCACCTCGAGCACGTCCATGCCGTCGACCTGCATGCCGGGGATGCGGAAAGCAGTGCCGCGCCGATGGAAATGCGTCTCCGCCGAGGAGCGCTGGACGGCGGTTCCCATGGCGTACTGGTTGTTCTCGATCACGAAGATGATCGGCAGCTTCCACAAGGAGGCCATGTTGAAGCTCTCGTAGACCTGGCCCTGGTTGGCCGCGCCGTCGCCGAAGTAGGCCACGGCGACGCCGCCATCCTCGCGATACTTGTGCGCGAATGCCAGACCCGCGCCGAGCGGAACCTGCGCGCCGACGATGCCGTGCCCGCCGTAGAAGCGGTGCTCGATGCTGAACATGTGCATCGAACCGCCCTTGCCCTTGGAGATGCCGGACTCGCGCCCCGTCAGTTCGGCCATGATGACCTTAGGGTCGATGCCGTAAGCCAGCATGTGCCCGTGGTCGCGGTAGCCGGTGATCACCGAGTCCCGGTTACCGTCGAGCGCCGACTGGACGCCCACCGCCACGGCTTCCTGTCCGATGTAGAGATGGCAAAAACCGCCGATCAGGCCGAGGCCATAGAGCTGTCCGGCCTTTTCCTCGAACCGCCGGATGAGCAGCATCTGTTCGTAGAACCTGAGCAGTTCCTCCTTATTCGCCTTGTAGCGGCGATCCGCCGCGTGGGCATGCTCCAGACTGTGGAGTTCGAAGTCCTCATCCGCGGCCGGGGCCGTAGTGGTCTCGGCTACGCCTTGGGCGTCAGATTTTGCTTTTGGCAATGAGGCTCCCCATCGTTCACGCGATTTGTCGCGGCGGCATATAGGAAAATGCCGCGAAAATCGGAAGCGCCGTTATCGGAAATTTACGCTCGCATGAACGAAAATTATTGCCTCGCCCGGTTATGGGCCTGCGCGGTCAGTGAACGAGCATCACCATCTCGTCAGGGCGGGCGACATTCAGGTTTCCGCGCAGCAGTTCGCCCGCGAGATCGGGATCGACGTGACTGGGATCCAGCAGGTCGACGCGGTTCCTGATCCGCTCTCTTTGCACTTTCAGTTCGGCCAGCTTCGTCTGCCTCTGTTCAAGCAGGCGCTGGTTCTCTCCCCAGGCGATGAGGCCGCTCGGGCCAGCAATTACCCACGCACCCATGAGCAGCAGCAGGGCCAGTGCAACCCCTTGCACGAACCGCTCTTTTGCTATGTTGGGCTCCGGCCGCATATTCCTCATGGAAATCGATAGAATCACAAGTGATTCTGCGTTGCAAGCACTATTAACTACGCCTTCTCCATGGCTTCGCACAGCGCGCCACGCCTCGCTCTGCCGCGCCGCCGCGTCGATTGGTGTTGATAACTTTTGAAACCGCCTTTCAAGGCATCGCTGCGGCATTCGCGTCCGCTTCCGGGGGCGTATTCCCCATCGCCTTGTTGACGGCCACGTAGCTGGCGCGCAGGCGTCCTTCGTTTTCTGCAAGGTCGCGCCGGGCCTGGAGAAGTGCGCGCTCAGCATCGATTACGGCGAGGTAATTAACCGCCCCGCTTCGATACCGCGCGCCGGCGAGATCGAAGACGCCGCGGGCATCGTCGACGCGTGCAAGCAGTTTGGCACGCTGCTGGCGCTCGGACGTGAACTGGCTAAGGGCATCGTCGATTTCCTGCCATGAACGCAGCACCGTCTGCTGGAAGTCCACCGCCGCTTCGCGTTGTTCCAGCTTGCGGAGCTTGACCACGCTGCGCCGTCGCCCGCCGTCGAACAGGGGCAGATCAAGACTAGGCACGATCGACCAGGTTCGGCTCGCCCAGTCGAACAGGGTTTCGCTGCGATAGGATTCGAGCTTGAACCCGCCGCCAAGGCGAATGCTGGGATAGAGATCGGCCACAGCAACACCGATTCGGGCCGTCGCGGCATGAAGGCGTGCTTCCGCCGCGCGGACATCGGGACGATGCAGCGCAACTTCGGACGGCAGGCCGAGCGCGAGATCCGGAGGCAGCGCGCTGATCGCCGGGCCGCCCGGCTTGAGCGTCTGCGCAAGGCTTCCCGGCCTTTCGCCGAGCAGCAGGGCAATCGCGTTGGCTTGCGCGGCCTCACGCGTGAGCAGAAACGGGAGCTGCGCTTCCAATGCATGGAGCGCAGCCTCTTCGGTCGCAAGATCGGTATGATCGTCCAGACCGCCTTCCACCCGCGCCGTGACCAGCGACACGCGGTCCTGCAACAAGGCGATGTCCTCCCGAGACAGCGCGATCTGCCGCTGCGTCGTGCGCAGTTCGAAGTAGGTCTGGGCCACCTCGGCGGCGACCGTCAGCCGCGTGAGATCGAGCAGCGCGCCCTGCTGGGCTATACCGGCGTCGGCCGCTTCGAGAGAGCGGCGCACCTTTCCCCACAGGTCCGGTTCCCACGAGGCGTCGAACCCTCCACGATAGAGCGTGAACGGCTGCGACAGGAGCTTCGCCAGGGCATTGCGATCCGAACCGATGGCATCGAACAGCCGCGTGCTGGCGCCGTATTCACTCTGCCGCTGACGATTTACATCGACGTTGGCGGAAATCTGCGGAAGACCGGCCGCTGCCGCCCCCATCCGCTGCACGCGCGCCTGCGCGAAATGAAGAGCGGCCGTCTGCATATCCGGACTGGCGGCGAGCGCCCGGGCGATGAGGCTGTCCAGAACCGGATCCTTGAAAGTCTTCCACCAGTCCGGGGACAGGCCCTCGCCCGCCGCGGGCGCAGCAACGAGCGACGGATCGGCACTGCGCCAGCTGGTCCAGTCGTCGGGAGCGGCCGGGCGGGGAGCGACGTAATCCGGCCCCACCACACATCCCGCGAGCAGCATCAGACCGACGCCGGCGCCGGAACATCTGAGCATTCGTCCAAGGGATCGAGGCATTTCTTGCATCCTGGAATCAGGCTAGCCGGTGGCGAAACAGCCACGCGGCCAGCGGCAGGGTGACGGCAGCGACGGCGAACATCGGAACGAAGTCGAAAGCGATATCGCGCAGCCCGGCGTCTTCAAGATAGACCCGGCGCACCAGATCGACGGCGAAGCGCAGCGGGTTCACGTAAGTTACGACTTGCAGGCCGTCCGGCATGTTGCCGACGGGGGTCAACAGGCCAGACAACAGCGTGAGCGGCATGATGACGAGGAAGGAATAGAGCATCGCCTGCTGCATGTTCAGTGCCAGCGCCGATATGGACATTCCGATCCCGACCGCCGCTCCGGTGAAGCCGAACAAGCCCACATAGAGCAGCAGAAGCGAGCCGTTCATCGGCACGCCGAACCAGAAGCGCACGATCAACAGGACGATGGTCGATTGCGCCAGTCCCACGAGCATCGCGGGAAGTGCCTTGCCGACCAGGATCTGCATCGGCGTGAGCGGCGTGACCAGCAACTGGTCGAAAGTGCCCTGCTCTCGCTCCCGCGCGACCGAAAGCGCGGCAAGCAGCAGCGTCTGCAACATGCTGAGCGTCGCGATCATTGCCGGCATGATCTGCCAGCGCGATTCCAGGTTCGGATTGAACCAGGCGCGGCGCTCGATCGCGATCGGCGGAGCGTCCCCCCGTGAGCGGTTGTAGCGCTCGGCGACTGCGGCCAGGTAGCCGGCGGCAGATCCGGCCGTCGACGAATTCCGCCCGTCGAGAATGACCTGGATTTCCGCCTCCTCTCCCTTCGCCAGCCTCTCGTCGAAATCGGCGGGAATGGTCACTACGGCCAACGCCTCACCGGAATCGATGGCCGGGGCGATCTGATCCGTCGAGGCGAGCGTGGCTTCGCGTTCGAAAACGCCAGTTCCGTCAAGCCGTGTCACGAACTCGTGCGCCGCAGCGCCACGGCTCTGGTCGAGCAAGGCGTATGGGACGTGCCGCAGGTCGAACGTGGCCCCATACCCGAAGAGCATCGACTGTATCAGCGCCGGGCCGAACAGGATCAGCCGGTTGGCGGGATCCTTCAGTAACGCCACGATCTCCTTGCGACAGAGAAAGGCAATCTGCGAGAGAGAGGCGGCCAACCGGGGCATCGTCTCAATCCAGCCCCTTGCGCAGGGTCCTGCGCGTCGCAAGAGTGAGGACGAAGGCATAGAGCGTCAGGATGCCGCAGTTGCGCAGGACCATTCCCCAGTCGGTCCCCGCCAGGAACAGCGATTTTATCATGCCCATGAAGTGCGTTGCCGGAAGGACTTGCGCCACCACCCTGACCGCGAACGGGACGTTGCGCAGATCGAACACGAAGCCGGACAGCATCATCGCTGGCATGAAACTGGTGAGCAGCGCCACCTGGCTCGCCGCGAACTGGTTTTTCGTGGTGCCCGAGATAAAGAGACCGAGCAGCAGCGACACAGCCAGGTAAAGCATGGATGCGACGACGATCGCCAGCAGCGAGCCGCGGATCGGCACCTCAAACAGGAAGCGCGCTGCCAGCAGGCACATGACGAGATCTATTGCCCCGACAACCAGATAGGGCAGCAGCTTCGACAACACGAGTTCGAGCGGCCGCACGGGCGTCACGAACAGGGCCTCGAGCGTGCCGCGCTCCCACTCGCGCGCGATGAGCAGCGAGGTCAGGAAAGCGCCGACCAGAGTCAAGACCAGCGCGATCAGCCCCGGCACGAGATACCAGGTACTGATGCCCGCCTCGTTGAACCAGGTGCGCTGCATCAGGCGAATGCCCCCGCCGGAGGGCGCCGGCCAACCGCGATCGATGCGGTGCATGGCAGAGTTCGATATGGCGCCGCTGACATAAGCTTCCATCGCCGTAGCCGTCGTGGAATCTATGCCGTTGAGGATAAGCTGGACGCGCGCGTCACCGGCCGCGGCGCGGCGCGCGAAATCGACCGGCACCCGCACGATCGCATCGACCTCGCCTTTTCGCAGCAGATCGTCAGCCTCCGCCATGGTACCGACACGGACGGGAACGAGATAATCGGATCCCTCGATGCCTGAGACTGCCTCCCGTGCAATGGCGGAGTTGTCGTCCATCACCAGGGCGACTGGCGCATTCTTCACATCGAACGAAAGGCCATATCCGAACAGCAAGATCAGCGCGACCGGCAGCAGAAGGCCGACCATGAGATTGCTGCGATCGCGCAGCATCTGGCGCGCTTCCTTGCGGATGAGGGCAACGAGGCGCGTGTGGAACGCCGAGTGGTTCACGCGGCCGCCCTTCCCCCGTTCCCATCCGCCCTTGCCTGCTCGACGATGGCGATGAACGCGTCGTTCATATCCCGCATTCCCGCCTCTCCAGCCCTTTGCCGGACTTCTTGCGGCGTTCCCAGCGCGAGCAGGCGTCCAGCATCCTGGATAGCGATGCGGTCGCAGTATTCGGCTTCTTCCATGAAATGCGTGGTGACGATGATCGTCACGCCCTCCTGGGAAAGCGCCGTGATCGTCCGCCAGAATGCCCGACGAGCCAGGGGATCGATGCCGCTGGTCGGCTCGTCGAGAAACAGGATTTCGGGCTCATGGATGAGGCCCGTCGCCATGGCCAGGCGCTGCTTGTAGCCATGCGGCAGAAGCCCGCTGGTGGAAGCGCCCTCGAGCTCGAATCGCTCCAGCGTCTCCGCGACGCGTTTAGCCAGCGCCTTGCCCCGCAGACCGTAGGCGCCGCCGAAAAACTCCAGGTTCTCGCGAACGGTGAGATTCGCATACAGCGAGAACTTCTGTGCGACATAGCCGATGCGCGCACGAGCGGCCGCACGCGCGTTGCGCAGATTCACGCCCGCGACTTCAAGATGCCCGCTCGTCGCGGGCAGGAGGCCGCAGAGCATTCGGAAAGTGGTTGTCTTGCCCGCGCCGTTGGGTCCGAGCAGGCCAAAGATCTCCCCCCGCCCGACGTCGAACGAGGTGCTGGCGACGGCGGTGAAATCCCCGAATCTGCGCACAAGGTCGCGTACGCGAATGACGGTGTCATCGCTTGTGCCGGCTGCGCCAGTCGGCCGGCCGATGCTATTCTCGCCGTTCACCGGAATCGGCGGCGGATCAGGGCCTTCCCTTGCGGGCTGATGCTCTCGCAACAGCAGCATGAAGGCGTCCTCCAGTTCGGCCGGCCGTTCCTCCACCGGAGAACCGTCCAGCAGGCCGGCCAGGCACGACGTGCCGCAATCGGACCTTCGAATCAGGCGTACTGCCCCCCCGTGCGGCACGGCATCGACTATCCTGTCGCTGGCATCGATCAGGCAAGCCTGGAGGTTTCGGGCCTGAACGCCTTCAGCAGGCGTTGTCACATAAGTGAGGCCATCGGCGTGCCGGCGAAGCTCCTGCGGCGATCCATTGGCGAGGAGCTTGCCCCCGTTCAGCACGAAGACCTCCTCGCAGCGCTCCGCCTCGTCCATATAGGCGGTGCTGACGATCACGCTGAGCCCTTCAGCCTCTATAAGCTGTTCAAGTATTCGCCACAGGTCGCGCCGCGAGAGCGGATCCACGCCGACGCTGGGCTCGTCGAGCAGAAGAAGGTCGGGAACCCGAACGAGGGTGCAGGCAAGCCCGAGCTTCTGTTTCATACCGCCGGAAAGCTTGCCGGCGAGCCGCTGCGTGAAACGCGCCAGGTCCATGATATCCAGCAGCCGCGAAAAACGTTCAGCGCGCTGTTCGGGCGGCACACCGTGCAGATCGGCATAGAGATCGAGGTTCTCCTGGACGGACAGATCCTCGTAAAGGCCGAAGCGCTGCGGCATGTAGCTGATACGGTTCTGGACCTCCTGCGGATCGGCGCGAACGTCTACCCCAAGGACCTGCAGCGTACCGGCGTCGGGAGCCAGCAACCCGGCCAGCATCCGCATCAGCGTGGTCTTGCCCGCGCCGTCTGGCCCCACCAACGCGGTCAGCCGCCCCGCATAAATGGAGAGCGAAATATCTTCGATGGCGTGGAAGGGAGTACCGTCGGCAGTCTCGAACGTCTTTCGCAATCCCTCGGCGGCGATGGTTGCGAAAGCGGCGGTCACTTTGCCGGTCCCGTGGCGATCCGGACCGTAACTGGCTGCCCCAGCCTCAGTCGGCCGCGCCTGTCATCCACCCTCACGCGGACCTCGTAGACCAGGCTCGTGCGCAGTTCCTCGGATTCGACCGACTTGGGTGTGAATTCGGCGACCGAGGATATGTAGCCGATCCTGCCGACAACCGGCTGGTCGGGATGGCTGTCCGTCGTTACTCTGGCCTCCAGCCCCGGGCGAATGCGCCCGAGGTCGGCTTCGCCCGCATAGACGCGCACCCATTTGGGACTCGTCAGGGCGAGTTCGTAGACAGGTCTCTGGGGCGAAGCCATGTCACCCACTTCGAGCAGTCGCGATCGGATCACGGCATCGGCCGGAGCGCGCAATTCACCCTGCGCGATCTGATGGACCAACAGAGCGAGCTGGGCTTGCGACGCCTTGACCCGAGCTTCCGCCGCGCCGACCTCTTCCGCGCGCGGGCCGCGTTCAGCAAGCTTCAAGGCTTCCCCCTGCTCGCGTGCTTGCGCTGCGGCTATCTTCGCCGTGCTGGCTGCGCGATCGAGTTCCTGCCCGCTCACGCCGCGGCCGTCGGTCCTTTGCGAAATTGCCCGCATCCGCTGAAGATCGGCGCTGGCGCGCGCAGCGTCCGATCGAGCCGCCGTCAGCCTGTCTCGCGCCTGGCGGATTTCCTCGGGCCGGGAACCGTGCTGCAGACGCAGCAGGTCCTGGCGGTTCGCTGCGATCTCGGCTTTTGCCTGCTGTGCCTGGAGGGACAGCGTCGTCGTGTCGAGCCTTGCCAGAACGGCGCCC
This sequence comes from Novosphingobium sp., assembly GCA_035278205.1. GTDB lineage: Bacteria > Pseudomonadota > Alphaproteobacteria > Sphingomonadales > Sphingomonadaceae > Novosphingobium. Next base: position 12,258 of record DATEJH010000045.1, on the reverse strand, counting down.
TGCCTTACGACATCGCCCTCGTCCGCCGCCATTTCCAGAACGCGTCCATTGCCCTCGAAGGCCAGCGAGATCTGCCGGACGTCCACGTTTCCGTGCAGGACCAGTTCGCCGCCGCGGTTGTTGCCCCGCGCCTGCCATAGGAGGATCGCAAGGAGTACAACCAGGACCAGACCGACGGCTGCAACGACCTTTTTCATGCGGACACCCGGTTTGCGCGGAGGGGCGGTTACGTTCGAGGGCTTGATTTACCCGAAGTCGACAACGAAAGCTAAATTGCATTTAAACTGTAACTCGGGTACTGTCCAGCATAATGCGAGAACAGGAAAGCAGCCCCCCCGCCAACCCCGGCCTCCCCGGCCGCAACCGTCGTGCGGACGGGGCGCGAACCCGCGCGCGCATCATCGAGAGTGCCGGACAACTGTTTGGAGCGGGCGGCTTCGCGGAAACGACAAGCAAAGCCATAGCGAGACACGCAGGCGTGGACCTCGCATCAATCAATTACCACTTCGGCAGCCGCGACGGCCTCTACAAGTCGGTGCTTGCCGAGGCGCATCGCCGGTTGATTAACCTTGATGAACTTCATCAGATCGCCTCGAGCGCGATGACGGCGCCGGACAAGCTGCGCCAAATGATCGAGTTGATCGTGTCCCGGGCCATGGGGCCGACCGGATGGAATGCGCACGTCCTGGCGCGCGAACTGCTCTCTCCCACCTCGCACCTGGACATCCTCTTCGAAGAGGAAATGCCCCCCAAGTTCCGAATTTTCGCCGGGATTCTCAGCGAAATCAGCGGCATTCCCGCAAGGGATCCGGCATTGATCCGCTGTGCTATCAGCGTCGGCGCCCCCTGCGCCATGCTGTTCGTCGCCAAGCGGACCGAAAGCCCCCTCGCTCGACAGATCGAGCGATTGCCGCAAGCTGCCATGGTGGAGCACCTGTTGAACTTTGCCCTGGGCGGGCTTGAAGCAGTGGGACGGGGCATTCGAGCCTCGAAATAGCGGCGTTTCCTAATTCCGGAGTAACCATCGCCATATACCAACGCCGTAAACGCCGCCTTGACAGTGGAGCACCGATACATGTCGCATGAAGTGGTCCCATCTGCTTGTTGCGAGCGCATCGGCCGTCGGCCTGCAGTTCGCCTTCAGCGCACCGGCTCATGCCTCGGCTGCGGTCCTGCTGGGCCTGCCGCTTGCACCCGTTACCGGGCTGATGCAGCAAGTGCCGACGGCTTCGGCGGTGTCCTGTCATAACGGCGCGGCCGATCCCTTTTTAAGGGAGGATTCTTCAGGTTCGTCGAAATCTTCCGCGATCCTTGGCGGCGCGCCCAGTAAGCTGGAACTGATCTCGCTCCAGCAGGCGAGACAGTCTTCCCAGGGCCTTCCCGCCAAGAAAATCGAACCGGCGGCCGGCGGCGTACGGTGCCAGCAGTTCGCGCGTTCCTGGTCTGCCGCCCAGTTTACCGGGGCTGTGGTCCGCATGCCCGCCAATCCTGACAACTTCCTCGGCAGCGCCCGGCTGCCGTTGCACAGGACCAGTTTCGACGCGCAGTGGGAGCGTGTGCGCGGCTCCGGTCTTTCCTCAAGCGCCCTCGCTTCGCTGGCCGCCGCTCACAACCCAACGCCAACCAGGGCAACGCTGGCGGCGGTAAACGCCTGGTCGAACAGCCACGTCCGCTACGAGGAAGACCGCGATCTCTATGGCAAGGCGGATTACTGGGCAACGGCAGGCAGCACGCTTCGCCGTGGCGCGGGCGACTGCGAGGACATCGCCATCGTCAAGATGCAGGCTCTCGCCGCTCTCGGAGTGCCGCGCACGGACATGTACCTTACGATCGCGCGCGACATGGTCCGCAACGCCGACCACGCGCTGCTGGTGGTAAGGCTCGAGGGCAAGTACTGGCTGCTCGACAACGCCACCGACACGCCGCTCGACGCCGCTGCCAGCTATGATTACCGGCCGATCATGTCCTTCAGCACGGCCGGCAAGTGGCTCCACGGTTATGCCCGCGATTCTGGCGAGACCTCCGGAACGCGCCTGCTCGCCGTTCGCTGAAAAGCATCACCGCTCCGTAAGCGCTTCGTCGAACGCGCGCAGCACCGGCTTGAACAGGTATGTCAGAATGCTCTTGCGGCCTGTGACGATCTCGACATCGCAGATCATGCCGGGCATGATCGGCAACCGCATGCCGTTCTTGGCGATGTAGGACCTGTCGGTTTCGACCATCACGCTGTAGTACGCCTTGCGCTCGGCCTCGTCGTAGATGCTGTCTGCGCTGATGTTGCGCACGCGCCCTGATAGTCCGCCATAGATCGAGAAATCGTAGGCCGTCACTTTGACGTTCGCCGGGTCGCCGACCTTGATGAAAGCGATGTCCTTGGGATCGACCCGTGCCTCGACCAGAAGCTTTTCGCCGACCGGCACGATCTGCATCAGCTTCTCGCCCGCGTTCACGAAGCCGCCGACCGTCGTCACCTGCACGTCGTTGACATAGCCGGTTGCAGGAGCGCGCAGCTCATTGCGTTCCAGGCGCGCTTCGGCACCTTTCATCGTCTCCTGATTCACTGCGATCTTGGTCGTGATTTCGCTGCGTTCGTTAAGCGCTTCCTGGCGGAAATCCAGCCGGGCCTGGCTCAGTTGCGCCTGGGCCTCGCGTATGGCCGCCTGCGCCCTGCCCACGCCCTCACGCGCAGCCGAGAGCTTGCCGCGCGTATCCACGAGATCGCGCTGGGCAGCAAGCAGGTCGGTCTTCGGCACGATGCCTTTCTGAGCGAGCGGAGCCAGCATGTTGACCTGGTCCTGTGCCAGCCTCGCGCTGTTCTCCAGCGAAGCGGCGGTGGCCTGCCCTTCCTGCAGATCGCGTCGCCGCTGCTCCACCTGCGCCACCAGGGCGCTCTGGCGGCTTTGGGCGGCGGCGCGGCGGACCTGGGAGAGCCGCGCTTCCTCGGCGCAAATCGTACCTTCCCCGCAATCGCTGTTGGTTCCGGTCCCTTCTCCCTCGAGCCGTTCCGCTCGCGCCTGAAGGCGGGCGTTCTCCGCCTGGAGCTGGCCCAGGGCGGAAGAAGACTGGGAGTCGTCCAGACTGACCAGCAGTTGCCCCTTCTGCACCATCTGCCCCGGCCGGACCAGAATGCCGGTCACGGTTGCCGGATTGGCAGCCTGGACGAGCTGCGCCTTGCTGGAAGGCACTACCTTGCCCATTCCGCGCGTTACTTCGTCGACGCGGGCCAGGCCCGCCCACGCGAAAAGCAGCACCAGAGCCAGGCCGCACAGCGCAATCAGCCGCCGACTGTCGTCCCAGTCGTCGTATCCGATCCTTTTCCTGAGCGCAGAAATTCTGTCCTTCATCGTGCCGCAATCACAGTTGGAGAGGCCGAAACGGGCTTGCCTGCATCAGCAGCCGCAGGCGTATTCGCCGCAATGGCGGCCTGGTATTTGGAACTGGCGGTGACGGGGTCGGGAATGGACAGGCGCCATTCCCTGGTCACGTCCAGGCGGCCGCCCACGTCGTTTTCTGCATGGCGGTCGGTCACCGCAGGGGGAACCGTCAGCCCGGGCGCCGGGGCTTGCTCCGCGGTCTCCCGGGCGCTGGCAAGGAGCCTTGCCCGCAGCCCGTCATAATTCAGTGCCGGGATGCGCTCGACGCCGCCATAGGCGCTCGTGAACACGGTGCGCTGGCCCCACTTGCCGTGAAGCCTGTAGAATATGTGCCGCCCGATCTGCTCTATCTTGGCAAGGGTGAAGGCCCATTTCGGCAGCACGTAGTCCGCATGATAGTTCGTCGCCGTCCCCACGCTCGCCTCGACACTGCCGGCAAGTGCCTTCCTTGCGACTTCCTCTGCCTCGCGCCAGAACGCCGGCATGGGCGCCCGCAGCAGCGAGCCGTCGCACGTGAAGCTGAACTGGCATCCCGTGGTCCGCTTCGAGCCTTCGTAGACCACGCCGCAGACGCTATCGGGATAAAGGGGGCTGCGGACCCGGTTGAGCACGACTTGCGCGACCGCCCGCCTGCCCTCGATCGGCTCGCGCGCAGCCTCGTAATAGACCGCCTGGGCCAGGCATTTCAGGGCGGTGGTATAAACCGTCCCTCGGCTTTCAGGGAGGATGAAGCTGCCCGGGCTTTCGACCGGCAGTGCGGAAACTGGAATAGCGGCGTTGCGCTCCTCGGCCTCGCTGCCCTCGACGATGATCTGGGACTTGTCGTCGACCGTCATCGCCTCGACCTTGCGGACCTGCTCGGCCGGAACGGCAGCCGAGGGCACCGGCCGGCTGTCGGCGAGACCGAAGGCGCTGCGGATTCCAGGAATCTGGGTGCAAGCGGCTACCCCGAGCAGCACGGCAACAGCGATCAGTCCGATCGCCGTCGATCTGTTGCGAAGGGTCCCCATGCTCACCGCAGCTTTCGCTTCGAAATGAGGCATGATGCCCGTTGCAGTGCTCACGATCTTGTTCCCATACCCGCCGACGCGATGATCTCGTCGCGCGGACCGTCAGCGACGATCCGGCCCTTGTCCAGAACGACAAGCCGGTTGCAGATCGAAAAAAGTGCCGGACGATGGGTCGCAACAATCAATGTCTGCCAAGGTGACAGGGATTGGGACAGCCGCTCGACGAAAAGTTGCTCGGTCTGGCTGTCCATAGCGCCGGTCGGCTCATCAAGGAACAACAGGCGCGAAGGCTTCACCATGGAGCGTGCCAGCGCCAGGAAGGCGCGCTGGCCTCCCGAAAGCTGCGCGCCCGCTTCCCCGACCGCCCGATCGAATCCGCTCTCGTCGCGCGAGAGGAATTCGTCCGCACCCACGTCACGCAGAGCCTTCAGCAGGTCCTCGTCGCGAACGATGCCGGCACCGATCGCGAGATTGTCCTTGATCGAGCCGCTGAACAGCGCGGCATCCTGACCGACGAAGCGGAAGGCGGCGCGCAGGTCCTGCGGACGGTACTGGCGGCTGTCGATGCCGTCGACCAGCATGCTGCCGCCGGTCGGCTGATAAAGGCCGCACAGCACCCGTCCCAGCGTCGACTTGCCGGACGCGACCTTGCCGATGATCGCGATCCGGTCCCCCACGTTCACTTCGAGATTGATGCCGCTGAGCGAGGGAACGGAGGCCCGCGGATAAGCGAATTCGAGCGCTTCCATGCGGATATTCGCACTGCGCACTTCCGGTGTCAGCGAGGCGCTGCCCATCGTGCGCTCGTCTTCCTCTGTCCACACCTGCTGCAGCGAATCCAGCACCTTGCGCGCCTGCTGGCTGCGCGTCAGGAGGAAGGCGAACTGCGCCGCCGGGGAAAGCGAGCGAGTCGCCAGCATGACGATGGCGATGATCGAACCCATCGTGATCTTGCCCGCGTCGAACAGATAATAGCCGCCAACGACAAGGGCGATGCTGGTCACCTGCTGGAAGGTGGAGGCCATGGAAATCGCCGCCGAGCTCACATCGCGCAGCCTCCGCTGGGAGTGCGCGCCGGCTTCCGCGAGCTGCCGCCACCGGCCCAGCATGACGCCCTCGCCCGACAGGCTCTTGAGCGTTTCGATGCCCGAGATCGATTCCACCAGCAGCGTCTGTTGCAGGCCATTGTCGACCTGGGCGTCAAGCGCAGCGCGGCTGACCTTGCGCTGCAGGCGAAGACCGAAGACGCCCATGCAGGCAGCCCCGACCAGCGGCACCAGCATGAGCCACCCGGCAAGGTACGCGATGACGGCAAGGAACAGCACGAGGAACATCATGTCCGCGACAAGGACGATCGTCGTCGAGGCGTAAAAATCACGCACGAGCGCGAATTCGGACACCCGCGCGACCATGTTTCCGGTGTGGCCCTTGCGGCCGGCCAAGGGGGAAGCAAGGACCTTGGAATAGATCTTCTGCGACAGCTTCAGATCGAGGTCGCGGCCGATCTGGTCCAGAACCCGCGTCCTCGCCCTGCGTATCGCGAAATCCATTGCGAACGCGATGAGAACACCCAGCGCGAGGACCCATAGCGTCGCCTGGGCGCGGTTGGGAATGACGCGGTCATAGACGTTCATCGAGAAGAGCGGATAGGAAAGCGCCAGCACATTGACGATGACCGAAGCCGCCATCACCGGCCAGAATTGCCCCCGCAGCTTGTAGAGTTCGCTCCAGAACCAGTGGTTCTTCGCGCGCACCTGCCAGGGTGCGCCCGCTTCGCGCATGGTCGCGGTTTCGCCGAAGACGCTGGCCATCCACCCATCGTAGAGATCCGACAGATCGGCAAGCGCCTCCCAGCTTTCCGCCCGTGTCTCCGGCCTCCAGACCAGGGCGTCGCCATCCTTCACTTCATGAACGACCACGAGGTGATTTCCGGCGAGGGAGACGATTGCCGGGTAATGTTCGGTCCTGGCGGGCAGCTTTCGGCGATGCGATACGTCACTGTTGAGGCCCAGCAGTTCCAGGGCCGCCTCGGCCTGGTGGAGCGGCAGATATCCTTGCGCATTGCGCGCAAGCGAAGAGAACATGACGGGCGCGCAGGAGACCCCTGCACGCTCCGCCACACGGGCGATGCACGCGACGAGTTCGTCCTCTTCGCCGCGATGCATTTCCAATCCTTCGATCATAACGCTCGTTCCATGAGAGGCAGGCACCGCCCCCATCGCCAGGATACTTTCAAACTCCCGGCCTCATCTTCGGTCAGGGGTAAGTGCGGTATTGGGTCTCCGCCGGGCGGGGCGGGCCGTAATTGAAGCGCTCCCGCTCCTTCATTCCAGCTCCCGCTCCGGGCGCCACGTTGAGCGTCGTGAGGAAGCGATTGGTCGCCGCGAGCACCTGATAGCGCGCGAAAACCTCTGAGAAACGGGCAGTCTCGAGGCGGATCTGCACGTTGTAACGCGTGTTCTGCGCGTCGAGGACGTCGAGCAGCGAACGTCGTCCGACATTGAACTGGCTGCGATAGGACAACAGCAGATCGTCGGACACCCGGCTCTGGCTACCGAGCTGTTCGCTGACCTTGCTCTGCGTCTGAAGCGTCGACCAGGCCGTCTGCACGTCTTCCTCGGCCTCGCGTGTCACCTGGTAGAGGCGGTAGCGCGCTTCACTCGCCCGCCGCACCATCTCCTGGTAATTGGCGCGATTGATCCCGCCGTCGAAGACGTTCCAACGCAGGAACACCTGCGCCTGGACGTCGTTGGTCCTGCCCCGGAAACCGTCGATATCGTCGCCCGTGCGGCCGGACACGCCAACGCCGATCTTCGGGTAACCGTCTCCGCGCACGCTGTCGGCATAGGCGTTCGCAGCATCGACGTCCGCCTCGGCTTCCTTGACGAGCGGGTTCTGGGTGCGCACGAGCCCTACGGCCTCACTGACCGAACTCGGCATCCCTTCGGCGAGCGTCGGCGGCATGGCCACGTTGTCGATGTCGAGCCCGGTCAGGCGGCGAAGCTTGATCTTTGCCTCGGTAAGATCCTGCTCCGCCTCGGACTGGCGGACTAGTGCAGCCTGCATGCGTTCCTCCGCCTGCTGCTGGTCGGCCACCGAGATCGAGCCCTGCTGCACGCCCGTACCCAGATCGCTCACCAGCGACTGGTGAAAGGCCACGTTGTCCTGGCTGGCCGCGACGATGCGCTGCTGGAGGAGGATGTCGAGATATTGCCGCGCAACCTGCAGCGCCACGAACTCCGACCGCTCGACCACACGCAGCGATGCCCCGTCGACGCGAGCCGACTGCCGCAGCAGTTCCCCATGACGGCGCCCGAAATCGAACGCAACCCACTCCGCGCGCGCTTCGGCGCTGAGGGGATAAAGGTCCTGCTGGTCGAGGTAGAGCGCGCGGCGGGTCGTGTTGTCGAGCCGGCGCCAACCGGCGGAAGCCTCCACATCGACGCGAGGAGCATAGAGGCCCTGAGCCTGCTTGCGCTCGAACTGGATGGCCTCGGTATTGAATTGCGCCTGCGCAACCTCCGGGTTGGAATTAACCGCCACCTGGATCGCGTCCTGCATGCTCATCGGTCCTGCCGACTGGGCAAGAGCCGCCGAGGCAGAGCCGGACAGGAGGGCGGCGATACTGGCCGCGAAAACTTTACGATACGACATACTTACCCCCTCGCGGTCATTCGACCGTAATTTCAACGCGGCGGTTCTGGAGTTCGCGTACTCCGTCCGCCGTTGGCACGCGCGGATTGCTCTCGCCGAAGGCCTGCGTCGTCACCGCGGCGGCAGTGCCGTGCGAGGCGAGATAGGCCCGAACGGCGTCCGCGCGCCTGCCCGAAAGTCCCATGTTATACCGGTCGCCGCCCGATCGGTCCGCGTAGCCTGAGACGTGAATGGTCGACGAGCCACACCCGGCGGTCGAGGCGACGGTGGAATCCAGCACAGTGACCGCGTCCGGCGAAATTTCGCTGCTGTCCCAATCGAAGAACACGATGTACGGCCCAGGCAGGCATGGCGCCGCTGCCGGCGCGGGAGGCGCGGGCAGCGGCTCGGCTGCGGCCGTCTGAACTCCATTCATCCGCTGGTAGGCGTCATCGCATTTCCCGACGCTCACCGGATCCTTCCTGCCGCTCTTCAGGAAGCCCAGCGCGATGCCGCATTGGGCCTTCGCCTGCGATGCCCACATGAAGGCGGGCGTGTCCGCGGAAACGATGCCCGCATTCCCGGTCTGCGCGATCGCGGCGTCATAGCGGGACTTGACCTCCTTCCTGAGCGCACCCTTGTCGAGCGCCATCAGATCGCCTGCGTCCTGCTGGGCGAGTGCTGCCGCCGGCGCCAGAGCGCACGCAAGCACGACTGCCGAAGCCGGCCACTTCCAGTTATCCAACATTGATACCCCCATAGATTTCTGGTGACCGCCTCAGGCAGCGGCCACGGAATGCGCTTCAGCCGCGGCCATCGCGGCCATTTCAAAACCGCCGGCGATGTTCGCCACATGAAGTCCCTCGATGCCGCCGGCAAGCAGCGTGCCGAGCACGTGATCCGCTCCGGCTGCGCCTGCCTCGCTTCCCGTGACGGGGTGCGAACCATCATGTGCCGCGAAGTGATTGATCAGCGTGTCCACGGAATGCTGTTCCACGCTTTGTGTGACAGCTTCCTTGACTGCAGACAAACCCGTCACCTTCTCTTCTCCACCGGAAACGCCCTGCTTCGTCTGTGCAGCCAGGAGCAGCGCCTGCATGAGACTGCCGCCCGCTCCGTCGAACGGGATCGCCGTCGGACCCGCCGCGTGGACACGAGCGCCTTCGGAAGCCCCGTGCTCGTCCGCCCGGACTTCTTCATGGTGCCCGGCGATCTCGGAAAGGCCGTGCGTCGTGCCCTGGTCGAAACCGTGGGACAGCGTGTGACTGGAAGTCTCGCCCTGCTGATGTTGTGGCGCGTGATCCTGGAGCGGGGTTATCGCCGGGGCGCCATGCACCGCTTCGGCCAGAGCCGCCCGGATTTCCGGCACGCTCGCGTGGAAGGTCTGCAGCGCGGCCGCCACGATCTCTGCCGCGGCCGGCGGCAAGGGCTGCGCATGCACGGCTTCGCTCGCGAGGAAGCCGGCAGCCGCAAGGCTTACCGCCGAGATCTCGGTCGTGCGCGCCGCGATGCGGTCGTCGGCCTTCGTTGTTGCGAACACGACGTCAGCGAGCGTGAAGCTCGTTCCATTCATCGTGTACTGGGCAGTGCCGTTGACTACGACATCGCCTCCCGCCTCGACCGAACCCGGCCCGTTCGTGGTCAGAGCAATCGACGTGATGCCCATTTCCGCGAGGGACTTGAACTCGCCGGCGTCGACCAGGCCGTTACTGTTGGCATCGCGCCAGACTCCGAATTCGCTGAAATTTGCATCCGCTTCCGTCAGTTGTCCGTCGCCGTTGCTGTCGTACGCGATTTGCAGACCCTGCAGGTCCGTTTTCGCGCCGGCCGCATCGTCCGTGAAGACGAGGTCGAGACCGTGGCTCGTGCTGTGCGCGAGCAACCCGTCGTCTGACGCTGTCCAGGCTGTCTGCACGACGCCATGGCCATAGTCGTATGTCACCCCAGCGGAGCGACCGAGGAATTCCAGCCCATCGCCGTCCAGATCAAGCGCGACTGGCGGAGTGGCGTCGACGAGGATCGAAAGACTGGAGGTGGAACTCACGTCGCCGTCATGATCGGTCGCCGTGATCCCAAAGTTGAGATTCTGATCGGTCGGCAGGATCAGCTTGTAAATCGTGACGCCGGAAATCGAGAAACGTGCCCCATCGTTGTTCAGACTAGGATCGTCGAAGTTCTCGATCTTGATCTGATTGAACGTGATCGACGGATCGATGTGTACCGCTCCCGTCGAGGTGATCGTAGCGAATCCGGATTGGCTTTGACCAGTTGAGGTATTGGTGGCGGTCCATTGGACCGTCACATTGGGCCCAACATTACTTGGTGAATTCTTAAGATCGTTGACCTTCAGGTCTATCGACTCGAGGAACTCCGCGTTGGTGCCCGGCTGATTGTCACCGGATGCGCCGGGATTATGGAACTCCATTGTAAAAAATTCACCGGGATCGACGTAGGGATTGGAAACACCGAACGCATTGTTCTGTGCGTTTACGCCCGTACCATTGCTTGTGAACTCAACGCGGCCCAACTCGTTGATGCCGACTGTGTTGGCGTCGTCCGTCAGTTCGCGGAAGCCAGGGCCGCCGGCGCTCAACGATGCGAACGAGAGGGTCTCGGTTGTTGCCGCGTCGGGCGTTACCAGCGTGAACTTGTAATGACCATCGGCATCTACGGCCAGCGTGAACAGCGTGTCGCTGCCTGCTGTGGCGGTCAGCGTGGCGCCCGCTGTGAAATGGCCGTCGCCGTCCAGGTCGACAGCAGCCTGACTCGTCGAATAAGTCACACCGGTGATGGTAGGCGCGGTAAACGAGAAGCTGCCATGTCCGTCGCCGCCCGCCGAATAAGCGAAAGTGCCGGTTGCCGTGTCGTTGGCAACGTTGTTGACCGTGTTGGCAGCAGGGCTGAAACTGCCGAGCACCGGGCTGTCGTCCTCGACGGTCACCGTGATGCCGTTGGTCTGGGTGACGGTAGTCGTACCGTCATTCACCAGCACCGGAATAACGAACGAGGTCAGGTCCTCCAGCACCGTATTAGTGTGCTGGATCGGCCCTCCGAGAGTGACGGTGTAGTGTCCATCATTGTCGATCGTGACCAGGATTTCAGGATTGTTGACGTTGGTCGAGTAGCCTTTCAGCGTGTGGCCGTCCGCGCTCACCGACCAGGTAAGAAGGGTACCGTCGGTCGCGCGAACCGTCTGGCTCGGCGTGCCGAGCTTGACGGTATGGTCGTCGGTCGTATCGACATCACTGATCGTGATCGAGCCGCTCGCGGTGGCGTTGTTGGTGGTGTCGCTTCCCGCCGGTGAACTGTCCGCGTTCCCGCCAGACAGCCCCTCTTCAGAAACGGCCACGGCGCTTCCCGTCACAACCGGCGCATCATTCGTGCCGAAAATGGTGATGGTGACAGTTGCGGTATCGGTCGTAGTCCCGTCGCTCGCCGTGTAGCTGAAACTGTCTGTCAGGGTCTCGCCCGCACCCAGCGCGTTGACCGCACCGTCCGAAGCATTCAGCGTGTAAGTGTAAGTACCGTTGGCGTTGATGACGATCGAGCCGTGGCTGCCCGGAACGCTGTTGCCGACGCTACCGCCGGTCACCCCGGTGACGCTCAGGGTATCGCCGGTGTCGACGTCGGTGTCCGCAACATCCGCGAAGCTGCCCGACGGGGCGTTGGGGTGACTGATCGACTGCAGCACGTTGCCGGTCGTCGTCGGATTCGCACCGCTGGTCACGTCGAGCACCCAGTTGGTGTCGTCGTTCGCCACGGACGCGTCATTTGCGCCATTGACCGTTATGGCCAGGGTCGCCGTGCTTGTGTCGCCGTCGCCATCCCTGATCGTGTAGCTGAATGTGTCGGTGACGTGCTCGCCGGCGTCGAGACCCTGTATCGCGGCCGTATTGAGCTGATAAGTATAGCTGCCGTCGATGTTCAAATGCAGCGTTCCATAGGCGCCCGCGGTGTTGCCTCCGACTGTCCCAGCCCCGGCCCCGCTGACGGCAGAAATCTGCTGCGCATGCGGACCGTCGGCACCGAACACGTCATTCGAAAGGATATTGCCGCCGACAGACACCGTGTCCTCGGTCAGGCTGTTGCCATCGTTGGATGCCGCCGGCACGTCGTCGATGACATCGATGGTCAGCGTGCTCGTCGCCGTGTTGCCGTTGGCGTCGGTCACCTGGTAGGTGAAGCTCTCGACGGTGTTGACGGTGTTGGCGCCGTTGTCCGCGTCAGTCCCGTCGACCGGG
>DATEJH010000044.1:0-11109 GCA_035278205.1 Novosphingobium sp. | reverse complement strand
CATCAAGCCGGGGATGGAGATCGGGCACGAAAGCCTGATCGCGCTGCTGCGCCGGCAGGGCTATCAGCGCACCGACACCGCCATCGACGCGGGCGAGTTCGCGGTGCGCGGCTCCATCTTCGACATAGTTCCGTCCGGCCTTGATGCCGGCCTGCGCCTCGACTTCTTCGGCGACGAGCTGGAAACGCTGCGCCTGTTCGACACCGGCACCCAGCGGTCGACTGGCACGATCGAAGAGCACCTGCTGCTTCCCGCCAGCGAAGCCCTGCTTGACGACGACACGGTCAAGCGCTTCCGCACTCGTTACCGCGAGATTTTCGGCGCCAATGCTACTGCCGACCCGCTCTATCAGGCGGTGAGCGACGGCCGCCGCCTCGCCGGCATGGAGCACTGGCTACCCCTGTTCGAGGACCGTCTGGTCACGCTGCTGGACCATCTCTCCAAGGATGATCTGATCGTCGCCGACACCGCCGCAGTCGGTGCGGCGGACGAGCGGCTTGGCGACATTGCGGACTATCATAAGGCCCGTCTCGACACTTCGGGGCAGAAGGCCGGCAGCTATCGGCCATTGGCGGTGGACGCGCTCTATCTCGCCCGCGAGGAGTTCCAGCAGGCCGTCGCGGACTTCCCTGTCCACCGCGCCGATCCCTTTGCGCAGCCGGAAAGCGCGAAGGTGATCGACTTCGGCTTCGCCAATGCCCGCGATTTCACGCCGGAGCGCGCGCGCGGGGACAACGCTTACGAAGCGGCCGCGAAGCACTTTCATGCCGTCGGCAAGTCGGGCCGCAAGCCGATCCTCGCCGCTTACTCCATCGGCAGCCGGGCGCGCCTCGTGTCGATCCTGGGCGAAGCGCAAGGGCCGGAGCCGCGCCTCGCCGACACCTGGCAGGAGGCGCTGGGTCTTGCCGTGCAGGGCCGCTCCGCCGCGCTGGTGCTGCCGCTCGAGACCGGCTTCGCCAACGATACGCTGGAAGTCATCACCGAGCAGGACATCCTCGGCGACCGCCTCGTCCGCCGGAAGAAGCGCAAGAAAGATTCGGACGCCTTCCTCGCCGAACTGGCGGCACTGACGCCGGGCGACCTGATCGTCCACATGGACCACGGCATCGGCCGTTACGAAGGGCTGCAGTCGATCCCGGTGGGCCAATCCCCCCACGACTGCGTGATGCTGACTTATGCCGGCGGCGACAAGCTCTACATCCCGGTCGAGAACCTCGACGTGCTTTCGCGATACGGCTCCGAAAGCGCCAATGAATCGGGGGGCGTGGCGCTCGACAAGCTCGGCGGCGAGGCCTGGCAGAAACGCCGCGCGCGCCTGAAGGAGCGCATCCAGGAGATTGCCGGCGAACTGATGAAAACCGCCGCCGCCCGTGCGCTGCGGCAGGCGCCGGCGCTGGTGCCCGAAGGCCACGGCTACGACCAGTTCGTGGACCGTTTCCCCTGGCAGGAGACCGAGGACCAGGACCGCGCCATCGAGGACGTCCTGGGCGATCTCTCCGAGGGCAAGCCGATGGACCGCCTCGTCTGCGGCGATGTCGGTTTCGGAAAGACGGAGGTTGCGCTGCGGGCGGCTTTCGTGGCGGCAATGGCCGGCCAGCAGGTCGCAGTGGTCGCGCCGACGACCCTCCTCGCGCGCCAGCACTATGCCGGATTCGCGGAGCGTTTCGCCGGCTTTCCGCTCAATGTCGGGCGTCTTTCCCGGCTGGTTCCTGAAAAGGAAGCGCGGGCGACGCGCGAAGGGCTGTCGGGGGGTACGGTGGACATCGTCTGCGGCACGCACGCAATCCTGTCGAAGACGGTCAGCTTCAAGCGCCTCGGCCTGGTCATCGTCGACGAGGAGCAGCGGTTCGGCGTCAATCACAAGGAGCGCCTGAAACAGCTTCGCACCGACGTTCACGTGCTGACGCTCACCGCGACGCCGATCCCGCGCACGCTGCAGATGGCGATGAGCGGCCTTCGCGAACTCTCGACCATCCAGACCCCGCCGGTCGACCGCCTCGCGGTGCGTACCTACGTCATGGAATGGGACGACATGGTGATGCGCGAGGCGCTGCTGCGCGAGCATCATCGCGGCGGCCAGAGCTTCATCGTCGTCCCTCGCATTTCCGACATGCCCGACGTCGAGGACTGGCTGCATCGCCACGTTCCCGAGGTGAAGGCGATCACCGCCCACGGCCAGATGAGCGCCGGCGAGGTCGAAGAACGCATGAGCGCGTTCTACGAAGGCAAGTACGAAGTCCTGCTTTCTACCACGATCGTCGAGAGCGGCCTCGACATCCCGCGCGCCAACACGATCATCATCCACCGCGCCGACCGCTTCGGCCTGGCGCAACTCTACCAGCTTCGCGGCCGGGTCGGACGCTCGAAGCTCCGTGCCTATGCCTATCTGACGACGCCGGCGGATACAGTGCTTTCCGAAGTGGCCGAGAAGCGCCTCAAGGTGCTGGGCGACCTCGACAGCCTGGGTGCGGGCTTCCAGATCGCCAGCCATGACCTCGACATTCGCGGCGCCGGCAACCTCCTGGGCGACGAGCAGTCGGGCCATATCCGCGAAGTCGGCTTCGAGCTCTACCAGTCGATGCTGGAGGATGCGATCATGGCCGCGCGCGCGGGCGGCGTGGGACTGGAGAAGGATACCTCGGGTCTGTCGCCGCAGATCACCGTCGATGCGCCGATCATGATCCCCGAGGACTACGTGCCTGATCTCGCGGTGCGCATGGCGCTGTACCGCCGCCTCAACGACGTCGACAGCGGCGACGAGATCGAGGCGCTCTCGGCCGAGATGATCGACCGCTTCGGCCCGCTGCCCGATGCCACGAGCAACCTCGTCAGGCTGATCGAGATCAAGCGCCAGGCGATCGATGCGCATATCGCCAAGATCGACGTCGGCCCGCGCGGCACGCTGGTCTCATTCCACAACGACAGCTTTCCCAATCCGGAAGGCCTCATCGCCTACGCAGAGCGCCTGCAGGGCAGCGTGAAGCTGCGCCCCGACAACAAGCTGGTCCTTTCGCGCGCCTGGGGCGATCCCAAGTCCCGGCTGAACGGGCTGTTCCAGCTTACCAAGGGCTTGAGCGGAATAGCACGGAAAACGAAGTAGCTCCTCCTGGGCACGGGGAGGATTCAGATCTCCAGCTGACTGCCGAGCTCGACCACGCGGTTCGTGGGCAGGCGGAAGAATTCCATCGCGCTGGCCGCGTTGCGCATCATCCAGGCGAAGAGCTTTTCGCGCCAGATGGCCATGCCGGGCTTTTCCGACGCCAGCAGCGTCTGCCGCGAGAGGAAGAAGCTCGTCTTCATCATCTCGAACGGCGCGCCGCAGATCTGCGAATTGGCAAGGGCGGCGGGAATATCGGTTTCTTCCATGAAGCCGTAGCGCAAGGTCACGCGATAGAACCCCTGCCCCAGGTCGATGACCTCGTAACGTTCGCTGGCCTCGACATAAGGCACGTCGGCCACCTCGACCGTGAGGACGACCACCCGCTCGTGCAGCACCTTGTTGTGCTTGATGTTGTGAAGCAGGGCCGAGGGAACGCCGACATTGGTCGATGCCATGAAAATCGCCGTGCCGGGCACGCGTGCGGCGCTGCCGTGGGCACTCTTGGCGAAGACGTTGAGCGGCAGCGCCGCCTCGGTCATGCGCATGCGCATAAGGCGGCGGCCCTTGTTCCAGGTCGTCAGCAGAGTGAACGCGATGCCGCCGATCAGCAGCGGGAACCAGCCGCCGTCGGCGATCTTGGTCGCGTTCGCGGCGAAGTAGGCACCGTCCACGATGAAGAACACCAGCGCGACGGGGATGGCCAGCCAGAGCTTCCAGCGCCACAGCACGATCAGCAGCACCGTCATCAGACAAGTGTCGATCAGCATCGCGCCGGTCACCGCGATGCCGTAGGCAGATGCCAGGTTCGACGAGTTCTGGAAGATGAAGACAAGCGTGATCACGCCGGTCATCAGGGCCCAGTTGACGAAGGGAATGTAGATCTGCCCGACCTCATGCTCGCTGGTGTGGCGTGTCGAAAGCCGGGGGATGAAGCCGAGCTGCATCGCCTGGTGCGTGATCGAGAAAGCGCCGGAAATCACTGCCTGGCTGGCGATGAACGTGGCGCAGGTGGCCAGGATCACCAGCGGCAGCCGCAGGCCTTCGGGTGCAAGGTTGAAGAACGGGTTCTCCATCGCCTGCGCCGCCGAGGCATCGTCGAGGCCCAGGATCATCGCCGCCTGGCCGAAGTAGTTGATCAGCAGGCAGGGCATGACGAAACCGAACCACGAGAGGCGCATCGGCCCCCGTCCGAAATGGCCCATGTCCGAGTAGAGCGCTTCCGCGCCCGTCACGGCGAGCACGACCGAGCCCAGCGCCAGGAAGCCGAGCATCTTGTCGGTCATGAAGAACTGGACCGCGTACCACGGGTTTAGCGCCACCAGCACGCCGGGCATCTGCGCCAGATGGAAAATGCCGAGCACCGCCAGCGTGGCAAAGTAGATCACCATGACCGGCGCGAACAGCGCCCCGACCTTGGCGGTGCCGCTCTTCTGCAGCACGAACAGCCCGATCAGCAGGATCAGCGCGATCGGCAGCACGAGCGGGGCCAGTCGCGATTCGACGACGGTGAGGCCCTCCACCGCGGAGAGCACCGAGACCGCCGGGGTGATCATCGAATCGCCATAGAACAGCGCGGTCGCGAAGACGCCGAGCAGCACGACGATGCCGCCGTAACTCGATTTCCTGATATGGCCGGAGATCAGCGCGACCAGCGCGAGGCTGCCTCCCTGCCCCTTGTTGTCCGCGCGCATCAGCACGCCGACATACTGGACCGCGACGACCAGCGTCATCGACCAGAAGATCAGGCTGACGACGCCCAGCACATGCAGTTCGTCGATCGCCAGTGGATGCGGACCGACGAAAGTTTCGCGAAAGGCGTAAATCGGGCTGGTGCCGATGTCGCCGAAGACGACGCCGATCGCACCGAAGGCAAGCTTGGTGATGTTGCCCGAACCATGACCATGACTGCGCGGCACGGGATTCGCGGATGCCCCCGCCGGATCGACCACTGTCGCGGCGCCGGCGGATTCCGCCTGATTGTCAGTCATTCCTGCGCCCCGTCATGCACTGAATAACATCTCGCAGTTGCGGCAAGAGGTCGCCGTTAGCAGCATGGCGGCGGGCAGGCAATCGATCTCAGGGCGATGGCTGACCGGCCATGCCCGGGCCGCGGCCCTGGGCGTCGACGAAGGCGTCGAGCTTGCTCAGCTGGTCTGCCAGAGGCGCGCGCCAAGGCGCGTCCTTGGGCGCGCGGGCGAGCAGGTCCGCCCATAGCTTCCGAGCTTCGGCGTAGCGGCCTGACTGGGCGAAAGCCAGTCCGAGGAAGAATGGCGGCCCCGGCGCTTCCGGGTCGGTCAGCGCGGCGCGGCGAAAGGCGTAGAGCGCGGCCGGCGTCAGGGTGCCGTCAGCATGAGCGGCAAGCGCATTGCCCATCGCCAGCCAGGCCTCCGAATTGCCCGGATTGGCCTCGACAGCTCCTCGCAGTACCTCGGCCGCGTCGGCGTAGCGGCCGTTGCGGGCAAGGCCGTCGGCGATCACGACCCAGCGGTCGCTGGGGGGAAGGCTGCTGTCACTCACCTTCCCGCGCGCATCGACCATCGCGGATGCGTTCCTGGAAATTTCCTCTGCGGGAGGTTTCGGCGCCCCGGAGAGACCGGGGCTGCCCTGCACCGCATAACCCGCAATGCCGAGCACGAGCGCAGCGGCGATCGCTTCGCGCCCGCCCTTGGGGGCCTTCAACACGAAGGCAATGATGATGAAGGCCGCGATCGCCAGCAGCACGACGAGTGCCCAGGTCACAGTCGTTCTCCCTTGCGGAAACGGCGCCGCAGCAGCAGCACCGCAAGCAGGACCAGCACCGCCGGCACCGCGAAGAGCGGCCAGGTCAGCGGCGTGAATTGCGGCGCATAGCTCACATAGTCGCCATACCGTTCCATCAGCCAGGCGCGAATTGCCTCCGGGTCTTCGCCCGCGGCGATGCGTTCGCGCACCAGCGAGCGCATGGAGCCGGCGATCGGCGCATCCGAATCGGCGATGGACTGGCCCTGGCACTGCAGGCAGCGCAGCGTCTCCATCAGCGCCTGCGCCTTCTTCTCCTGCGCGGGATTCTCGAGCTGGCGATAGGCGTAAGGGGCGGTGGACTGCTCCTCCTGCGAGAGCGAAGGCACAGCGGCGAGCAAGCCGATCGCCACCAGCAGCGCGGCAAACAGGCGCTTCACTGGGCAGCCTCGCGCAGCTTGTCGAGCAGCATCGGCACGTGTTCGGGGCGGATCTCCCCGATGTGCTGGTAACGGATCACGCCCTTTCCATCCACGACATAGGTTTCCGGCACCCCAGAGGAACCTAGCGCGAGCTGGACCTTGCCGTCGTCGTCGGCGCCGATGCGCTGGAAAGGATCGCCGTTTTCGGCGAGGAAACGCTGCAGAGCATCGGTCGTGTCGCGCACCGAAATGCCTTCGATCGGCACCCCGGCCCTGGCGAGCGCGCCCAGTTGCGGGGCCTCGACCCGGCACGGCAGGCACCAGCTTGCGAAGATGTTCACGAGATGCGGCTGGCCGTTGGCGAGAACCTTGCGGTCGAGTCCGGGGCGGCCGGGCAGAGCCGGCGGGAGATCGAATGCCGGCACGGGCTTTCCGATCAGAGTGCTGGCAACGTTGCGGTCCGCCGGCCGCAGCAGGCCTATCAGCACGAGCGCGACGAACGCCGCGAACAGCGCAAGCGGCAGCCAGATCGCCCAGCGGCTTGTCCCGGAAGGGAGAGTTTCTTCGCTCATCGGCCCTGACTCTCGCGCCTGTCGGCGATCTTGTCACGTGCGATGAAGCGGCGCAGATCGCTCTTTACCCGTCCGATCAGGGCCAGCAACCCGCCAAAGGCGATCATCAGCCCGCCGATCCAGATCATCGGGACGAATGGCTTCCACCACAGCCGAAGCTGCCAGCGGCCATCCTCAGCCTCGCCTCCCAGCACCGCGTAGAGCTGCCCATTCCAGCGGGTCAGCAGCGCCGATTCGCTGGTCTGCTGCGGCGGTGCCCAGAAGCTGCGCGACTGCGGCCGGATCACGGCGGGCTCGGCATCCTTGTAGCGCACCTTGAGTTCGCCCTCGAGCGCGGTCCAGTTGGGCCCCGCGACCGGCTCGACGCTGTCCAGACGCACCAGCCAGGGACCGACCTCGGTGGTATCGCCCGAGTTGACCGCCACCAGCTTTTCCACCGAGAAGGCGCTTTCGCAGCTCATGCCAAACAGAACCACGGCAATGCCGAAGTGAGCGACGACCATGCCCCATACCGGCAGCGGGGTGCGCCGCAGGTCGCGCTCGCGCAGCGGCAGCAGGCTCGCCCAGGCGAGGCCAATGGAGAGCGCGAGGCCCAGGAACGGCAGGAGTGCAACGCCGCCGATGGCCAGCAGGGCTATCGCTCCGGCAGCGACCAGCATCGCGGGGATGACCAGCCGCCTGCCGATCCGGCCGAAACCGTCCCGACGCCAGCGCAGCAGCGGACCTGCGGTGAGAATGGCGAGCATCGGGACCGCGAAGAGCGCGCTCATCGGGTTGAAATAAGGCGGTCCGACCGAGACCTTGGCACCCATCGCCTCGGCCACGAGCGGGTAAAGAGTGCCGAACAGGACGATGCCGAGGATCGCCGTGAGCATGACATTGTTGAACACCAGCGCGCCCTCGCGGCTGACGACGGCGAAGCGTTCGCCTTCGGTCACGGTCGAGGCACGCAAGGCGAATAGCGTCAGCGCACCGCCGATGTTGATCGCCAGCAGCGCGAGAATGAAGGTGCCGCGCTCCGGATCGACGGCGAAAGCGTGGACGCTGGTGAGAATTCCCGAGCGGACCAGGAACGTGCCGACCATCGACATCGAAAAGGCGACGACGCCGAGCATGATCGTCCACGCCCTCAGCGCGTTGCGCGCGGCCAGCACGCTGGCGGAATGCAGCAGAGCGGTCGCGGCGAGCCAGGGCATGAGCGAGGCATTCTCGACCGGATCCCAGAACCACCAGCCGCCCCAGCCCAGCTCGTAGTAGGCCCAGTAGGACCCGGCAGTGATCCCCGCCGTCAGGAAGATCCAGGCGCCCAGCACCCATGGCCGCATGGCGCGGGCGAAAGCCGGGCCGACCTCACGTGTGACCAGCGCCCCGATCGCGAAGCTGAACGCGATCGAAAGCCCGACATAGCCGAGGTACAGCGTCGGCGGATGGAAAGCGAGACCAAGGTCCTGCAGCAGCGGATTGAGGCCATTGCCCTCGGCCGGGACCTGCGCAAGGCGTTCGAACGGATTGGAGGCGATCAGCAGGAACGCATAGAAGCCGAGGCTGACGAAAGCCTGTCCGGCGAGCGTCGCCAGCATGGTCGGTTCTGGAAGCCGCTTCTCCACGAGTGCGACGAAGGCGCCCGCCATGCCCATCACCGTCACCCACAGGAGCATCGAGCCCTCGTGGTTGCCCCAGGCGCCGGCGACCTTGAAGATCAGCGGCTTCATCGAATGGGAGTTCAGCGCCACCAGCTTCACTGACAGATCAGTGACGGCAAAAACGTAGATCAGGCAGAAGAACGCCACCAGCGCGAGCAGCCCCTGCACCACCGCGACCGGGCGGACGATGCCGGCCAGCGCCTCTCCCTTGGGAGACAGGCCGAACGCTCCCGAAACGAGCTGCAGCGCCGCCAGGGCAGCCGCCAGCCAGAGCGCTGCGAGTCCCAGTTCGGCGATCATTTCGTTTCCGCCACGACCTTGTCGGCTTGCGCGGCGGTCATGTTCTGCATTTCACGCGGCACGTAGTTCTCGTCGTGCTTGGCAAGGAGGTTGTCGGCGGTGAAAATCCCGTTTTTCGCCATCCTGCCTTCGGCGACGACGCCCGAGCCCTCAACGAAAAGCGACGGCACTATCCCTGAGAAGCGCACCGGAACGCGCGCTTTTCCGTCTTGCACGACAAAGGCGATGGTAACCCCGTCGGGTTCGGTCCCGAGCGAGCCCTTCTCCACCATGCCGCCGAGCCTCACGGCGCGATCCGGAGCGGGCGGATCGGCCACGATCTCGCTGGGGACATAGAAATAGCTGGCCTGGTTGCGCAGGGCCCAGGCCGCGAGCAGCCCTGCCCCGATCAGCACGACGAGCGCAAAGACGAGCAGCACGAGCCGCTGGTGTTTCGCCTTGATCGCCATCAACGCCCGCTCCGTGCCCGATCGCGGCGCTTTTCGGCGCGCTTCATCGACAGCAGCGACCAGGCGATCATCGCCGCCGAGGCGCCCACGCCGACAGCATAAGCCGCAATCACGAAGTTCCAGGCTTCCATTGCCTCGCGCATCAGGCTGCCGCTTCGCTGAGGGCCTTGCGGCGAAGGCGCGCCTCGGCCTGCTGGTTCGCAAGGATCGCCCGCATCCGCGCCAGCACGACGCCTGTGAAAACCAGCGTGAAGCCGGCCATCGCAGCCAGCAGCGGCCAGAGGAATGCGGCCGCCATCGCCGACTTGCCCATGGTGATGCTGGGCGGCTGGTGCTGGCTGTTCCACCAGATCACCGAATAGTGAATGATCGGAATGTTGACCGCGCCCACAAGTCCGAAAATGGCCGGTACGCGCGTATGTCCGCCGCTGCTCGCCTCGCTCGCCTGAGAAAGTGCCATCCATCCGAAATAGAGGAACAGCAGCACGAGCATGCTGGTCAGCCGGCCGTCCCACACCCACCAGGTCCCCCAGGCGGGACGTCCCCAGAGCGACCCGGTCACGAGGCACACGGCCGTGAATACCGCCCCGGGAACGGCACAGCCCCGCGCGGCGATGCCTGCCAGGGGATGGCGCCAGACCAGCTCGGCGAAGCTCGCCGCCGCGATGCCCATCCAGCCTGCCATGCCGAGCCACGCGGCGGGCACGTGAAGGTACACTATCCGCACCGTTTCACCCTGCAGCCGCTCCGCCGGGGCGTGGAACAGACCCCAATAGAGCGCCAGAATCGTGATCGCGGCGCCCCCTCCCATGCAGAGCGGCATCAGCCAGCGGGCGATGCGCAGGAATCGGGCGGGATTGGCAAAGCCGTGCATGACAGGCGCGCTTCTATAGCTCGTTACGAAAGGAGCAAGTGACTCGTGTCAATGCGCAGTCTCATTTTCGCGGTCACAGGCCCAAGCAGACCCGCGAAGGAAATGGGGCGATCGATGGGGGTCGAACCCACGACCTCCGGTACCACAAACCGGCGCTCTAACCAACTGAGCTACGATCGCCACACCAGCGCAGGTCCCGTTTGCCCTGCCGCCGGAACACCGCACCGGACCACTGCAGCGAGCGATCAGTGCGGGAGCGCGCCTTTGCACATGGCGCGGCATCTTGCAAAGCAAAAATTCGGATCGGCGCGGAGGTTTCGGCAATTTTCCCGGAGCGGGCCTCACGCTAGGAATCCGTCCCATGAAAGCTCCAGGCGAATCATCTGCTGATGTCCTGCTCTCCCGCCCGGGAATGCAGCGCTTCCCTTCTTCGCGGCTCGACCTGTTCGTCCAGCGCGATTTCCTTTCCGCGGCGGAGTGCGACGAACTGGTCGCCATGATAGAGGCCGAGCATCGACCCTCGACACTCGCCGACTACAACGGCGACGACGTGTTCCGCACCAGCTCGACCTGCGACCTTTCTGCCGGGGTCCCCATCGTCGCTGAACTGGCGCAAAGGCTGGCTGAAACCTCGGGCATCGACATTGCTCATGCCGAGCCGCTGCAGGGCCAGCGCTATGAAGTCGGCCAGGAGTTCAAGGCGCACACCGACTACTTCGAGCCGAACAATGCCGACTACGAGAAATATTGCATGATATCAGGCCAGCGCACCTGGACTTTCATGCTCTATCTGAACGAAGTGGAAGCCGGCGGAGCAACCCGCTTCAAGGTGATCGACAAGATCATCAAGCCGGAACGCGGCAAACTCGTGTGCTGGAACAACCGCCGCACCGACGGCAGCCCGAACCCGGCCACGCTTCACCACGCGATGAAGGTCCGCAAGGGGCGCAAGTACGTGATCACCCAGTGGTATCGCCAACGTCCCTGGGGCTGATGACCGGAGGGAGTGGTCATCCCCCCCCCCCCCCATC
>DATEJH010000043.1:0-26118 GCA_035278205.1 Novosphingobium sp. | reverse complement strand
GCGGCAGTGCGGCTGGCCGTGGTGCTGGTCGGCGCGCTGCCGCTCGCGCTGGGCCTCAGCGTCATCAACAACACCATCTTTTCCGACATCGAGGTTGTCCACCTCGGCAAGAAGGAGGCGGAGGCCGGCACCGGCACAGTGCGCGTCACCCGCGACGAGGCCGGCAATATCCTGGTCGATCTGCCCGACACGCCGCCCATCCCCCCTGTCCCGCCGCTCCCTCCGGCTCCGCCGGGCGAAGCAGGAAAGGCGCCCCCCGCAGCGGAGTCTCCTCGCAGCGTGGAGGTACGGCAGGGCAGGAATGCCGACGGGGAACCCTCGATCACGATACACACCGGCGCACCGATGAACGACAGCTTCAAGCGTTGGGCTGACATCGCCGACACCGCCTTCGGCCGATACTTCCTGGTGCTTGCCTGGGTGGCGCTCTATTTCGCGCTGGTAAAGGCGGAGGAAGCCCGCGCGGCGGAGCGGCGCGAGGGCGAGTATCGCCGGGCGGCGGCGGCGGCGGAACTGCGCTCGCTGCGCTATCAGGTCAATCCGCACTTCCTGTTCAACACGCTCAATTCGCTCTCGGCGCTCGTCATGACCGGCAGGCAGGGCGGGGCCGAGACGATGATCCAGAATCTTTCCACCTTCTACCGCCGCACGCTGTCCGGCGATCCGACGAGCGATCTGCCGCTCGCCGACGAGATCGAGTTGCAGAAGCTCTATTTCGCGATCGAAACGGTTCGCTTCCCGGATCGGTTGTTGACCAGGTTCGATATTGACGAAGGTGTCGCCGATGCGATGGTGCCGGGCATGATCCTGCAGCCGCTCGTCGAGAACTCGGTGAAATATGCCGTCGCCGCGACGCCACGCCCGGTCACGATCACCATTGCGGCGCGGCGCGAAGGGGATGAACTGGTGATCTCGGTCAGCGACGACGGGCCGGGTGCGGAATCGCTCGAGGCCCAGAGCCACGGCATCGGCCTTGCCAACGTCCGCGATCGCCTGCGGGCTCGTTACGGCGAGGCTGCCGGCATCCAGTACGGCAAGCGGCCGGAGGGCGGGTTCATGACTGTGCTGCGCCTCCCGCTGGAGCTCGGCCGTGCCTGACGCGTACCGCGGCGATGACGCCCGCCCCGCGCCGCTCAGGACGCTGATCGTCGACGACGAGCCGCTCGCGGTCGAGCGCATGCAGGTCATCTGTGCCCGAATGGAGGGAATCACCGTCGTCGGCACGGCCAGCGACGGCGAAGCCGCCCTGCGCCTCATCGATGCGCTCGATCCTGACCTCGTGCTGCTCGACTTGACGATGCCGGAAATGGACGGGCTGACCGTGGCGCGGATGCTGGCGCGGGAGGCCGACGCGCCGGCCGTCATCTTCGTCACCGCCCACGACGAATTCGCCGTGGAGGCCTTCGATCTCGATGCCGTGGACTACGTGCTCAAACCGGTTGCGCCTGAACGCCTGCAGCGGGCAATCGGCCGCGTCACCTCACGCCGAGACCGGCCGCGCAGTGCCTTGGCAAGCGAATGGCTCGAGGAATTCTGGGTGCCCCATCGCTCCGAACTGGTGCGGATCCCGGTAAGCAATATCCAGCGCATCGATGCCGAACGCGATTATGTGCGTCTCCATGTGCCGGGGCAAAGCTATCTGCTGTTGCAGACCATCACCCGCCTTGAACAGAAGCTCGATCCCGCCCGCTTCATCCGCATCCACAGGAGCTGCATCCTGCGGCGCGACTATGTGGCAGGGCTGAGGCACGAGGGGCTGGGGGTCTGGGCGGCGGAGACAGGCGACGGTGACCTCTTGCGGATCGGCCGTACTTATCTGCCTGCCGTCAAAAAGATGGCGGGGCGATAAGGCCCGCCCGGGAGGTCGCAGCATCTCGCCCGCGGCGGGATCAGCGTTCCTTCTGGAGAGAACGCTGGGCCGGAACATGAAAAGACGGCGGGCCGAAGCCCGCCGAGTCTGTTTTTTTCCGGGTCTTATCTTTTTGGGACCTCACGAGAGGCGGTATCGGTTTCAACCGCCGAGCCGCGATTCCTGCGCGGCTTCGACCTTGGCGGCCATCATGGTCTTCGCGCTTGCCAGCGCCTGGCGGTAGCAGGCCGCCGCAGCCTGTGAAGGAATGCGCGTGCCAGTCGTGTACGGGCCATAATCGCAGGCCTCGCGCGCCGCGCGGTCGATGCGCCGTTCCAGTGTCTTCTGGCCCTGGGCGCTGGCCAGGTCGAGATCGGCGTAGCGGACCTGCACGTCCTTGGCGAAGGCGGGGGCTGCAGTCAGGACCAGGCCAAGCAGGGCAGCGGCGGCGATCGGGGTGCTCTTGAACATCGTGTAATCCTCCTTGGGTGTGAGCCGGGGGCGGGGATGTTCCGAGCGGCTCGATGGGGCTGTTCTGGACGCGCCTGCGGGCATTTTCACGCGCACCTCGACTGCCGGTCTTCTCATGTCGACAAACATTCAGGCGGGCGGACGAACGACGTCCCGGATCGACAAACGACATGTCTGGAGGTGCTGGCGCGATGCTGCGGCCTAACCCCTTGGGCATGAGGAGGCGATTCGCCGCCGCGCTGGCGTGGCGGGCGCGCCCGATGTAATATGATTGACAATGTCGAGTGTCGTCGTCGTCTTCTGCCTGGGTGTCCTGAATTTCGCTGCGCACAAAGCGGTGATCGAAAGCGGGCATCCGATCCTTACCCAGGTTCCTTGGTTCTTCCGGCCGCTGGGCGGCAGGCTCAGCCTTGTCGTCGAGTTCGCGATGCTGCTCGGCGCCATGGTCATGGCCGCATCGGGTTCGGCCGGCTGGGCCTGGGTCTATGCGCTCTACACCCTGCTCAATGGCTTTTCCGCATGGCTTATCTTCAGCGGCAAGGTCTGATCGCCGCGATCGATGGGAACCTGCGCGGGCGAGGCAGGTTTCGGGTTCCATGGGACATGCAAGGAAGACCTGGCTCATCTGCAATCCCGAGAGCGGCAGCAACAGCGAGGACGCGGTCGTGCAACTGCAGGGGGTGCTGCAGCGGGCGGGCTATCACGTCGAGCGCAGGATTCGCTTTCCGGAAGAGCGCCTTCCCGCCATCGCCGAACTCAGGTCCGAACGAGTGGACGTGCTTGCCGTCTTTACCGGAGACGGCACTCTCCACACCGCGGTCACCGGGGTATTCGGCTGGGAGGGAGCGGTGCTTGCCCTTCCGGGCGGGACCATGAATTTCCTGGCAAAGCGCCTCCACGGCGATCTCCCGGCCGCCCGGATCGCCGAAAGGCTCGCCAATGTCGAGCCACGGCGGGTACGGCCCAAGGTCGTGCGTTCGTCTCACGGCACGGGACTGACCGGCGTGCTGGCCGGCCCCGGCGCGATCTGGAACGAAGTGCGCGAGGCGCTGCGCGCCTCGAGCATTCGCGACATGGTGGCGACGACGAAAGAGGCGATCGCCTGGTCGGCGGGCGGTCCCAAGGTCGTCTGTTCGGATGTCGACTGCGGGCGCGAGGACGGCTATGCCGCCATCACGGTGACCCCGCACGAATCCGGCCTCGAAGTGAAAGGCTACTATGCCGAAACCCTTGGCGACTACGCCGGGCAGGGCATCGCGCTCATCAATCGCAACTTTCGGGACGGGCCGCATGATGACCTTGGCATGCACCGGCAGGTCCGCCTCGTGTGCCCCGAAGGAGAACACATGGGCCTGCTGATCGACGGCGAGCCCTTCGACGGCGGCGCAGAGGAACTGTTCCGCCCGGCGGTTTGCGAAGTGGACCTGTTGGAGACGATCGATGCACGGTAATGTCTCCAGGATGTATTCCGGTCCGCTCAAGCTCTTTCACCTCAGCGACATTCACTTCGGGCTGGAGGATCGGCGCGCCCTGGCCTGGGTCGAACAGTGCATCGCCAGGGAATGGCCGCATGCGGTGGTGATTACCGGCGATCTCACGATGCGTGCGCGGCATCGTGAGTTCGATGCGGCCTGCGCATGGATCTCCGCGCTGGATGTGCCGGTTACGGTCGAGGTGGGCAACCATGACATGCCCTATTTCAACCTGATCGAGCGATTCGTGGCACCCTACAGGCGTTTCGACAGGATCGAGCGGATGGTGGAGGCGGAACTCGACCTGCCCAACCTCGCCATCGTTCCGCTCAGGACCGCGACCCGGGCGCAGTGGCGCTTTCCATGGTCGAACGGATGGGTGACCTGGCGGGCGCTTGAAGAGACGCTGGCCGCCATCGATGCCCATCCGCCGGGTACGCGCATCCTCGTCGCCGCTCACCACCCGCTGACGGAATACAGCCCGACTGGAAAGCATCTCACGATCGAAGGCACCCGGGCCATGGAGGCCCTGGCCGAACGCCAGGTCGCCGCGGTTCTCTCGGGCCATGTCCATGACCCCTTCGACCTGGTCGCGGAGACTGCGGCCGGGCCGCTACGCATGATCGGGGCGGGTACCCTTTCGCGCCGCATCCGCTCGACGCCGCCCAGCTTCAACGAGATCGTCATCTACGGCGACGAGATCATCGTGACCGCGCGTAATCTCGAGCATGTGCCGACGCCCGACATGCAGATCGAGGAGATCCCTGAAAACGCCCTTCCGCCGCGTGAGAGCGGGGAGCCAGTGGCGCCCGTCGGCACAGTGCCGCCGGTCGACCCGCCGGTGCATTAGGGCGAAATGGCAGAAGTGGCGGGGCGCAGCGCCGCGCGGATGCCGCGGCCTTCCCTGTGGCGCCCTTGCCCTATCGCGGGACCGCCCGCCTGCGGGCCTTCGCCAGATGCCCACGCAGGCGGTCGAGCGCTGCGGGATCCATGCCGCGCTTGGGCAGCACGTAGAAGTTGCGCGGCGTCGGCATGACGATGAGCACCCGCTCGCTCTCGCGCCAGTCCCACAACTGATTCCACGGGTAGCATGCTTGGGAATACGTGGATCGCACATAGAAATGCTCGGGATCGAACGCGTAGTCCACGGGGTCGCGCATGCCTGGATGATGATCGAGCGTGCTGCGCGCCGCCCGACGCCGCAGCGCCGGGGCTGCAAGGAGAAGCAGTATCACCAGCGCGGCGGCAAGCATCACGGCCCCCGCGAGGCCGGTCGCTACGGACGATCCCTCCAGCGCAAGACGCGCCTCCGGAAAACGGACGAGCAGGACGACGATCAGCAGGGCGAGCATCGACGCGAGAAGCAGCATGAGAAAACTCAGCCGCCGCGGGCGCGGTGCCGGGCGGTAGGCTTCGATGAAATCGGCCTCTTCCAATGTGACGGTAAAACTGTCCTCCATCAGGCACGCAGCCTAGCGCCGAGGCGCGTCATTCTCCACTGCAATCAGCGCGGGGCCGGTCTACCACTCTATCATCCCGCGCCCGTGTGCTTTCAGGAATTCATTGGCGCGGCTGAAATGTCGGCAGCCGAAGAAGCCCGAATGCGCCGAAAGCGGGCTGGGATGCGCGGCCGCCAGCACCAGGTGGTGGCTGGAAGCGAGGCCCGGCACCCGCATCGCCTTCTTTTTCGCGTGGCTGCCCCAGAGCAAGAACACGCATGGCTCCGCCTTTGCCGCCACGGCAGCGACGGCGGCATCGGTGATCGCTTCCCAGCCCTTGTTCTGGTGCGAACCGGCCTGCCCTTCCTGCACGGTCAGCGAATTGTTGAGCAGCAGCACTCCCTGGCGGGCCCAGTGTTCGAGATTGCCGCCGCGCGGCGGGCGGATGCCGCAGTCCGCGGCGAGTTCCTTGTAGATGTTGACCAGCGAAGGCGGCGTGCGCACCCCGTCCGGCACGGAAAAGGCAAGCCCGTGCGCCTGCCCGGCTCCGTGATACGGATCCTGGCCGAGAATGACGACCCGGACTTCGTCGAGCGGCGTCAGGCCGAAGGCGCGCAGGCGGGAGCCTCGCGGCGGGTAGATGCGCCTGCCGGCGGCTTCCTCGGCCTTGAGCCATCCGCCCAGCTGGCGCGCCTCGCGCGTTGCGAGCACCGGGCCCAGTGCCTCCCGCCAGGACGGCGGAATCGCCTCCGCATTCCCCGCCGTGTTCGTGCCCGCCGTTGCATCCATGCCTGCCTATCTCCTGAAAGCGCACTGCGGGCAACCTGCCGCGAACAGCGCCCATTGCGAAACACCGGCCCAGTCCCTAAGCATTTTCGGACCATGGCTGTCTATCTCCACGAAGAAGATCTCCCCGAAGGCGTGCTGGCGCCGGGGCCCGTCGCCGTCGACACCGAGACGATGGGGCTCGTCACTGCGCGCGACCGCCTCTGCCTCGTGCAGATCGCCGATGGCCAGGGTGACGAACACCTTGTGCGCTTCGCCCCCCGGAGCGGTTTTGCCGCGCCGAATCTCAAGGCAGTTCTGGCCGATCCCCTGCGGCTCAAGCTCTACCATTTCGCCCGCTTCGATCTCGCCGCGATCGAGCACTACCTCGGCGTCGTGGCCGCCCCGGTGTTCTGCACCAAGATCGCCAGCAAGCTGGTGCGCACTTATACCGATCGCCATGGCTTGAAGGACCTCGTACGCGAACTCCTGGGCAAGGAAGTGTCGAAGCAGCAGCAGTCGAGCGACTGGGGCGCTCCCGAACTGAGCGACGCTCAGAAGGAATATGCCGCGACTGACGTGCGTTATCTCCACGCCATGCACGCCATTCTCATCGAGCGGCTCGCGCGGGAAAAGCGTACCGGGCTGGCCCAGGCCTGCTTCGATTTCCTTCCCGCCCGGGCGCGCCTGGATCTTGCGGGCTGGCCCGATCACGACATCTTCAGCCACGAATCGGCGTGATCCGCCATGTCGGTCGAGGCTACCCAGATCCGCAGTCGACGCAGGCACTTCGCCGCGCCCGGCGGCTCGCATGACCGGCTGATCGCCTTCCTGGCCAAGGCGCTGCCGGCGTGCATCGGCGTGGTCGCGGCCGTGATGATACTCATGCCCTTGTCGCCGCGCGGCGAGGTGAGCTTCCTGCTCGACCGCAACAAGGTTGCCGTGACGAACGAGCGGATCAGGGTCGGCAATGCCGCCTACCGCGGGCTAGACAATCGCGGCCGCGAATTCACCGTCACTGCGGGAACGGCCGTCCAGAAATCCGCAAGCGTGCCGGTGGTGCAGATGCTCGACCTTGCGGCCCGGCTCGACATGAACGACGGGCCGGCCAGGATCGACGCGCCGCGCGGCGCCTACAACTACGATACCGACAAGCTCGAAGTGGCGGGGCCGGTCAATTTCACCGCCGCCGACGGCTATCACATGAAGACCAACGGCGTCGCGATCGACATCAAGGACAGGAGTGCCGTCGCTTCGGAAGGAGTCGAGGGCGCGGTGCCCACCGGCACTTTCAGCGCGCGCTCGATGAAGGCCGATCTCGACGACCGTACCGTCACGCTCGAAGGCAATGCCCGGCTCCACATGACGCCCGGGAAGCTGAGGATACCGCAATGACGCCTTGCCGCCCGCGCTTTCTGATCTCCCGCAAGATCGCCGTGAGAGCCGGCCTTGCCGCTCCCTTGCTGGCGGGCGCAAGCTTCCTGGCGTCGCAGCAGCCGGCGGCGCAGGTCTTTCCCAGTCATGATACCAACGCTCCGGTCGATTATGCCGCGGACCGCATCGAGCTGCAGGACAAGCAGAATCGGGTGATCCTGAGCGGCAATGTCGACGTCACGCAGGGCGACCTGCGCATGCGCGCTGCCCGCACTGTCGTCAATTTCACCAATGCGGATCAGCTCAGGCTGCAGCGCATCACGGCGAGCGGCGGCGTGATTGTCACTCGGGCGAACGAGGTCGCGACCGGCGACACCGCCGTCTACGATTTCAACCAGCGGATCATCACGATGGTCGGCAATGCGTCGCTCAAGCGCGATGGAGATACGCTGCACGGGGGCCGTTTCGTGATCGATCTCAAGAGCGGCGTTTCGTCCGCCTCGGGCGGGCGGGTTACGGGCACGTTCAACGTGCCGAAGAAACAGGACTGAACCTTCTCGCTCCGTCCCTGCCTACGCGAAAACGCGAACGTAAAGAGTGATCCGGGTCAAGGCCTGTGAATGCCGCTAGAACGCGCGGTCGTGGACCAGGACGCGCAGGGTCAGGAGCAGGATCTTGAGGTCGCGGCCGATGGTCCAGCCCTCCAGATACTCGAGGTCGGACTGCAGGCGGTCGACAAGGTCCGATTCGCGGTCGGTGGCGCCGCGATAGCCGCGCACTTGCGCAAGGCCGCTGAGGCCGGGCTTCAGGCAATGGCGCTGCCAGTACCGCCGGTCGACTTCCCAGAACAGCTTCTCGCCCGCCAGCGAACCGGTTGCGTGGGGACGCGGGCCCACGAGGCTCATGTCACCCAGGAGCACGTTGAAGAGCTGCGGCAGCTCGTCGATGCTGGTCGCGCGGATGAAGCGTCCGACAGACGTGATGCGCTGGTCGTCCCTGGAGGCCGAGATGCTGCCGTCCCTGTCGCACAGCGCGGTCGTCATGCTCCTGAACTTGTACATGTTGAAGAAGCGGTTGCCCCGGCCCATCCGGCGCTGGACGAAGAGGACGGGCCCGCCGTCCTGCAGCTTGATCGCCAGCGCCACGGTGATCAGCAGCGGCAGCAGCGCCACGATCGCGCCGCCGGCGAAGGAGACGTCGAACAGCCGCTTCAGGGCGCGCTGGTGCAGGCCGAGCGGGCCGGCCGAAACCAGCAGCAGTCCATGGTTTCCGAGCGTGCGGGCACCCTGTGCACCGAGCTGCGCGACCTCGTCGTCAAGCACTTCGCCGTCGACATTGGCGCCCTTGAGCATCATCGCCCAGTCCATGCGCCGGTCGGACGGGCAACTCACGATCACCCGGTCGATGTTGCGCAGGACGAGCCCGATCCGGTCGAGCATGTAGGGGTCGCTGAGGTTCGGCCGCAGGCCCATCGCCGCCGCCGAGACGCGGATCGCGCCATCGACATGCATCTGCGGCCCGCCGTCATCGATGATAAGCTCGTTGATGACCCTGTCCCCGCACCGCCAGCCGACGAGGCTGCGCATCTGCAGGCGCAGCCAGGCCAGCAGCGCCATCGCCAGCAACGCGCCGCCGTTGAAAGTCCCGCGTGAGAAATCCGCCTTGGGCATGGTCAGGAACTGGATGAAGATCACCACCGCGACAGCGACGATGACCGCGACCAGGGCGCGGTAGACGCCCCGCCACCCCTCTCGCAGCGCTTCGATCGAATAGGCGCCGTTGTAAAGCGCCACGGTCAGGAACACGGGAAGGATGAGCGGTCCGTAGAGCAGCGAATCGGATACTCCCGCGGACGCGGCGTAGATGTACCCGGCAAGAGCGAAACCGACGAAAATTGCAGAGATGTCGCCGGCTACGAGAGCCAGATAGCACTCGAGACGGCGGCGTTCCAGGGAGGGGGCAACCAGCAGCTCGTCGGCTTCCTTCTGCTCCCTGAGGAGCAGCCGTGCCGCAATCGGGGCATTCATGGGTCCTTGCACTCCCCAATAGTGTTCCGACGTCGCATGCCCCACGTCTGGACAACGCTGCACCGAAAAGCAGCCCTTCCGGATGCTGCATCGCAATAAGTATATGCCCTTATGCGTGCTCCCCGAAAAGGGAAAAGTGCTATTGGTTAACCCGTTCTATTGGTGCGATGTTTGGCATCTGCGCACGAGATTCTGGCGATGCCCAGCAATCCTTCGGACAGGAGCAGTTCGGCGTCCTGGCTATTGGTTAACAACGATTGGTGCAGTGCAACAAGGCGCGCGGCCAATCGTTCCAGACGCGCCCCGCGCCAGATGCGGAGCTGGTCGGAAAGGGCCGGCTGGTCCTTCCAGAAGATTCGCCGCGCTCCCGCTTCCGACTTCAGAAAGCCCGCGATGTCCGCACTGCGTCCAAGGCGGGCGCTGAGCGCCGCCAGCTGGGCGGTGCGCCGCTCGAAGGCCAGGAGCAGGCCGACGGGATTTAGCCCCAGATCGCGCATTCGCCTGAGTTCTGGCCCGATCGCCGCCCGCCTGCCGCCCAGGACCGCGTCCACGAGGGGAGAAAAGTCGTCATCCTCCGTCTGGGCACCGATGGCGTCGAGATCCGCTGCCGAAGCAGGGCGGGGCGTTTCGGGCGAGGCGTCGAGGTAGAGCGCGAGCTTCTCCACCTCGGAACGGGCGATGCGGCTGTCCAGCCCCGCGCCTTTGGCGATTCGCTCCGCCAGTTCGCTGCCCATCTTTAGCCCGGCGGTATTGGCCATCGTCCGCACGGCGCTTGTTATCGCCTCCAGATCGGGCGGGTAGAACATTGCCACAAGCGCGTCGTCGCGGGCGATGATGAGTTTCGCGGTGCGCGACTTGTCCGTGGCGGCTGTCGCGACGATCAGGACAGGGCAGAAATCGACGTCACTTTCGATAAGGTTCTTGACCGCGTCATGCACCTCGTCCCCTTGGGCGCGGACCCAGATGTGCCGGGAACCTCCGAAAAGCGAGCTGGAGCGTGCCTCGTCGCCCAGCCTGACCGGATCCTTGCGCAAGTCCGCGCCCTGCAGTTCGATGCGCTCGCCGGCTTCGGGCAGCAGGGAAACCACGCGCTGGGCGGCATCGGATGCGCCGGACTCGTCGGGGCCGCAGAAAAAGAAGACCCGCGCCTCGCGCGCCGCGCGGGTGGCGAGACTGGCGAAGTCCTTCTGGCTGGCCTTCACTGGCTCGTGTCGCCGCGCAGGCGCAGCGCGACATTGGTGACGATCCTGCTCGCGACATCCTTGGCCAGGCGTTCGAGCGCGGCCTGCTCGGCGGCGATAGTCGCATAGTCGGACGAGACGACGTCGATGCCCGCGTCCGATCCCGCCGAAGCGTCGAGTACCACGTCGTTGCTGTTCAGATCGACGAGCTGGTAACGGGCACGAAGCGTCCGGCGTTCGCGGCCCACCGTATCGTCAGAGAGCAGCGCGAAGCCCTCGAGCTTGTCGTCAAGCCGGACATCGAGCCGGTAACGCGGAGCCGTCTGCCCGCTGCCAAGCTGATCGACCAGCGCATTGCGCACCAGCCAGCCAGCCCGCCCCTCGATCGCCGCGACCTGGATGCCTGCCAGGCCGCGCGCCACTTCGCCGCTTCCGCCGCCGGCGTACATCGGCCTGAGGCCGCAGCCGGACAGCACCGGCGCCGCCAACATCAGGACCGCTGTCACCAGCATGGTCCGGCCCCGCGCCCGGATACCCCCATACCGAACTCGTTTAGCTGCGCTGGCCTGACGGTTCAGCATCCATTCCTCGCCGCGGCCTGCGGGTCCGTGCGGCGCGCTGGACCCTGAAACACGTTCCGGGCGACGAACAAGAAGGCGCGTGCTCGATCTCACGCGACGAGGTTCACCAGCCGGTCGGGTATGACGATCACTTTCCTCACCTCTGCGCCATCGAGGGCACGCTGCACTTTCTCGCTCGCGAGGGCAAGCACCTCGAGATCCTCGCGCGCGGTGCCCTTGGCGACGGTCAGCGTGTCGCGCAGCTTGCCCTTGACCTGGATGGCGATGGTCACTTCGTCCTCCACCAGCAGCGCCGGATCGACCTCGGGCCAGGCGGCATCGGCGACGAGGCCCTTCCCGAACGCTGCGTACGCCTCTTCGGCCAGATGCGGCATCATGGGCGAGACGAGCAGCAGCAGTTTGCGGATCGCTTCCGAGCGGCTGGCCGAGGCTTGTGCCTTCTCGACCGCCCCGGTCAGCTCGTAGATTCGCGCGACGGCCTTGTTGAAGCCGAGCGACTCGATGTCCTCGGCGACTGCCGCGACGGTCTGGTGGACCTTGCGGTCGACCGCCTTGTCCTCGCCGGTCGCGGCGGCGTCGTACTGGCCGAACAGGCGCCAAAGGCGCTGGACGAAGCGCGCGCAGCCCTCGATCCCCGCTTCGGACCAGGGCAGGTCGCGTTCGGGCGGGCTGTCGGAAAGCATGAACCAGCGGATCGCGTCAGCGCCGTAAGTCGCGACGATCTCGTCGGGATCGACGACGTTCTTCTTCGACTTCGACATCTTGATGACGCGGCCGATCTCCACCGGGCCGCCATCGGCCCTGAGTGTCGCGCCTTCGGCGCAGCGTTCCACCTCGCCGGGCGAGAAGAAGATCGGCTGCCCGTTTTCGGGGTTCTTCCGCTCGTAAGTCTCGTGCGTGACCATCCCCTGCGTGAAGAGGCTGGCGAAAGGCTCCGTGACTTCGATCTTGCCGATGCGGGCGAGCGCGCGCGTCCAGAAACGGGCGTATAGCAAGTGCAGGATCGCGTGCTCGATCCCGCCGATATACTGTTCGACCGGCAGCCATTCGCGTATCCGCGCCGGATCGAACGGCCGGTCGTCAGGCTGGCTGGCAAAGCGCAGGAAGTACCACGAGGAATCGACGAAAGTATCGAGCGTGTCCGTCTCGCGCCGCGCGGGCTTGCCGCATTGCGGGCAGTCGACATGCTTCCAGGCGGGATGGCGCGCCAGCGGATTGCCGGGCACTGAGAAATCGACGTCCTCGGGCAGCGTAACGGGAAGCTGCTTCTTCGGCACCGGCACGACACCGCAGACCTCGCAATGAATGAACGGGATCGGCGTGCCCCAGTAACGCTGACGGCTGACACCCCAGTCGCGCAGGCGCCACACGGTCTTGCCTTCGCCCCAGCCTTGGCTTTCGGCGCGGGCGATGACAGCGGCCTTGCCCTCGGCGACGGTCATGCCGCTGATGAAGTCCGAATTGACGCAAACGCCGTCCCCGGCCTCCGCTTCGCCCTCGAAAGGCTTGTCCGCTTCATCGGCACTGGCCGCGATCACGCGCTTGATGGGCAGGCCGTACTTGCTGGCGAACTCGAAGTCGCGCTGGTCATGCCCCGGCACCGCCATGATCGCGCCGGTGCCGTAGTCCATCAGGACGAAATTGGCGATGAAGACCGGCAGGTATTCGCCCGTGATGGGATGCTTCGCGCCGATGCCGGTATCGAAGCCCAGCTTTTCCGCAGTTTCCAGTTCCGCCGCGGTGGTGCCGCCCTGCTTGCACAAGTCGATGAACCTGGCCGCATCGCAATTGACCATGGCGACGCTCTGCGCCACCGGGTGATCCGCCGCGACTGCAACGAAGCTCGCGCCGAAGATCGTGTCCGGCCGAGTGGTGTAGACGTCCAGCTCCTCGCCATTGGACAGCGCGAAACGGAACTGCAAGCCCTGGCTCTTGCCGATCCAGTTCTCCTGCATGGTCCGGACTTTCTCCGGCCACTTGTCCAGCTTGGAGAGGCCTTCCAGCAGTTCCTCCGCAAAGTCGGTGATCTTGAGGAACCACTGGCTCAGCTTGCGCTTTTCGACCAAGGCGCCCGAGCGCCAGCCGCGCCCGTCGATCACCTGCTCGTTGGCGAGCACCGTCTGGTCGACCGGGTCCCAGTTGACGGCCGATTCCTTGCGATAGACCAGCCCCGCCTCGTAAAGATCGAGGAACAGCGACTGCTCGTGACCGTAGTATTCGGGATCGCAGGTGGCGACCTCCCGGCTCCAGTCCAGCGCAAAGCCGAGGCGCTTCAGCTGCGCCTTCATGTTGGCGATGTTCTCGCGCGTCCAGCCGCCGGGATGTACGCCCTTTTCCATGGCCGCATTCTCGGCAGGCATGCCGAAAGCATCCCAGCCCATCGGGTGGAGCACCTCGTGCCCGATCATGCGCTTGTAGCGCGCCAGCACGTCGCCCATCGTGTAGTTGCGCACGTGGCCGATATGGATGCGTCCCGAGGGATAGGGGAACATCTCCAGGACATAGCTGCGCGGCTTGGGCGAGTTGTCATCCGCCCTGAAGCACTGCGCCTTGTCCCACGCCGCCTGCCAGCGGATATCCGCCTGAGCCGGATCGAACCGCTCACTCATGTAGTCCAGTCTCCCGCGGGCCTGTTGCGCCCGCTGCCGAAATTGTGTTTCAGCCGCCCATCGAATCGCGGCGCAGGTTGCGCGCGCGTGTGAGGATGATGTCTTCGAGCTTCTGCACCGTCGCGGCCTCGACCGGTGCAGACACCCAGCCCCCGTTCGCCGCTACTTCGCGCACGGCGCTGACCCGCAGCGCATCGGCGCGCAGGTCCTGGTCGAGGATCATGACCGTAACCTGCATCCGCTCGCCCGGGTTCTTGGGATTGGTGTACCAGTCGGTGACGATGACGCCGCCCGAACTGTCGGACTGGAGCAGAGGCATGAACGACAGCGTGTCGAGGCTGGCCCGCCACAGATAGCTGTTCACGCCGATGGTCGTCACCTGCGAAGGCGCCATCACCCCGCGGGTCTCCTTCTTGCCGCCGCAGCCAGCCAGCGCGACCGCCGCCGCGGCGCAGAGGCCTGCGCCCAAGATGGTGCGAGCGGTGAAGAGGCCGGTATCGGTGCTGCCTGTCATTGTCGTTCCCAATTCCTGAATCCTGGTGGCGAAGACCGCTGATACGAAAGCCGCCGTCAACGCCTCTATAGCTGTCAACACACATGCGGCAAGAGCGGGGACGCTAAGCGCCGGCAAGCTAAATGCTTGCTGAACGCCCCTCAGCGCTGCGGCCTCAGGTTCGCACTCCCGCCGGCGATCAGGCTGTGTTAAGCTGCGCTCGGCAGGATTGGCGAGAGTCATGCCTGAGGGGAACCTGACGAGAAACCGATATGAACCCGGGGAGCAAAAGCGGAACCAAAAACGGCTTCAGGGCCGGCATCCTGCTGGGCGCCTGTGTCAGCGTGCTTGCGCTTCCCAGCGCGGTGCTCGCTTTCAGCGCCAGTTTCAGGATCGGAGAAGCGAGGACCTCCGCCATCGAAGCGCTCGATCCCGAATCGTCGCCCGAGAATCTCACGCGCGCGATCGCCATGCGTTCGCTGGCGAAGGGCCATCAGTTCCCCTTCACTCCGGCCGGCACCCCCAATCGGCCCGAACGGGCGGTCACGGTAGCCGTGCGGGTCGATCCCGAGGCGGCCAAGGCCATCATAGTCCATAACCGCTCGCAGATCGCCCGAAGCGACGTTGAGCCCGGGACGCTCCGTATCGCGCCGACCAGTTTCAATCTCGGCGTCTCGCGCGGGTACCAGAACTTCGCCCAGAACCTGGTCCAGCCGCCGACGGCGCATGGTCTGGGGGATACGCCCGATCTGAAGAAATACAGCCTGGCGCCCGGCGCGGGAGTCGGCGATCGTGAGCCGCGCTTCACCCCGCGCATCTCGATTGACGAAAAGCATGCCGCCGGCCGGGCCCCGCGCACTTTCTCCGGCGATGCCGGCGAAGTCGATCTGGGCGGCGCCTACCGGTTGACCGACAACCTCGATGTCACTGCCGGCGTGCGCTATTCCCAGGATCGCGAACGCCTTCTCCCGCTCACCGACGGCCGGCAGGACAGCCAGGCCGTCTATGTCGGCACGCAGTTTCGTTTCTGACATACTGCAGTAACATTGCGCTTTCAGCAGGCGCTCTGATTGCACTGTTGCCCATGATTTCAGGCTTCGGCGGCCTTGCCCCGCCTGCCTGCATTTCATAGCAAGGGAGTGATCGAAGCCTAGCTTGCAGGAAAGGCACCATATGGCACGTGTTGCGATCGTTACCGGCGGAACCAGAGGCATTGGAGAGGCCATCTCACTGGCCCTCAGAGATCGGGGCCACACCGTCGTGGCAAACTATGCAGGCAACGAGGAGAAGGCGAAGGCCTTCACCCAGGAGACCGGAATTCCTGCCTACAAATGGGACGTTGGCGATCACGAAGCCTGCCTCGATGGCTGTGCCGCAGTGGCCGAGGAATTCGGCCCGATCGACATCGTCATCAACAATGCCGGCATCACCCGCGACGGCGTGCTCCACAAGATGAGCTTTGACGACTGGAACGAGGTCATGCGCATCAACCTTGGCGGCTGCTTCAACATGGCCAAGGCCACTTTCCCCGGCATGCGCGACCGCGGCTGGGGGCGGATCGTGAACATCGGCTCGATCAACGGTCAGGCGGGGCAGTACGGTCAGGTCAACTATGCCGCGGCCAAGTCCGGCATCCACGGCTTCACCAAGGCGCTGGCGCAGGAGGGCGCCAAGTACGGGGTGACCGTGAACGCCATCGCGCCGGGCTATGTCGATACCGATATGGTCGCCGCCGTGCCTCCCCCGGTGCTCGACAAGATCGTCGCCAAGATCCCGGTCGGCCGCCTGGGCCACGCTTACGAGATCGCGCGCGGCTGCGCTTTCCTCTGTTCGGAGAACGCCGCCTTCGTGACCGGCTCGACGATGAGCATCAACGGCGGCCAGCATATGTACTGACGAGGCGACGTGCGGGGCAGGCGACCACGGCCGGTGATCGCCTGCCCTCCTTCCGGTCAGAACCGATCGGCGTCCATCACTTTGGTCCAGGCCCTGACGAAGTCGTCGGCGAACATCTGTCCGGCGTCATCGGAAGCATAGACTTCCGCCACCGCACGCAGTTCCGAGTTCGAGCCGAAGACGAGGTCGACCGGAGTGGCGGTCCATTTGGGCTTGCCGCTGGCGCGGTCCTTGCCCTCGTACACGCCGGCGGCGGCGTTCGACTTCGACCAGATGGTGTCCATCGAAAGCAGGTTGACGAAGAAGTCGTTGGAGAGAGTGCCGGGGCGGGCGGTGAAGACGCCGTTTGCTGAGTTGCCGGCATTGGCGTCCAGGCTCCGCATGCCGCCGACCAGCACCGTCATTTCGGGCACTGTCAGGTTCAGCATGTCAGCCTTGTCCACCAGCGCCGCGGCCGGCGAAAGATCGGCATCCACGCTGTAATAGTTGCGGAAGCCGTCGGCCTTGGGCTCAAGATAGGCGAACGAGGCAACGTCAGTCTGCGCCTGGGTGGCATCGACCCGCCCGGGCTTGAAGGGCACCGTGACCTTGTAGCCGCCCTTTGCGGCGGCCTGCTCGATCGCGACACCGCCGCCCAGCACGATGAGGTCGGCGAGCGAGACCTTCCTGCCGCCCTCGGCGCTATTGTTGAAAGTCTTCTGCACGGCTTCGAGCTTGCCCAGCACTCTGGCCAGTTCGGCCTTGTCGTTGACTGCCCAGCTCCGCTGCGGCTCGAGCCGAAGGCGCGCACCGTTGGCGCCGCCGCGCATGTCCGTGCCGCGGAAGGTGGAAGCCGACGCCCAGGCGATGCGCACGAGTTCGCCGGCGGTCAGGCCTGATGCCAGGATCTTCGCCTTGAGCTGCGCGACGTCCGCATCGCTGATCGCGGCATGGGCCGCCTCGGGCAGGGGGTCCTGCCAGGCAAAAGTCTCGGTGGGAATGTCCTTCCCGAGATAGCGCGCCTGCGGGCCGAGGTCGCGATGAGTCAGCTTGAACCATGCGCGGGCAAAGGCGGCTGCGAACTCGTCCGGGTTCCGGTGCCATCGCTCGGCGATCTTGCGGAAACCCGGGTCCTGCTTGAGAGCGAGGTCGGTGGTGAGCATGATCGGCGCGTGAGCCTTGCCGTCGATATGCGCGTCGGGAACCATGTTGGCGGCGGCCGGGTCGGTCGGGATCCACTGCGTGGCGCCGGCAGGGCTCTTGGTCTTGACCCATTCGAAGCCGAACAGATTGTCGAGGAACTGCGTGGTGAACTGGACCGGATTGGCTGACCAGGCGCCTTCGAGACCGGAAGAAACGGTGTCCTCGGCGTTGCCCTTGCCGCACTTGTTCGCCCAACCGATGCCCTGCTGTTCGACGCCGGCAGCGGCCGGCTCGGCCCCTACGCACTCCTCCGGCTTGTGAGCCCCGTGCGCCTTGCCGAAAGTGTGGCCACCCGCAATCAGCGCCAGCGTCTCTTCATCGTCCATCGCCATGTTGCCGAAGGCGCGGCGGATGTCTGCGGCGGCCGAAAGCGGATCATGGTTGCCATTGGGGCCTTCCGGATTGACGTAGATCAGGCCCATCTGCGAGGCGGCAAGCGATCCCTTCAGGTTACCCTTTGCGTCGCGGCGCTGATCGGCCAGCATCTTTGTTTCCGGCCCCCAGAACACGAGATCCGGTTGCCAGGCATCAACGCGCCCGCCCGCGAAACCAATGGTCTTGAAGCCCATGTCCTCCAGCGCCACGTTGCCAGTCAGCACCATGAGGTCGCCCCACGAGAGTTTGCGGCCATATTTCTGCTTGATGGGCCAGACGAGACGGCGCGCCTTGTCCAGGCTTACGTTGTCGGGCCAGGAATTGAGCGGTTCGAAACGCTGCTCCCCGCCGTCCGATCCGCCCCGGCCGTCACCTACGCGATAGGTTCCGGCGCTGTGCCAGGCCATGCGGATGAAAAACGGTCCATAATGGCCATAGTCCGCCGGCCACCAGGGCTGCGACGTGGTCAGCACCCTGCGGATGTCCGCCTTCACGGCATCGAGATCGAGCGTGGCGAATTCCCTGGCGTAGTCGTAATCCCCGCCATAGGGGTTGGACTGATCCTCATGCTGGCGCAGGGCCGAAAGATCGAGGCTTTCCGGCCACCAGTCCTTGTTGGAGAAGCCCGTTTCGCTGGCAGCCCTGGCCTCTTGTGCCAGCGCCGGCGCGGCCATCAGCGGAACGGCCGTTCCCAGCAGCATCGATGTGAGCAGACTTGCGGATTTCCTGAGCATTGTTCCTCCTGTTTCGTAACCGGGCCCATGAGCCGGAAGCGGCATAACTTCCGCCGGAGCCCCGCAGAAACGGGAGCGCCTCGTCAGAGTAATCGTAATATCCGATCGAAAATTCATTTTTCCGCAACATTCTCGGTCAACTGCGGGATGAGACTTGCGCTCAAGCGGGGCCTTTGCGATTTCGGTCGTCCGCCACACGGAGGACAACGCCATGACCACGAGCGCGCCGTCGGAAGCCAGGCCTCCTTCCGAACTTATTGACGAGCGCATCAGCGAGCTGGGCGACTGGCGCGGCGAGATGCTCGCCCGGTTGCGCGCGCTGATCCGCAAAGCCGATCCGGA
Source organism: Novosphingobium sp. (assembly GCA_035278205.1). GTDB lineage: Bacteria > Pseudomonadota > Alphaproteobacteria > Sphingomonadales > Sphingomonadaceae > Novosphingobium. The sequence goes on along the minus strand of DATEJH010000043.1, from coordinate 7,328 downwards.
CATCGTCGAGGAGTGGAAGTGGCGAGGGGTTCCGGTCTGGTACCACGACGGGATGGTCTGCACCGGCGAAACCTATAAGGACGCAGTGAAGATGACTTTCGCCAAGGGCGCTTCGCTGGCGGACCCGGCAGGGCTCTTCAATTCCAGCCTGGAGGGCAACGCGCGTCGCGCCATCGACTTTCACGAGGGCGACGTCGTCGATGAAGAGGCATTGACGGTTCTCATCCGCGCCGCCGTCGCGCTCAACACCGCGCGCAGGCGCTGAACGTTCGACGCGTGGCTTCGCCTTATCACCCCCCCGTCAAGCGTTCGGTGGAAATCGCCGGGCACAAGACCTCGATCAGCCTGGAGCCGGTGTTCTGGGACATGCTGAGGGCGTGCGCGGCGGCGGAGGGCGTGCCGCTCAACGCCCTGGTCGCGCGGATCGATGCGGAACGGCTGGAGTCGGAAGCGCGGCCGGGACTCGCCGGGGCGATCCGGATCTGGCTGGTTTCCCAGTGATGTCCCCGCGTCGGACTTGGCTTGCCTGAAAAACAGAGGCGGCCTTGCGGCCGCCTCGAGGCGCTCCTGACTGCTCTTCAGGAACAATAAGTCGCCGGCGGATCGCTGGCGGGGAAGCTTTCGTCGCTTGCTTCGTCGACCTTGGTCCACTCTCTTCGCGGCGTGGTCTGCATCGATTCCGGACCGGCGTCGCGGACCTGCGAGAAATTCTCGTCGCCGCCTGCGTAGGCGTAGTGATCCTTGTCGCGGGTCGCGTACTTGTAGAGCGCGTAGCCGACGGCGCCTGCGGCAGCCATCTTGATAAGGCCCATCGTATCCAACTCCTCTGGCGTGTTCACGGGGGTCAACGCACGAGAGCCGGTTAAAGTTGCCGCAGGCGGCGATCAGTCTCCGCCGACTCGTTCCACCGCCGCGCCGACGAGAGCCAGCTTTTCCTCGAGCCGTTCATAGCCGCGGTCAAGGTGGTAGAGGCGATGGACCTGCGTCTCTCCTTCGGCTGCAAGCCCGGCGATGACCAGGCTCATCGAGGCGCGCAGATCGGTCGCCATGACCTCGGCGCCGGTAAGCCGGGGCACGCCGTGGACGATGGCGGTGCGGCCCTTGGTCTCGACATGCGCGCCCATGCGGTTGAGTTCGGGAACGTGCATGTAGCGGTTCTCGAAGATCGTCTCGGTCAGCACGCTCGAGCCTTCGGCGCGGCAGAGCAGTGCCATGAGCTGCGCCTGCATATCGGTGGCAAGGCCTGGATATGGCGCGGTTGACAGCGTGACGGACCGGAGCGGCCCGTCCGCCGCGACGTAGAGACCCTCCGGCTTGGCCTCAACGCAGACGCCGGCATCCCGAAGCGCCTGCACGGTGGTCTCCATGTCCTCGATCCTGGCGCCCTTGAGCGTCACATCGCCGCCGGTGATGGCAGCGGCGCAGGCGTAGGAACCCGCCTCGATGCGATCGGGCATTACCATGTAAGTGGCGCCGTGCAGGCGGTCGACGCCATGGATGGTGAGGTCGGAAGTGCCGATGCCCTCGATCTGTGCGCCCATCGCCACGAGCAGGTTGCACAAGTCGACGATCTCCGGCTCGCGCGCCGCGTTGTGCAGCGTCGACCGCCCCCGGGCGAGCACGGCGGCCATGACCGCGTTCTCGGTCGCGCCGACCGAGACCACCGGGAAGGAATAGCGCCCGCCCGGAAGGCCGCCGTCGGGGGCGATCGCCTTAACGTAGCCCGCCGCCAGCTCGATATGCGCGCCGAACGCCTCCAGCGCTTTCAGGTGGAGGTCGATCGGGCGGTTGCCGATGGCGCAGCCGCCGGGCAGCGAGACGGTCGCCTCCCCCATGCGTGCCAGCATCGGCCCGAGCACCAGGATCGAGGCGCGCATCTTGCGGACGAGATCGTAGGGAGCGACGCTGCTGGTGATGCGTGTCGCCTGCAGCGTCATGACCCGGCCGAAATCCTCGGGCCGCGACCCGGCGATCATGGTCGAGATGCCGAACTGGTTCATCAGGTGCTGGAAGCCGTCGATGTCGGCCAGGCGCGGCAGATTGCGCAATGTCAGCGGCTCATCGGTCAGCAGCGCGCAGGGCAGCAGGGTGAGCGCTGCATTTTTTGCGCCGGAAACGGGAATAGTGCCTGACAGGCGTTTTCCGCCCTCGATAATGATCTTGTCCATCCTCGCCATTTAGCGGGATTCGGCGGGGCGGCAAGCGTGGCCCGCAACCTTCCGTCGCCCAGGGAGTTGGGCCCGGAACGAAGCAGACCCATGTTGCGCCCCCGAGGCCGAACGGCTTTAACAACGGTAGAACTACGGAAGGTAACGACGCACCCCATGTCCGACACGAATTTCCGCAAACCCGTCCGCAAGGCAGTGTTCCCCGTTGCCGGTCTGGGCACGCGTTTCCTTCCCGCGACCAAGGCGATCCCGAAGGAACTGCTCCCCATCGTCGACCGCCCCCTGATCCAGTACGCCGTCGACGAAGCGCGCGAGGCGGGGATCGAGGAATTCGTTTTCGTCACCGGCCGCGGCAAGACCGCGATCGTCGAGCACTTCGATACCGCCTACGAGCTGGAGGCGACGATGAGCGCGCGCGGCAAGTCGCTCGATGCGCTCGATTCCACCCGGATCCAGCCGGGCAACCTGGTCGCCGTGCGCCAGCAGGTGCCGCTGGGACTGGGCCATGCTGTGTGGTGTGCCCGCGCCGTCGTCGGCGACGAGCCTTTCGCGATCTTCCTGCCCGACGAACTGATGTATGGCACGCCCGGCTGCATGGCGCAGATGGTCGCGGCCTACAACGACGTCGGCGGCAACCTCATTTCGGTGCTGGAAGTGCCGCGCGAGGAGGTCTCCAGCTACGGCGTGATCGCGCCGGGCGACAGCTGGGGCAATCTCACAGAGGTGCGGGGCCTGGTCGAGAAGCCGAAGGTGGAGGATGCGCCCTCCAACAAGATCGTATCGGGCCGCTACATCCTGCAGCCGGAGGTCATGAGCCTGCTCGCCAGCCAGGAAAAAGGCGCGGGCGGAGAGATTCAGCTCACCGACGCCATGGCCAAGCTGATCGGCGGGCAGCCGTTCCACGCCGTGACTTTCAACGGCCGGCGGTTCGACTGCGGTTCCAAGGTCGGCTTCGTCGAAGCAACGCTGGCCATCGCGCTCGACCGTGAGGACATGGGCGAGCAGGTGCGCGCCATGGCGAAGGCCATGCTGGGCTGAGAGGCGTTGGAGATTGCGTCGTCCCGGTCTCGACCCGGGGCGACGCCACCACTCTACTTGCGAACGGGCTTCGTCAGGCGCGCCATGATCGCCGCGACGTAGGCCTGGGTTTCGCGGATGCGGGGGACGCCGCCGGCCTGCTGTACCCGAAGGGGGCCGGCGTTATAGGCCGCGAGCGCCTTTTCGATGTCGCCGCCGAAGGCATCGAGCTGCATGCGAAGGTAGCGGGCGCCGCCTTCCAGATTGGCCATCGGATCGTTCGGATTGACGCCCATCTGCCTCGCCGTGCCCGGCATGAGCTGGGCAAGGCCGCGCGCCCCGACGGGGGAGACCGCCAGTTCGTTCCAACGGCTTTCCTGCCAGACGACTGCCTCCAGCAGCGCCGGGCTGATGTCGTACTTGCTTGCAAGCTGTGCCACCCGCTCGCGCCAGCGCGTCGGGCCGGCGGCATCGAGCGCGTCGGTGATCGACTGCGGGTGAAGCGAGGCGCCGACCGTAAGCGGCACTTCCTGTACTTGCCCGGAAGCAGGCTCGCCTTGCACGGCCGTGCCTGACATGTCGGCGGAGCCTCCTGCGATCCAGGAATAGCCCGCTTCGCCCACCTGCATCACATCGGCATGAGCCGCCGCCGGCACAACCAGCAGCGCGCCGCACAGGGCGGCCCGGATTGCGTTACGCATGACCAACCGCTTCGAATCCCTCCTCGACCGCGCGCCCATACCGCAAGTCCGGCAGGGTTCTCAAGCTGGCGTGGTGGAAATGGTGCTGCTGGGGAGGATTGAACTCCCGACCTCACCCTTACCAAGGGTGCGCTCTACCACTGAGCTACAGCAGCACGGCCGCTCCCGTTGACCGGGGCAGGCGCGCGCTATTGTCTTTGCGGGGGTCGATTGTCAAGCGCCGCTTGCGCTTTACCGGTCGGCGCGGCATTGCGCTTTCGCATGGGCAATGAGGCAAGCAGCACGCGCGAGGAACGGCTGGCCGCCAAGCTGCGCGAAAACCTGCGCCGCAGGAAGGCCCAGGCGCGTGCGCTCGGCGCGCGAGACGCGGGTGAAGGGGAGATCGGGCGTGACGACGCTCCGGCCTCATCCCCGCAGGAAAACGAATCGGGCAGTCTTTCCAAATCGCCCCCGGAAAGCTAGGGGCTGCGGCCTGTACGTCGCGCCACCCGCCGAAATGCCGCAAGAAAAGGATACCCGCCTTGCCCCGCCTGATCCTCGTCCGCCATGGCCAGAGTCAATGGAACCTTGAGAACCGTTTCACCGGCTGGTGGGACGTGGACCTGACCGAGAAGGGCGAGGCTGAGGCGCGGGCCGCCGGCGAACTGCTGAAGGAAAACGGCATCCTTCCCACCGTCGCTTTCACGTCCGTGCAGACGCGCGCGATCAAGACGCTGCACATCGCGCTGGAAGCCGCCGACCTGCTCTGGATTCCGGAGACGAAGGACTGGCGGCTCAACGAGCGCCACTACGGCGGTCTCACCGGTCTCAACAAGGCGGAGACTGCCGCGAGGCACGGCGAGGAGCAGGTCCACATCTGGCGCCGCAGCTTCGACACGCCGCCGCCGGTGCTCGAACGCGGGAGCGAGTTCGATCTTTCCTCGGATGCTCGCTACGCCGGGCTGCGCGTTCCCCAGACCGAAAGCCTGAAGGACACCATCGCCCGGGTCCTGCCTTATTATCAGGGCTCGATCGTGCCTCACCTCAAGGCCGGCGCGACCGTCATCGTTTCCGCGCACGGCAATTCGCTGCGCGCGCTGGTGAAGCACCTCTCCAATATCTCGGACGCCGAGATCACCGGCCTGGAGATCCCGACCGGGCAGCCGATCATCTACGAACTGGACAGCGATCTGGCGGTGCTCGATCGCTACTACCTGTCGGAGCGTTGATGTGAGCAAGGCGCCGCCCCCGGTCGCAATCGTGATGGGCAGCCAGTCCGACTGGCCGACGATGCAGCGCGCTGCCGAAATGCTCGACAGGCTGGGCGTCGCCTACGACGCGCGCATCGTCTCCGCACACCGCACGCCGGACCGTCTCGTCGCCTTCGCCAAGGGTGCGGAAAGCGAAGGGTTCAGGGTGATCATCGCCGGGGCCGGCGGCGCGGCTCACCTGCCGGGCATGGTCGCCTCGATGACGCATCTGCCGGTGCTGGGTGTACCGGTCCAGTCCAAGGCGCTCTCCGGCCAGGACAGCCTGCTTTCCATCGTGCAGATGCCGGCGGGGATTCCGGTGGGCACGCTGGCCATCGGTGAGGCGGGTGCGGCCAATGCCGGGCTGCTGGCGGCCGCGATCCTGGCTACATCCGATCCGCAGCTTGCCGAGCGGCTCAAGGCCCTGCGCGCCGAGCAGAGCGCGTCGGTGGCCGAGCGGCCGGCCTGACGCGAGGGGTTGCGAGGGTGCTTCGACAAGCTCAGCACGAACGGAAATTTCTTACCATTCCAACTTCGCTCGCCCCGAGCTTGCCGAAGGTTGGACAGGGCGGGCGCCGGACATGATTCCTCCCGGCGAAACCATCGGTATCCTCGGCGGCGGCCAGCTCGGCCGGATGATAGCGATTGCCGCGGCGCAGCTCGGCTACCGGTGCCACATCTACGCTCCCGAAGCGGACTCGATCGCCGCCGAAGTCAGTGCCGCCTTCACCAATGCCGCCTGGGAGGACGGCGAGGCCATGGCGCGCTTCGCCGCCGACTGTGCGGTCGTCACCTACGAGTTCGAGAACGTGCCCGTGGGGCCGCTGCAGGCGCTGGGGAACGTTCCGCTGCTGCCGCACCCGCGCGCGCTGGAGACGGCGCAGGACCGGCTCGCCGAAAAACGCTTCATCGTTTCCCTGGGGGGAACGCCTGCGCCCTTCGCCCCGGTCGATTCGGCCCCGGACCTTGCCGCCGCCGTCGCCGCGATCGGGGCGCCGGGTATCCTCAAGACCCGGCGCGAAGGCTATGACGGCAAGGGCCAGTGGCGCATCGAGACGGCGGCGGAAGCCGAGCGCCTGGAGCTGCCGGCCACTCCGCTGATCTACGAAGGCTTCGTGACTTTCTCGGCCGAGTTTTCGGTGATCCTGTGCCGCACGGCGGATGGCGACATACGCTACTTCGATTCGTCCGAGAACGTGCATCAGGGCGGCATCCTCGCAATCAGCAAGGCCCCTGCCTCACCTGATGTCGAAGCGCAGGTTCCCACCGCCCGGGAATTGGCCGGCAGGGTGGCCGAGGCGCTCGGTTACGTGGGCGTGCTGACGCTGGAATTCTTCGCCACCGCTGACGGTCCTGTGTTCAACGAGATGGCCCCGCGGGTGCACAACTCCGGGCACTGGACCATCGAGGGCGCGGTCACCAGCCAGTTCGAGAACCACGTGCGCGCGATCTGCGGCCTGCCGCTCGGCAGCACCGTGCTCGCCGCCAAGGCCGTCGAGATGCGCAATCTGATCGGCGATGACGTGCACGACTGGCCGGCGATCCTGGCCGATCCCGCCAATCACCTGCACCTCTACGGCAAGGCTGCCGCCCGACCCGGGCGCAAGATGGGCCATGTCACCCGGCTGACGTTGGACTGAGGCGCCCTAGCAAGTGAGCCAGGAACTCGTCTTCATCTACGCGCGGGCCGCGAATGGAGTGATCGGCCGGCAGGGGCGCCTGCCCTGGCACCTGCCCGCGGACCTCAGGCACTTCAAGGCCCTGACCATGGGCAAGCCGATGATCATGGGCCGCAGGACCTTCGACAGCTTCCCCGCCCCCCTGCCCGGCCGCCGCCACATCGTGCTGACGCGGGACCGGGACTGGAAGGCCGAAGGCGCGGAAGTGGCCCGTTCGGCGGACGAAGCCCTGGCCCTCGCCGGCGAAGGCGAAGTGGCCGTGATCGGCGGCGCTCAGGTCTACGCGCTGCTGCTCGACAAGGCCGCGCGGGTGGAGCTGACCGAGATCCATGCCGATTACGAAGGCGACACCGTGATGCCCCCGCTCGGCGCGGAATGGCGCGAAGTGTCGCGCGAGGAACATGGCGCGGAAAGCGGCCGGCCGGCCTATGCTTTCGTAACGCTCGCGCGGCCTTCTCCCTCCCGCTTGCGGGAGGGGCCGGGGAAGGGCATGTGAGGCAGGCAATGTTCCCTTTCGCGACAGTCCCTCCCCCG
>DATEJH010000042.1:0-21446 GCA_035278205.1 Novosphingobium sp. | reverse complement strand
GCTTACAGGCTCCCCGGCTTACGGTTGCTCGACACGAGGGGAGACGGCTTCATGCGGCTCGCCGTGGAGTCGAGCGTGAAATTCCACCACTTCCGCTCGTCCTGAGCCTGTCGAAGGACCGAAGGTGCCGCGCTGGGATTACACACTTCGACTAGCCCAGGACGAGCGGGCTTGATTCAGATCTTCCAGTTTCCCGCTCTAGGCTGCAGCCGCGAAAGTCGCGATCGCGCCGGCTTCGTCCTGGCGTGCCTGAAGGAGCCAGCGGTCGGTCCCTTCGACGCCGATCGCAGTCAGTGTTCCATGAAGGAACGCGCCGGTGTCTATACCGATGCGGTTGCTGCGTATCTGGGGCTCTTCGGTGATCGTGTGACCATGGATGACGAAAGCCCCGAGGTCGCCGTCATGGCTGAGGAAGGGCTCGCGGATCCAGCGGCAGTCCTTGCCGAGCTGATGCTGCAGCGGCGTGTTGGGCCGGATGCCGGCATGAACGAACAGATAGTCGCCGATCTGGATGAACTTCTGAAAGCCGTCGAGGAAGTCGATGTCGTCCTGCGGAATCGCATCGGCCATCATCTGCTGCAACTCGTCGAAATCGGCGTCGCGAAGGGCAATGGGATCGATGCCGTAGGACAGGATGGTCTCGCGCCCGCCGTATTTCAGGAAACCGCGCAGAACGTCGAGATCGGACATGCTGGAGATCAGCATTTCCTCGTGATTGCCCTTGATGAACTCAAGGCGCCGACGTTTCGACCATTCCTTCGCCCGGGCGACGACCGCGGCGCTGTCCGGCCCGCGGTCGATCAGGTCGCCGAGAAGAATGACCGTGGTGCGGGCGGCACGGCGCGAGGCGTCGTCCCGCTCGATGGCTTCGATCAAGGAGTCGAAGAGGTCGATGCGGCCGTGGATGTCGCCGATCGCGTAGACTCGCTCGCCCGATGTGAGCATCGGACGTCGCGTCTCCTGCGGCCGTCCAAGCAGGTTTCGGATCTTGGTCAACATGACTGGCACGCCCTATAGGTCGCGCGCGCGGGGCATGCAAGGCGGCTCAGCGGTGATCGGGGCGAGTGGCAGAAAATCCACACATGTTGTCTCGTTTGTTGCTGAATTGAAATTTTTCTTGTGCGGATTGGTGGTGCGATGCAGCATTATTTAACTGTTGTGACCGGTCCCGCCAAGAGGGCCGACGCGGCAGAGCAGGTGGGACGAGGCGATCACAAGAATTAGTGAGGGAATTGATATGCTTACGTCCGTCCGCGGCATTTTCGCCGCGACCCTTTTCGCGGGCGCTGCGCTCGCAGCAACTCCGGCTTTCGCTGACGAAGCTGACGCTCCGGCCGACATCACCGTCACTGGCAATGTGTCGCTGGTTTCCGATTATCGTTTCCGCGGCGTTTCCCAGTCGAACGGCGATCTGGCCCTCCAGGGCGGCATCACCGTCACGCATGCAAGCGGCTTCTATGCCGGCGGCTGGTCCTCCTCGATCAGCGATGAGCAATTCGGCATTGGCGATCAGGAACTCGATCTGTTCGGCGGCTGGTCGGGCGAAGTAACGTCCGGCCTGACTCTGGACGCCGGTCTTCTTTACTACGTCTACCCCGGTGCTCCGAAGGGCGTGAACTCGGACTTCTTCGAGCCTTACGCGTCGGTGTCCGGCCAGGTTGGCCCGGCCAAGCTGAAGGTCGGCGTTGCCTACGCCTGGGACCAGGCGGCGCTGGCTGACCAGGACAACCTGTACGTCTACAGCAACCTGGACATCGCCGTTCCGAACACGCCCGTCACCCTGTCGGGCCACGTCGGCTACACCGACGGTTTCCTTGCGATCTCGGCCGACGGCAACACTTTCGACTGGTCGGTTGGCGCTTCGGCGACCGTCTTCGGTCCTCTGTCGGTGGGCGTCAGCTACATCGGCGTTGGCGGTCCGAGCATCGACAAGCGTACTGACGACGCGGTTGTCGGAACTCTGACAGCCTCGTTCTGATCGAGGACAACCGCGAACCGGTTTCGCGGGGGGGCCCGTCCGGATGTATCCGGGCGGGTTTTTCCTTGCGTGATCCAGTTCAGGTGGAAATCGCCGTAGTGGCAGGACGGATCTTCCTGTAAGGGGTGTCGAAAGACGAACCAAAGGACCGGCCGTGACGAAGTACCTCCACACCATGATCCGCGTGACCGATCCGGAAGCAACGACCCGCTTCTTCGAGCTGATCGGCCTCAAGGAAACCCGCCGTTTCTCGAGCGAGGCGGGGCGCTTCACGCTGATCTACCTTGCCGCACCCGGGCAGGAAGAAGCTGAAGTCGAGCTTACCTACAACTGGCCCTCCGAAGACGGATCGTCTGAAGAATACAGTGGCGGACGCAACTTCGGGCACCTCGCCTATCAGGTGGCCGATATCTACGCCACTTGCCAGCGGCTCAAGGAGGCGGGGGTCACGATCAATCGGCCGCCCCGCGACGGGCACATGGCTTTCGTCCGGACGCCCGACGGCATATCCATAGAACTGCTGCAGGACGGCAGGCTTGAACCCGCCGAGCCATGGGTCAGCATGCCCAACGTCGGAAACTGGTGATCGGCCGGCGCGGGCGCGCTGTTCATGGCTGAGGTCGGCGGCTGCCGGCGAGGCGAAGAATCGCGTAGCCGAGAAGCGATGAGAACAGCGAACCGGTGAGCACCCCCAGCTTGGCTTCCTCGATCAGTTCGGGATAGCGGGGAAAGGCGAGGGCACCGATGAACAGGCTCATGGTGAAGCCGATCCCGCACAGCACCGCCATGCCCCAGATCTGCGTCCAGCTCGCTCCGGCCGGACGCGGCGCAAAACCTAGCCGCTCCGAAAGTGCGATCGCGGAAAAGATGCCCAGTTGCTTGCCAAGGAACAGGCCGAGCGCAACTCCCAGCGGCACCGGATCCATCAGTCCGTCGATACCGATCCCGCTCATCGCCACGCCCGCGTTCGCGAAGCCGAACAGCGGCACGATGACGTAACTGCTCCACGGCACCAGTGCGTGCTCCAGGCGCAGCAGCATGCTGTCGCCGCTGTGGAGGGGCCTGAGCGGGATGGTGAAGGCGAAGACCACGCCGGCGATCGTCGCGTGGATGCCCGAATAGAGCACGCAATACCACAGCCCCGCGCCAAGCAGCAGGTATGCCCAGAACACGCGCACGCCGCGGCGGTTGGCCAGGATGAGGCCGCCGAGGAAAAGCAGCGCGCCGACACTCCAGGCGAATTTGATCTGGGCGGTGTAGAACAAGGCGATGATGATCACCGCGCCAAGATCGTCGACGATGGCGACGGTCAGCAGGAAAAGACGCAGTGACGATGGAATGCGCTTGCCAAGCAAGGCGAGCACGCCGACCGCGAACGCGATATCGGTTGCCGCCGGAATGGCCCACCCGCGTTGCATCGGCTGCCCGCCACCGGCGATCAGCAGATAGACCAGCGCCGGGGCAGCCATGCCGGCCGCCGCGGCGAGCACGGGCAGACGCCGCTTCGCCGCGCTGGAAAGTTCCCCGTCCAGGATCTCACGTTTGATCTCGAGACCGACGACGAAGAAGAAAATCGCCATCAGGGCATCGTTGATCCACATATGAAAGGTGTCGAGCTTGGCAACCGGTGTCCAGGCCAACCTGTGGTGGAACAAATCGTGGTAGGCATTCGCCAACGATGAGTTGGCCGCCGCCAGCGCGAGCCCGGCGACAAAGATCAGCAGGATGCCTGCGGATGCCTCGCCTCCCATTAATTTTGTGAAAGCACGCGCGATGCGATTGGAGAAATGTCTATTTTGGATCATAATTTGGTTTCAAAACAGCTTTCTGGCGATGCGGACTCGCAATAATCATCCGATACGGAAAAAGCGGGACCGAAAGAATTCAGATCAGATAGGGACTTGTGGAAATGGCCGACGCCATTCAGGGGGCGATTAAATTTTTGCAACTTGGGGAGCAGGAACTGCTGCTGTTTGCGGCGTTCTGGTTTCTTCTCGGCGCAATTGACGACATCGCGGTTGATCTGTGCTGGATTTGCCTCAAGCTTACCGGGCGGGCGCGCACCGGGCGCATTTCCGGCGAGCAGGGAAAGGCGCCGCTGGTAGGCCGTGCTGCCATCCTGATCGCCGCCTGGCAGGAAGAACAGGTCATCGGCCACACAGTTCGCCATGCTCTTTCCGTCTGGCAGCAAGATGACTTCATCCTCTACGTCGGTTGTTACTGCAACGACCCCGCAACGGTATCGGCGGCCATGTCCGGCGCGGGCAACGATCCGCGTGTCCGCATCGTCATCCATGAGAACGCCGGCCCCACGACCAAGGCGGACTGCCTCAATCGCCTCTACAGTGCCCTCTGCAACGACGAGCGGCGATACGACTATCGCTTCAAATCCATTGTCTTGCACGATTCCGAAGACATGGTCCATCCGGCTGAACTGGCGGTGATCGATTCGGCCTTGTCGGACGTGGACTTCGTGCAGTTGCCTGTCCGCCCCGAACCGCAACCGGCGTCAAGGTGGGTTGGCGGGCACTACTCGGACGAATTCACCGAATCCCATGCCAAGGCGCTGGTCGTCCGCGACGCATTGGGAGCGGCGATACCCGCGGCCGGGGTGGCCTGCGGCTTTTCCCGGGACATCATGGAGCGGATCGCGGAGAGACGCCGTGCCGAAGGCGGGCCGGGACCCTTTGCCTCGGAATGCCTGACCGAGGATTACGAACTCGGCGTGCTGGTGCGGCGGGAAGGCGGCAGGTCCCGTTTTCTGCGCATGCGCGACGAGAATGCGCAGCTTGTCGCGACCCGAGCCTACTTTCCCGCTCAGTTGGAGGATTCCGTGCGGCAGAAGACCCGCTGGATACACGGCATCGCTTTCCAGGGCTGGGACCGGCTCGGCTGGGGGGCCAGGCCCTCGGATTGCTGGATGGCGCTACGCGACAGGCGAGGGCCGCTCACCGCGATCGTCCTCGCTTGCGGCTACGCACTGCTGGCCATCGAGGGGATTCTGGGTCTGGCACGGCTGAGCGGTTTGCGGGCGACGACGATCATATCGCCCATGCTGAACGTGATGCTGGTGCTTTGCTTTGCCAGCTTCGTCTGGCGTGGCATTTTCCGGGTCGCCTTTACCGCGCGCGAGTACGGACCGGCTGAGGGCATCCGCGCACTGTTTCGAATTCCGGTGGCCAATCTGATCGCCATCGTCGCCGGCCGACGCGCGCTCTGGCGTTATATCCGGACCCTCCGCGGTGCGGCGATAACCTGGGACAAGACGCGCCATGATGTTCATCCTGCGAATTCCGCTCCGGTGGGGATATCGCGATGAACGGTCCTCAGGTCCGCGGCCAGCCGCTTGTCGCGCTTCTGGCCATTCTGGGCGGCTGGATGGGGGGGCGCGCCATCACGTGGGAACCGCCCGCATTCATCGAGGGCGCAGCTGCAAGCGAAACGGTTCGTGCATCGATCCTGGCGCCCACGGGGTTCGCTTTCGACCCCGTGGCCGGGCCGCAATCCCTGCCCGGCGCGGGGGCGGCAGAACCAATCGAGAAAGGGCCGACCGTCAGCGCGATCAGCCCTGTCATTTCGTACGGAACATTCTACGGGATGGCGAGATCGGGCGCTGAAATGCCGAGCGCCATGCGCCCCGGGACCTTTCCGCTCTGGAATCCGGCTGGGCACGAATGGGGCCCGTCGGCGCGCGGGCTTGCCCCTTCGTCCGCCGGCTTGCACCAGGCCGCGGCTTTCATCGATGGTACTTTCGAGGCGAGCTTACCGGATTATTCCAGCTTCCGGCCTCTGAACGCTTTTTCCGGGCAGCCAGTGCCCCCCGCAACGGCAGGCCCGTCCGCCACGCCGCCGGGTGCGATCCGGCTCGCGGAAACCAAGTTAAAGCGGTGGTCCGGCGATTCCTGGATGCTCATGCGCAGCGGCGGGGGCGGGGCGCTTGCTGCAGGGGCGCTGCCAGCCACCTACGGCGCAAGCCAGGCGGGCACAGTGCTGCGGTATCGCCTGGCGACGCGTGACGACCATCGACCCTCAGCCTATATGCGGGTGACTTCGTCGCTCGGCCAGTTGCGGGAAACGTCCGCGGCGCTCGGCTTGTCCGCCAGGCCTCTGCCCAAGGTACCCGTCGTCGCGGCGCTGGAGGGACGGATCACCGATCAGGGCGGCAGCCGGCATATCCAGCCGGCCGCCATGGCAGTGACGGAATTCGCACCATTCGAACTGCCCCTGGGCATGCGCGGCGAAGCCTATGCCCAGGCGGGCTATGTCGGCGGCACGTTCGCAACGCCCTTTGCCGATGGCCAGTTCCGTCTCGATCGGCCGTTACTCAGCTACGGCGCGCTGCAAGCGCGTCTCGGCGCGGGTGTTTGGGGAGGGGCGCAAAAAGGGGCGGGGCGTCTGGATTTCGGACCCACTGCCGCCGTATCCATGCCGCTGGGGCGGCGCATTTTCGGCCGCATGGCTCTCGACTGGCGCTTTCGCGTTCTTGGAAACGCGCAGCCGCAATCAGGGCCGGCCCTCACTCTATCCGCAGGTTTCTGAATAGCTGCTTTTCTCCGCCGGAGTGCTGCGGTAGCGAGAAGGCAGAAATGGACGTCTACCTCCCCATCGCCAATCTCTCTGTCAACGGCCTCATCATCGTCGGCCTTGGCGCGATCACCGGCATCCTGTCGGGGATGTTCGGTGTCGGCGGTGGCTTCCTGACGACGCCGCTGATGATCTTCTACGGCATCCCGCCCACCGTTGCCGCGGCGTCAGCGGCAAGTCAGGTGACGGGTGCCAGCGTTTCCGGCGTTTTCGCGCATACGCGCCGCGCGGGCGTCGATTACCAGATGGGCTCCGTCATGGTCGCGGGCGGCATTCTCGGCACCGGTATCGGGGCGGTCCTGTTCAATCTGCTCGAGCGACTCGGCCAGATCGATACCGTCATCAATATTCTCTATGTCCTCCTGCTGGGTTCGATAGGCGGGCTGATGGCCAGGGAGAGCATCCAGTCGATCCGAGCCGAACGCAGCGGTGTCCCGATCGCGGCCAGGAAACGCCGTCACCACCCCATCGTGGCAAGCCTGCCGATGCGCTGGCGCTTCTACCGCTCGGGGCTCTACATCTCGCCGCTTGCACCGCTTCTGCTGGGAATTGGCACCGGCATCCTGACGATGCTCATGGGCATCGGCGGCGGCTTCATTCTCGTGCCGGCGATGCTGTACATCCTGGGCATGAGTGCAAATGTCGTCGTCGGCACGTCGCTCTTCCAGATCCTCTTCGTCACCATGGCGACGACGATGATGCACGCGCTGACGACGCACGCGGTCGACATCGTTCTCGCATCGCTTCTGCTGTTCGGCTCGGTCACCGGAGCACAGCTCGGCGCACAGTTCGCGCAGAAGGCGAGCCCCGTGAAGTTGCGCCTGGTCCTGGCGATCATCGTCCTGCTCGTCGCCGGGCGCATGGCGATCGGTCTCGGCTACAGGCCGGATGACATCTACACGGTGGCGCCGCTGTGAGGGCGCTGTTCGCCCTTCTCGCGCTTTTCCTGCTGACCGCCGCGCGCGATCCTATCCTCGTGCCAGAGATTTCGCAGCATGAAGTGGATCTGCAGCAGGGTTTCACCGGCACCGAGCTGCTGCTTTTCGGTGCCATCCTGACACCGGAGGGCTCCCGCGCGGGGCAGGCCTATGACATCGTGGTTGTCCTGAAGGGGCCGACACAGTCGATCGTGCTGCGCGAAAAGCAGAAAGTCGCGGGCATCTGGATCAACGCGGCAAGTACCGAGTTCCGATCGGCTCCGTCCTATTATGCCATAGCTTCGACCAGGCCCATTTCCGACATCGTCGATGACAAGACGGCCGCGATTTACGAGCTGGGCCTCGCATGGCTGCAGCTTTCGCCGATCGGCGCGATCAATCCGGACGAACAGTCGCGGTTTTCCGCCGGCCTCGTGCAACTCAACCGCAAGAAAGGCATGTACCGCGAGAACGAAGGCAGCGTCAAAGTAAGCGAGCAGGTACTTTATCAGGCCCACATGCACCTGCCTTCGCGCGTGCCGACCGGCATATACACGGCCGAGACCTTCGCCATTTCGAAAGGCCGCGTGGTCGCCTCCGCCAGCAGCGAGGTCGAGGTTCGCAAGCTCGGGTTTGAACGGGCGGTCGCCGATTTCTCCGACAACTTCGGCTTCGCCTATGGCCTGCTTGCGGTCGTCGTTTCGGTCGCTATGGGCTGGATCGCGGGGCGCCTCTTCGCGATGGTCTGATTGGCGCGCGTCCTTAGCCGGAAATTAACCGCCGGGCCGTAATGGTTGGCGGGATGGTGACTTTTTCCGGTGCCCTATGAACCAGATGCGTATCGACGGCTTTGACCAGGCGGCCCCTGCCGAACAAGGCGCCGCCCGTGACTTTCCTGCAGCAACGGGCAAGAGCCGTCCCGAACCGATCGGGATGGTTATAGAGATCGGCGGCGCCGGTTCGCGCATAGCTCTCGATCTGGACAGGCTGGCGGAGATCTCGCTGGACCCCGATCCTTCGGTCGCGCTTTCGGGGCAGGTCGGCAGCCAGATCAAGATTCGGGTCGGCAATGGCTGGCTGCTCGCCAGCATCCGTAACCAGAAACAGGACAATTCGGTTGCCGGCGGGATCATGGCCGAAGCCGATTTCCTGGGCGAGGGCGAGGAAGAACGCCTGACGGGGCGGATGAACGGTTTCCGGCGCGGCGTCACATTCTTCCCGATTCCGGGCGCGCCGGTCTATCCCGCGACCAGCGAGGACCTGCGCCAGATCTATGCGAGCGACGGGCGCACCGCGATCCAGATCGGCAACGTCTATCCCACCAAGGACATTCGCGCGGGGCTCTACATCGACGCCTTGCTCGGCAAGCACTTCGCGCTGCTCGGTTCCACCGGTACCGGCAAGTCGACGACCGCGGCGCTGATCCTTCACCGCATCTGCGAGCATGCACCCGAAGGCCACATCATCATGGTCGATCCGCATGGGGAGTATTCGGCCGCGTTCCGCAGCACCGGCATGATCCTGGACGTCTCCAACCTCCAGATGCCGTACTGGCTGATGAACTTCGAGGAGCACTGCGAGATCCTCCTCACCTCGCGCGGGGACGACCGGCAGCTCGACGCCGAGATCCTGGCGAAGTGCCTGCTCGAGGCGCGGATGAAGAACCGCCTGGCCGAGCAGATGGGCAAGATCACGGTGGATTCGCCGATCCCCTATCTGCTGTCGGACCTTGGCGTCATCCTGAACAATGCGATGGGCAAGCTCGACAAGGGCCATTCAAGCGCGCCCTACATGCGCATTCGCAACCGGCTCGACGAGTTGAAGAGCGATCCGCGATACCAGTTCATGTTCTCCGGCATGCTTGTCGGCGATACCATGACCGATTTCATCTCCACCCTGTTCCGGCTGCCTTCGCGCGGCAAACCGATCTCCATCATCGACGTCTCGGGCGTGCCGTCTGACATCACCTCCACCGTTGTCGCGGTGCTCAGCCGGCTCGTCTTCGACTTCGCGATCTGGGCTCGCGAGGAGAAAACGCGCCCGATCCTGATCGTATGCGAGGAAGCGCACCGGTACGTTCCCAATGAGAAGAATGCCGATGGCTCCTCGGTCGGGCGCATTCTCTCCCGTATCGCCAAGGAGGGGCGCAAGTACGGCATTTCGCTCGGGCTGATCACGCAGCGGCCTTCCGATCTTGCCGAGGGCGTGCTCTCGCAGCTCGGCACCATCATCGCCATGCGGCTCAACAACGACCGCGACCAGGCCTTCGTGCGCGCGGCCATGCCGGAGGGCGCACGCGGGTTCCTTGATGCCATTCCGGCCCTGCGCAACCGCGAGTGCATTATCTGCGGCGAGGGCGTGACTATCCCGATCCGGGTTTCCTTCGACGATCTTGAGGAGTTCAAGCGCCCGGCCTCGGAAGACCCCTCCTTCACCCGACTGTGGAACGACACCGGGGGCGAGGAGGAGATGGTCCAGCGCACGGTCCAACGCTGGCGCGCTCAGGGGCGCTGAGGGCTACAGGTCCAGTCCCCGCCTCCACCTGCCGCGCCAGTAGTAGAGCAGCGTCAGCACCAGGGTAGCGATCGAGCCGACGGGGTAGGTCCACCAGACCGCCTCGCCCTGGATATGCGGGCGGGCGAGGGCGTAGAAGCCGAGGCGGCCGGGATAGAGCCCCAGGAACATGATCGCCAAGGGGGCAATCACCGCGCCATAGGCGCGCAGGGTGCCGTTGAGGATCATGGTGATGCTCATGATCACGAACGACACCGTGCAGACCAGCTGTATGTGCTCGGCGGTCGGCATGGCGGGGCTCCCGCCGCCCAGGAACAGGGCCAGGAGCTGATGGTCGAAAACCACTATCAGCAAGGCAAGCAGGCTCGACAGCGCGAGATTGCTCGCCATGCCGATCATCGTGACCTTGCCCACGCGCTGGTGATTGCCCGCGCCGATTGCCTGGGCGACCATCGCGCTGACCGCCGAACTGATCGCGAATGCGGGCATCTGCAGGTAGTTCCACAATTGCAGCGAAGCGCCATAGGCGGCAGCCGCGTTCAGCCCCTCGCGATTAACGAGGCCGATCATGATCAGTCCCGCCGAGGAGACCAGCAGCATCTGCGTTCCCATCGGCAGCCCCTTGCCCGCGACGTAGCGCAGTTCATCGCCGCGCGGCAGCAGATAGGCCAGCTCTTCTCCGCGCAGGCGCAGCGGCAGGTCGTGGCGGTAGATACGCCATACCTGGTAGGCGAAGCCGGCAAAGTTTGCTGTTGCCGTGGCAATGGCCGAACCGGCGATGCCCAGCGGCGGGATTGGCCCCAGGCCGCGGATCAGCAGCGGGTTGAGCCCGATGTCGAGGGCAACAGTCAGGATCATCGCATAAAGCGGGGTGCGTGAATCGCCTGCCCCGCGCATGCCCATCGAGACCATCATCGAAGCGGTCCCCAGTGGTATGGTGATGAAAATGACGCGCAGGTAAGCCAGTGCTTGCTCCAGGCTGGCCTGCGGCGTGCCGAGCGCATGCAGCAGCGATGGCGCCACGAACCAGCCTGTCATCCCCACCCCGGCGGCCAGCGCGACGCAGAAACCCACGCCGGACCCGAAGGTCCGGCGTGCCATGGCAACCTCGCGCGCGCCGAAGTACTGGCCGACGCGCACGGTCGTCGCCATGCCGAAGCCGAACACCGTGGCGAACATCAGGAACATCACGACGTTCGCATTGGCCGTCGCCGCCAGCGCGCTTTCTCCAAGCAGGCGCCCGACCCAGATTGCGTTGACCGAGCCATTGAGCGTCTGCAGCACGTTCGACAGCAACATCGGGATCGAGAACAGCATCAGGGTCCTGAAAATCGGCCCCTGCGTGAGATCGCCGTGAATCGCGCGTGGTTGAGATTCCTCCGCCTCGGTTTCTCCGGCCGGAATCGGTGACGCTTCGTTCATGTGCCTCTCGTGTCGCCCCACAAGTGAATGTGCAAGCGATCAGTGAAGCGGTAACCGGACCGCGCACAGATTTCCGCCAGCCACACCGAACGCTCGCGCAGGACACCGCTTGCGCGCCCTTCCGGCATCAGGAATATCCGTTCGGGCGGAATGGGGTGGGCTTGCTGGAGCGCCCGGACTTCATCGACATCCTTGGGCGAGGCGATCACGAACTTGAACCAGGCACGCCGCTCTGCAGCCCAGGCGGCAAGGCGTTCCGGCACCAGCGCCAGGTCAGCCGGATTACCGCTGTGCGCCAGCTTGGGGCTGACATTGTACTGATGGACCAGCAGGTCGAGCGCGGGGTGCGGCGCCACGGTGCCGTTGGTTTCGACTTCGATGTGCATGCCGGGACGCAGAGTGCCCAGATGTTCGATCATCCGCGCCAGCGCAGCGCCCTGCAGCAGCGGTTCGCCGCCGGTGATAACGAGGCGATCCGGAGGCAGCGCGGCTATCCGTGCCGCGACGTCGGCTTCGTCAAGCGTGATCTGATTGGCGGTGCGTTCGAAGGCGACGTCGTCACGGTGCGGGCGATTGTCGCCTTCGAAGCGCCAGGTGTAGGCGGTGTCGCACCAGACGCAGGCAAGATTGCACCGCGAGAGCCGCGCGAAAGTGCTGGGCCGGCCCATGGACGGGCCTTCGCCTTGCAGCGAGGCGAAGATTTCCGGCTCTGTCGGGGTGGTGGTGGCCAGGGTCAGCATGGGGGCGAGAGTGGCAGATGGGGTGGGTGTAGGAAAATGAAATTGCGTGCGTTGCACGCTGCTCGCCCTTCGACAGGCTCAGGACGAGCGGGAGGAGAACGGCGCAGCACCCCGCTCATTCCCAATGCAATTCCCCGCTCGTGCTGAGCTTGTCGAAGCACGCGGTTTCAGCGCTACCCCAACCGCTGCAACGCTGCCGCCAACCGCTCCGCCTCGGACGCATGCGCTGCATGGTCGGCGCGGGCCTTCTCGACTGCCTCGGCCTTTGCCTTTTCGACGAAGGAGGGGTTCTCGAGCCGTTTGGCGAGGGAATCCCGTTCCTTCTGCGCGGCGACGAGCGCCTTTTCGAGGCGCGCCTTTTCGGCCGCGATGTCTATCACGCCTTCTAGGGGCACAACATACGACGTGTCCGCAACAACTATCTCAAATCCCGCCGTCTTCCCGGACTCGTACTTCGTGCGATCAAGCTGCTCGCCTGTGCGTAAATCGATCGCCAATCCGCTATTTAGAAATTCAGCGACATCGATCCGGGCAAGACGTGCCAAAGCGGAGCTTTGCGCTGCGATCTGACCCTCAACGTCCAGGCGGGGCTGAGTCCCGATCTTCAAACCATCGCTTGCCAAGTCGCCAAGGACAAGCAGGTCTGTTCGTGCTCCGGGCGGCACATTAACTTCCGTTCTCGCCGAGCGTAGTTTTCCAACGAACTCTATCAGCCATTCGACTTCCGCCTTGGCTTGGCCATCCACCGAGGCATTCGGCTTCGGCCACTTCGCAACGATCAGCTCATACGGCCGATCACCCATCTTGCTCCACAGTTCCTCGGTCACGAAGGGCATGAAAGGGTGGAGCATGACGAGGATCTGGTCGAGCACCCAGCCGGCCACGGCCTTCGTCTCGTCGTCGAAGCTGCCTTTCACCAGCTCGATGTACCAGTCGCAGAACTGGTCCCACACGAAGTGGTAGATGGCATTGGCCGCCGCGTCGAAGCGCAGGTCGCCCATGGCCTTGTCGAGTTCGGCCAGGGTCTCGACCACTTCGCCGATGATCCACTTGTTCACCGCCAGCGCCGCGGCGGGCGCTTCGACCGAAGTGCTCGCGCCGATGCCGTTGGATTGGCAGAAACGTGCCGCGTTCCACAGCTTGGTGGCGAAGTTGCGGTAACCCTCGACGCGCTTCTCGTCCATCTTCACGTCGCGGCCCTGGCTCTCCATGGCGGCCATGAAGAAGCGCAGCGCGTCGGCGCCGTACTTGTCGATGAGACCGAGCGGATCGACGACGTTGCCCTTGGACTTGGACATCTTCTGACCGTCCGCCGCGCGCACGAGGCCGTGCAGGTAGAGCCGGCGCCAGGGCACGTCCTTCATGAAGTGGATGCCCTGCATCGCCATGCGCGCGTCCCAGAAAAACAGGATGTCGAAGCCGGAGATCAGCAGGTCGTTGGGGTAGTGGCGGGAGAGGAGGGAACCGGGAACGGCCTCTACCCCCGCTCGTGCCGAGCTTGTCGAAGCACCGGCAGCGTTGCCCGGGGGGCCTTCGACAGGCTCAGGCTGAGCGGGGTTGGTTTCGAGAATGCTGTCCGGCCAGCCCAGCGTTGCAAATGGCCAGAGGGCGGAGGAGAACCAGGTGTCGAGGACGTCCTCGTCACGCACGATCTCGCGATTGCCCGCGAGCGCCTGAGCCTGCTCTTCGGTTTCGGCGACGAAAATTTCACCGTCTTCGCCATACCAGGCCGGAATCCGGTGCCCCCACCAAAGCTGGCGTGACACGCACCAGGGCTGGATATTCTCCATCCAGTTGAAGAACGTCTTCTCCCATGTCTTCGGCACGATCTCGATCGCGCCGCTCTTCACCGCCTCAATCGGCGCCTTCGCCAGCTTCTCCGCATCGACGTACCATTGATCGGTCAGCCAGGGTTCGATCACAACGCCGCCACGGTCCCCGTAGGGAGTCTGGATCACGCGGTCCTCGACGTTTTCGAGCAGGCCGAGCCCGTCCATCATCTCGACCACGCGGGCGCGGGCATCGAAGCGGTCCATGCCGACCAGCTCGGCTGGGATCAGGCCGTCCGCCGTCTGGCATACCCTGGCCTCGGCATCGAGCATGTTGAGCATGTCGGCCGGCTTGAACCCGGCGCGCTTGCCCACTTCGAAGTCGTTGAAGTCATGCCCCGGCGTGATCTTCACCGCGCCCGAGCCAAGTTCCGGGTCGGCATGGTCGTCGGCGACGATGGGGATCTCGCGTCCGGTGATCGGCAGCGTCACGGTGGCGCCGCGGTCCAGCAGCGGCCTGTAGCGCTCGTCGTTCGGGTTCACCGCCACGGCCATGTCGGCCAGCATCGTCTCGGGCCGGGTTGTGGCGACCGAGATGTGACCCGAGCCGTCGCTGAGCGGGTACTTGAAGTGCCAGAACGACCCGTTGATCTCGCGCGTCTCGACTTCGAGGTCGCTGATCGCGGTCTTGAGCTTGGGGTCCCAGTTAACCAGCCGCTTGTCGCGGTAGATCAGGCCCTCGTTGTAGAGATCGACGAAGACCTTGACGACGGCCCTGGTGAAGTGCGGGTCCATGGTGAACTGCTCGCGGTTCCAGTCCATCGAGCAGCCCAGGCGGCGCAGCTGGCGGGTGATCTGGCCGCCGCTCTCGCGCTTCCATTCCCAGACCTTGTCGATGAACTCTTCGCGAGCGTAGTTGGTGCGCTTGTCCTGCCGCGCCTCCATCTGGCGCTCGACCACCATCTGCGTCGCAATGCCGGCATGGTCGGTGCCCACCACCCAGAGCGCGTCCTTGCCCCGCAGGCGCTCGTAGCGGATCACCACGTCCTGCAGCGTGTTGTCGAGCGCGTGGCCGATGTGCAGCGAGCCGGTCACGTTCGGAGGCGGGTTGACGATGGTGAAGGGCTGCGCGTCGGGCCGTTCCGGGCGGAACAGGCCGCTGTTCTCCCAATGGGCGTACCACCTCGCCTCGATCTGGGCGGGGTCGAATGTCTTGTCGAGAGCGTTGTCGGTCATGGCGCGGCGCTTTGCCAGTCACGGGCAGGCGGCGCAAGTTGCCAGTGGCCTGCGGGCGACCTCACCGTCATGGGGATGCCATGGTTTTGCCCGACTTGGCTGCCAGTGTCCCGCTCCGGACAATTCGTCGCAGAAGGGGAACCACTTGCCGGTCAACGGTTTTTCCCCCAATACGGGCGCGCATGCGGGAATGGGCTGAATTCTCCCTGTCGGAAAGCGACGATGGCGGCGTCCCGACCCTGGCGCTGCACGGTCCCTTGCGCATCCACTCGCTTGGCGACCTCGAGGCCAAGCTGGAAGGGCTGGACCAGCCTTTCCAGCGCATCGACATGGCCGACGTGACCGACATCGACACGACGGGCGCCTGGCTGGTGTCGCGCTATGCCGACCAGAGGGGCAGCGCCATCGTCAATGCCAGCGAACAGGCCCGGCGCCTCTTCGCCGCGATCGGCAGCGTGAAGGAGCACGAGGCGGAGATCGAAGAGCCGCCGCCGCTGCTGATGCGCACGGTCGCGGAACTGGGGCAGGTGGTCAGTGGCTGGGGCAAGGGCGGCAAGCGGGCGGTTGCCTTCCTGGGCGAGCTGATCCTGGCATTCGGCGTGATCATCCGCCATCCCTCGCGCCTGCGTTTCAAGTCGCTGGTCCACCACATGCAGTACGTGGGGATCAACTCGCTGTTGATCATCGGGCTGATGAGCTTCCTCATCGGCATCGTCATCGCGCAGCAGGGCGCGGTGCAGCTCGAGCAGTTCGGGGCGGAGATATACACGATCAACCTGACCGGCCGCCTGTCAATGCGCGAACTGGGCATCCTGATGACCTCGATCATGGTCGCCGGCCGCTCGGGGTCGGCCTTCGCGGCGCAGATCGGGACGATGAAGCTGACCGAGGAAGTGGACGCCATGCGCACGATCGGCGTCTCACCGATGGAAGCGCTGGTGGTGCCGCGCGTGCTGGCCTCGATGATCATGATGCCGCTGCTGGGCTTCTACTCGGCCGCGCTTGCGATCATCGGCGGCGCCTTCATTTCCAACTTCGCGCTCGACATTCCCTTCTGGACCTTCCTCCAGCGCATCCAGCAGGTGGTGCCGCTCACCGACGTCTGGGTGGGGATGGTCAAGGCCCCGGTCTTCGGGCTGATCGTTGCGCTCGCGGGATGCTACCAGGGCATGCAGGTCAGCGGGAACGCCGAGGAGGTGGGTACGCGCACGACGCAGTCGGTGGTCACCGCCATCTTCACCGTGATCGTGCTCGACGCCTTCTTCGCCATCTTCTTCACGGAGATCGGCTGGAAATGAGCGACGCCCAGGACTATCCGATCTGTGTCGAGGGGCTGCGCAACGCCTTTGGCGACCACGTCATCCATGAAAACCTGTCGCTGAGTGTGCGCAAAGGGGAGATCCTGGGCGTGGTCGGCGGCTCGGGCACGGGCAAGTCGGTGCTGATGCGCTCGATCATCGGACTGCAGCGGCCTGATGCGGGCGAAGTGACCGTGTTCGGCCGCAACATGCTGGCTCCGCAGGACGAGGAGGATGAGATCGACATCCGCTCGCGCTGGGGGGTGCTGTTCCAGGGCGGGGCGCTGTTCTCCACGCTGACGGTGGGCGAGAACGTCGAAGTCCCGCTCAAGCAGTTCTATCCCGAGATAGCCGACGACCTGCGCGAGGAAATCGCGCGCTTCAAGGTCAAGCTTTCCGGCCTTCCAGAGGAAGCAGCCTTCAAGTATCCGAGCGAGCTTTCGGGCGGCATGAAGAAACGTGCCGGTCTGGCGCGGGCGCTGGCGCTCGATCCCGAGCTGCTGTTTCTCGACGAGCCTACCGCTGGCCTCGATCCGATCGGCGCCGCCGCCTTCGATACGCTCACGCGTGAGCTCAAGGAGACGCTGGGGCTCACCGTATTCCTCATCACGCATGACCTCGACACCCTCTATGCGATCTGCGACCGGGTCGCGGTGCTGGCGGACAAGCAGGTGATAGCCGTCGGAACGATCCCGGAACTGCTCGCGCTCGATCATCCGTGGATCCAGGAATACTTCAACGGCCCGAGGGGACGCACCGCGCTGGCGGCAAAGGATGACCCCCAAGCGCGGCCGGAACATTCGGAAAAGGCGCCGGCTCCCCGCGGTCAGTCGGGGCGGCGGGCCATGGACAAGCCCGGAAACTCGGGGGCATAGGCGAAAAGGCACATGGAAACGCGCTCCAACAATGTCTGGGTCGGAACCGTCACGCTGGTGCTTCTGGCCTTGCTGGCTGCTTTCATCCTCTGGATCGCGCGCCTGAGCGAAGGCGACCGCAACGAGTACGACATCTTCTTCAAGCAGTCGGTCGACGGCCTTGCCAAGGGTTCGGAGGTCAACTTCTCGGGCGTCCCGGTGGGCCAGATCTCGCAGATCGAACTCTGGCCGAAGGACCCCAGCTTCGTGCGAGTACGGATCAAGGTGGATGAGAAGGTGCCGGTGACGGTCGGCACCACGGCGACCATCCAGGGCAGCTTCACCGGCGTTTCGGACATCCAGCTCGAAGGCGCGGTGAAAGGCGCGCCGCCGCTTACCGAGCCGGGCCCCGAAGGCGTGCCGGTGATCCCGACCACGCGCGGCGGTCTCGGCGAGATCCTGTCGAATGCGCCGTTGCTGATGGAGCGCCTGGCGACCCTGACGGAGAACCTCAACTTGCTTCTCTCCGAGGAGAACCGCCGCTCGATTACCGGGATTCTGCATAACACCGACAAGATGACGCGCGATCTTTCGCGCGCGACGCCGCAGGTCGACAATACCCTGAGGGAGCTTCAGGCGACGCTCGACCAGGCGACCAGGACGCTGACGGCTTTCCAGGAGGTGGCGAACAAGGCCGACGCCTTGCTGGGCAGCGAAGGCAATTCGCTCGCCGCTCAGCTTCGCGCGACGCTGAACTCGGCGCAGAAGTCGATGGACGAGCTCGATCGGACGCTGGAGACCGCGCAGCCGGCCCTGCGGCACGTCTCGAGCGACACTCTGCCCGCGGCCGAGGCCGCGATCCGCGACTTGCGGGCGACCAGCAGGGCGCTTCGCAACGTCACCGAGAAGATAGAGGACCAGGGCGCCGGAGCGCTGCTCAAAGGCCAGAAACTGCCGGATTACGAACCATGACGAGGGTGACGATGGGGAATGTGACCAGGGGCGTGCTGAAGTCCCGGCCGATGCGGGGAGCGGCAGCCGCTGCGGCTTGCCTCATGCTTGCCGGCTGCCTCAGCCTTGGCGGCAAGGTGCCCGACCAGCTGTTCCGGCTCACCCCCGAAACGAGCGCGCCCGTCGGCTCCCAATCGAGCGGCCGGATCGCCGACGCGATCGTCGTGCTCGATCCCGGAGCTGACCGCAGCCTCGATGTGCTGCGAATACCGGTGCAGATCGACGCTTCCAGCATCGCCTACCTCAAGAACGCCGCCTGGGTCGAAAAGCCGGCGCGCCAGTTCCGGGGCCTCCTGGCCGAGACCATTCGCGCCGAGACCGGCGGACTGGTGGTGGAAGGCGGCGATTACGAGGTCGTCGGAAAACTGGCTGTCGGCGGGCAGCTGCTGCGCATGGGCTACGATGCGCCGACGCGTTCGGTCATTGTGCGTTTCGATGCCGCGCGCAGCGTGCGCGGGGGCGAAATAGTAACGAAGCGCTTCGAGTCCACGGTCAAGAATGTGGACCCGAAGGCGGGGGCGGTCGGGCCTGCATTGAACCAGGCCGCCAACGACGTGGCCCGGCAGGTTGCGCAATGGGTCAAGGGGCAATAGAGGCGCCGGGCGCTCCCTGTTGAATTTACGTCAACTACGGTTGCAGTATCGGCTGCTCTTTGGAACGGTCCGCCCATTTGAAAAGAGCGGCCTGTAAATATTTTTTGGGCCGATTTGAAACAAGCAGGCCATATTAGCTGAAATCCGCCCGCATCGAGGTTGTTGCTGGACACCCGGTGTTGCATTGCAGCAACCCTTGCGAGCTTTTAACAGTTCTTTACCGGCCTGTCGTGTTGACCGGTTTTTCCTGCACCGGTATCGGCCGCCTGCTCGTCAGCCGTAGAGCTTGCGGGAAATAAGAAATGCAGGAGTATTACATGAGGAAGATTGCCATTGCCGGCGCCGCTGCCGCGCTGTTCGCCATTCCGGCTGCCGCCAATGCACAGGCCTGGGTACAGGCCGAGACCGGTCTCGACATCGTTTCCGCCGGTGGTGATTCCGACGAAGGCGTGAGCTACGGCGTCTCGGCCGGCTATGACGTTCCGCTTTCGGGCGGCATGTTCGTCGGCATTCAGGGCACCGTTGCCGACAGCACCACCAAGGATTGCGTGAGCGATGTCGATGTGGTCGGTGACAGGGCCTGCCTGAGGACCGGACGTGACCTCTCGGCCGTCGTGCGCCTCGGCACCTCGGTCGGCGAAAAGGCCAAGCTTTACGTCCTGGGCGGCTACACCAATGCCCGTCTCCGCTTGACTTATGACGATGGCGCGGATGGTTCGAGCAACTTCTCGATCGGTGACAACGCCGACGGTTTCCGCCTCGGCGCCGGCGGTCAGTACACGCTGACCAACAACGTCTTCGTGAAGGGCGAATACCGCTACTCGAACTACGAAGGCGACTTCAGCCGTCACAACGTGCTGGTCGGCCTCGGCGTAGAGTTCTGAGACCTGCCCGACAGGACAAGGCAAAAGGTCTAAAGCCTCTTTGTCGATGAGCATGCGAGCCCGCTCCGGCCTTATGCCGGGGCGGGTTTTCTTTCAGGGACCACGGGTTGAAGGCGCCTTTCACCGTGCCAGCGCGGCAAAGCGCATGGCCACCTTGAATGCCTCGTAGCGAGTCTTGCGCCGCTCCGCCGCTTCCCAGTCCTCGCCCCAGAGTTCGGCCTGCCAGTCCTCTTCCAGATTGGCGGCGTTCCACAGTATCTCCGCATCCGCCCCGGGCTGGATCGCCGAAAGGCCGATGACGAGGGATGCCGCAAGGCTGGCTAGCATGCGCAGGGCGGCCAGGGAGAAGTCGTTTTCGCCTTCGAGGATCTGCCCCAGCCGGACGAGCGTCTCGGGCGGCTGGGGCCTGTGAACGATGCCCGAGACGCGCATGAAGCGGAGCGCCCAGCGAGCTTCGGCATCGGTCAGCAGCGGCTCCCAGACCTGCAGTTGACGGCGGTAGAGCGCGTCCTCCGGGTCGGCGCGGTAGCACAGGGTGTCGGTCTCGGCGTAAGGCATCAGGTCGCGGATAGCCTCGGCGCGATTGCCGGCGACGGCATCGATGGCGAAGTCGGCAAGGTCGCGCAGGTGGAATGAGGCGGGATCGATCTCTTCGCCCTGCGCCGACCATTCGCCGGCGAGCGCCTCGGCGAGATCCTTCGTCGGCACGGCCTGCGGCCGCCCGCCCGCCGTCCTGATCGGGCGTTCATCGAGCATCACGTGCCAGCCTTGGCCGACCTGGCCGACGGCGGCTTCCTTGTAGAAACGCTTCATTTCGGTGTGCGCCACTTTCGCGCGAGGAGCTGGGGAACGATGAGGACGTCAGCAAGGCCGACGGCGAGCAGCGGATAGCCGGTCCAGGCGGGCAGCGCCAAGCGCCCCGAAGCGGCGAGCATGCCGACGATCACGAATGCCACGCCTGACAGGCGCACCGCCTGAATTACTGCAAAGCGCGCGGCGGCGGGATCCTTCCCGCTCATGCCAGCAGATAGCTGCAGAGCAGGGCGGGGTTTTCGGCGACCCATTCGGCGCCGGCCGCCTGAAGCTCCTGCGGGTGGTGATAACCCCAGTCGACGCCGATCGCCCGCGTCCCGGCGGCGCGCGCCATCTGCATGTCATAGCCGGTGTCGCCGATCATCACCGTTTCCTGCGCCGCGGCCCCCGCTTCGGACATTGCTTCTTCCAGCATTTCCGGATGCGGCTTGGACGGGTGCCGGTCCGCCGTCTGCAATGTTACAAAAAGCTCGGCGATGCCGTTGTCGGCAAGGCAATGTGCGAGGCCCCGGTCGGACATGCCGGTCGCGACGCCCAGCGTCCATCCGGCGGCGGCGAGCGCGCGCAGGCAGTCCTCGACGCCAGCGAACAGCGGCTGCGAGACGCGGCCTTCGCTGCGCGCGGTGCGGAAAGCCTGCTTGTAGCTCTCGGCCATGGCCTGCTGCTGATCGGCATTGCTGCCGGGCAGGAGCTGGCGCATCGCCTGCGGCAGCGAAAGGCCGACCGCCCGGCGAATGGCGCTGCGCGGCGGCGCGACAAAGCCGTGGGTGGCAAAAGTCGCCTCCATCGCTTCGCAGATCGAGGCCTGGCCGTCGATCAGCGTGCCGTCGCAA
>DATEJH010000041.1:0-10860 GCA_035278205.1 Novosphingobium sp. | reverse complement strand
CCCATCTCCCGGCGTCTGCCTTGTAGGTGGAAGACGAACAGCCAGGAGCGAGAGCCGCAGTTTCTCACCCGCAGGTAGAGGCCACCACCGTCGGAATAAACGCCGGGCTTGGTCAAGCTGGCGACCTTCTTGACGTTGAGCTTGTTTCTCGCGCGCACTGCAGACCTCCTGATGATCTGTCTATCGCGTGCCCACGCCGTCCTCAAGTCATAAGTTCTGTCATAAGTATAGCGCTGATTTGCCACGTTCTGCGGCGGTCATGCGCGAACGCTATGAGCACGGAATATGCCGATATAACCGCAGAAGTCTGCCGGTTTTATCGGTCGTCCGAGTTCGCAGAGGGATGTCAGGGATCAGGGCGCTGGCGGAGACGCCGGGATTCGAACCCGGGGTACCCCCTTAAGGGCACGACGGTTTAGCAAACCGCTGGTTTCAGCCACTCACCCACGTCTCCGGATGCGGCTCAGGGCGGCCGCTATAGCGGCGGGTCCGAGGGGCATCAAGAGGACTTTCGGCGTTCGCGCGATTTTGCGCCGCGGGCGTAAGTTGCGGGTCCGGCGACTCGCTCTGCCGCAAAACCGACTCGCTCTGTCGCCCGTTCATTGCGAGGTCATTCGCAGTGGATTCTTGTTGGATATCGTAATGTTGCCGCGCTCCCGCCCTTTTGCCGCGGAGTGCGAGGGAGGACCGGAACATGTCAGTCTGCAAGCCAACCATGATCAGGAGCGGGGGGAGGCATCGCGAAAGGACTGGCGCGCGCGCTTCGCGATCGCTGATCGCCATCGCAGCAGCCTTGCTCGCGGTGATTTCGCCGCTGGTCCCGGCTACGGCGCAAGTGAAGACCGTGGACCCCGACGCCACGATTGACGGCGATCTCAACGGCGGTGGCACCTCGTTTTCGTCAACGCCGCCGGCGGCCGCCGCGCCGGCCGAACTGCCGCCGGAAGATAACGGTTCGTCCGCTGCCGGAAACGGAACACCGGTCGAGCCCGGCGGGGCTGCCACCGGCTATCCGGACGCGAGCGGTACGGCGCCCGCCGGCACCGCCACACAGGGCGCGGACAACTCCGCGACCTACCACGAGGACGATCTCATCGGCGCTGCGGAGGGCGTCTTCGGCAAGGGCGCGAAGGGACTCGCCGGGATCATCAAGGACCTGCTCAAGAAGCAGGGCGAGCCAAATGCCTATATCGTCGGGCGCGAGGCCGGCGGCGCGATCGCCATCGGCCTGCGCTACGGGTCGGGCACGCTCTATCACAAGGTCGAAGGCGAAAGGCCGGTCTACTGGACCGGTCCGTCGATCGGTTTCGACGCCGGGGCCAATGCCGGCAACGCCTTCGTGCTGGTCTATAACCTCTACGACACCGAGGATCTCTATCATCGCTTCGGCGCAGGCGAGGGGCAGGCCTACCTCGTGGGCGGCTTCACCGTCAGCTATCTGCGCCGCGGCAATGTCGTGCTGATCCCGGTGCGGGCCGGCGCCGGGCTGCGGCTTGGAGCCAATGTCGGATACATGAAGTTCTCTCACAAGCAGAGCTGGCTGCCGTTCTGAGCCGGAGTTGAGCCGCTCTCCATCCGACCTGCCGTCCTGGCGAGGAGGGATGATGGGATGGGGAGTGGAACTGGTGCGGTGAAGGTTGACCCTTCACCGCACCAGCCCAGCGGACGTGCTAAATCCGGCTTGCTGCCACCCGGAAATGCCGAACCTCCATGAATGATGCGCGGGTCGTACTTTCTTCCCTGATCCGCTGTTGCTTCCGTTTCCCGGCGAGGGTAAGGCCGCGCCCGCCATGCTTACCAATCTTCAGCAACAGCCCGCCGATGCGCTTCTTGCGCTGATCAAGCTCCACAACGCGGACCCGCGCGCCGACAAGATCGACCTCGGCGTCGGCGTCTATCGCACCGGTCAGGGCGAGACGCCCGTATTCGGCGCGATCAAGGCGGCGGAAAAGAAACTGGTCGAGACGCAGGACTCCAAGGCCTATCTCGGCCCCGAGGGCGACATGGCCTTCGTCGAGGCACTCATGCCTTACGTTTTCGGCGAGGCGAATCCTACCATCGACGGCCGCATCGAGGGCATGCAGACCCCCGGCGGCACCGGGTCGCTGCGACTTGCCATCGCGCTTGCGAAGCGTGCCGGCGTCAAGCGCCTGATCGTCGGCAAGCCGAGCTGGCCGAACCACAACCAGATCTGCGCCGACCTCGGGCTGGAAGTCCTGGAGTTCCGGCATGCCACCGCCGATGGCAAGACCGACATGGACGCGCTGCGCACGGCCATAGCCGGCGCCGAAAAGGGCGACGCGGTCCTGCTTCACGGCTGCTGCCACAACCCCACCGGCATCGACTACTCCAACGCCGAGTGGGACGAGATCGCTGGGCTGATCGCCGAGGCGGGGATCCTGCCGATCATCGACCTGGCCTATCAGGGCCTGGGCAATGGCATGGAAGAGGACGCCTACGGCCTGCGCCGCGTCCTCGCCGCCGTGCCCGAGGCGCTGATCTGCTATTCGTGCGACAAGAACTTCGGCCTCTACCGCGACCGCGTGGGCGCGCTCTACGTCATGGCGGCGGACAGGGCGGACCTGCCCAGGTTCATGTCCAACGCCCATGCCCTGGCCCGCGCCAACTGGTCGCAGCCGCCCGATCACGGCGGCGCGGCCGTGCGCCTGGTTCTGGAAGACGCGGCGCTCACCGCCCAATGGCTCGACGAACTCGACCAGATGCGCGAGCGCATGCGCCAGGTCCGTGCCAGGCTGGCCGAAGCCGGCAGGACCGGCGGCGTCGATCTGACCCCGATTGGCGAGCAGAACGGCCTGTTCTCGATCATTCCCTTCACTCCCGAGCAGGTTCAGGCCATGCGCGAGAAGCACGGCATCTACTTCGCCGGCTCCGGCCGCATCAATGTGGCGGGCCTGACCATGGGCAACATCGGCCAGTTCATCGCCGCGGTCGCGGACGTGACAGCCTGACATGGACCGGCAGCCGGTTCTCGAAGGGGACCGGCTGCTGCTCCGGCCCCTGAGTCCTGAGGATTGGGATGCGCTTTACGCCGTCGCCTCGGATCCGCAGATCTGGGCGCGGCATCCTTCGCATGACCGCTGGCAGGAGGCCGTCTTCCGGCGGTTCTTCGAGGACGCGCTGGCCGCCGGCGGCGGTTTTGCGATCATCGATCGGGCAAGCGGCGCCATCATCGGGTCCAGCCGCTTCGGAGAGCCGGAGGCGGAGCTGCCCGGCGAGATCGAGATCGGCTGGTCCTTCCTCGCTCGCGCGCACTGGGGCAAGGGCTATAACGCCGAATTCAAGCGGCTGATGCTGGCCCACGCGCTGTCTTACTACGAGCGCGCGATCTTCCAGGTCGGCGCGGACAATGTGATCTCGCGCAAGGCGATGGAGAACATCGGCGGCGCCCTGACCGACCGCACGCGGACTTACGAGCGATGCGGCGTGATGGTCAAGCACGTGATCTACGAAATCACGCGCGCGGGGTTTGCGAGGGGGCCGCTGGGTCGGGATATTTCCGGCGCGCGGTGATTTGACCGATCACTCCCGAAGCGACTGCATCCGTTTGAGATATCGCGCCAGCACGTCGATCTCGATGTTGACCTTGCTGCCCTGCTCCAGCGCCCCCAGGGTCGTTACGTCGGCGGTATGGGGGATGATGTTGACCGAGAAGCGGCAGGTCCCGTCCGGCTGGTCGGCCACGTCGTTCACGGTCAGCGAGACGCCGTCGACGGTGATTGACCCCTTGGGAGCCAGGTAAGGCGCGAGTTCGCCAGGGACCGAAAACCCGATGCGCCGCGAATCGCCTTCGGGACAGACGCCGGCCACTTCGGCCACGCCGTCCACGTGACCGGTGACGATGTGACCGCCCAATTCGTCGCCCAGCCTGAGCGCGGGTTCGAGATTGAGCTTCGCGCCCGGCTCCCAGCGGCCCGGCACCGTGCGCGCCACCGTTTCCGCCGAGATGTCGACGGCGAACCAGGCGTCTCCGGCGCTCCCGCCTTTGTCCACCACCGTCAGGCATGTGCCCGAACAGGCGATCGAGGCGCCTATCGCAATTTCCGCGGGATCGAAGGGGCAGGCGATGACGGCGTGCAGGTCCCCGGTCTTGCGGGTTTCGCGAATCTCGCCGAGGGCAGTGACTATTCCTGTGAACATGGCCTATTTCCCGGTTGGGTTTTGGGCCTCGTAGACTTCGAGCGTGTCGCTGCCAAGCTGGCGCCTTTCGCCAAGCCGCCACTGGCCGTGCGCCGAACCGAGCGAGGCAAGGCCGAAGTCGCCGATCGCCGGGCGTCCGCCCAGGATGACCGGCGCCCGGTAGATCAGGAGCCGGTCGACGAGCGCGGCACCCAGGAAAGCCGCCGCTGTCCCGGCACCGCCCTCGACGAAAAGGTACTGGAAACCTTCCATCCAGGTAATCGCCTTGGGTGAGGGCAGGGCGCGCCAGCCCTTGGGGGCCTGGCCTCGGGTAAGGACATAGCGTTCCGGACTGCGCGCCTCGAGGCCCGGCAGCCGAACGTCAAGGCGAGGCTTGTCGGCGCGCAGGGTGCCGCCGCCTACGAGGATGGCGTCGGCCCTGGCCCGCATCGCATGACCGTGCGCGCGCGCCTCGGGGCCGGTGATCCACTTGCTCTCTCCGGAAGCGAGAGCGATGCAGCCGTCGAGCGACATCGCCAGCTTGAGGGTGACTTCGGGCCGGCCGAGGCGCCTGGCGATGAGATAACCCGATAGGCTGCGTTCGCAGGCCGCCGAGGCCACGTACTCCGCCGCGATCCCGGCTTCGCTGATGCGCTTCATGCCCGAACCCGATGTGCGTGGATCCGGGTCCATGCAGCCGATGACAACGCGCGTGAGCCCGGAGGCGCAGGCGAGGTCGGCGCAGGCGGGGCCGCGTTGGGACTGGTGCGCGCAGGGTTCGAGCGTGACGTAGAGTGTTGCGCCGCGCGCCTCTTCGCCTGCCGCGGCCAGCGCCGCCGCTTCGGCATGAGGACGTCCGCCGGCCTGGGTCCAACCGCGGGCGACGACCTTGCCCTGTTTGACCAGGATCGCGCCGACGCCCGGATTAGGCCGGCTGATCGGGCGGGAACGGGCGGCGAGGCTTGCGGCCGCGGCGAGCCAGCGGGCATCCTCGCTCGGGTTTGCGGTCACTGCGAGGGATCGTTCTGCTCGGCCTTGGCCTGCTGGACGGAGGTCACGCCTTTGGGGATGGGGCGTTCGGCCTTGCGCCTTGCCGCTTCCTCGGCCGCCTGTTCGGCTTCGGCCTGGCGGGCGATCCTGTCCACGTCCATGCCCGAGGCCCGGCCGATGGTCCTGTAGATGTCGCGAACCTCTTCATCGCGCTGGGCGAGGATCCTGTCGACAGCTTCCTTGCGCTTCTGGTTCTCTACGTTCGAGCTGATGATTTCGGCCTCGGTGCGGTGCGCCGGCAGGGTCGAGATGTAGGTCACCTTGAGGGGCGGCTGCGGGCCCTTGGTCTCCTGCTGGAACATCAGGTAGAATACTGAGAAGGTGCAGGCAGCCGAAACCGCCGCGATGCGCCAGCGGTTGTGCCCGGCCTGCTTCCACACTGCCTTGAAGTCGGCGAGCATGCCAGCGGGACTGACGTCCTTCCAGTAACCGGAGCGTTTGAACAGGGCCATGCGCCCCTATTTAGGCGCTACCGGCGCCGAACGCTAGCCGAACGGAAGATAGAGCTCGCGTCCGTGCGTCTTGAGCCAGCGATTTGCCGGGCGAAGATCGCTCCCGAACAGATCGGCTAGGCAGGCGTGGAACGCCGGCGAGTGATCGAAATGGACGAGGTGGGCCACCTCATGGGCGACCACCGAGCGGCGGACCATGTCGGGCGCCATGATGAGTCGCCAGTTGATTCGGATCGCTCCGTCGGGGGCGCAGCTCCCCCATCGCCGCCGTGCGCTGGAAAGTGCGAGAGGCGGCACGGCTTGTCCCGCCTTCGCGCAGTAGGCCGCGAGATCGGCGCCCAGATGCTCGCGCGCCTCCCCTTCCAGCCATCGTCTCAGGCGGGGCTGGAGCGAGAGTTCTGGCCCGCCGACGATAAGCCTTCCTTCCGCGAGTTCCGGGCGGCGCGAAGCTGCGGGATCGTGGTACAGGACCAGGGCCTCTCCCCTGAAGCGCAGCGTCGCGCCACTGGTGAGCGGTTCGGCGACGGGCAGCGATGCGAGCTGGCGGGCGAGCCAGTCCCGCCGAGAGGCGGCAAAGGCAAGGGCCTCGGCGGTGCGGGTCCAGCGCGGGATGGAAATGCGGACTTCGCTGCCATCGGGGGCCAGACGCATGGTCAGCCGGCGTGCCCGGTCGAGCCGGCGGATGACGACGGGAAGCTCTTTTCCGCCGAGGTCGATCACCGGCTCCTGGTGCGGATCGCGGCGAAGCCAGTCGAGCACGGGGTCAGCCTTCCTCCTCGGCGCGATAATCCTCGAATTCGTCCCCTTCTCCATAAGGCCAGACGATGTGGTGTTCCAGAGGCCCTGCGACCGTTTCGCTGACGACCTTGCCCGCGACCGACATGCCCTCCCGGTGGACCGCCTCGCGATCGCCGCAGACTAGATAATGCCAGTCGGGCAGCGGACTGCCTTCGGCGCGGAGGCGGTAGGCGCAGCTTGGGGGCAGCCACTCCAGGCTGCCGGCATTCTTCAGCGTGAGCGTCAGGCAGTCGGTCACGGACTTGCGGCGGTTGGCGTAGTCGGTGCAGCGGGCGGTCTTGAGGTCGAGCAGCTTGCAGGCGACATTGGTGTGGAAGATCTCGCCGGTATCGGCATCCTCCACCTTGTGCAGGCAGCACTGGCCGCAACCGTCGCAGAGTGCTTCCCATTGCCCGCGGTCGAGAGTTTCCAGCGGCCGCTCCCAGAAGGGCGTTTCGTCGGTCACTTCACCCACTTGGCGAGTTCGGCGGCAACGGCATCAGGGCTCTTGTCGACCGGAAGCATGGCGACGGGCTTGCCGTTCGGGTCCATCAGATAGGCAATGCGGCTGTGATCCATCAGATAGCCGCCCGGCGTTTCCTCGCCCTTCTTGTAATAGGCGACGAATGCGTCGGCGGCGGTCTTCACCTGTTCGGGCGTTCCGGTCAGGCCCAGCAGCCGAGGCCCGAAAGCGGCTGTCCACTGGCCGACGACCTTGGACGTGTCGCGCTCGGGGTCTATCGAGATGAAGATCGGCTGTACATTGGCGGCTTCCCGCGGGTGCGCCTTCTCGAACGAATAGAAGCCGCGCATCATCGCCTGGACGTCCATCGGGCAGGCGTCGGGGCAGAAAGTGTAGCCGAAGTAGACGATGCGCCACATCCCCTTGAACTGGTTCCAGGTCACCGTGCTGCCGTCCTTGTCGACCAGCGTGAAAGGTCCGCCGATCGCCGCGCCTTCGAGCGGCGGGCGCTCGCTTTCCTGCGCCTTCTGGCAGGCTGCTAGGGGCACCGTCAGGGCAAGGCCGAGGGCGAGCGGAACGATCCAGCGTTTCAGGTAGGTCATGGCGCGGCGGTTCATGCTCTGCTAAACGCGCTCGTGCAAGGTGCGATGCCTGGCCGAGGGGGGCAATCGCTGCAGATTCGACAAAGTCGGAGGATTTTCAAGGTGTCGAGAACAATGGCGAACCGGGTGAAGATCTCGCGGCGGATCCTGGGGGCGGTTCTCCCGGCTCTCGCGGTCACGCTCGTGCCTTCATCGCCCGTGCAGGCGCAGGCGGGCTTCTCCGATGGCTACAAGTTCCTTGATGCCGTGAAGAAAAAGGACGGTGCGGCCGTGGAGACGGCGCTGCTTGATCCTTCCACGCAGATCATCAACTCGCGGGACGTGACCACCGGGCAGACGGCGCTTCACATTGTTACGGCCCGGCGCGATATGACCTGGCTGGCCTACCTCGTCGCTCGCGGTGCAAAGGTGAACGCGGCAGACGACCATGGGCGGACGCCGCTGGAGCTGGCCGTCAATCTGGGCTGGCGGGAAGGGACGCGGTTCCTGCTCGAGCAGAAGGCCTCTCCGGACGTGTCGAACGATGCCGGCGAGACGCCGCTGATCTTCGCTGTGCATCGCAAGGACGTGGAACTGGCCAAGGCCCTGCTTCAGGCCGGTGCCAATCCTGATCGGGCCGACAATTCCGGCCGGAGTGCGCGCGACTATGCGGCGCTTGAAGGGAAGAACAGCGCCATCGCCACGGTTCTCGACGAGTACAAGGCGAAAGGCGGAAAGGCGGCGGCAGTCTATGGCCCGGTACCCTGAGCGCATCGTCATGGAAGAACCCGACACCCTTGACGCACTGCGCCTGCAATTGGCGCCCGCGATAGCCGGCGCGGCGGCTTTCGACGGCTGGACTGGGGAAGCGGCGGCTTATGCCGCGCAGGCGGCCGGCGTCGACCCCGATCTGGCGCGGTACGCCTTCCGCGAGGGTGCCATGGCGATGATCGCGGCATGGGTCGGCCATGTCGATGAGCGCATGGCAGCGGCGGCTCCGCCCGACTCACTGGCCGGCCTGCCGGTGCGCGAACGCATCCGCCGACTGGTAATGGCGCGTCTCGATGCGGTGGCGGGGCGGGAGGAGGCGCTGACTCGGGCTCTTGCGATCATGGCGATGCCGCAGAACGTCGTCGCGGCGGCGAAGCTCGGCTGGCGCAGTGCCGACCGGATGTGGCGGCTCGCCGGCGACACCGCCACCGACTACAACCACTACACGAAGCGGGCGATCCTGGCCGGGATCTATGCCGCCACGCTCAACGTCTTCGCCCGGGACGACAGCGAGGACAAGGCGGAAACCCGCGCTTTTCTAGACCGCCGGATCGACGGTATCATCCGTTTCGAGAAGACCAAGGCGCAAGTCTTCCGCGCGCCCGAGGAGCGTTTCAGCGTAACCCGCTTCCTCGGCCGTCTGCGCTATCCGGCGCGGTAAATCTTCAGGGACCTTGTCCTCCTTTGACCTTGTACAATGACAAAGTCAGCGAGTTATTGCGAGCCAGTTGCAAATGATCGTGTAATCTGGCAGCGCAATCCGATGACTCTCGACTTGCTTCCCATTGGCCAGGGCGCCCGCATCGTGGCGGTCGACTGGAGCCAGCTCGTCCAGGAAGAGGCGCGCCGGTTGCGCGCGCTCGGCCTGGACGAAGGGGCCAGGGTCTCGGTGTCGCACCGGGGGGTGTTCGGCGGGCGCGATCCGATCGCCGTCTCGATCGGACGCATGATCGTGGCGGTGCGCCGCGCCCACGCTGCTGCCATGGAAGTGGAAGTGCTGTGAGCCGCCAGCGCAAGATCGCCCTCGTCGGCAATCCCAATGCGGGCAAGAGCGCGCTGTTCAACGCGCTGACCGGCGCCCGCCAAAAGATCGCCAACTATCCGGGCGTCACTGTCGAGCGCAAGTCCGGCCGCTTCGTCCTGCCGACCGGCGAGCCGGTCGAGATGACCGACCTTCCCGGCGCCTACAGCCTCGATCCGACCAGCCCGGACGAGGAAGTGACATCGAAAGTGGTTCGCGGCCAGTTCGTCGGCGAAGCGGAGCCGGATGTGCTGGTCGTGGTGCTCGACGCCTCGAACCTCGAGCAGCACCTCGTCTTCGCGCAGGAGATCCTGGCGCTGGGCAAGCCGACGGTGATCGCGCTCAACATGGTCGATCTTGCCGAGCGCGACGGACTGGTGCTCGATCCGGCGCTGCTCGAACAGGAACTGGGGGTGCGGGTGATCCCGACCGTCGCCGTGCGCCGCCGCGGGCTCGACGATCTCGCCGAAGCGATCGCCTCGGCCGAGACGCGCCATCCCGGCCCCGGCATCACCGACCTGTCGCTGATCGAGCGGCGCGTCGCTGCCCACGCCATGGCTGAGGGGGCGATCCTTTCCGAGACGCGGCGCCACCGGCTTCATGCCCGGCTCGACCGGGTACTGCTCAATCCATGGATCGGCCCGGTCGTCCTCTGCGCGCTGCTCTTCGTGGTGTTCCAGGCCGTCTTCGCCTGGGCGACGCCGTTCGCCGATGCGCTCGAAGCTGCGGTCGGTGCGCTGACCGCGCTTGCCGTCGACGTGCTGCCGGCCGGGCTGGCGCGCAACCTGCTGACCGACGGCATTCTTGCCGGCGTCGGCTCCGTCGTCGTTTTCCTGCCGCAGATCGTGATCCTGTTCTTCTTCATCCTGGCGATGGAAGCATCTGGCTACATGGCCCGCGCGGCCTTCCTGATGGACCGGCTGATGGCCCGCGTCGGACTGTCCGGGCGCAGTTTCATCCCGCTGCTGTCGAGCTTTGCCTGCGCCATTCCGGGGATCATGGCGACTCGTTCGATCACTGACCCCAAGGACCGCCTGACGACGATCCTGATCGCCCCGATGATGACCTGCTCGGCGCGCCTGCCGGTCTATGCTGTCATAATCGCCGCCTTCATTCCCAACCGCAGCGTCGGCTGGGGCGTGGGGCTGCAGGGGCTGGTGCTTTTCGCGCTCTATGTCGCCGGCGTGGTCGGGGCCATGGTGGTCGCGCTGGTGCTGCGCCGCTCCGTGACCAGGGGCGCAGCCTCCGGGTTCATCATGGAGCTGCCGAAGTACCAGCTGCCCCGGCTCAAGGACATGGCGATCGGCCTGTGGCAGCGCGCATGGATCTTCCTGCGGCGCGCCGGCACTATCATCTTCACCGTCACGGTCGTGCTGTGGGTCATGCTGAACTTCCCGCAGGCCCGGCCCGGAGAGAGCCAGGTCGATGCCTCTATCGCAGGCAGGGTGGCCAACGGCCTTGCGGTGGTGGTGGAGCCGATCGGCTTCAACCGTGACATGGCCCTGGCGTTGATCCCGGCCATGGCCGCGCGCGAGGTGGCGGTCAGTTCGCTCGCCACGACCTATGCGGTGGACGCGAGCGACGAGGACAAGGGCGGGCACCAGTTGG
>DATEJH010000040.1:0-17968 GCA_035278205.1 Novosphingobium sp. | reverse complement strand
TACCCGCTGACCGACGACCAATGGGACCGCATGTTCGGCCGCGGCAGATATTCGCGCGCCGCCAGCCTCAAGGCAGACTGAGCGGAGACTATCGGTCGCCGAATTGCCCCAGGACCGTTCGGCGACCGCCATTCGAACTGCTCCGTTCGTCCTTGCTGACGATCGGCATACAACTCAGCGGAAGGCTGGATTCCGGCGGGAGTTGCCGAGGAATTCAACCAGTGCCGACGGGTCAGCCGCGAAGTCACGCGGCTTATGCTGGCGCGGAACTCGTCAGGGCATGGGCATGCCGGGGACGCCGACGTCCAGCACTTTCACATCCCTTCCCCGGATGTTGGTCACATAGAGAAACCTGCGTTCCTGGTCGACACTGCCGAAAGTCGCGTTGCCAGGACCGAAGGAGATGTTGGCCGGAATATCGAGACCATCGCTTTCCGTCGCCAGCACCTCGATCTTTCGTTCCGGCGTGACGCGGACGATCTGGTTTTCGAAGTTGCGGGCGATATAGACCGCTCCCGCCTGGTCCACAGCGATCTGGTCCATGCCGGTCAGCCGCTTGCAATCGTGAATGAATTCGCTGACCTGCGCGGGGGTCCCGGTGCGCGGATCGATCTTCACGCGCAGCAGCGTGCCTTGCCCTCCGCTCGACACGAAGAGGTCTCCATCAGGACCGAAGGCGATGCCATTCACGCCCCAGCTCAACGCGTTAGGGACGTTGCAGGGATTGCCGACGAGTTTGGCCGGCAGGATGCGCTTGTCCTGGAACCAGAGGCTGGCCATGGTGCGGCCCGGGGCAACTTTCCAGATGAGCCCCAGCGTCGAATCGGTGAGATAGATGTTGCCGTACCGGTCGAGCGTGACCTGGTTCACGTCGCCCCGAACATCAGGCACGGAGGCTAGAAACTCGGCCCGTCCATCGGCGTTGATGCGCCACACGCCATGGCGGGGCTTACCCGGCGCGTCATGGGTATCAAGCACCACGTAGAGCCGATCCTGCCCGTCGACCGCCAGCCCCACCAGGTGCGCACCCGCGCCCTGGTCGTGCCGAAGATCAAAGGTCGCGTAGACTGACCACTCGCCCTTAGGAGTTATCCTGATTACCCTGCCATCGAGTTCGCCCACGAAGATGTTGCCGGCGCGGTCAATCGCCAGTCCCTCGAGCAGTCCCGAGGTGTGGCTGCCCGGCAAGGCAATGAGCGAGTAGACTGTCGAGCGTGGCGCTTGGGCGCGGCGAACCACAGGATATAGCGGCATTTCCGCCGGAGCAGCCGAGGCGTGGGGTGCTTTTGCCGGGTTCGGACCAGCGCCAGCATCCGATTGAGCCAGCGCACCGGGGACAAGGCCGACTGCCGCGGCCAACCCGATCGCGGCGCCAAGAATTCCCTTTGTCAGCATCTGCGCGCACCCCATGACTTCACCAATGGCCAATCATTCGGCCTCGGGCCGACGAATTCGCTCCGTTCTCAGTTCTTACGAACTCATCGCGGAACCCGCGCGCGAGCGGTCATCACCCGTGCTCGGTGTTTCGCTGCCTCACGCCGGTTCAACCAGGTTTCGCCTGCCGGAAGATAGGCCTCCTCCTACCGTGTCAGATTGCCGGAATTCGTTTTGGCCGCGGCCTGTCCTTCAACTCAGGTAGAAACCGATCGGCACCAGCACCCATGCGGCAATGGGCTTGCCGGCCTGCCGGGCAGGAACGAAGCGCCATTTGCGGATCGTCCGAATCGCGGCCGCATCAAGGCGTTCAAAGCCGCTCGACTGATGGATGTCCACGTCCCCGGCATAACCGTCGGGCGTCACGAGCACCTTGAGCGTGACCGTGCCTTCTTCGCGATTTCGCCGTGAGGCGTAGGGATAGCGGGGACCGGGATTGTCGAGCTGGGCGGCGGAAAAGTCGGGCGGGGTAATCGGTGCCGGGGGTGCCGGCGCGGCCGGGGGAGTGTTCACATGGACGGATACCGTGGGCGTTGGGGAAGATGCTTCGATGGCGGTAAATGGTCGGGCACTCAGTTTGACCTTCGGCTCGATCAAAGCAGGGGCCGGATCATGCATCGCCTTTTCGGAGGCAATTTCGGGCTGGGGCCGGGCGGGCAACTCGGCCTGAGGCGGGGGAGTTCGAATGTCGATGACCGTCAGCCGATTGCTTTGTGAGCGCGGCATTCCCACGACGCCTGTGCTGAGCAGCACGCCCGCCGCGGCAGCGTGGATGCCGGCGACGATCGCAAAGGTTTTCCAGTTGAAGTTCCCCGGCGCATAGCGGGCTTGAGGCAGTCCGCTGTCGTCGCCGGGGACGTAATCGATCGGCCGTTCCGAAGCCCTCGACGGAGCGGGAGATTCGAAACGGGCAGCGCCGGCATGTACCCGCTCTCTCGCCTGTCCCCCGAACTTCAGGTCAGCCCTATCCGTTATGGTCAGGTCCATGACGTCCTCAACTTTCATTCGGGTGACAGGGAGGGAGCGGTGCGTCCTGCTTCAGTAGCTCGCGCTGATTGTGAAGAGAGCCTGGCGGCCCTCGGCAGGAACCGCGAAGTGCGGATTGCGCAGCTTCACCACGTAGCGTTTGTCGGTCAGGTTGCGTATGTTGAGCCTGACCGAAAGGTTCTCGTTGATGCGAAAGGCGGCGTTGGCGTCAAAGCTCCAGTAGCCATCGGCCGAGATGAGGTTCGCAGTATCGCCATAGCGCTTCGAGGCGTGATAGGCGCCGCCGCCGACACTGAAACGGTCGGTCACGTCGATGGTCGAGGTGATCGCGACACTGTGCTTGGGCGTGTTGGGCAGGACGTTGCCCGCATCTGCTTCCGCGCGGATTTCGCTGTCGAGATAGCTGTAGCCGGCAAGGAGCGAGACAGGGCCTACCCGGCCCGCCGCCCCCAGTTCGAAGCCTTTGGTACGGGCTTTGGGCGTGACGATGGTCTGGTTCCCCGTGACTGCGTCGAAGTCGCGAACGTTAGTGCGGTCGAGCTGAAATGCGGCCGCTGTCAGGTTCAGCGCGCCGCCGAAAAGATCGATCTTGCCGCCGATCTCCCAGTTCTTCATACGCGAGACGTCGTAGTTCCGGTTGGTGCCGTTGACGGCGGTCGATCCTTCACCGGCATCGCTGCCCGGCGGCGTCGCCGAATCTGCGTACGAAAAGTAGAGGCTCGCGTTCTCGATCGGCTTGAAGACGACGCCGCCCTGCCAGGTCCAGAACTTGTCCTGGCGCTTGACATCGTAAGGCGTTCCCCGGCTCACGCCCACAGCGTGGACATTGAAGCTGGTCCAGCGCACGCCTCCATTCAGCAGCAACTGCGGAATGATTGTCACCGTATCAAATGCGTAGAAGCTGTGGTCCTCAACGCTGGTGCGGGTGCGCGTTGCCGGGTCGAGGCCGATCGAGCCTGTCCACGGATCCGAAGGGTTCGGATTGGCAAGCGTGGTGCAGTTGAAGTCGGCCAGCGTCGGGCAGGTGTTGTCACCGGTGCTGACGGCATAAGTGTAGCGAAGCGAATCGTCGGCTGAGAGGTCGAAGCCGACCGCTATGTTGTGCTCGACGCCGCCGGTGTCGAACTTACCTGACAGATTCAGGTTGTTGACCAGGCCGTCGTAACGGGAATCGCGGCTCTTGACACCGCGCCAGACGAGACCGTCGACGACATTGCCTTTGCTGTCGTCAGGGTTGGTGACGATGTAGTTGTTGCGTGCGTGTGACCAGCGCGCGGTGTCCGACAGGACCCAGCCGCTTCCGAAGTCGTGGCTGAACTGGAAAGTGACTGCATCGACTTTGGTCTTCTGGAAATCGCGGTTGGTCAGCCCGTAGAAGTTGTCGTAGTCGGTATCCGCCGGCCGGCGGATGCCGCCGGGCAACTGATCGCGTGAGGTCAGCGGAATGCCGTAGTCCGGCATGTCGTCGGTCTCATAATGATAATATGAGACTGTCGCGTGGGTGTCGGTGCCGATGCCCCAGGTTACCGACGGGGCGACGCCCCAACGCTTGTTGAACACCGCGTCGCGGCCGGGCACATCGGCGTCGTGCCACAGCGCATTGATGCGCAGCGCAAGATTGTCAGCCAATTTGCGATTGACGTCCGCGGTGATGCGCTTGAATTCGTCCGTGCCGAGCGTCACGTCAGCTTTCGCGAAGTTTTCGTCCTGCGGCAGCTTGCTTACGATATTGATCGCGCCGCCGGCCGAGCCGCGGCCGCCGAAGGCGCTGTTCGGGCCTTTGAAGACTTCGATCCGCTCGACCGCGAACGTCTCGCGCGTCTGGGAGCCGACGTCGCGCAGTCCGTCGACGTAAGTGTCTGATGTCGCATCGATGCCGCGGATCAGCGGAATGTCCGCGCTCGCGACCCCGCCTTCGCCGGCACCCAGAGTAATGCCGGGGACCGTGCGCAGTGCATCAGCGAATTCGAACGATGCTGAATCCC
The DNA here is from genome assembly GCA_035278205.1 of Novosphingobium sp. GTDB lineage: Bacteria > Pseudomonadota > Alphaproteobacteria > Sphingomonadales > Sphingomonadaceae > Novosphingobium. Next base: position 13,562 of record DATEJH010000040.1, on the reverse strand, counting down.
GCAGGACATCGTTGGTGATGACGTTGATCGTGCGAGGTGTGTCGAGGAGGGGCGCGGTTGCCTTGGGAGACTGGACCCGGTCCGCTCCGTAGTCGTTCTCGACCGCGGTGTCGGTCACCCGAACGCCTTCAAGGCGGGTCGGCTCTACCGTGTCCTGTGCAGCGGCCGGTGCCGGAGCCGTTGCTATGAAACCGACGCAGCTCAGTGCGACGAAACTGGCGGCTGCCTGGCCGCCAGGAATGCGGGTACGTGTCATTGGTCTCCCCTGTAGAATGCAACAGGGGCTATTGCGAGTTATTCGCAATGAGTCAATCGGAAATGAGAGTCACTTGCAATAACGTTTAGGTGTCAGCCCATCGACGCAGCAGATTGTGATAGAGGTTGGTCAACTCGACCACGACGGGATCCTGCCCGCCGCGTTCATGGCTGAGTGTCTGGATCGAGCAGTCGAGACGGTACAACTGCTCGCGCTCGCCATTGTCACGCACCATGCTCTGGAGCCAGAAGAAGCTCGCCACCCGCTCACCGCGCGTCACCGGCGTCACGTGGTGCAGGCTTGAGGCCGGATAAAGCACCATGTCCCCAGCGCGAAGCTTGACGCGGTGCTCGCCGTAGAGATCCTGGATCACCAGTTCGCCGCCGTCGTAGTCCTCGGGCTCGGCGAGGAAAAGCGTACACGACAAGTCGCTGCGGATGCGAAACTCGGTGCCTTTCACCTGCCGGACGGCATTGTCCACGTGGGCACCGAAATTCTCGCCTCCGCCATACCGGTTGAACAGCGGCGGAAATACCTTGAGCGGAAGCGCGGCGGCGACGAAGCGCGGCGTCCTCGCCAGTGCCGCCGCGATCATGTCGCCCGCCCGGCGCTCCTCCGCGCTGCCGTGGCGAAGCTGCCGGTTGTTCTTGGCGAGACGCGACTGATGGCCCGACGTCTCGTTGCCGTCCACCCACTCGCCCCCGTCGATTTCCGCCCGGCAACGCGTTACTTCTTCCGGCGAAAGTACGTTTTCCAGCTTGAGCAGCATGCAATTGGAACTCCGGTTGGCTTGCCGATCACCTAAGCCGGCGCGGCACGGGTAGCAACCGCCGTGAATGCAGTGCAGGGAAGAACCGGCGACCGCAATGGCGGGTGACGCGCCGGTCAGAGTTCGCTAGAACGCCTCGCGAACATGCTGACCAGGCTATCCATCCGCAATATCGTTCTGATCGAGGCACTGGACCTCGAGTTTTCCGGAGGGCTTGGCGTCCTTACCGGCGAGACGGGCGCGGGCAAGTCGATCTTGCTGGACGCCCTGGGGCTGGTGCTCGGCAGCAGGGCCGACAGCGGCCTCGTGCGCGCGGGCGAAGAGAGGGCGAGCGTCACCGCCTGTTTCGATTTCGGATTGCTGCCGGAGCCAATTCGAGCGGTACTGGACGAGGCAGGAATCGACGTCGAGCCGGGCGAGCCATTGATCCTCAAGCGTCAGCTCAAGGGCGATGGCGGCTCCAGGGCCTTTCTCAACGACCAGGCCGTGAGTGTGGCGTTGCTGCGGGAGATCGCGCCCGCTCTGGTCGAGATCCACGGGCAGCACGACGACCGCGGTCTGGTCAATCCGCGCGGTCACAGAGCGTTGCTTGACCGGTTTGGTGGCGGCGATGTGCCCGGCGTCGAGACGGCCTGGCGCGAGTGGCGGGCCGCGCAGGCGCAGCTCGACGCCGCGCGCGAACGTCTCGCCCGGGCGGCCGAGGATCAGGATCTGCTGCTTGCTCATCTGGCCGAGCTCAACGCCCTGGCGCCTGCAGCGGGGGAGGAAGAGGAACTGGCGCTCGCCCGCGCTGCCATGCAGAAGGGGGAGAAACTGGCCGATGATCTGGCGGCGCTCCAGCATCTCTGGGCCGGTTCGGATTCCGCGCTGGCGAGCCTGCGCGGCGCGGCCCGGCGGCTCGATCGGATCGCCGGCGAACACCCGCTGCTCGCCGAGGCGCTGGCGGCGCTCGACAGAGCGGTGATCGAGGCGGGCGAGGCGGAGGAGAAACTGGAGCGCGCGGCCGAGGCCATGGCTTTCGATCCGGCCGAGCTCGATCGCATCGAGACGCGCCTGTTCGATCTGCGTGCCGCCGCGCGCAAGCACGGCTGCACGGTGGACGAGCTTCCCGCCAGAACGGTGGAACTGCGCCAGGCACTTGATGCAATCGAGGGGGGCGAGGGGCACGTGGCGGCGCTCGAGAAGACCGCCGCCGCTGCTGCGCAGGCTTATCGCGAGCGGGCGGAAGCCCTGCATGAGATACGCAAGGCGGCTGCCCACCGGCTCGACAAGGCGGTTGCCTCTGAACTGGCGCCGCTCAAGCTCGACGCGGCGAGGTTCCGTACCAGTGTCGTGCGGCTGCCCGAAGACCGCTGGGGCGCGCAGGGGCTGGATTGGGTCGAATTCCTCATCTCTACCAACCCCGGTGCCGATTTCGCCCCGCTCGCCAAGATCGCGTCCGGCGGCGAGCTTTCGCGCTTCATTCTCGCCCTGAAGGTGGCGCTGGCCGAGGAGGGCGGCGCGGCTGCCGTGATCTTCGATGAGATCGACCGCGGTGTCGGCGGCGCGGTCGCCAGCGCCATTGGCGAACGCCTCGCCCGTCTCGCCGGCGAGGGGCAGTTGCTGGCGGTGACGCATTCGCCGCAGGTCGCCGCACGCGGCGGGCGGCACTACATGATCGCCAAATCGAGCCAGGGCACGGTCACACGCACATCGGTGACATTGCTCGACGATGCCGCACGCAAGGAGGAGATCGCCCGTATGCTCTCAGGCGCCGAAGTGACGGACGAAGCGAGGGCGCAGGCGAATCGGCTGCTGGAGGGGGTGTGATGAGGCGTGATGTGCAGGCTCGCTCCTCTGAAGAGGAGGGAGAGATGAACATCTCCGAAGCCGAAGCCGCCAACGAACTGATGCGGCTCGCAAGGGCGATCGCTCATCATGACAAGCTCTACCATGCCGAGGACTCGCCCGAGATTCCGGACGCCGAGTACGACGCGCTGGTGCGGCGCAATGCCGAGCTTGAGGCGGCGTTTCCGCACCTGATCCGCGAGGACAGTCCGAGCCGCAAGGTCGGCCATGCGATTGCCTCCTCGCCGTTGTCCAAGGTGACGCACGAGGTTCGCATGATGAGCCTCGACAATGCCTTTTCCGATGAGGAGGTCCGCGAATTCGTCGGCCGCGTCCGCCGCTTCCTGGCGCTTTCGCCCGACGAGCCGGTGGTGATGACGGCGGAGGACAAGATCGACGGGCTGTCCTGCTCGCTGCGTTACGAACAGGGCAAGCTGGTGCGCGCCGCGACCCGCGGCGACGGGCAGGTGGGGGAGGACGTGACCGCCAACGTCGCCCACATCCCCGACATTGTGCAGCAACTGAAGGGCGGCGAGGTTCCCGAGGTCTTCGAAGTCCGCGGCGAAGTCTACATGGAGAAGGCGGCTTTCGCCGCGCTCAACGATGCCCTGATGGCCGAGGTTCAAAAGGCCGCCGAAGTTCGGGGCGAAGCCTTTGAACCTGAGAAAGTCCGTCAGTTCGCCAATCCGCGCAACGCTGCTGCCGGTTCGCTGCGACAGAAGGATCCGAACGTCACTGCCAGGCGCCCCCTGCGCTTCTGGGCGCATGGCTGGGGCGCGGCAAGCCATGTTCCCGGCGAGAGCCAGCACGAGGTCGTGCGCAGGATCGAGTCCTGGGGCCTGCCGGTGTCGCCGCAGTTTCGGCTGTGCCGGTCCGCCGACGACATGCTTGCCGCTTATGCCGCGATCCGCGACGGGCGCCAGGGCATGCCGTTCGAGATCGACGGCGTCGTCTACAAGGTCGACCGGCTCGACTGGCAGCAGCGGCTCGGCTTCGTCGCCAAGGCGCCGCGCTGGGCGCTGGCCCACAAGTTCCCGGCAGAGCGGGCGGAGACCGTGCTCGAATCTATCGATATCCAGGTCGGCCGTACCGGCAAGCTGACGCCGGTAGGCCGCCTGAAGCCGGTGCTTGTCGGCGGCGTCACCGTCACCAACGTGACGCTGCACAATCGCGATGAGATCGCGCGGCTCGGCCTGCGCCCCGGCGACAAGGTGCTGGTGCAGCGGGCAGGGGATGTCATCCCGCAAGTGGTGGACAACCTCACGCGCGAGAGCGAGCGTCAGCCTTACGTCTTTCCCGGCCACTGCCCCCAATGCGGCTCGGAAGCCGTCGCGGAGGAGGGCGAGGTCGACGTGCGCTGCACCGGCGGCCTGATCTGCCCGGCCCAGCGCACCGAGCGTCTCAAGCACTTCGTCAGCCGCGCCGCGCTGGATATCGACGGGCTCGGCGAAAAGACTATCGACGAGTTCTTTGCTCGCGGGTGGCTCGAAAGCCCGGCTGACATCTTCCGCCTGAAGGAGCGCAGGAGCGAGATTCTCGCGCTTGAGGGATGGAAGGACAAGTCTGTGGAAAACCTGTTGACGGCAGTGGAGAACCGGCGTCGGCCCGACGCCGCCCGGCTGCTCTTCGGGCTCGGCATACGCCACGTTGGCGCCGTCACTGCACGGGATCTGATGAAGCGGTTCGTCACGCTGCCGGCATTGCGCGAAATCGCCGAGAAGACCCACGGCGAAGATTCGCCGGCCGGTTCGGAAGCTTACGCGGAACTGATTTCCATCGACGGGATTGGCCCCAGCGTAGTCGAAGCGCTGGGGGACTTCTTCCATGAAGAGCACAACCGCGAGGTCTGGGACGATCTGCTCTCGCTGGTCTCGCCGCCGCCTTATGTCGTGCAAACTAAGGACAGCGCGGTTGCCGGCAAGACCGTAGTCTTCACCGGCAAGCTGGAGACCATGAGCCGTGACGAGGCCAAAGCGCAGGCCGAGCGCCTGGGAGCAAAGGCATCGGGGTCAGTCTCGCCCAAGACCGATCTCTTGGTTGCAGGCCCTGGCGCAGGTTCGAAGCTGAAGAAGGCCGCCGAACTGGGGATCGAGGTCATCGATGAAGCGCAGTGGGCGGAAATCGTGAAAGCTGCGGGCTGACCCTTATCAGCCTGTCGATTTCCCGAGTTCCGCCCTGCGTGTCGGCGTTGTGAGCGGATCAGGCCTTGCGGGCCTGGCGCTCATGCATCTGCCGATACTGCTGCACACGCGTAGCGCGCAGCCCCGGCATGCCCTCACGTTCCACGGCGCGCTGCCACGAGGCGAGTTCCTCAAGGCTCAGATCATAACGTTCACAAGCTTCGGTTATGGTCAGCAGCCCGCCATTTACGGCGGCGACCACTTCCGCCTTGCGCCTTACGACCCATCGCGAAGTGTTCGGTGGCGGCAAGTTCTCCTGGTCGAGCGCTTCACCCAAGGGACCGATGACCGTCTGAGGACGGCTGCGATCTGTTCGTAACATGGTTGGCCTTTCGCATTGCTAATACCAACCCCCCGTGGCCTCGGATTCTTCCTTGAAATCGTTAACGCCCCCTCACTCGGAATAGTTAACGATAAATTAAGAGCATTTCCTTATGTCACTGACAAACCTGTGTAAAAATTGTATTGAGAGTCGCTGTAGCCTTTACAGGCGATTCACGTTTCTTAATTGCTCTTCCTGAAAGGAGGAGTTCGAGGAATTGGACGAGCTTACTCGCAAGCCGATACTCAGGCGTTCCCCGCCCGCGTCAGTGGAGGCTCGGCATATCTCTGCCGAGGGATGCCAGTTTGTTACCGGGAGCGGGCAGCTTTCCAGGGGAGAGCGTTTCGCATTCGTGGTCAATGAATCGGACAGGGTAGCCGGGACCGTTCGCTGGGTGGTCAGGGATCGGGCGGGATTTGCCTTCGATGCCCCGATCGCCGGCGAGACGCTGGCGGCGCTGCGCGCGCGTACGCAGAACTACGGAAGCGTCGAACTCCATCAGGACTGAGGCACTGACGCGCCCGCGTTAACCGCCGCGCGTCAGTGCCCGGTTATCGCCGCCTGCGCATCCACAGGATCGACCAATCACCTTTCACGAGTCGCGCCGCAATTCGCAGACCGGCACGGCGACAGGCGGAACGGACCGTGCTTTCCTGCGATTCCAGCAATCCCGCCAGGAGGAGATGCCCGCCCGGCACAAGCGCGCGCGCGAAATCCGGCGCAAGGCTTACCAGCGGGCCGGCAAGGATGTTCGCCATGATCAGGTCATAAGGCCCGCGTGCGGAAAGCAGGGGGTGATCCATGCCGTCTGCCACAGTCATGACCAGCTGTCCCGGACGCGGTCCCAATGCGATGCCGTTCGCTGCGGCATTGTCCTCCACCACACTGACGCAGACCGGGTCGATATCGCTGGCGGTGGCCGATACGCGCGGCCAAAGGGTGAGGGCAGCGAAGGCGAGGAGGCCGGTGCCGGTACCGATATCGGCGCAATTGCGCACGATCACGCCTTGGCTGCGCATGTGGGTGAGCATGGCGAGGCAGCCGGCCGTCGTGGCGTGCTGGCCCGTTCCGAAGGCCTGGCTTGCCGGAATGACGAAGTCGGTGACACCGGGTTCGTCGATCGGCGGGTGGCCCGGCGTGTGCACATGGAAACGCCCGGCGCGGATCGGCTCGAGCCCCTGCTGGCTCGTCACCAGCCAGTCCGTTTCGGGCAGTTCATGAACCGTGAGCTTTGGGGGCTTGCCTGAAAAGAGGGCCGAGATCGCCTTTCTCTCGGCGGAGCCCGGCCTGTGCGACAGCCATGCTTCAAGCTGCCAGTCGTCGGGGCTTTCCTCGGCGATCTCGCTGCCGGCGAGGACTATTCCGGGGTCCCAGTCCAGCGCATCCTCGTGAGCGAGGAGGGCCTGTTCTATGAGGTGACGAGGCCCGTAGGCGATGATCTTCCAGCTCACCTGGACGTGGCCTTCGCTTCACTGGCAAGCCGTTCGTCAAACCGGGTTGCTGCGCTTCTGGCATAGGCGCTGCAAGCCGAGGCATCGACAAGGGGCGCCTTGCCGGCAAGGCGCTCGAAGAAATTGCTCGCCGAAGGGTGAGGCGTGACGAGGATGTCGCAAGGCAACTCCGCGATGCGGGCAAGGCCGGTGCGGACTTGCGCGATCCGGTCAGGGTGATCGGTGAAGCGGTAATCGTCGGCCGATACGGTCGTGGCGCTGTCGGCATAAGCGATCATGCGGCAGGTGAAGGCCGCGTCACAGCTCTGCCAGCTCCAGCTTGCCGAGCCGGGGGAATGAGCGGGCGTTTGGCGCACCGTGAACGCCAGGCGGCCAAGCGTCAGGGAATCGCCGTCCGCAAGCACGCGCGAGACTTTGACGGGCGGGGAACCTCCGATCACTTTCGCCTGCGGGTCGTCCGCGGACGGAACACCGCTTTCCATTGCCCGCTGCGCCGACGCGAGCGCCGCCACTTGCGCGCCGGTCTCGCGCTGGAGCGCCGCCACGCTGCCGATGTGATCATGGTGCTCGTGGCTGCTGAGGATCCAGCGCACGTCCTTCGGATCGAAGCCCAGCTTGCGGACATTGGCGAGCACGAGCGGGGCGGCGTCGGCCGGGCCGCTGTCGATCAGGACGTGGCCCTCGTCGGACGTTGCCAGGATCGCCGTGATGCCGCAGGTGCCGACGTACCAGGTGTTGCCATAGATATGGGCCGGCGGCGCCGGATCGGACCAGCCATCACGCCCGCCGCAGCCTTTGAGGAGTTGCTCGCCGGACCTCGTCGGCGCGGGTGTGCGGGCCTGCGTCGCCGTCGAGGGAACCGCAACAGCCAAGGCAGCCATGACCAGGCTCTTGAAGATTCGCGGGAAGATTCGATTCATGCCCTCCGGTTTAAGACGCACCCGCGACATAGGCCAGTGGGCGAGCGATTACTTGCCTTGCAGAACTTGCACGCAGCCGTGATTTGGCTAAGGGGACTTCGACAACGGCGGCGCCAGGAGCTGCCGAAGGCAAGGGGATTCGCTTAACCATGGCCACCGCAGGCACCAGGAACCGACCGCTATCGCCCCATCTCCAGATCTGGCGCTGGGGGCCGCACATGTTCGTTTCGATCCTGCATCGGGTCACCGGAAACGGCCTCGCCCTCGCGGGTCTGGGGGTGCTGCTATGGTGGGTGGGGGCTCTTGCCAGCGGCCCTGCCGCTTACGCGACTTTCGCCTGGGCGATGACGACGCCGGTCGGCTACGTCGTGCTCGTCGGCATTTCCTGGGCCCTCTTCACTCACATGATGAGCGGCCTCAGGCACTTCGTGCTTGATATCGGCGCGGGCTTCGAACTCAGGACTAACAGGACCTGGTCAACCGTTGCGCCGCTCCTGGGCGTGCTTCTCACCGCGGCCTTCTGGGCGCTCCTGCTGCTTCGCTGAAGGACTGAACGAGAATGGGTAACGGAACTTCCATCGGCCGCGTGCGCGGCCTCGGCTCGGCAAAGAGCGGCTCGCATTACTGGCTGCTGCAGCGCTTCACCGCTATCGGCAATCTCGTGCTGGTCCTCTGGCTTGCGGTTTCCATCCTCCTGCTGCCCGACCTGAATTATGCGGCGGTTTCCGAATGGCTGGCGCGCCCGGTGCCGGCAACGGCGATGGCGCTGCTGTTCATCTCGACGTTCTGGCACGCCCGCCTCGGCATGCAGGTCATGATCGAGGACTACGTGCATGAGCATGCGAACAAGTTCGCCTGCATCGCCGCCCTGAACCTTGCCGCATTCGCCGGCGCCGCCTTCGGCGTCTTCTGCGTCATCCGCCTCGCGCTGGGAGCCCACGCCTGATGTCCGCGCCTGCATACAAGATCATCGACCATACTTACGACACCGTCGTCGTCGGCGCGGGCGGCTCGGGCCTGCGCGCCACGATGGGATCGGCCGAAGCCGGCCTGAAGACAGCCTGCATCACCAAGGTCTTCCCGACCCGCTCGCACACCGTCGCGGCGCAGGGCGGCATTGCCGCTTCGCTGTGCAACAACACGCCGGACCACTGGACCTGGCACATGTACGACACCGTCAAGGGGTCGGACTGGCTGGGCGACCAGGATGCCATCGAATACATGGTGCGCGAAGCGCCGCAGGCGGTTTACGAGCTGGAGCACGCCGGCGTGCCTTTCAGCCGCAATGCCGACGGCACGATCTACCAGCGCCCCTTCGGCGGCCACATGCAGAACATGGGCGAAGGCCCGCCGGTGCAGCGCACTTGCGCCGCGGCCGACCGTACCGGCCATGCCATGCTCCACGCGCTCTACCAGCAGTCGCTGAAGTACGACGCGGACTTCTTCATCGAATATTTCGCGATCGACCTCATCATGGAGAACGGCCAGTGCCGCGGCGTGATCGCGCTGTGCCTGGACGACGGCTCGATCCACCGCTTCCGCTCGCAGGCGGTCGTGCTGGCGACCGGCGGCTACGGCCGCTGCTATTTCACCGCGACATCGGCGCACACCTGCACCGGCGATGGCGGCGGCATGGTGCTGCGCGCGGGTCTGCCGCTGCAGGACATGGAATTCGTGCAGTTCCATCCCACCGGGATCTACGGCGCAGGCGTGCTCATCACCGAGGGCGCGCGCGGTGAGGGCGGCTATCTCACCAACTCCGAGGGCGAGCGCTTCATGGAGCGTTATGCGCCTTCCGCCAAGGACCTCGCTTCGCGCGATGTCGTTTCCCGATCGATGGCCATGGAAATCCGTGAAGGGCGCGGTGTCGGTCCGAACAAGGATCACATCTACCTGCACCTCGATCACATCGATCCCAAGGTGCTGGCCGAGCGCCTGCCAGGCATTACCGAGAGCGGCAAGATCTTCGCGGGCGTAGACCTCACCCGTCAGCCGCTGCCGGTGGTTCCGACCGTCCACTACAACATGGGCGGCATTCCCACGAACTACCACGGCGAAGTCGTCACGATCGGCGCGGACGGGAATCCGGAGACCGTGGTGCCGGGCCTCTTCGCAGTGGGCGAGGCGGCCTGCGTTTCGGTTCATGGCGCCAACCGCCTGGGCTCGAATTCGCTGATCGACCTCGTGGTATTCGGCCGCGCCACCGGTCACCGCCTCAGGGAACTGCTCCAGCCCGGCACCAAGCAGGATGAACTGCCCAAGGATTCGGCGGACCTCGCACTCACCCGGCTCGACCATTTCCGTCATGCCAAGGGCGGCTCGCCGACAGCGGAAGTGCGCGTCGAGATGCAGCGCACGATGTCGATGCATGCAGCGGTGTTCCGCACCGACGAGCTCATGGTCGAAGGCAAGGCCAAGCTCGCCAGGACGTATGAGCGGATGCAGGACATCCACGTCTCCGACCGCGGGCTGATCTGGAACTCCGACCTTGTCGAGACGATGGAGCTGGACAACCTGATCTCGCAGGCGACGGTCACGCTGCATGGCGCGCAGAATCGCAAGGAAAGCCGCGGCGCTCACGCGCACGAGGACTTCCCCAATCGCGACGATGCCACCTGGATGAAGCACACCGCGGCCTGGTTCAACGGCTGGGGCGGCAAGGGCGGCGAAGTCCGCCTGGACTACCGCCCCGTACACGAATACACGCTGACCGACGATGTCCAGTACATCAAGCCCAAGGCCCGCGTTTATTAAGACGATGGCAGCGCGCGCGGCGGCCCGGGTTGCAGGGTTAATCGCCGCGCCGCTGCTTGCAGTGCTGTGCCCCGTGTCCGTCGCTGCACAGCAGGCGCAGACGGAGGCCGCCTCCGTGGCCGGCACTTATGACGGCTCGCAGACGGAGATGGCCGCCACTCTCGAACTGGGAGAGAACGGGCGCTACCGCTATGCCATGAGCTACGGTGCAGTCGACGAGTTCTCCAGCGGGACATGGGCTCGCAACGATGGCGGCATCGTGCTCAACAGCGATCCCTCGACGCCCCCGCAGTTCGAACTGCTCGGCACTGAAACCGGTTCGGCGCCGAAGGGCACGGTCAGGGTCCACCTCGAAGGCGTTGGCAACCTTCCCCTCTCGCTGTTCAGCGTCATCGTCGAACGCGGCGATGGCACGAGTGCGACGGTCGATTTCTCCGATGCGGGCGTCGATATCCCCGTCTCCGCCGCGGACGAGACGCTTTCGATCAGCCTCGCCATGCCCATGTACGAGATCCGCGGTGAGCCGATCACGGTGCCCGCACCGGCGGGCAAGGCGTTCTATTTCATCTTCCACGCCAATGACCTTGGCTTCAAGGCATTCAAGGACACCATCCTGTTCGAAAGCGATGGGATGTTCCTGCTCGATCGTTATGACCGCCAGATCGTGTTCCGGAAAGTGCCGGAGCGCCCGGATGCCTCATTCCCGACCGAGTAGGGCGTAGCGGGCTCGCTTCTGCCGGACCGGCCTTTCGCGAATTGCAACTCCAGTGCCGCAGTCGCGTTGCACGGGTGAACTGGCAATCGAAGGAACCGCTGATGGTCCGGTCTCAACAGGAATTTGTCACTTCATCGACGCTCGGCGCCGCCCCGTCCGGCTGGGCTGGGTCCTGGCTTACGGCGCGCTGCTTGTGGTCGCGGCGGTAATCGTGCTGCTCAATCCGCTGGTCGCGGGGCTGGCGACCGGTCTGATGCTTGGCATCGTTCTCGTGTTCTATGGCGTCGCGGCCATCGTGTCGGGTTTCACTTCGCTTTCGGGCCGAGCGCGCTGGCTCGAGATCCTGCTTGGCGTGCTGGCGCTGGCCGCCGGCGTCTATTCGCTCTTCAACCCCGTCGCCGGCGCGTTGTCGCTGGTATGGGCGATCGGGGCCTGGCTTTTCATCGCCGGCATTTTCCAGGTGATCGCAGCGTTCAAGGCCAGGCACGACCGGGGCTGGCGACTCTTCCTTGGCGTGGTTGACGTCGTTCTGGGCCTGCTTCTTCTGTTCTCGAGTCCCGCTACCGGGCTGGTCTTTGTCGTTTTCGCGGTCGCATTCAGCCTTATGCTGCGCGGCGTGTTCCTGATCCTCCTGGCGATCGGGCTGCGGACGAACAGCGGGTAGCGGCGCCCGCGAAAGCCATCGCCGCATGTACCGCAGGCGATCTCTTGTTCAGGCGGCAGCAAGGCTTTACGCCTGATGTTCGTCAGATCGTGCAATTCTATCGATGAAGCGAGGGTTAAGCATGGAGGAAGTCCCGCCGCGCCGCGAGCGCTCGCCTGGCATCAAGCTGCTGTTCGTGGGCCTGGTCAGCCTGGTGCTGATCGTACCGCTGCTGATGACCTATGCGCTGGTCTACGACCGGCAGGACCAGTCGGAGACCGCACAGGCCTCGATCAATGCAGGCTGGGGCGGGCCGCAGGTGTTATCGGGCCCGGTGCTCGTGGTACCGTTCCGGACCACGCAGACGCAGAACGAGATCATCGACGGCAAGCCGGTAAGCCGCGTCGCCGAGGTGGAGAAGCTGCTCTACATTTCTCCAGTCACGAACCGGCTTTCTACCCGCATCGAGCCGGAAGAGCGGCGCAAGTCGATCTATCGCTCGGTCCTGTTCACGGCCGCGAGCGAAGGCCGCGCCTCTTTCGTCCTGCCGGCGGATCTTGCGCGCTTCGGCGTCACGCGCGAGCGCCTGATGTGGGATCGCGCAGAACTGCGTATCGGCGCTTCGGACGCGCGCGGCCTGACGACGGGCGGAACGCTCGCCGCGAACGGCAGACCGCTCGAGGTACAGCCAGGCAAGGGGCCGGCAGCTTCGGGGGGGCAGGGCTTCTTTGCTTTCGTGAATTGGGACGGCATGGGCGAGCTCAAGGTCGATTATACATTCGGCCTGCGCGGCAGCCGCACTATCGGCCTGGTGCCCCGCGGCGGCACGACCTCGTGGGAGGTTTCCTCGTCCTGGCCCAGCCCGAGTTTCGAAGGGGCATTCCTGCCTGAAAAACCCCAGGTCTCCGGCAAGGGGTTCAAGGCCAGCTATACCGTCGACAAGCTGGCGCTCGGGCAGCCTCCGGTGGCCATGGAGGACTACGGCGTGCCGCGGGACGTGGGTGCTTACGGCGCGCACGAAGCCATGGTTCCCACGGCTGTCGATACGGCGGCGGGGGGTGCCAGCGAAGTCGTCGGCGGCCCGAGCCGGGCGGTCAGCGTCAGTCTGATCGAGACGGTGGACCTCTATTCCAAGGTGAACCGCTCGGTGAAGTACGGATTCCTGTTTATCGGTTTCACGTTCCTTGCGTTCTTCCTGTTCGACATCGTCGGCGGCGCGCGGGTTGCCGCCGTCGAGTACCTGCTGACCGGGGCAGGGCTGGTGCTGTTCTTCGTTCTCCTGCTCGCCTTTGCCGAGGTGATCGGCTTCACCGCCGCCTATCTGGTCGCCAGCGGCGCGGTGATCGGCCTGCTGACTGCCTACAGCGCGGCAGTGCTGAGGAGCTGGAAGCGGGCCCGCTTCATCGGCGCCCTGCTCGTGGGACTTTATGCGTTGCTTTTCGTGCTGTTGAACCTGGAGGCCTGGTCGCTGATGATCGGTTCGCTACTGCTCTTCACTGCCCTCGCCGGGGTTATGTATGCGACACGCAATGTCGATTGGGGTATGTCGGGAGGAGGGCGGATGGCTGAACCCCTTGAGCTTTTTTGTCTTGACAAATAGAACCGTTTAGGTTATATGCCCGGCCATCCGGTGAGGCGCTGTACACGCTCCGCCGGTCTATCGGGCCGGCGTTGCGGGCCGGGGCGCGACGGTCAGTCGTGGTCCACGCCAACAGCGCCTGCACC
>DATEJH010000039.1:0-9349 GCA_035278205.1 Novosphingobium sp. | reverse complement strand
CGTTACCGCGCAGGTGACAAGTCCGGTGTTCGACAGTCCGACCGGTCGCATCCTGCTCATTCCGCAAGGCGCGCGGCTGATCGGCAGCTACGACAGCGTCGTGGCCTTTGGTCAGAAGCGCGCGCTGGTCATCTGGCAGCGGATCATGTTGCCGGATGGCAGTTCGCTGCGGATCGACAATGTGCCCGCGACGGATGCATCGGGCTACGCCGGCCTTCAGGACAAGGTCGATTTTCACACCTGGGCGCTGCTGAAGGGCGTCGCGCTCGCGACGTTGCTCGGCGTCGGATCGGAGATGACCGTCACCGGCGAGAGCGACCTCGTCCAGGCGATCCGGGAGTCGACGCAGCAGAATGTGTCGCGCGCAGGCGATCAGCTGACCTCACGCAACCTCAATATCCAGCCGACGATCACGATCCGGCCCGGTGCAACGGTCCGACTTGTCGTCCACAAGGATCTCATCCTTGCGCCCTGGCGCGAATAGGAGCCATCCGATGCCCGAATTGAAGCTGGCGAAGCTCCCGGATCGCACACCGATCAAACTCGCCATCACCGTCACGCCCGACCTTCACCAGATGCTGCAACGATACGCTGCCCTTTATGCCGAGGCTTACGGCCGCGAGGAGGCCATCACCGAACTTGTGCCCGCAATGCTGATGGCATTTCTCGAAAGTGATCGAGGGTTTTCGAAGGCGCGCAAGGCCGCCGAAGATTAGAGTTCCATGACGGAGGAGGATCACCTCTGGACCCCGAGGGAGTTAGCGAAGTTCCTGGGCTATTCCGAGAGCACCATCTGTCGGATGGTGTCGCAATGCCCCGACAAGCTACCACCACGTGTCTCCGCGCTGGCGCGACCTCGATGGCTTCCCGAAGTCGCTCGGGAATGGGCGAGGGTTAGCAGCGACCTACCGATCAGCCGAGGCGGTCGTCCCCGCGTAATTCGGTGAAAACCGGCACCAATTCATCCCGTTTTTTGAACGCCTCACGGCATCCCTGGGGAGGCTCAGTGTGCCAAACTGTGCCAAACCCCCAAAATTATCCTTTGTTTTCAAAGGATGTTGGTGCGGTCGAGAAGACTCGAACTTCCACGGGCTTTCGCCCACAACGACCTCAACGTTGCGCGTCTACCAATTCCGCCACGACCGCTAAATCAAACGGGGCTTGGTTCGAACCAGCCCCGTGGCAGGAGCGGGCCATTAGCAAAGGGACGGGGGGGCTGCAAGCGGAGTCTGGGGGAAAAATTTCGCCGTCAGGGCGGGATCGTGAAAACGGGCGCGGCTATTCGGGTTTCCAGCCGATCTCGGCAGCTGCGGAGGACCTGGGAATGTCCGTCAGGGCTTCGTTGATCGTAACCACCTCTCCCGGCGCGAGTTCGCGCTTGGGCGGTACGATTTCCTTTTCGTAGACGATTCTTTCGCGATTGTCGCGCAGCACCACCAGCAGCGAGGGAACGTAGCGCGTCTGGCTGCCGATATTGCTGATCGTGCCGCTGACGCTGAAGAACTCGGTACCGTCAGGCAGGGGTTTGCGGTCCTGCCGCTTGCGCGGGAAGTCGAGCTGAAGATCGGGCTGGGCCCGCGTGAAACTCTCGCGCGGGATCGGCACCCAGTCGGGCAGTCCGAACCACGCCACCGCACCGGTGAGGCTGAGGGTGACGACGGCAAAGACGCCGGCGGCGATGGTGCCGATCTTCGTCCAGTTCCGCCGCGGCCGGAACGGCGGCGCATGTTCGAAGCTGGACGCGGCCTCGTCGGCATAACGCGTGCTGGCGGTATCGTCGTAGTAGGCGGCCGCCTGCCGCGCCGGCGTGCGTGGCGGCGCGGGCGGCAGCGGATCGTGCCTTTCCCACGCCCGCTCCGCCGGTGCCGGGGCAGCCGGCTCAGGACGGGGCGCAGCTTGCGCATCCGCCGCGGCAGGGACTGGCCTTTGTTCGGCCGGCTGCGCCCGCGGGGCCGCTTCTTCCGCCCTGGCGCGGGCGGGCTCGGCAAATTCGAGCTGCGGCCCTTCCTGGAACCAGCTGTGGCGGCATTTCGCACAGCGTACCGTGCGGCCGTCAACGCCGATGGCGCTGTCCGGGACGGCGTAGCGCGTCGAGCAGGCAGGGCAGGCGATGATCATGGTACTTTAGCTATAAGCACGGTTGTCTCGCGCGCGACAAGCTTCAGAGATGTGGGCAGGCGGTGTATCGCCCTTTTTTCCACATTCAATGCTCGCTATAGGCCGAAATATCGCCCGTTCGGGACCGGACAGATTAACCAACAACATGAACATGAGCGCGGACGGGGAAATCGTCCATTTCGACAATGTGGGGCTGCGCTACGGTACTGACCGCGAGGTGCTCAGCGACCTCAGCTTCACGCTGTTTCCCGGCCGCTTCTATTTTCTCACCGGCGCGAGCGGCGCGGGCAAGACTTCGCTGCTGAGGCTGCTCTACCTGGCGCAGCGCCCCTCGCGCGGCATGATCCGCATGTTCGGGACCGATGCCATCACGCTGCCTCGCAGCCGCCTGCCGGCGCTGAGGCGGCGGATCGGCGTGGTGTTCCAGGACTTCCGCCTGGTCCCCCACCTTTCCGCCTACGACAACGTGGCGCTGCCGCTGCGCGTCGCGGGCCACCAGGAGAAGGATATCGCGGGGCCGGTCCGCGACATTCTCGACTGGGTGGGGCTAGGCGACCGCATCGATGCGCGCCCGCCGACGCTTTCCGGCGGAGAACAGCAACGCGTCGCCATCGCCAGGGCTGTGATAGCCCATCCGGCGATCCTCGTGGCGGACGAGCCGACCGGCAACGTCGATCCGGAAATGGCGGAAAAGCTGATGCGCCTGTTCGAGATGCTCAACCGCCAGGGCACCACCGTGGTCGTCGCCACCCACGATCTCGACCTGCTGCGCAAGGTGCCCGACAGCCTGATCATGCGGCTCGACCGTGGCCGCTTGTCCGACCCGACCGGCGCGCTGCGCTATCCGCCCAGGAAGCTGCAGTGAACCTGCCGGGTTTCACGGGCGGGAGGCGCCGGCTGATGGGCCGGAGCGGGGCAGAGCTGATTCCGCAGGGCCGCATGGCCGGGCCGATGCCCTGGGTCATCGCGATCATGGTGGCGATGACCGCGATCGCCCTTGCGGCGGGCCTGGCGCTCGGCAATGCCATTTCGGCGGCCCGGGCGGAAATCGAGGGCGGCGTCACCGTGCAAGTGCTCGAACCGCGGGCTGAGGTCCGCCAGCAGGAGGCGCAGCGCGCGGTAGAGGCGATCAAGGGACTGCCCGGCATCGCCGGCCTCCGGCTGGTCCC
Source organism: Novosphingobium sp. (assembly GCA_035278205.1). Lineage (GTDB taxonomy): Bacteria > Pseudomonadota > Alphaproteobacteria > Sphingomonadales > Sphingomonadaceae > Novosphingobium. Next base: position 6,062 of record DATEJH010000039.1, on the reverse strand, counting down.
GCAGGCAGAGCTGGACGCGCTGATCGAACCCTGGCTCGGCACGGCCACCGGTTCGGCGATTCCGGTGCCCGCGCTGATCGACGTGCGTCTCGACGGACCGGCCAGCCCGGCTCGGCTGGGAGCGGTCCGGGAGGCGCTGGGCGCGGTCGCGCCCTCGGCGCGGGTCGATGCGCAGTCGAGTTGGCTAAAGCCGGTGTTCGACGCGATGGTGTCCCTGCAGATCCTTGCGGCCGCGCTGGTCGTCCTGCTGGCTTTCGCGCTGGCGGCCGCGGTGCTGCTGGCGGCCCGCTCGGCGCTGGGGGCAAATCGCGACACGATAGAGATCGTGCACCTGCTGGGCGGCACCGACGCCCAGGTGGCGCGGGTGTTCCAACGCTCGATCGGCTATGACGCGGCCGGGGGCGGAGCCGCGGGGCTGGTGCTGGCGATGGTTGTGATCCTGGCCCTGGGCCGCCGTTTCGCGGGCCTGGGCGCGGGGCTGGTCGACAGCGGCGCCCTGATCTGGAGCGACTGGCTGCTGCTCGCCCTTGTCCCATTGCTGGCCACATTGCTGGCGATGGCGACGGCGCGGCTTACGGTGCTGCACGCCCTGCGCAAGATGCTGTAGTCTGCAGAGATGTTTCGTCGCACCATTGCTTTCGCGGTCCTTGCGTGGCTGTTCGGGTTCCTGTGGTTCGCCATGGCCCTCCCACAGCCCTTTGGAGAGGGCAGGACCGACGCGATCATCGTGCTCACCGGCAGCACCGGCCGCATCGAGCATGCCGTGAAGCTGCTGGAGAAGGGCCGGGCATCGCGCCTGCTCGTCTCCGGCGTCGATCGCGAGGTGAAGCCGCACGAGTTCGCGGCACAGTTCGGGGTTTCGCCGCAATTGCTCAAGTGCTGCGTCACGCTGGGATACCGGGCCTACGACACGCGCTCGAACGCGATCGAGGCGGCTGCATGGGTGTCCGAACACAAGGCCCGGTCGGTGCGGCTGGTGACCGCGGACTGGCATATGCGCCGTGCGATGCTCGAACTCTCCCACGAGATGCCGGCGGACGTGGAGATGAAAGCGGACGCCGTGCCTTCGCGGCCGAGCCTTGGCGTGCTGTTCCTCGAGTACCACAAGCTGCTCGCCCGCGCCGCGCTCGATCTGTGGAACAGATATGCATAGCAGCCCGGCGGACGTGATCCGCAGCCTCGCCTTCTACCTCGTGTTCTACGGCGGTACGGTACTCTACGTGCTGGCGTTCTGGCTGGTGGCCCTGTTCGACGAAGGGCTGGCGCGGCGGGTGGTGCGCGGGTGGGCGCTGTTTCATCGCGGCTGCGCGCGGCGGCTGCTCGGCATCCGCGTGGTCGTCGAAGGAGAAATGCCGAACGGGGGCGTGCTGGTAGCCGTCAAGCACGAAAGCTTCTTCGAGGCGATCGACCTGCCTGCGCAGATGGACTTTCCGGTGCCGTTCCCCAAGGTGGAGCTTGCCCGCATTCCCGGCTGGGGCTGGGCCGCGCGGCGCTACGGCATCGTCGCGGTGGAGCGCGACCAGGGCGCCAGGGCCCTGCGCAAGATGGTCTCGCAAGCCCGGGGCTTCGCGGCCAAGGGGCGTCCGCTGGCGATCTTTCCGGAAGGCACGCGCATTCCCAGAGGGCACCGGGCGCGGCTGCAGTCGGGATTTGCCGGGCTGTACAAGCTGCTCGGCCTGCCGGTCGTGCCGGTGGCGGTGGACAGCGGCCGGCTCTACCAACGGCGCTGGAAGAAGCCCGGCGTGATCACGGTCCGCGTCGGCGAACGGATCGAACCGGGCCTGCCGCGCGAGGAACTGGAGGAGCGGGTGAACAGGGCGATCAATGCCCTGAACCCTGAGTAAACTGCTCTCCCGGCGGCTCGATACCGGGACGATCAGCTCCGTTTCCCGCCGTTCTCGTGGTCCGACCGGCCGAAGTCCGGACGCGAATCGTCCTGGCCTTCCTCGATGATCGAGCGGCGTATGGCGCGGGTCCGGGCGAAATGGTCGAACAGCACATTGCCGTCGCCGACCCGGATGGCGCGTTGCAGCGCGGTCAGGTCCTCGGTGAAACGCTGGAGCATGGTCAGCACCGCCTCCCTGTTGGTGAGGAACACGTCGCGCCACATCGTCGGGTCGGACGCAGCGATGCGGGTGAAATCGCGAAAGCCGCCGGCGGAATACTTGATGACCTCGCTCTGGGTCACGTCCTCCAGGTCGGAGGCGGTGCCGACGATGGTATAGGCGATGAGATGGGGCAGATGGCTCGTCACCGCGAGGACAAGGTCATGGTGCGTTGCGTCCATGATCTCGACATTGGCGCCGAGCGCCTCCCAGAACGCCACGAGCTGCGAAAGCTTGACCATGTCGGTCTGCTCGGGCGGGGTGACGATGCACCAGCGGTTGCGGAACAGGTGCGCGAACCCGGCGTCCGGCCCCGAGTTCTCGGTGCCGGCGACGGGGTGGGCCGGGATGACGGTATGCTCGGGCAACGCCTCGCACAGGGCCGCGGCGACCGACTGCTTGCACGAGCCGACGTCGCTGACGAGCGCGTCACTGGGCAGCGCCTTGCGGACTTCGGCAGCGGCCTCGCCCATCACGCCCGGCGGGACGCAGAAGATGATGAGATCGGCCTGTGCCGCCGCTTCCGCGGCAGTTTCGCAGACCTGATGGACCAGCCCTCGCTCGGCGGCGCGGGCGCGCGTGGCGCGGTCGAGGTCGTATCCGGCGGTGCGTACGCCCGGCAGGAACTCCTGCACGGCAAGCCCGATCGAGCCTCCCTGCAGGCCCAGGCCGATGATGGCGACGGTGCCGAAGCTCATGACGCGCGGCCCCTTGCCGGGCCGGCGAGGTGAGACGGTTTCACGCGCGGGCGTGAAAACGCACGAGCGCCGCCATTCATCGGGCCGCCTCCGCCATCTCCCGCAGCGCCTCGGCGATGGCATCCATGTCGTGGCGGCGGCCGATGGTGATGCGCAGGCCATGCTGCAGGCCCTGCTTGGGCAGCCAGCGCACGATGTAGCCGCGCTCGGCGAGGCCGTTGTAGGCCGTCTCCGCGCTGAGCGCGCCTTCGAACAGGATGAGCAGGAAATTCGCCTCGCTGGGAATGGCGCGCAGGCCATGATTGCCGAGCGCCTCGATCCTGGCGGCGAAACGGGCGCGCTCCTCCAGGTTGTGAAGGCGCGTGCTCTCCACGAAGGCCTGGTCGCCCACGGCGGCGAGCGTGGTCGCCTGCGCCGAGTTGCTCAGGTTGAAAGGCCCGCGAATGCGATTGAGCACTTCGATGACTTCCCCACTCCCGGTCGCCCAGCCGACGCGCTCGCCGGCCAGGCCGTAAGCCTTGGAGAAAGTCCGCGTCACCAGCACGTTGCCGTGCCGGGCAGCAAGCGCAAGGGCGCCGTCGTCGTCCTCCGGCGCGACGTATTCGGCATAGGCCTGATCGATCACCAGCAGCACGTCGGCAGGAAGCGCCGCATGGAGCCGCGCAATCTCGCCCTTCGGCATGAAACTGCCGGTCGGGTTGTTGGGATTGGCGACGAAGATCACTTTCGTCCGCTCATTCACCAGCGCCAGCAAGGAATCGACGTCGGTGCCGTAATCGGCATCCGGCGCCATGACCGGCGTCGCGCCGCAGCGGCGGGCGACGATGTCGTAGAGCGAGAAGCCGTAGCGCACGTAAAGCACTTCGTCTCCCGGCCCGGCGAAGGCACTGGCCGCCACGCTCAGCAGCTCGCCCGAACCGGTGCCGCACAGGATGCGGGCCGGCTCGATTCCGTGCAGTTTGCCCAGCGCGGCACGCAGGGCGTTGCTGTCCGGATCGGGATAGAGCGAAGGTACCACCGCATCGGCGCGAGCCGCCAGCGCCGCCTCGCTGGTGCCCAGCGGATTCTCGTTGGCCGAAAGCTTGATCAGCGGCCGCCCGTCGTCGCCCGATGACTTGCCGGGCACATAAGCATGGATCGCCTCGATCCAGGGCTTGGGCTGCGGGGCTTTCGAACGGGTTTCGGTCTCGGTCATCACGCGCGCGCCTTTAGCCCAGCGGGCACTCGAATGACAGGGCCGATTGACAGGCTGCGATTGACAGTTGCCGGGCGCTCCCCCACTTGGCGGTTCACTATGGCGACGGCCCGCAGCATGGAAACGAGCAAGGTGCTCGAACTCGCGCAGCCTCTCCCGCTCGACAGCGGGCGAAGCCTCGAAGGCGTGCGCATCGCTTATGAGGCGCACGGCACGCTTTCGCCGGCGAAGGACAACGCGATCTTCATCGCTCATGCCCTCACCGGCGACCAGCACGTCATGTCCAACCACCCCAAGACCGGCAAGCCCGGCTGGTGGGTGCGCATGGTCGGCCCCGGCAAGCCGATCGACACCGACCGGTTCTTCGTGATCTGCGCCAATGTCATCGGCAGTTGCATGGGCTCGACCGGCCCCGCGAGCCTCGCGCCCGACGGCGAGCCTTACGGCATGCGCTTCCCGGTCATCACCATCCGCGACATGGTGCGCGGCCATATCGCCTTGCTCGATGCGCTCGGCATCGACCAGCTCCACGCCGTCGTCGGCGGATCGATGGGCGGGATGCAGGCGCTCAGCCTTGCGGCGAACTTCCCCGATCGTGCGCGCGCCGCGCTGGTGATCGCCTCGACCGCGCGCCACTCGGCGCAGAACATCGCGTTTCACGAAGTCGGCAGGCAGGCGATCATGGCCGACCCGGCCTGGCGCGAGGGCGCGTACTACCGCCAGGGCAAAGGGCCGGAAAAAGGCCTCTCGGTCGCGCGCATGGCCGCGCACATCACGTATCTGTCCGAAGCGGGGCTGACCGACAAGTTCGGCCGCCGCCTGCAGGACCGCGCGGAAAAGACATTCGGCTTCGACGCCGATTTCCAGGTGGAGAGCTACCTGCGCTATCAGGGCCTGTCGTTCACGGACCGGTTCGATGCCAATTCCTACCTCTACATCACCCGCGCCATGGACTACTTCGACCTGGCCGAGGAGCATGGCGGCCTGCTGGCCAATGCCTTCGCCGGGTCGAAGGCGCGCTATTGCCTCGTCAGCTTCGATACCGACTGGCTTTATCCCACGGCGGAATCGCGCAATGTCGTCCACGCGCTCAACGCCGCCGGCCTGCCGGTGAGCTTCGTCGAGCTTTCAGCGCCTTTCGGGCACGATTCCTTCCTGCTGGATGTGCCCGCGCTCGACCGCGTGGTGGAAGGGTTCCTCAGCCAGTGAGCAGGCTGCGTCCCGACCTCGCCGTGATCGCCGCCAATGTCGCGGCCGGCTCCGGCGTGCTCGACGTCGGCTGCGGCGACGGCACGCTGCTGGCAGCCCTGCGCGACGAGAAGCGGTGCGACGCCCGCGGCATGGAACTCGATCCGGCCAACGTCGGCGAATGCGTGGGCAAGGGCCTGTCGGTCATCCAGGGCGATGCCGACAAGGACCTTGCCTTCTATCCCGACAAATCGGTCGACTACGCCATCCTCTCGCAGACGCTGCAGACGACGATGCGCCCGGACATGGTGCTGGAACAACTGCTGCGCATCGGCCGCAAGGCCTTCGTCAGCTTTCCCAACTTCGCGCACTGGCGCGTGCGCCTCTCGCTCCTGTGGGGCGGCCGCATGCCGGTGACGCGGCTCTTGCCGGTGCCGTGGTACGAGACGCCGAACATCCACCACCTCACCATCGACGATTTCCGCGCGCTGGTGAAGGAGCGGGGGATCGCCGTCGAAGGCGCCTGGTTCCTGCTGGGTGGCACCCAATGCAGCTCGGCAGCGGCCAACTTCCGCGCCGAGCACGCGGTGTTCCTGCTGTCGCGCGGGTGAGTGTCCCGCGGCACGGCCGCAGAAAAGAAGATCGCGCAGAGGCGCGGCGGGGCAAATCGACGGGTTAAAAGAAAGCCGGCCCCCGCCTGGGGACGACGTTGAGTGGGTGGGCTTTTCGGCGATATTGTCTTGACAAATAGAACCGTTTAGGTTATATGCCCGGCCATCCGGTGAGGCGCTGTACACGCTCCGCCGGTCTATCGGGCCGGCGTTGCGGGCCGGGGCGCGACGGTCAGTCGTGGTCCACGCCAACAGCGCCTGCACC
>DATEJH010000038.1:0-2228 GCA_035278205.1 Novosphingobium sp. | reverse complement strand
GCGGCCAGTTTCCGGCCCATCGTCAGGCAGGCATCATCCCACAGTGGTTTCGAGACACCCAGATGGTGCCTCAGCCAATCCGCCGCATCGATGATCTCCGGCCAGGTTGGGTTTGGCCGGATCAGAAAAGGCGTCAATTGTGGTGCAAGCCTTGTCAACTCGTCGGGTCGGATCCCATGGACCATGCCCTTCTCGGGCCTCTGTGCGGGTTCCGGTTCTGGGGATTGAGGGGCAGACGGCGCCGCCTGCTCGCTACTGGTCTTGGCTGCAAATACTGTATCCTTTTTAGGATGAAGGTAACCATCCGGCCAAGACCGTGATGGCGGATCGTCAGGCAGCGGCGAGGGTTTCGGGTCGCTTCCAGTACCAGGGCAGTAGCTCATGCAGCCGGGAAGCCGGATGATCGGCGATGCGGCGCAGCACATCGGCGAGCCAGGCTTGGGGGTCGACGCCATTGAGTTTGGCGGTGGCAATCAGGGAATAGACCGCGGCCGCGCGTTGGCCACCGCGATCGGAACCCGCGAACAGCCATGCCCGACGCCCTAGGGCAATACCGCGCAATGCGCGCTCAGCAGCATTGTTCGACAGGCAGATGCGACCGTCGTCGAGAAAGCGGGTGAAGGCCGGCCAGCGCTTGAGCGTGTAATCCATTGCCCTGGCGATGTCGGCGTGCCGTGACAGCCGAGCGCGTTCGCTGCGCATCCATGCCTCGAACTCGCCAACGAGCGTCTTGACCCGTTCCTGGCGGACTGCGAGCCGTTGCTCAGCAGCGGCGCCATTGATCTCGCGCTCAATCGCGAAGATCGCGTCGATGCGGCGCACCGCTTCGATGGCGAGTGGCGCCTTGCGCAGATCAGCCAGCTCAAAGAATTTGCGCCGGGCGTGGCTCCAGCAGGCCGCCTCAGTGATCGGGCCGGGTCGGCGCCGGGCATCATAAAGATCGCCGAACCCGGCATAGGCATCGGCCTGCAGGATCCCGGCATAGCCGGCGAGATGCTGGCCGGGGTGCTCTCCACTGCGGTTGCGGGAGTAAAAGAACACCGCCGCTGGCGGGTCTGGACCAGCGAACGGCCGGTCATCCCTGACATAAGTCCACAGCCGACCAATGACGGTTTTGTTCTTGGCCAGGACCGGCACGGTGGTGTCGTCGCCGTGCACCCGCTCGGCGGCGAATACGTGGCGGCGGAGCAGTTCGGTGAGCGGCGCCAGGCTCGCCGTGCCGGCGCCGACCCAGTCAGCCAGGGTCGATACGTCGAGCTCAATGCCTTCCCTGGCGAACGATTCGCTCTGCCGATTGAGCGGCTGGTGCTCGCCAAACTTGGCGTAAAGGATCATCGCCAATAGGCTCGCCCCGGCCCGGCCGCGAGCGATGACGTGAAACGGCGCCGCCGGCTGAGTGATCTTCTCACAGGACCGGCAGGTCAACTTCTCGCGCACGGTCTGGATCACCTTCCATTGCCGCGGCACGACCTCGAGGGTCTCGGTAATGTCCTCGCCGAGTTTGACAAGCCTGCCGCCGCAGCCCGGACAGCAAGCCGGCGCCGGCACCACGACGCGCTCGCGTGGCAGGTGCGCTGGCAACGGCGCCCGCACCGGCTTGCGGCGGCGGGAGCTGCGCATTGTCGTCGGCTGCGGCGCGCCCGGGCTGGCGGCGAGTTCGTCTTCCGCAGCGCTCGCCTCCAGCTCCTCGAGCTGTAATTCCAATTGGTCGAGCAGCTTGCGGCCGCGCTCAGCCGATTGCCCAAACCGCTCGCGCTTCATTTTGGCAATCAACAGCTTGAGATGGGCAACCATCGCCTCGGCTCCCGACGCGCGCGCCTCCGCCTGCTGGCGCGCCGCACGCTCGGCCAGCAAGGCGCTTTGTAGCGCGGCAATATCATCGGGCAGGGTTTCGGGCAGCGTCACAAACCCGATTATCCCATGGCATCGAGGCCTGGTCGGGTCTCAACCATAGGGTGAGTCAAAAAGACGCAGCCTTACCCGGCCATCTCCGGCCGCCACGTGCGAACCGGGTTGCGCCAGTCGATCCCCTCCAGCATGTAGGCCAGTTGCGCTGCGCTGATCGCGACGATGCCGTCGGCCGGCGCCGGCCAGATGACATGGCCTTTTGGCGCCGCTGAACCGCACCCTGGACTTGTCTCGGGCGTGGGCCCGGCGAGCCAGGGGAGATCGTCATGGAGGAAGTTCGCGCGTTCATCGGTCTTGACGTGCACAAGGCCACCATCTCT
>DATEJH010000037.1:0-19362 GCA_035278205.1 Novosphingobium sp. | reverse complement strand
TCTCAGGACGTCAATAAACTTCTGATTCCCCTCATCCGATGCATAGTAGTTCAATGCCCGATCAAAAAAGATGCGTTTCGCACCGGCCTTGAACAAGGCGTCGACCACTTCCGCATCGTTGGCACGCGACACGTCGATGGCGCCCAACGCGTCCAACGTCTCATTATCCTGCAGAACGACCGCAATCTCACCATTAGACGGCTGCAGTCGCAGGTAATTGCGCGCGTTGCTGATCACGTCTTCGAACGGCAGTCCCACGCCCGTAATCCCGCACGCAAGGCCGGTGAACGTCGCCCAGAAAATGATCCGGACTCTTGCGTTCTTCCAGAGCTTGCGGATGCGCTCTCTGAGATCGGTCATGGCCACAGGGCCCGTTTCCTTTCGCAGCATGCATGGGGTGAAAGCGCGGAATTCCTGCCGGAATCGCGGCCGTTCACTCTCAGGACACTGCAACTCACAACGTTCATGAACGTCTCACCGTGGCGCTTCACGTCACCGGCCTAGAGTAAATGTCCTAAAATTGGGTATAGTTAATCGGCAACGCCCGATCGCCGGGCGATTATGGCGAATTCCGGAACGGATGGCCGGGGTCAGCCGATACCCAACGTGGTAAACGCGCGTTCAAGCATGAGCAGTTGCCAGAGAAGCCGGGAATTGTCCGCGCCGCCCGCTAGGTGCGCCTCGGCAAGGCCCGCCAGGCGCCGTCTGTCGAACCAGCCTGTCCCGGCAAGGGATGGGCTGGCGCTTATGTTCCGCGCCCTTTCCGCCAGCGGGCCGCGAAACCACTGGGCTATGGGCGTGACGAAGCCCTGCTTGGGGCGATAAAGGATGTCGTCCGGCAGGAAGCGGCGCATGGTGCGCTTCATCAGCCACTTGCCCTGCCCGCCGCGCACCCGCATCGCCTCCGGCAGGGTTGCGGCAAATTCGATCAGGCGGTGGTCGAGCAACGGCTCGCGGGCTTCCAGGCCTACCGCCATGCTGGTGCGGTCGACCTTGGTGAGAATGTCTCCCGGAAGCCAGAATTTGAGATCCGCGTATTGAGCGCGATCGAGACCGGAACGCGCCGGCGCCGTGCGCATCAGTTCCAGCAAGGGTAATTCCGCCCGGTAATCGCCCCGCAACCGGCGGAACTCTTCGGAGTAGAGGCTGTCGCGCAGTTCCGGCGGACTGAAAGCAATCGCCCGGGCGTACCCTTCCGCTGAATCGCCGGCCAGCGAAAGCAGCGTCGTTTTCGCCCGCAGCGAGCGCGGTGCCCAGTCTGCCTTCGGGTAGACCGCGCCGAGCGTGCCAAAGACAGGCGCGCGGAAGGCCTGCGGCAGGATGGCCCGCACCCGGTCCTCGCCGTGCTGGAACAGATGTCGGCGATAGCCCGCAAACGCCTCGTCGGCGCCGTCGCCGGACAGCGCCACCGTCACCGTCTCGCGCGCGAGTTGGCAGACGCGCCAGGTCGGCAGCGCGGAGGCATCTGCAAAGGGTTCGTCGAACATGCCCGCGAGGGCGTCCACCGCCTCGAAGTCGTCCGGCGAAACCTGGCGCGTCCGGTGATCGGCGGCGTAGCGTTCAGCTACCCGCCTTGCATATCCCGTCTCATCCAGGGCAGCGACATCGAACCCGATCGAACAGGTCTTCACCGGGCGCGCGCTGGCCTCGGCCATGAGAGCGACGACGCTGGAGCTGTCGACGCCGCCCGAAAGGAAGGCCCCCAGCGGCACGTCCGCGGCCATGCGGGACGAGATCGCCTGACGCAAAAGATGCAGCAATTCGGCTTCGAGGTCTTCGACGCGGCCCTTGCGGCGGTCGCCGAAGGAAACGTCCCACCACTGCTGCGGCGCCGGCATGGGCGCGCCATGGCGCAGGAGGAGCGAGTGGCCGGCCGGCAGCTTGGAGATGCCCTTCAGAATTGAACGGCTGTCCGGAACGTACCCCCAGGCCAGGTAATCCTCTACGGCCAGCGGATCGATCTCGCGTCGCAGCAGCGGGTGGGCCAGCAGGGCCTTGAGCTCGGATCCGAAGGCGATGCTGCCGTCGCTGAGCCGTGCCATGAACAATGGCTTCACGCCAAGCCGGTCACGTGCAAGGAACAGGGTGCGCGCAGCGCGATCGTAGACCGCGAAGGCGAACATGCCATGAAGGCGCGTCACGCAATCCGGCCCCCACCGCTGCCAAGCGGCGAGGATGACTTCGCTGTCGCCTTCGGTGTGGAACCGGGCTCCGCCCTTGCCCAGTTCCGCACGCAACTCTCGGTAGTTGTAGATTTCTCCATTGAAGACGAGCATCGCCCGCCCGTCCGAGGAGGCCATCGGCTGAGGCGATCCGGCGAGGTCTATGATCGAAAGGCGCCGGTGGCCGAGCCCGACGCCCGGCGCGGTCCAGACGCCCTGCCCGTCCGGCCCGCGATGGGCCAGGGCATCGCACATCGCCTCGACCCTTGCAGGATCCACGGGCTTGGGCGTTTGGAGATGATAGATTCCGGCTATGCCGCACATGCGAAGGAGAACCTAACGGACTTGCACGATGCGGTCTATCCACGAGTCCAGCGGCCCGAGGGAAGACAGGAAGTGCGCTATGGCATCCGCCGCCGGTTCGCCGGCCGCGTCTTCGGCGGAGATTATCAGCATCGCGGTCGGCTCGGCACGAAAGGACAGGTGATCGCCGATGACCGCCAGCTTGAGCTGCGCATTACTGCCCGAAAGCAGGCCCCCGTTGCGGTACCACGTGACCGCCAGGCGTTCGACCTTGCCGCCGCCGAGCAGTCTCTCGCTTTTGCCGTTGCCGAAAGACTGCCCCGCGCTCTGCCATGCCCATCCGCTGTCCGGCATCAGGGCGCCCTGGCCGAACCCGCCGGCCTCGCGCCCCTCGCCTTGCCCGGAATAGACAGCCAGGAACACGTCGATCTTCCGGCCCCGACCGTCAGCGTAGCTGCCGAGCAGGCGATGCTCGGCCCCGGACGCCTTCGGCTCCCACCAGATCTGCGGAGCATAGTCGGCGCGCGTCCACCCCGGAACCTGCGGGAGGTCGATCTGCCTGGGGAGCGGTGCCGAGAGCCGGTCGGCGGCAGCGGTCCACCCCGCCGCGGCGGCGAGCAGAACGGCAAGGCCGAGCATACCGGCCCACGGTGCAATCCTCATGCCGGCCAGTCGGGTCAGCCAGGGCTTGCGCATGATAGCCGCGGCATCGATCACCGGATCGTTCCAGGGCCGGTCGAAGAACCGCCAGGCCCCGGCAATGACCAGTGCGAGCACTATGGCGAAGAAGAACCAGCCGTAGACGATGTGATCGAAGCCGGAGGCCGCCTCGACTCCGAAAAGCTGCGCGGCATAGATCGTGCCCCACGCGCGAATGCCATTGGCGAGCACCGGTACGATCAAGCAGGCCGCAAGCATGGCCATCCGGCGCGGCCAGCTTATGAAACAGACATTCGCCGCAAGCATGCCGAAAGCCGCCATCGCGATCAGGAACTTGATGCCCGAGCAGGCCTCCGCGACTTCGAACAGCCCAGCCGGCGTATCGATGAATACGCCGTCGACCGCTGCCGGAATGCCGCTCGCTCGAGTGAGAGCGACAGTGATGTCGGCGGTGACAGTCTGCAGAACCTTGACCAGCTCTTCTCCAAAGGGGACCAGGAAGGCCAGGTAGCTCAGCGGGAACAGCAGCCCCGTCGCAACGCGTGGCCCAAGCAGCAGCGGCACCATAGCGCCGAGCATGGCGGCCGCCCCGGCCTGCCTCGCCAGATCCAGGCCCGAAATCGCCCCGATCATCCAGAGGAACACCGTTCCGGCGAAGAGAATCAGACCGGGCCACCAGACCCGGGGTTCGATCTTCTGCAGCTCGCTCCAACGCTGCCAGACCAGCCAGGCAAGGATCGGGGGAATCAGGATGATGTGATTGTAGGTGGAGATATTCCACCACTGCCGCGCCATGGCGGACCAGTCGTCCCGGAACACCGCGAACAGGGTAAACCATACGGCCGCCAGGCGCAGCGCCGGCGCGCGCCAGATGGCGGGGATGCCAATCCCCTCGGCTGCCGCGAAAGCCGAAGTCACGCGCATGTCAGGTCACATTGGCGCAGCTTCGAAAAGCCGGGGCGCACATATTCAGGAAGCATGGCCAGCGCGCTTTCCCAAGCGGCGTTCGCTTCAATCCATCGCCGCGCTGCCGCTCCCATCGCCAGCGCCCGCGCTTTGTCGTGGGCGAGCGAGCATAGCGCGTCCGCCAGCGCGGCGTCGCTCTCTGCAATGAGGAAATCGCAGCCGGGCAGCGCGTCGATGCCGGTCGCAGCACCCGGCGTCAGCACGACAGGCAAGGCCATGGCCATCGCTTCGAGCACCTTGTTCTGAACGCCGCGCGCGACATCCAGCGGTACGAGTGCGAGATCGGCTGCGGCCAGCCAGGGGCGGATGTCGTCCACCCTGCCCCAGACGTGAATCCCGTCCATGCGATCTCGCACGCGCAGCTCCGGTCCCGGATTGCGTCCGACGACGTGGAACGATGCATCCGGGCGGACGGAGCGCACGGCCGGCATGATCCGCTCGATGGTTCGGATCACGGCCTCTACATTGGGTGCGTAGTCCATCTGGCCGGTGAAGATGATCCGCAGGTCGCCCACCCTTTTCATCCGCGCTTCCGGCTCGACTTGCGACGGATCAAAGAAAGCACTGTCGATGCCGTTGCCCATCGCGTGAACGGTGCCGGCCTGTGCGATTGGCGCCGGCATGCGCGAGTTCAGGAGTTGTGCCTCGGCCGAACTGATCAGTAGCGTGGCGTTCGCGCGGGCGGCGATGCGCGCCTCTTCCGCGCCCAGCAGCCGCGCCTCCCGCCGCTCCATCCAGCTCCGCAGACCCCTGCTCTTCGCGGCATAAGCCTCGAATTTCGCCGAATCGACGTCGACGAGATCGGCAATCACCCGGCCTTCGAAATCTTCGGGTATGTATTGCGCCATTTGTCCTGAGAAGACGTAGATCGCCTCTATGGGGCGCCGCCGCAGTGTTTCTTTGATCCAGACCTGCAGCCTGCGGTCGCGGAAAGCCGTCAGGCTGAGCGCACTGCCGCGAGTGAGCGCCTCGACGGCGGCAACCGCCAAATGCTTGTCGCGGCGCCTCAGAATGTGGGTGGCGGCCAGCTCTGCCAGATCACGTTCCGAGGCAAGATCGTGGTCATCGTCCACGAAGGTGGCAACGTGCACCGGCGCCAGTTGCGCCAGGGCCTTCAGCACGTTGTGCGAACGGATCTTGTCGCCGCGATCCGGCGGGAACGGGATACGGTGGGACAGGAACAGGATCTCGCCCATCAGCCGATTCCGCGCGCGATCAGGGGGCCGACGCGGTTGGCCACGCCGAGCGGCAATCGTTTCCAGAGTTCGATCTGCAGCGCAAGTTTGGAACTCGCCGGGTCGGCTTCGCGCTGCGTCGCACCCGGCGCAGTCCAGATCGCATAACTCAACGGCTCCGGCTCGAAGCCCCAGTTGCGCTTGAAGTGATAGGCTCCGCTGTTCGTCTTCGAGCGCCCGAAGTCGAACCTGGCGCAACCGCGCCGCCGGGCGTGGAGCATCAGTTCGTAGTACATGCGGTCATTGGCGCGAAGCTGCCGCGCCGCCCGGCTGCCCCCGCCCCAGTAGGGCATGGCCGCACCCTTGTGGTAAAGCGTGATGACGCTCGCAATCGGCCGGCCGCGATGACGCACGGTCAGTATGTCGGCATTGCCCGCAAAGGCGTCGACCACGCCGTCCAGAAGTGCGCGCGGAAAAACCGGCGTGCCGAGATTGCGGTAGCTCTCGGCGAAGACCGCGTAATGATCGGCGCGATCGCGCTCCGAATTGCCGATCTCTACCATCAGGTCGTTTGCCAAGGCCTTGCGGACTTCAGCCCTCTGCTTGCGCGGTATGGCGAGCAGTTGCGCCTCATCATCGTCGGCCAGCGGACCGGCGAAATTGCAGTGCGCCTCGGTCCTGAACGACCAGCCGCGGCCCGTCTCGGGCAATAGGCCGCCGCGAAGTTCGACGGCGGGGCAGGACAACCGTGCCGCCAGTTCCTCGACAGCCGCGAACATCGCCTGCGGATCCGCGCCGTCGGTGGTCAGCAGACCGCCGCCGATCGCGAAGCCGGTCGAAGCGAGCACGTTGCCGAAGATCGGCGATCGGATCGCGTTGAGCGGCAGGTAGGCAATGGTCTCACCGCGACGTTCCTGCACCAGCGCATGCGCGCGATTGCCCGTTGATCCGGCTACTGCATGGAGCCAGGCCGGCCTGTGAAAAGGCGTTCCCTGGGGATGATCGGCGACAAAGTTCTCAAGGCACGCGATCTCGCCGGGATCGCCCAGGTCGACCAGGCGCACGCTGGTGCGGGAAAAGGCGAAGGGGCTGTTCATGCCGCCAGCGCCAGCGCCTTGCCTGCCTCGCGCGCGGCGATCTCGTCCATGCGGCCCCAGCAGAACTCCCTCAGGAGCTGGCGCAGCTTGTCAGCCATAATGCCGAGATTGGTGTAGTGACGGAAACGCGAACGCAGCGGCGCGTTGGCGACGCGCGGCTGTGCGGGGTCGATTTCCCAGGGATGGAAGTAGAACACGGCGGGGCGGCCCTCCCGCCGGTGCACCTGCCGTATCGCCCAGCGCGAAAAACCATATGGCAGCACGCGGAAAAAGCCGCCCCCTCCAGCCGCGAGCCGGCGTCCCGCCAGCAGCGCTGTCGTGACCGGGATCTCCAGCAGGCGGCTTCCTGCGAGAGGATGGAACGCGAAGCGCGGCGCATTCCGCCAGCCGTAATGATCGTGGGCGATCGGGGCGACGCTGGAACTGTAGGCATAGCCCTGCTCCGCCAGCACATCGAACGCCCAAGGGGTGCGCGCATCGATCGAGAAGCTGGGCGCGCGGTAACCGCAGACGGCGACACCGGCGGCGTCCTCTATGGCCTTCCGGCTCGTCTCCAGGTCCCGCGCGAAGCCCCGGGCATCCAGTCGAAAGACGCGCTGGTGGTCCCAGCCATGGCTGGCGACCTCGTGCCCCTCATCCACGATGCGCCGCATCAGGGGGCCGTGGCGCTCCGCTACCCAGCCGAGAGTGAAGAACGTCCCTTTCACCCCCGCATCAGCGAACATCTGCAGAATCCGGTCGCAGTTGCCGTCGATCCGGTCGGCCAGTGCGCCCCAGCTTTCCCGCGCAATGACTTTTTCGAAAGCGCCGACCTGAAACCAGTCCTCGACGTCGACCGAGAGGCCATTGATGGGGTGACTGGGGTTCATCGGATGCACTCCGCGCTGGCGCAATGAAGAATCAGGCAGCGCGCCGCTGGCCCTGGCCGCTCTCGATCCATTCGATCAGCATCGTCAGGGTGTGGCGCAGAATGCGCTCCTGTTCCGCAAGCCGAGCTTCGAGATCGGCAGCGTGGTCAACGGCGGCCGCCAGCCGCGCCTGAAGCGAGGCGACCAACTCGCCATCGTCCCTGTCCCCCGCCCGTTCGCGCTGTTCAGCCGCGGTGGCGAGCTCCGTCATGGCCTTTTGAAGCTGCGCGATTTGGGCATCGCGACGGGCCAGAGCCGCATCGATCAGCGAGACAGCCTGCGTCCCGTCAAGGAAATCCCCCTCGAAGGATAGATCCTCTTCGACCGGTGCCGGCTCCGCAGCCGGCTGCGGACTGACGAGCCCGATCGCACCATCGTCGTCCAGTTCATCGAGAACCTGCTGCAGCATCCCGCCATCGATCACCGAGCGCCGGTCGACCGCGCCCAGCAGCAGCAGCCGATTGGCGATCTGGTTGATCCGGCGCGGCACGCCGCCCGTCGCCCTGAAAATGCCGTCGTACACGTCTTCTTCAAAGTGCGGATTGCCATGCCAGCCGACGCATTTCAGGCGGTGCTCGACATAGGCCCGGACTTCCCCGGGCTGCATCGCCGCGAGGTGGTGGGTCGCGATCACCCGCTGGCGCAGCTGTTCCAGTTCGCCGCTTGCGAGCAGGGTCGCGCGAAACTCCGGCTGTCCAAGCAGAAGCGTCTGCAGCAGCGGATGCGAGCCGAGCTGGAAGTTGGAAAGCATCCGCAACTCCTCGAGCGCGGAGATCGAGAGGTTCTGCGCTTCGTCGACGATCAGCAGGCAACGCCGTCCGGCCCGCGCCTCCTCATGCAGGAAGCCCTCGATCGCCCCGAGAGCCGAGGCCTTGTCATGCCCGGCGATCGGCAGGCCGTAGGCCCGTGCGACGACATGCACGATTTCCTCGCCGTCCAGCGCGCTGGTGACGATCTGGGCCGCGGTCATGCGCGCGGGATCGATAGTCGCGAGAAGATGGGCGACAAGCGTCGACTTGCCCGCACCGACCTCGCCGGTGATGACCACGAAGCCCTCGCCCTGGGCAAGGCCGTAGCCGAGGTAGGACAGCGCCTTGCGGTGCGTCAGGCTCTCGAAATAGAACGCCGGATCGGGGGTGAGCTGGAATGGCCTGCCTTCAAGCCCGTAGAAATCATCGAACATCTCTCGTGCTCCCTCGCGGACTTCAGAAGTTGTACCGCAGGCCGAGCAGGGCCGATGCGGTCCAGATATCATCGATGGACGGACCGTCGCGGGTCACCCCGTCGATCCCGATGGCGGCGGTGGCGCGCAGGCGCTGCGTCAGGAGGCGGTAATAGGCCGCCGTAGCGCCATAGCCGGACACGTCGCCAACCAGCGGATCAGTGCTCGAAAGCCAGTTGGCGTAGGCATTGACGGTCCAGCCGGCATCGCGCCCCAGGGGGCCGCCGATATAAGCGGCCAGCCAATAGTTTTCGTCGATCACGCCGTTGGCCGCGGCAAGGATGGTGCCTTCGGCGGCCAGGAACTTGCGCCGGTCGTAACCCGCGCCGATCCCGCCACTCATGCGGCCGATCCTGCGCGAGTAGCTTGCTGCTATGCCCCGCGCCCGGAACGTGGCCGAGCGGATCGATCCGAGTGCGCCGGAAAGGCAGTTGTTGCCATCCAGAGAGGAAACGCAGCCGCGCAGCCCGCCCGTGATCGGGTCGCGCACAGCCTCGAAATCGTCAGGCAATTCGTCGATCAGGCGATTGAGCTGTCCGCCGAAGCCTGCAACGTTGTCGTACACCGCGATGCTCAGCTGGCTGCGGTCGTTGGGTGCGTAAGCAAGCGTGCCGCCGAAGCTGGTCGTGCCATAGCGCCGGCCGACATGCGCCGAAAGCGAAGTGCGGCGGCTCGGCCGCCACATGACGGCCACGTCCCATATCAGACCCTCGGCATCGTAGGCGATCTGGCGCGGCGCGCTCTTGTCGGTCTGGAAACGGCCGTCGCTGCCGATGACGGGATTGCCGTTGGCATCCCTGACTGCGTCGCGGCTCGAAACCTCGACATCCTCGTAGCCGATCGCTCCCACCGCCTGCACCGTGCGGCTGACTGGAACGGTCACCAGGGCGCGCGCCTGCATGTCGCGCACGCGCTGGTCGAGGTTGGATATGTCCTCCTGGTAGAAGCTGCCGGCAACGCCGACACCCACCGGCAGTATGGCGTAGGGCGCGACGCCTGCCTCGACGTCGGCCACCTGGGTGACGCTCCTGTCGAAGACATCCACTGCCGGACCGCCCGGCGTCACCACGAAAGCATCCGGCCGTTCGACCTTGGTGAACCCGGCACGGTAGTTGGCGTTGATATTCACATCGCCGGCGCGCGTCGTCACCGATGGGCCGCCGTACACGGAATAGACGTTGGTCGTGGCACTGTCGTCGAACCGACCGCCCGTGACCGCCGCACCGCCGTTTTCGACATTGATCTGCGTGGCGAGTGCGCCTGCTTCTATCGTCACGCCCGGCGTCACGGTGGTATAGCCGCGCACGACGCCGCTGATCGCATCGCCATCGCTGGCGCGCCTGCTCCAGCCGATATGGCGCTCGTAGCGGACGGAAGCCGACACCGCGTTGCGCCGCCCGGAAACAGCCGCGTCCACTCCGACGGCGAGCTGGGTGTAGGTCAGAACGTCATCACCGGGCGAAAGCTGTGCATCGACGACCTGATCGGCCTCGATATAGGGCTGGACCACAAGGCGCCTCTCGCCCTTGCCGCTGGCGGCACGCTTGCCCGATTTCTTGGGTTCAAAAGGCTCGGCCTGCGCAGGACCGCTCGCGCCGCCCTCATCTCCCGCCTGATCATAGCCGATGGCCTGCGCCGCTGCGGAGAGAGGCATGGCGGACAGGAGGACCGCCGCCAGTGATGCCAGCGCCACGGCCGGCCCGGTTCGCACGCGTCGTCTCCGGGTCATCCCTTGTATCCGTAATAGCTGCCGAAACGGCGACCGCTGGGGCTGAACTGCGCCGCGTTCAGAAGCAGTTGGACATTGGGACAGCCGCTCAGGAGCGAGATGGAGTCCTCTAGCGCGCCCCGTCCGGTCTTGTCGGCACGCACGATCACCACGGCCTGGCCGACGTACTTCGCGAGTTCGGCGGCGGGCGATGCGGCAAGCGCGGGCGGAGAATCGAAAATCACCATGCGGTGCGGCGCCCCCTGGGTCAGGCGCTCGAGCACTTTGGCGGTGCGCGAACTGGCAAGATATTCGCTGTCGTGGTTCGAGGTATCGCCCGCAGGGAGCACCCGGAGGCCGGGAATGTCCGTCCCCAGCACGCAGTCGAGAACGTCGATGCTCTCATCCATGAGCGCGTCCATCAGCCCCGGACCGCCCGGCAGCCCCAGCACCGAAAGGATCGACGGCTTGGCGAAATCGGCATCGACGAGCAGGACCTCGCTTTCCTTTTCAGCCGCGATCGAAAGCGCCAGGTTGAGCGCGCAGTAGGTCTTTCCCTCGCCCGGATGAGGCGAACTGATAAGGATGCGCTGGGCCGAAGGGCCCGCCTTCTGGCGGCGAAGATCGGCTGCCTGCACCAGGAGCTGGCGCTTGACGATGCGGAACTCCTCGAGGAGCGTGGTAACCGCGCCTTCCGGCACTATCAGACCCTGCTCGCGCAGCCGTTCGCGGTCGATCGGGTGGCGCCTGTTCTTGAACTGCGGCGCTTCCACGGCTTGCGCCGCAGGCTGGGGCGCTGAATCGGTGATTGGCGCGGCAGGGATCGGTTCGGGCACCTGGACGGGCTCGTCAACCGCAGGGTTTCGCGCGACGGGTGACTTTGCCTGCGGCAGCCCGAGCGGCCGGGCAATCAGCCCGTTGAGATCGAGACCCCTGGTGGCGCGCTCTATCAGCGATTTGCCGGCGGGCGCGGAGATCCTGCTCTGATCGGTCATTCGCCTTCCCCTCAGGCCACCATTCCGCGCTGGATGAATTCGACCGCGAGCAGGACCGCCAGGAGCCCGCAAAGCGCGGCGCTGGCGCCGAAGAAGTACTTCAGGCTTCGCGTGCGCAGCGCGCGCCCGGTATCGGTCAGGTTGTGCGATATGGCCCCGAGCACCGGCAGGTCGATGGCTCGTTCGAGTCCGGCGGTCGTGGAAAAGACCGACCGGATCCGGCTCAGTGCGAAGGCGCCGGCACACCCGCCGCCAATGCCGGCCAGGAGCACACCGAGAAGCAGCACCGGACGATTGGGCGCCACGGGCTTGCGCGGAGTCGTGGGCGGATCGACCACTTCGAACTTCACCGCCTCGCGCTCGGTCTTCACCTCGCCACGCAGCTTGAGTTCCTCGCGGTCCTGCAGGAGCTTGTCGTACTGCTGGCGAAGCACGTCGTAGTCGCGGTTGATGCGCTGCGCCTGGCTCGCGAGTTCCGGATTCTCGATGGCCTGAGCGGTCAGGGTCGCCACGTCCGACTGGAGCGCGGCCTTGCGCGAGGTCAGCGCCTGGACATTGGCCTGACGCTCGGCGCGGATCGACTGGAGCGAGGTATAGGCCGGGTTCGGCATACCGATGCCGCTCGCGGCTTCCTGTGCAGCCGGCCCCTTCAGCGCGTTGACCTGGTTACGCGCCGCGATCACATCGGGGTGCTGGTCGGTCAGGCCCCGTGCGCGCAATCCCGCGAGCATCGATTGTGCCTGCGCGAGAGCGGCGCCAGCCCCGGCGCCTCCGCCCGGGATGGTTCGGGCGGTGCCGGCGAGCTGACCCTCGATCGCCGCCAGCGCGGCCTGAGCGGCAGCGAGATCGGCCTCGACGCCGCGAAGCTCCGCGCGCGAGGATTCCAGCCGCTGGATACTTGCCGCCCCCCCTTGCGCAAACTCGGGATGCTGCGCCTCGAAGGCGGTGCGCTGCTGTTCCGCCTGCTCAAGCTGCTTCTCGCGCTGGGCGAGCTGCTGGCTAACGAACTCCAGCGTCTCGACCATCTCGCCGCGGTTGCCTGAGAGATTCTCCTCGCGGAAAATGTCGATCAGCTTCTGTGCGATGTCCTGCGCAAGCCTCGCGTTCTCGGCGTCGGAGAACGAGGAATAGCTGGTGGTGGCGACGATCTCGAAAAGATTGTCCTGCTGACTGATGATCTTCACGTCGTCAGCCAGCTTCAGGACCGCCGCCTCCATTTGCCGGGGCGATTCGATCGTGTCGCCGATGCGCGTGGCGCGGACGACTTTTTCAAGGTTCACCGCGCTGGTGAGCGTCTGCCGGATGCGCTCTATGTCGCGCTTCTTGTCCGCGACGCCGATGCCGACCTGCTCGGCTAGTGCGTCGTCAAGCTGGATGAAGATGCGCGCGCGCGATTCGTAGCTGTTGGGAATCATCGCCACCGCCAGCCAGCCCAGAAGGCAGATGCCCCAGGCGATGCCCAGGGCGATCCAGCGCCGGTGCCAGACGCTGTGGATTGCGGCGAGGAGTTCTTCGTAAAGGGAAGTCATGGCGTTTCGCCGCGTCCCTTCAGAACATGCTCTCGGGGATGATGATCACATCGCCCGGATTGAGCATGACGTTCGCCTTGCTGTCGCCGTCCTTCAGCAGGTCGTTCAGGCGCAGGGCATATTCCTTCTGCTTGCCGCTGGTCTTGTCGAAGCGGATCAGGCGCGCACGGTTGCCCGCCGCGTATTCGGAGAGGCCGCCCACCGCGATCATCGCGTCGAGCACGGTCATGTTCGCACGGTAAGGGATCGAGGCCGGCTTCTCGGTCGCGCCGACGATCCGCACCTGCTGGCTGAACGTCCCGGCAAAGCTGTTGACGATGACCGAGACCAGCGGATCCTCGATGTATTGCGAGAGCTGCAGACGAATGTCCTCTGCCAGCATCGAGGGCGTCTTGCCGACGGCGGGCATGTCGGTGATCAGCGGCGTCGTGATCCGGCCGTCGGGCCTCACCTGCACCTTGGCGCCAAGCTCCGGGTTGCGCCAGACGAAGATCGTCAGTTCGTCGAGGGGACCGATGACGTATTCCTCGCCCGGCCCTTCCTGCATCGACACGAACGAGGCCGGGGGAAGCTGGGGTGCCGAATTGGTGCCGGCGCACCCGGTGAGCGCCACGCCGGCAAGCACGCAAGTGGTCAGCAGTCGGGACAGACGGCGAAAAGGCATGGCACTTCCTTACTGCACAAGTACGCCGCCATGGGGCATGCCCTTGACGGTCTTGGCGAAATTCAGCCCTGGCTATCTGTCAAAAGGGTGAACATTGCGTTAGCCTTCTGCGGCTAATTCACCCGCGGTCCCAAAACGGGACGTGCCGATATTCGAAGCCTTACGCGTTTTTCAGACGAGCATTTCCCGCGCTGGCCCTTGTCCAAGGAAGTTGGCGGGGCTGGCACTTGCGCCATAGGCACCGGCGCAGAACACCGCGACCACGTCACCGACGTCGGCGCGCGGGAAGCCGCCCTTGTCCGCCAGCTTGTCGAGCGGGGTGCACAGGCACCCGACCACGGTCGCCTCCTCCTCCGCTTCCGCACCGAACCGCGTGGCTATGGCCGAGGGGTAGTTGCGGCGAACCACCGTGCCGAAGTTCCCGGAGGCAGCGAGCTGATGATGCAGGCCGCCGTCGGTGACGAGGAATACCTCGCCATGGCTCACCTTGCGATCGACTACTCGCGCCAGGTAAACACCGGCCTCGCCAACAAGATAGCGGCCGAGTTCGATGCAGAATGCGGTGTCCCTGAGCACATCGGGCAGGTTCTCGAAGCGTTCGCCCAGGCGCTGGCCCACAAGCGCCACGTCGACCGGCTGATCGCCCGCGAAGTAGGGAATGCCCAGGCCTCCGCCCAGATTGCAGTGCGAAAGCGGCACGCCGCTCTCCTGGGCAAGGCGCGCGGCAAGCTCGAGCGCCTGCGCCTGGGTTTCGGCTATCGCCTCGGCATCGAGCGCCTGGCTGCCGGCGAAGATGTGGAAACCGCGCCACTCGGCCCCGCTGCCCACGATCCTGCGCACCAGCGCCGGGACGCGCCCGGCATCGAGCCCGAACGGCTTGGCGCCGCCCCCCATCTTCATGCCCGACCCCTTGAGGTCGAAATCGGGATTCACGCGGACCGCCAGGCGCGGTGTCTTGCCAAGGCGCTCGCCAATGGCAATGGCGCGGTCGGCTTCGCCCTCGGACTCGAGGTTGAGCGCCACGCCCGCATCGATCGCGGCTTGCAGCTCCGCATCCCGCTTGCCCGGCCCGGCGAAGCTGACTTCCGCGGCCGCGATGCCAACGCCTCGCACGATCTCCAGTTCGCCGCCCGAGGCGATGTCGAAGCCGTCGACCAGCCCCGACATCAGCGCAAGCAGCGGCGGGAAAGGATTCGCCTTTACCGCATAATGCAGCGCCAGCCGCTCCGGCATGGCCCCCCTCAAGGCCGCGACACGGCTGCGGACGAGATCGGCGGAATAGAGGAAAAGCGGCGTCCCGCCCGCCTCGCCGATCCACTGCGTCACCGGCTTGCCGCCAACCCCGAGAATACCGTCGATGGCCGTATAGCCGCCCGGGATCGGGCCCAGAGGCTTCATGCGGCCAGCTCCGCCTGGAGACCGGCACGGTCGATCTTGCCGTTGGGCCCTATCGGCATGGCCTCCCGCCAGTGAATGACCTTCGGCTGCATGAAATTCGGCAGGTCCTGCAGAAGCTTGTGCGGCAATTCTTCCTCTGTGCCTGAAATACCCGGCGCTGCTCTCACCACGAGATGGATCGCCTGCCCCAATCGCTCGTCCGGCAAACCCAGGGCGACGGCTTCGGCGACAAGCCCCGTTGCCAGCGCGGCCTCCTCGATCTCCTGCGGGCTGATCCGGTTGCCCGCGCTCTTGATCATGGCATCGCGCCGTCCGACAAAATAGAGCAGGCCTTCGGCATCGCGCCTCACGCGGTCCCCTGACCAGACCGCCATCCCGCCATAGACCGAACCCGCGGGCGCCGGCCTGAACCGCTCCGCCGTGCGCTCCGCGTCCCGCCAATAGCCCTGCGCCACGAGCGGCCCGCAATGGACCAACTCGCCTTCCTCTCCAACCTGAGCAATGTCTCCCGAGTCATTGATTATCAGAACTTCTGTGTGTGGAATCGCCTTACCCATCGAAGTCGGGTGCGTATCGAGCAATGCGGGATCGAGATAAGTCGAACGGAACGCCTCGGTCAGGCCATACATCGCGAAAATTCGCGTCCTCGGGAACAGGCCCCGCAGGCGGCAGACGAGATCGACTGTCAGGGCGCCGCCGCTGTTGGTCAGCCGGCGCAGCTTCGCCGCCGCTTCGCCAGGCCAATCCAGCTCGCAGAGTTGGACCCAAAGCGGCGGAACCGCGGCCAGGGTCGTCACGCCGTGCCGTTCCACCGCTTTCATCACGTCACGCGGCACCAGGTAGTCGAGCGGAATCACGCAGGCGCCGGCATACCATGTCGACAGCAGCTGGCTCTGTCCGTAATCGAACGAGAGCGGCAGCACCGCGAGCGTGCGATCGTCGCTTGCCAGGCCAAGGTACCCAGCGACACTCTCTGCCCCGAGCCACAGGTTGGCATGGCTGAGCATCACCCCCTTCGGCCGTCCGGTCGAGCCGCTGGTGTAGAGAATAGCCGCCAGTTCATCGGGATCGGCGGCCGAAGGAGGCAGATCTCCGCCCAGTTCCGCAGCGTCCTCAAGCACTGCGTGCTCCTCCGCCACGCGGCAGTCCGCCGGCACGTTCCCCTCCTCCAGCGTCTTGACCCGCGCCGCAGTGCCGATCAGCATCGCGGCACCGCTGTCGGCCAGGATATGGGCCACCTGCGCGTGCTTGAGCAGCGGGTTGACCGGCACATGCACCAGCCCCGCCCGCGCGGCCGCAAGCGGCATGAGGCAGCTCAGCTCCCCCTTCGCCGCCCAGGTCGCCACCCGCGCCCCCTTCTCCGGCACTTCGCGGGCGAGCCAGGCCGCGAGACGGGAGACACGCGTTCTTAAGTCCTTGTAGCTAAGAGGCCCCTCGCGCAGCACGAGCGCCTCGGCCCTCTCGTCCCCGCGAAGGACGAGATGGTCGAGCGGCAGGATCGGATTTTCGCTCTGGCCGCGCATCTGTCGTGAAGTGCTCCCGCGAGGTGGACGAAGGTATCGTGGTAAAGATCGAATATCACTCCGATCTTGAAAATGTGCAATCCGACGGGGAGCTTGCAAGCCTGCTCTCCGCCGATTGCCAGTCCGCCCCGTTCGACCGCCTCGCATGGTGGCAAGGCCTTGGCAAGCATTGCGCGCTCGTGCCGCTGCTGGCGGTCGCGCGCGAGGGGGATGCCATCGCCGCACTCCCGCTCTCGGGCGGCGGCGGCCATCTTTCGGCGCTTTCGAACTGGTACACCTTCCGTTTTCGCCCGATCCTTTCGGAAGGCCCGCGCGGCGAGGCACTGCTGGCCGCATTGGCCCGCGACCTGGGCACCAGGGCGCATCGCCTCACGTTTTCGGGGCTGCCGGATGAGGATGGCACGGCCTCACGCCTCGAATCCGTTTTCCGCCAGGCCGGCTGGCTCGTGCTGCGCGACGTCTGCGATACCAACCACGTCCTGCCGGTCGCCGGACGCTCATGGAAACGATATCTCGCCGCCCGCCCCGGCAGGCTGCGCACCACTCTCAAGCGCAAGGAGAAGAAGATCGAAGTCGAAGTCCTGACCCGCTTCGACGAGACCGCCTGGCGCGAGTACGAGGACATCTACGCCGAAAGCTGGAAGCCCGAGGAAGGCTCGCCCGCCTTCCTGCGCGCCTTTGCCGAGGCCGAAGGGGCCGCCGGCAGGCTGCGGCTCGGCATCGCGCGCGGCCCGCAGGGTCAGCAGCATCGCGCCCTGGCCGCTCAGATGTGGACGGTCGAGGGCGGCACCGCCTTCATTCACAAGCTCGCGCACCGCGAGGCCGCGACGCCGCTCTCGCCCGGCTCGGTGCTGAGTGCCGCGCTGTTCAGGCATGCGATCGATGTGGACCGGGTCGATCTCGTCGATTTCGGAACTGGCGACGATCCCTACAAGCGCGACTGGATGGAAGCTGTCCGCCCCCGCTATCGGCTGGAGATGTTCCGCCCGCTCGCTCCGCGAGGCTGGCCCGCTTTCGCCCGCATCGGCCTGCGACGCCTTGCCGCAGGTGCGAAGCGCGGCTAGAGCGCGGCCATTTGGTAAACGCCTGAGCCGAGGGGGCCATGCAAGACGACACCGACCTTCTGCTGCGCCGCATCCTGACCGATGTGCTCGGCCTGAAGCAGGGACAGGCTGAGAGCTTCGATGCCGATACGGGCCTGTTCGGCCATCTGCCCGAACTTGATTCCATGGCCGTGGCAGGCCTGCTCACCGAGATCGAGGACCGCCTCCACATCGTCATCGAGGACGACGAGATCGACGGCGAAATGCTTGAAACTTTCGGCGGCCTGCTCGAATTCGCCAGGGCCAAGCGCGCGCAGGCATGACGCCGGTCGGCTGGCCCTGCCCGCTGCCCGGCGGCGGCACCGCTCCGGAATACGCGCTCGTTTTCGATCGCGGACGCCCGGCCAGACTGCTGATCATCCCCGCGCTGTTCGACGAAGGCAACCGCATGCGCCGCTTCGCGGTGGAAGTCATGCGCCGTCTCGATGCCGGCGGAATCGACTCCTTCCTGCCCGACCTGCCCGGCTGCAACGAGAGCCTTAGGCCGCTGGAGGAGCAGACCCCGGCGACGTGGCGCGACGCCGTGACGTCAGCCGCCGCACAATTCGCCGCGACCCATGTGCTGGGAATCCGAGGCGGTTGCCTGTTCACGCCCGCCCCCCTGCCATGCTGGCATTACGCGCCGGTGAAGGGGGCCTCGATCCTGCGGCAGATGATGCGCGCCCGCATTCTCGCCAGCCGCGAAGCCGGCCGCGACGAGAAGAGCGATCAACTCGTCGCCACGGCCCGGCGCGGCGGTATCGAACTGGCCGGGTACCCCCTTGGCGCCGAATTCTACCGCGCGTTCGAGGCTCTGGAGCCCATGGCCGGGGCGATCATGGCCGCGCAGGAGGATATCGGCGGGAGCGGCTTGTGGCTGCGCGCCGAACCGGGCGAGGATCCCGGGCAGGCGGATGCGCTTGCCGCCATCATCGCCAAAGGCCTCGCGCCATGACCCGGCGCCATTTCACCTTCGAATGCGAGGGCTCGCGGCTTGTCGCAAGCCTGGATGACGCAGATATGCACACCGGCCTGCTGATCGTGAGCGGGGGCAACGAAGGGCGTGCCGGCGCATGGAACGGACAGGCCCGCTTCGCTGCGCGCGTGGCTGCGGAAGGCTACCCGGTCATGCGGTTCGACCGGCGCGGAGTCGGGGACAGCGAAGGCGCGAATGGCGAGTTTCGTTTCAGCGGCCCGGACCTGACGGCAGCCCTCACCGCGTTCAGGGAGAAATGTCCGCGGCTGGTCAGCGTGGTCGGATTCGGTAACTGCGATGCCGCCAGCGCGCTGATGCTGACCGGCGGCGCGGGGTTCGACGCGCTCATCCTGTCCAATCCCTGGACGATCGAAGCCAGCGGCGACGAGGTCCCGGCCGAAGTGGTGCGCGCACATTATCGCCGCCGCCTTGCCGACCCCGCGGCGATCGGGCGCCTGCTCACGGGCAGGGTCTCGCCACGCCAGCTGCTAGATGGCCTGGCAACGGCCCTGAGCCCAGGCCCCCGGCGCCGGGCGGGACTTGCGGCAGAAATTGCAGAAGGGCTCGCCGGTTTCGCCGGCCCCGTCCGCTTCCTGACCGCCGGACGCGACCGCACCGGCCTC
Source organism: Novosphingobium sp. (assembly GCA_035278205.1). Taxonomy (GTDB): domain Bacteria; phylum Pseudomonadota; class Alphaproteobacteria; order Sphingomonadales; family Sphingomonadaceae; genus Novosphingobium. The sequence goes on along the minus strand of DATEJH010000037.1, from coordinate 371 downwards.
GCCTTTCTTGCGAAGTGGGACAAACGCGACCCCCGCATCAGAACCTGCCCCGATGCGACGCACAGCTATGTCGAGCCCGATGCCCGGGACTGGCTCTTCGAGCAGATCCTGGAGGAACTTCGCGTAGTTGGTGATTTGTCTTGACAAATAGAACCGTTTGGGTTATATGCCCGGCCATCCGGTGGGGCGCTGTACACGCTCCGCCGTCTATCGGGCCGGCGTTGCGGGCCGGGCGCGACGGTCAGTCGTGGTCCACGCCAACAGCGCCTGCACCGCAGGCAAGCTCATGACAGGCCCTGCCTCAGGCCTGTTGCAGGACCGGCGCTCCCTTGCGAGCCCGCCGCGCCGGTCCGAGCCGCTTGCGATGGGCC
>DATEJH010000036.1:0-7311 GCA_035278205.1 Novosphingobium sp. | reverse complement strand
GATGACATCGCGGCCCTGGCCAAGGGCGGACGGACGAATTTCCTGGGATTTTTCCTGCGCCTTGCCGCGCGCATCCCGTTCCTGTTCATCGCCGGACGCGCGGCCGCCTACGGGCCGGCGGCGCTCGGCCGCTTTGCCTCCGCGCTGGTGGTCGTCGAACTGACGGCGATGATCTGCACCATGGGCGAGAAACGCGGCCTGGCGCAGCGGCTCTCCGATTCCGAGGGCGAGGTGCAGCCCGCCAACATCATTGCCGACGGCATGGTGCTTGCCATTCTGGCCAGCTTTGCGGCGGCGCTGTTCTTCTGGTTCGTGCCCGCGCCGATGTTCCCGGGCGGCAAGTACAGCGAGATCGACCGGCTGATGGTGCTCGCCATCCCGCCGCTGACGCTGACCGAAATCTGGCTGGCCGCGCTCGCCTATCGCCTGCAGATCGGCCCTTCGGTGTGGTCGCGCGCGATCGTGGAGCCCTGGACGATCTCGATCATGGCCGGAGCGATGATCTTCATCGCGCCCGAGAGCGGCCTTTCGCTTGCCTATGTCGCATCCGTCTTCGCCGCCGCCGTCACTGCCTTCATCCCCTTCGTCAGGCTGTACGGGCTGCCGCACGGCTGGCGCCCGCGCCCGGCTGAGATGCGGCGGCTTGCCCTGCGTTCGCTGCCGATCGCCCTTGCCGATACGATCGAGTGGGGCACGCGGCGCATCGACCTCTTCATGCTCGGCTTCCTCGCGCCGCCCGCCGCTGTCGGCGTCTACTATGCCGCCCAGCAGGTCGCGAGCCTGCCGCAGAAGCTCAAGACCAGCTTCGAGCCGGTGCTCGGGCCGGTCATCACCCGCAACCTCAAGGTGAAGGACTACGCCGCGATCGCGCGGCAGGTCTGCCAGGTCGGCTTCTGGATCACGGCGGCGCAGGCGGGGATCGCGCTGGCGCTGGGCATTCCCGGTGAAGGCGTGATGGGCCTCGTCGGACGCGAGTTCGTCGGCGGCACCGGCGCGCTCGCTTTTCTGCTCGCCGCCGAAGTGGTCGCCGCTACGGCCGTCGTCAGCGAGGCTGCTCTCATCTACGTCGCGCGAGTCAAGAACCTGGTCGTCTCGGTCGTGACGATAGGCCTGCAGGCGGTGCTGACTTTCAGCGGCATCTGGCTGATGCAGTACTACGGCTACAACTCCCTGTACCAGGCTGCAGCCGCGGCGATCGCGTTGATGCTGGCGCTGGGCTTCGTCTCGATCGTCAAGTCCCGGATGCTGGCACGCCATCTGCGGGAATCGATCAACAACTGGCGCTGGGCTGTGGTATGGGCGGCGGCGCCTGCCGTATTGATCGGTTTCCTCGCAACACGGTACCTGCCCGAATGGGCCGAACTCCTGTTCGGCATCCCGGCCATTCTCGCCTCCTACTTCTACGTGATCTGGAAAAAGGCGTTTGGTCCAGAGGATCGCAAGCTGTTCCAGAAGACGAAGCCGGCCTGACGCGTGATGGCGACAGCATCCGAATTGCCGCATAGGCTGAAGGCATGAATCCGCGCATAGCATCGCTGATCCTTGCTGGAGCCGCCCTCTGCCTCGTCCTTTCGCTCGCCGGAACGAGGCTGATCGGGCCGACGTTCATCGCCGGTCTTGAGGCCAAGGCGAACGCGGCGCGCGACGCTGCGGGCGGGCAGGGCATCGAGTTCGCCTTTCGCGATCGTTACGGCTGGCTCACCCGTCATCCGATCCTGTCCGGCGGCGCCAAGCTCGACGCGGCGACGCGCACCCGCGCTGCCGCCGCGATCGCGGCGGTACCCGGCATCGGCGGGGTGGGCTGGTCCCGCGAACCCAACGGCGCGGCGACGGTCGCCACGCTGCGCTGCCAGGACGAGGTCGAGGCCATACTCAAGAGCCGCACGATCCGCTTCTCTCAGGCGAGCGCCCGGGTCGATCCGGCCAGCGCGCGCCTGCTGGACGAAGTCGCGGACGCCCTGCGCCCCTGCGTCGGCAGCATCATCGCGGTTACCGGCCATACCGACGCAAACGGCAATCCCAAGGCCAACGTCGCGCTTTCGCGCGCCAGGGCGGAAGCCGTACGCTGGGAGCTTGTCGCGCGCGGCATTCCGGCCGACGGCCTGCGCGCCACCGGCATCGGCTCGAGCCAGTCGGTGCCGGGGCTCGATCCGCTCGATCCGGCCAACCGCCGCATAGAGTTTTCGGTGATCGCCTCCGCGCCGGTCAAGCCGACCCCGATCGATACGCCGGGGCCGGGTTGAGATGGATCGGACAGTGAATTATGCCCCTGCCGCTCTTCTTGGCATGAAAGGACGCGCAGATGCCGCTATGGCTTGAAATGGCCGTTTCGGTGCTGCTGACTTACGGCGTCGGCCTGGGCATCGGTTGGCTCTTGTGGAATCGGAAGGGGTAGGATCTTGGTGCAGATGATCGAGGCTAACTGGCTGATCTTTATCGCCGCTCTGCTGATCGGCATTGTCGTTGCGTACTGGGTCTTCGTTCACGGATCGAGGCCGCCCAAGCGGGACCGCCGGCCAGACGTGCTTGATGAGGGGGCATCGCCGGCCAGGCGCAACCAGGCGCTGATAGACACGCCGCCCGCCGCGCATATCGATCCGCCGGCCATGGCCGGGACAATGGCGGGCATCGGCGAAGTCATTGCCGTCGCGGCGCAGGAGGAAGTCGAAGCCGCGGCGCAAAAGCGTGACGCACAGGCCGTCCCGACACCCGAGCCCGCCCCCGCTCGGGCCGCCGGAGAGGCCGACGATCTGCGCAGGATCAAGGGCCTTGGGCCGAAGATGGAGACGCTTCTCCATTCTCTCGGCGTCACTCGATACGAGCAGGTCGCAAGCTGGAGCGATGCCGATCTGGACGAACTGGACGGAAAGCTCGGCTCTTTCGCCGGCCGGCCCCGGCGCGACAACTGGGTGGAGCAGGCAAAGCTTCTCGCCAGCGGGGATACGGCTGGCTACGAGGCGAAGTTCGGGAAGCTGTAGGACGGGGCCCCTGATCCTTGCATTGGGGTCGGATGCAATCGCGGGGAGGGAGCGCGTTGAACCTCCGAGAAAAGCTTACCGCCCCCACTTCCGCTGCGTCTTCCCATACCGCAGCTTCCGCGTGCCCGGCTTGCCCTCGTTGCTTCGCCCGACCCTCGGCGCCTTGTGCTCCGCGTCGGGCAGGCCAAGCTCGGTTGCTTCCAGACGCCGGATCTCATCGCGCAATCTGCCGGCCTCTTCGAACTCCAGGTCCGCTGCCGCAGCGCGCATGCGTTGTTCCAGTTCCTCGATGTAGCCGCGCAGGTTGTGGCCGACGAGTTCGTTGCGCTCGCCGTCCTCGATGTCGACCAGCACGCCGTCGCGGCTGGCTGTGTCGGCGACGATATCGGCGATGCGGCGCTTGATCGATTGCGGGGTGATGCCGTTGGCTTCGTTGAAGGCCATCTGCTTTTCGCGGCGGCGGTCGGTTTCGGCGATGGCGCGCTCCATGCTGCCGGTCATGCGGTCGGCATAGAGGATCACGCGGCCATCGACGTTACGCGCGGCGCGGCCGATGGTCTGGATCAGCGACGTCTCGCTGCGCAGGAAGCCTTCCTTGTCCGCATCGAGGATGCAGACGAGGCCGCATTCGGGGATGTCGAGACCCTCGCGCAGCAGGTTGATGCCAACCAGCACGTCATAGACCCCCATGCGCAGGTCGCGGATCAATTCGATGCGCTCCAGCGTCTCAACGTCGCTATGCATGTAGCGCACGCGCACGCCTGCTTCGTGCATGAACTCGGTCAGGTCTTCCGCCATGCGCTTGGTGAGGGTGGTGACGAGCGTGCGATAGCCTTTCGCCGCGGTCTCCTTGCACTCGTTGATGCAGTCCTGCACCTGGTCCTCGACCGGGCGGATCGTCACCGGCGGATCGATCAGGCCGGTCGGGCGGATCACCTGCTCGGCAAAGACGCCGCCGGTCTGCTCCATTTCCCACCCTCCGGGCGTTGCTGACACGGCAAAGGTCTGCGGGCGCATCGCGTCCCACTCATTGAAGCGCAGGGGGCGGTTGTCGATGCAGCTTGGCAGGCGAAAGCCGTATTCGGCCAAGGTCAGCTTGCGCCGATGGTCGCCGCGCGCCATTGCGCCGATCTGCGGAACTGTCTGGTGGCTTTCGTCGACGAAAAGGAGGGCATTGTCCGGCAGGTATTCGAACAGCGTCGGCGGCGGCTCGCCCGGCAGGCGGCCGGTAAGGAAGCGGCTGTAATTCTCGATGCCGTTGCATGATCCGGTGGCGGCGATCATCTCCAGGTCGAAGTTTGTGCGCTGTTCCAGCCGCTGCGCTTCCAGCAGGCGGCCTTCCGTTTCCAGTTCCTTGAGCCGTTCCTGCAGTTCGAAGCGGATCGCCTCGCTGGCCTGCTTCATCGTCGGGCCGGGGGTGACGTAGTGCGAATTGGCGTAGACCCGCACTTTGTCCAAGGTTGCGCCCTTCTTGCCGGTAAGAGGATCGAACTCGGCGATCTCCTCGATCTCGTCGCCGAAGAACGAGACGCGCCAGGCCATGTCCTCGTAGTGGCTGGGGAAGATCTCCAGGTTATCGCCCCGCACGCGGAAGTTGCCGCGGGCAAAGGCCGCGTCATTGCGCTTGTATTGCAGAGACACCAGCTTGCGGATGATCTCCCGCTGGTCCTGCGTCTCGCCCGCTTTCAGGTCGAAGATCATCGCCGAATAGGTTTCGACCGAACCGATGCCGTACAGGCACGAGACCGAGGCGACGATAATCACGTCGTCCCGCTCGAGCAGTGCCCGCGTGGCCGAGTGGCGCATGCGGTCGATCGCCTCGTTCACCGAGCTTTCCTTCTCGATGTACGTGTCCGACCGGGGCACATAGGCTTCGGGCTGATAATAGTCGTAGTAGGAGACGAAATACTCGACCGCGTTTTCCGGGAAGAAGTCCTTGAACTCGCCGTATAGCTGCGCGGCCAGGATCTTGTTCGGCGCCAGGATCAGGGCAGGACGCTGCAGTTCCTCGATCACTTTCGCCATCGTGAACGTCTTGCCCGAGCCGGTGACGCCGAGCAGCACCTGCGTCCTTTCCCCTTCGCGCGCGGCCGCCACCAGATCTGTGATCGCGGTGGGCTGGTCGCCGGCGGGATGATAGTCCGATACGATCCGGAACCGCTTGCCGGGGAGGGACTTTTCGGGACGCTGCGGCTTGTGGGGGACGAAGCTGCCCGAGGTATCGGGTTCTTCGAGTCCGCGGCGGATTACGAGCTCGGCCATGGCGGAACATATGGAGTATGAAGAACCGGTTCGCAATGTGTCATTGGCCGTTCAGGAGGCAAGTGGTAGGCCCGTCGCACGGGGATTGTGACGAGGGGATGGACACGATGAATCGACTTGCCGTCTGCGCTGCCGTGGGAGGTGTGGCGCTGATGCTTGCCGGCTGCGGCTCGAGCGGTGACGCGGGCGGTAACGCCGGCACGGGCACCGCGGAAAAGCCCCCGACCGCCGAACAGGCAAAGGCGGCAGCGGCCCGGCTCAACCGGCCCCAGCCGGGCGAGTACCGCCAGACCGTGGAGATCACCCGGTTCGAGATCCCCGGGATGACCGATGAAAGCGCGGCGCAGTTCAAGACCATGCTCGCCAAGGTGCCTGCCAGCACTTATTGCCTGACGGAGGCAGACGCCGACAAGGGCTTCAAGGAGATGCTCGACAATCTCCCCGGCGACAACCAGTGTTCCTATTCCAGGTTCGCCGTTGATAAAGGCAGGCTCGATGCGCAGATGGAATGCAGGAATGCCGGGGGCGCCACGGCCAAGGCCAGCATGACCGGCAAGATCGGCCCGCAGGGCTCGGACGTGAACCTGAACATGGAGCAGACGATGCCCCACATGGGCGACAGGAAAGCCCTGATGTCCATGCACATGCAGACGACGCGCCTGGGCGATTGCGATTCCTGAAGCGAAACGGAGGACTGTACAGCGGCAATGGGCAATGGCGGTCAGGCTGACGACAGGCTTTCGGCCCTGCGTGATGCGCTTGCCCGCCGCGCTGCCCTGGCGCGCCGGCCCCGGCCGGAAGGGACGCGCGCACCGCCGCTGAAGCTTCTGTTCGCCGAACTTGCCTCGCTGCGGCGGGGCGGGATCGTGCCGCCGATGGTGGAGAAGGCAAGGCATCCGCAGCCGGTGATGCTCCTGCCCGGCTTCGGCGCGCACCCGAAGCGGATGAAGCCGATGGCCGACGCGCTTTCCGAGGCGGGGCACGCGGTCCACGAGTGGGGGCTGGGTTTCAACTTCGGCCCCAATCAGGAGAACTTCGCGTTCCTGATGCGCCGGGTCGGTGCGCTGGCCCGCCAGCACCGCGCGCCCGTTGCGCTCGTCGGCTGGAGCCTTGGCGGCCTCTTCGCGCGCGAGATTGCGCAGCGCCAGCCCGACAGCGTCTCCAAGGTCATCACGCTGGGGACGCCCTTTTCGGGCGACCCACGCAACAACAACGCCTGGCGGGCATATGAGGTCGTGACCGGCCACTCGGTCGACCAGCCGCCGGTCGAATGCGACTTCTCGATCAAGCCGCCGGTGCCGACGATCGCCTTGTGGAGCCCGCGCGACGGCGTGATTCATCCGCGCTCGGCCTGCGGCTGGGCGGGCGAGCGCGACCGGGCGATCCCGGTGCGCTGTTCGCACCTTGGCTTCGCCAGCGACCCGCGAGTCGCCGCCGAGGTGCTTCGCCAGCTTGATTTTGACGATTGAACCCAATCCTCATCGCCTGCGAAGGCCCGGGGCCAGCCCGGATAAAATTGGCGCCGCTTACGGCGACTTTTCCGTGCGCTGGGTGCCGGCCTTGGCAGGTATGACGATTATTTGAAACTCTGCCGTTCTCACGCCCTGGGCGCCTGCCGCCTGTAGCTCAGGGCCTCGGCCACGTGGATGCGCCCCACCGCTTCCGCGCCGGCAAGGTCCGCGACGGTGCGGGCCACCCGCAGGATCCGCGTATAACCCCGCGCCGACAGGTGCATGGCTTCGGCCGCCTGCATCAGCAGCTTGCGCCCGGCCTCATCGGGCGTGGCGTGGCGTTCCAGCAGGCCGCCATCGAGTTCGGCGTTGGTGCGAAGCCCCGTGGCCTCCAGGCGTCGGGTCTGAATGGCGCGGGCGTTCCTGACCCGTGCGGCCACCTGCTGCGAGCCTTCCTCCGGCGGCGGCAGGGCGAGATCGGCTGCCCGCACCGGGTCCACCTCGACATGCAGGTCGATCCGGTCGAGCAGCGGGCCCGAGACCTTGCTCTGGTAGTCGGCGGCGCATCTGGGCGCGCGCGAGCAGCCGAGCGCCGGATCGCCGAGGTGGCCGCAGCGGCA
>DATEJH010000035.1:0-11455 GCA_035278205.1 Novosphingobium sp. | reverse complement strand
GCCAGCTCGGCCCTGGCGGACGCGGCGTCGGCGGGGCGGGCTCGCTCCCCTGCCGCCAACCCTTCTCCAGGGACGCTGAGGTCTCGTCCCGGTGCGAAGGCAAAGCCATGTCCGCGCATGCGCAGCGGCCCTGTCTGCGGGACCGCCGGCCGCTGGTGCAGGTGACATGCGGGCAGTGGCCTACTGCTCCTGCGCACCCGCCGTGCGTCAGTTGGTACTGACGGCTGCGGCATATAACCTAAATGGTTCTAAATGTCAAGTGTGAACTTTAAAAGGCGGTTCAAGCCTTCGCTCGACGCGAATGAAAGCGGGAGCAAAGCGTCACTTCCCCTGATCCTTCAGCTTCAATCCCTTCAACGTTGCGAACGGCCCGTGGTCCTCCGGAGTGGCGATTCCCGCCGTCCTGCGCGCTTCTTCCGCATCGGGGCCGGTCAGGAACGGATCGATGGCAAGGGCAAGGCTCTGAGCAACGGCTTCTCCGAGGTCGATGTGGGTGCCGGAATATTCGATCTCGTCGCAGTCCTCCGCATCGATCTCGATCTCCTCGTCGGCAGCCTGGTGCGCGTTCTCCGGCACGAAGCGGAAGAACAGCGGGTCCTCCACGCCGACCGGCAGATCCTCGGCAGAGACGGCGCACGACTGCACGAACCGCGCGCGGAGCGTGCCTGTGCCTTCCACCACGCGCTCGCCCAGGCGGTTCAGCTGCACTTCGGCTTCCAGACCGTCGATGCGCACGAGGCCGAAGCGTGCCGCCAGTGCGGCACGCTCCGCCTCGCTGGCTTCGATGCGCACTTCCTTGCCTTCGACCTGGCGGACGTCGAATTCGCGGGAGAACTCGTTCCTCGTCATCGCTCTATCCTCGCTGCCATGAGGTCTTCGTCCGAAAGACCATCGATCTGTGCGGCCAGCGCCTGCACCCGCAGCGCGAGCAATGCCTTGTCGGCGCCTTCGACAAGAGTGACATTGCGCTCCAGCACCGGAACCAGCGCGGCCCGCACCTCCGCTTCGTCACCGCCGGCGAATGCCTCGTGCAGGGCGCCGATGCGGCCGCCGAGCACGCTCATCAGCTTGCCCATGCGCTTGCCCACGACGAGGTCGCCGACGCCGGACTGGCGAAGCTGGCCGTCCATGTCGTCGACGAAAAATTCGGTCAGGTATACGGAGGGCTCGATCAGCGTCCTGTCGCGCTCCATGCGCAGCACGACCAGCGCCATGACGAGAGTGACCGCGTCGAAGCGGCCGGGGACCGTGTCGGCAATGCCGCACTCGGCGTACCACGCCTTCTCGCGCGCGATCTCGACGATGCGGTGCCAGAGAGGGCGCAGGGCCTCACGGCCTTTGGCGGTCTTGCCGAAAATGCGGGAAAGCAGGGACACGTGGTAATGACCTTTCATTCATCGGCAATTCAACGGCCCGGCCGCAACGCCCATTGCACAACGGCCATTGCACGGGGCGATGGAGCGCCGTAAGGCTCTGTGCCGGTATCCCGGCCGATATATGGGTGGCAGGCGTGCTGGCAATGCCCGGCGCTCGTGAAGCGGACGATTGGAGTGTGAAAATGCGCAGTTTTGGTCCCAAGATCGCGGCGGCAGGCTTTGTTTTGGCCCTGGCCGCGCTGGCCGGAGGCTGCACTTCGATCAAGGACCACCGCGGCTACATCGTCGACCAGGCGCTGGTCGATTCGATCCAGACGGGCGTCGACAATCGCCTGTCCGTGGAAAAGACGCTGGGCCGTCCGACTTTCGTCAGCCAGTTCGGGCAGAAGGACTGGTACTACATCTCGCAGTCGGTGAAGACGCCGCCCTTTGGCCGTCCGCGCACGACGGACGAGACGATCCTGCGGGTGCGCTTCGATCCGGCCGGCAACGTCGCCGGCATCGATCGCCGCGGCATGGAGCGGGTGGCGCGGATCAGCCCCGAAGGCGACAAGACGCCGACTCTCGGCCGCGAGCGCGGGCTGCTCGAGGATCTGTTCGGCAACATTGGCGCGGTCGGCGCCGGCGGCATGGGCGGTTCAGGGGAGCCTTCGGGCCCCGGTCCCAACGGAAGCTGATGGCCGGCCCGGTTCCGGCGGGATCGGCGCGGCTTCCGCTTGAACCGCGCGCGGCGCGGCATATATCCCCGGCATGAACAGCAGCGGGGCGAGCCACGGCCTCATCCAGTGGCACGGCACGACGATCGTCGGCGTCAGGAAAGGCGGGAAGACCGTCATTGCCGGCGACGGCCAGGTTGCCATGGGCAACACGGTGATGAAGCCGAACGCGCGCAAGGTGCGGCGGTTGGGCGAGGGCGAGAAGGTCATTGCCGGATTCGCCGGTGCCACCGCGGACGCCTTCACCTTGTTCGAACGCCTCGAGCGCAAGCTGGAGCAGTATCGCGGCCAGCTCATGCGCGCGGCGGTAGAGCTTGCCAAGGACTGGCGCACCGACAAGTACCTGCGCAATCTCGAAGCCCTGATGATCGTCGCCGATGCCGACACCATGCTGGTGCTTACCGGCAATGGCGACGTGCTGGAGCCCGAGGGCGGGATCGCGGCGATCGGATCGGGCGGGAACTATGCCCTTGCCGCAGCCCGCGCGCTCGACCCTTACGAGGATGATGCGGAGGCAGTCGCGCGCAAGGCGATGCAGGTTGCTGCCGATATCTGCGTCTTTACCAATGACCGCGTGACAGTCGAAGTCGTGTAGATTCCCCTCCCCGCTTGCGGGAGGGGCCGGGGGAGGGCATGTCGCTCCCGTCGTCCAGTTTTAAACAAGCCCTCTCCCTGCCCTCCCGCAGGCGGGAGGGGAGAGAAAAGAATGAAAGACAGTCTCACCCCCAAAGCCATTGTCCGCGCGCTCGACGAACATATCATCGGTCAGGACGAGGCGAAGAAGGCCGTCGCCGTCGCCCTGCGCAATCGTTGGCGCCGCCAGCGTCTCCCGATCGAGCTGCGCGACGAGGTGACGCCCAAGAACATCCTGATGATCGGCCCCACCGGCTGCGGCAAGACCGAGATCAGCCGCCGCCTGGCCAAGCTGGCGGATGCGCCCTTCGTGAAAGTGGAGGCGACCAAGTTCACCGAGGTCGGCTATGTCGGCCGAGACGTCGAGCAGATCGCGCGCGACCTCGTCGAGGAAGCGATCCGGCTCGAGAAGGACCGCCGCCGCGAGTCCGTGCGGGAGGCGGCGTCCAAGGCGGCGATGGAACGCCTGCTCAATGCGCTTGTGGGCGAGGGCGCTTCGGAAGCGACCCGCGCCGCTTTCCACCAGCGCATCACCGAGAACGCGATGAACGACACCGAGGTCGAGATCGAGGTGGAAGACGCCCCGAACATGCCGATGGAGATTCCCGGCATGGGCGGCTCGGTGGGCATGATAAACCTGTCGGACATCATGGGCCGCGCACTCGGCCAGCACCCGAAGAAGCGCCGCAAGATGAAAGTGCCCGACGCCTGGGACAAGCTGGTCGACGAGGAATCCGAAAAGCGCATGGACCAGGACGACGTCGCCCGGGTCGCGCTGGCGAACGCCGAGACCAACGGCATCGTCTTCCTCGACGAGATCGACAAGATCGCCGTCTCCGACGTACGCGGCGGCTCCGTCTCGCGCGAGGGCGTGCAGCGCGACCTGCTGCCGCTGATCGAGGGTACGACGGTCGCGACCAAGTACGGGCCGATGAAGACCGACCATGTCCTGTTCATCGCCAGCGGCGCCTTCCACGTCGCCAAGCCGAGCGACATGCTCCCCGAACTGCAGGGCCGCCTGCCGATCCGCGTCGAACTGAAGGCGCTGAGCGAGCAGGACTTCGTGCGCATCCTCTCTGAAACGCGCGCGAATCTCGTCGAACAGTACCGCGCGCTCCTCGGCACGGAGGAGGTGACTGTGGAAGTCACGGCAGACGCGATCCGGGAGGTTGCCAGGATCGCGGCGCAAGTGAACGAAAGCGTCGAGAACATCGGCGCCCGCCGCCTGCAGACAGTGATGGAAAAGCTGCTCGAGGAACTCAGCTTCGAGGCCGAGGACCGCATCGGGGAAACGGTGAGGGTCGACCAGGCCTACGTGCGCGAGAAGCTGCAGGGGCTGGCAAGCAATGCGGACCTGAGCAAGTATATTTTGTAAAGTCAGAAGCTTACCCGCTCCAGCTCATCATCATTGCCAGGAGGCAAAGCCGGCGAAGCAATCCAGAGCCGGCACAAACCGCCCTCGATTGCTTCGCCTGCGGCTCGCTATGACGAAACGTTTGGTGTAGCGACGTGCCCAAGCACCAGACGCCCGAAGACCGCCCGATCTATCGCCTCCTCACCGGCAGGGACGACCGCGCCTTCTGCGAGCGGGTGTCGGAGGCGCTGGCGCAGGGGTGGCGGCTCTATGGCTCGCCTTCGCTGGCTTGGGATACGGCGGAGAACTGCATGAAGGCGGCGCAGGCAGTGGTCTGGCACGAGGCTGACGTGGTGAAGTAACTACTCCGCCGCTTCGTTGAATTCCTCCGCTTCGGCCGCCTGGCGGGCCCACATTTCGGCATATAGCCCGTCCAGCCGCAGCAGTTCGCCGTGGCTCCCGCTTTCGGCCAGCCGCCCGTCCTGCAGGACGAGGATGCGGTCCGCGTCGGCGATCGTCGAGAGGCGGTGCGCGATCGAAATCGACGTGCGATTTTCGGACACGCGGTGAAGCGTCGCCAGGATGTCCTGCTCGGTGCGGGTGTCGAGCGCGCTGGTGGCTTCGTCGAGCAGCAGGATCGGCGGGTTCTTGACCAGCGTTCGCGCGATCGCAACGCGCTGCTTTTCGCCACCGGAGAGCTTGAGCCCACGCTCGCCCACTTCGGTTTCGAAGCCCTGCGGCAGGCGGTCGATCAGGCCCAGCAGCGCCGCGCCGCGGGCCGCGGCTTCCACGTCTGCCATTGAGGCGCCGTCGCGGCCGTAGGCGATGTTATAGCCGATGGTATCGTTGAACAGCACCGAATCCTGCGGAACGATGCCGATCGCGGCACGCAGCGAGTCCTGCGTCACTCCCCTGATGTCCTGGCCGTCGATCAGGATACGGCCCGCCTGCGGGTCGTAGAAACGGAACAGCAGCCGCGCGAGCGTGGACTTGCCCGCGCCCGATGGACCGACGACCGCGTAGTTGCGCCCGGCCGGCACGTCGAAGGAGAGGCCGTGCAGGATCGTGCGGTCGCGCTCATAGCCGAACACCACGTCCTCGAAGACCACGGACGGCCGGTGGATGACGAGCGCCGGCGCGCCCGGCCTGTCCGAGACTTCCTGGGGCTCGTCGAGAAGGCGGAACATCTCGGCCATGTCGATCAGCCCCTGCCGGATCGTGCGGTAGACCATGCCCAGCATGTCGAGCGGCCGAAAAAGCTGCGTGAGGTAAGTCTGCACGAAAACGAGCTGGCCCGCCGTGTACTGGCCGCGGTACCAGCCCCACACGGTGTAGGCGAGGGCGCCCGCCATCAGCAGGTTCACCACGACCGCCTGCGCGATATTGAGCAGGCCGAGCGAATTCTCGCTCTTCACCGCCGCGTCGGCATAGGCGCGGGTGGCCTGGGCGTAGCGGGATTCCTCGCGCGTTTCGGCCGAGAAGTACTTTACCGTCTCGTAGTTCAGCAGCGAATCCACGGCGCGGGCGAGCGCTTGCCCATCGAGACGGTTCATCTGCTCGCGCAGCTTGGTGCGCCATTCGGTTATGGTGCGCGTCACCCAGATATAGGCAATGATGGCAATGCCCGTGGCGACAACCAGGCCCCAGCCGAAATTGATGTAGAAGATCACCGCGACGACCGCGAGCTGGATCACGGTCGGGGCAATGTTGAACAGCATGAAGTAAAGCATCGTGTCGATGCTCTTGGTGCCGCGCTCGATGGTCTTGGTGACCTCTCCGGTGCGCCTGGCGAGATGGAAGCGCAGGCTCAGCCGGTGGAGTTGGGCAAAGACGTTCTCGGCCAGGGCCCGCGTCGCATCCTGCCCGACCCGTTCGAAGACGATGTTGCGCAGGTTGTCGAAGCCCGCCTGCGCAAGGCGGCCGGCCGAGTAGCCGAGCACCGTTAGCATCGCCAGCTGCACCAGTTTCGGCCCGGTGGCGCCCATCGCGTCAACCGCCCACTTGAGCAGGTAGGGCAGCACGAGCTGCGTCGCGATCGAGGCAAGGATGAACACGCAGGCGAAGACTATCCGCCAGCGCAGCGCCCTATCGCCCGCGGGCCAGAGGTACGGCAGGAACCGGAGAAGCGTGCGCCAGCCGTCGTGGCGGGCGTTAGGATCGTTGACGGCTGTATCTGGCGGCATCGACGCTATTTAGGCCTTCCCCGCCGATACTCAATGCAGGGAGCGGCCCGGCCGGCTGACTGCTGAATGGGCCCGCTGAAGCGAGTGCCGTTCATCCATGCCGCTAAACCGGCAGATCGAACAGGATCTTGCGCGTCGTGAAATCGATGGCCACCCGTTTGAATGCCCGCAGCTCGCGCATGCCGAGGAAGATCGCGGGACGGTTTTTCAAACCCAGCTCGGCGAAAGCCGGCGCGTCGGCAAAGGCGATCGCGACGTTCGAGACCTCGAGCGAGTCGACCCGCAGCTTCCTGGCGACCTGGAACTGGACCGGCAGAGTCTGCCCCGTGACGCTCGTAAGCATGCCCCGGCCTTGTTCGCGTTCGCGCATGGCGCGCTGCAGGGCGCGATTTCCGATTGTGCTGCTGGCGCCGGTATCGATCACCACGTCGGTGCGAATGCCGTCCACCAGGGCATTGGTCATGATCAGGCGGCCCGAACGCCGCTTGGCGCGCACGACGATCTCGTAACCTTGCTGCCCGCCCAGTTCCTGCGGATCGCCGATCTGGATGGTATTGCGGGTGAAGTCGAGCACGACGCGCTGGTGCTGCAGGCTGTCGGTGCCAAGGATGCCGTCGGCGCCGATGTGCCGGTCTTGCAGCAACGGCACGGTGAGGTCGTAGAAGGAGCGTTGCCCGACACCGATGGTGTCGACCCTGGCGGTGGCCACCCGGTCTTCCCCCGCGATACTCACGACCCGCACCGTCGGCCCGCTCGGAAGCTTCAGCGATTCTGCCAGCGCTGTCGAGACCACCGTGCGCTGCGAGCCCGTGTCGATCAGGAAGTGATAGGGGCCGCCGCCCTGAACGGCGACGTCGATCGTCATCCGGTCAGCGAGATCGGTCCTGGCCTGAAGAGTGTCGCCGGCGGCATTGCCGCTGTCGCTCATCGTGACCGGCGGCGAGCCGAGTATCACCGATTGGGCGACCAGAGCCAAAGCCGCGGCGATTGCCGAGCTTGTCATTGCATCCTCTCCGCGCGAGCGGTCCTGCCTTACATTATTGTCCTGCTCGAGGTTATCACGGATGGATTGTTACGCCCACCGGATTCCTCCGGGCGAACCCCGCCGCCGCGTCGGTTGCTCCGGCGGCACCTGATGCCAGCCCTTCCTTCTCGAAGGCCCCGCGCAGCGCCATATCGGGAGAGAAGCGCGCGGGATCGTAGTCGCCCGCGTCCCAGCGCACCTCCTTCCAGCCCTTCGAGATGCCGCGCATGTGACGGTACGAGAACTCGTGCGAAATACGCCTGTTGCGCCGCGCGCCGAAGAGGTTGTGCACCGACCAGCAATGCCGCGCGGCGCTGGTCCTGCAGGGGACCAGGCACCACTTGGGCGGGCAGGTGCCGGTTTCCCGGGCATCGCGCAGCCAGAAATCGCCATGACGCCCGCAACCCGGCGCTACGCCGTGCGGAGTGGTGGCGCTGATCCAGTGGCCCGCGAACTTCACGAAGCCGCGGCGAGCCTGCTCGGCCGCCTCGAAGACGGAGCGGCCTCGATCAGAGAGCACCAGTTCATCCACATCGACATTCAGAACGCTGCGCGCCTTCCCCAGGAAGCGAAAGCGCGCATGCTGCAGCGAGCCAGTCTGGCAGAAGTCCGAGTCCCAGGGCGTTTCCATGCCGTTCACGGCACCGGCCATGCCGCCCTGCGGACCATAGCGGAACGGCCAGTCGACCACGGCGATCACCAGATTCGGGAAGGCCCGGCCCAATGCGGCGCGCAGGTCGTCGCTCGAATAATCCGTCGAGGAATTGTCGTATAGAAGCACGGCATCCGCGCCGTGCACCGCCACGTAAAAACGCACCCAGTCGACGATCCAGGCGACATCGTTGTTGCGCGAGAGAGTATGGAGCACGCGCCGTCCGGCGAACCGGTCGGAAAGGTTGGGCTGTACGCGAATGTCATAGCGGCCCAGCGGGCTTTCGAGGAGGATCGTCTCGCCGTCGTCGCGTATCCAGTATTCGCTGCTGCGATTGCGCTCGATCAGCTTTGCCCGCGGCAAGAAGCCGCTGAGGCGAGAGGCGAGCCAATCGCTTTGCTCGACCTCGCGGCGCAGGTTCAAGAGCGGCGGCCCCTGGAAGACAACGTGCCGGCCGACGCGATAGACATCATAGAACAACGTGTCCCAGTCGAACTGGCCGGCGTAAGCGGAATTGCGCAGTTCAGGCGGGCGCGGCGGCTGGCGGACCAGGCCGTTCCCGCGCGCGATCCTGCAAGTGGAAAGAGCGACGGCGCCGGTCATGCCTGCTGCTCCTGCGAAGACGCGCCGAGCATCCGGCCAAGCGGCAGCCTGCGGACCAGCGGCAGCATCTCGAACATTCCGAGGATCTCGGCCAGGGCAGGGTGCCGCAGAAGCGCGAGCGAGCAGAGCCAGCACATCGCTCCTGCGAGAGTCGCGCCGAGCAGTGCGGCCGCGCCGATCTGGCCGGGGCCGCGCCACAGAGCATAGGTAAGCAGGAGCGGCGCGACGGCCGCAGCCGTGACGAGGGCGCTGCGCAGGTAGATCGAGAACAGCCTTCCCGGCTCGCAGCGCACCAGGCCGTGGATGAAACGCGCGTAGATAGCCAGCCAGAGTACCGCGTAGACCAGGCGCGACGCCGCGGCGCCCTCCACCCCGCCCCACCAGGCGCCAAGCGCCAGCAGCAGCAGCGAAAGGCCGGTATCGATCATGTTGAGGACCAGCAGCTTGTTGAGGCGTCCCAGCAGGATCGGCAGATCGCTGACGAGCGGCAGAGAGACCAGCAGGATCTCGGCCAGCGAGATCATCGTCAGCAACGGCGCCACGCCCATCCAGCTTTCGCCATAGAGCAGTCGAACGATGGGCTCGGCGGCAAGCGCGAGGCCCGCCATGCCCGGCCAGACCACCGCCGAATATCCGGCGCAGACGCGCAGATATGGCGGGCCGAGGTCCTCGCCCCGGTCCCTGATTCGCGCGAAGGCCGGGAAGAAGACGCTGCCGATCGCGCCGGAAATAAGCGTGCGGAACTGGTCGGAAAGGCTTGCCGCGCGGCTGTAGAGACCGACCGCTGCCAGCGTCAGGAGCTTGCCGATGATGAGGTCGGGCGTGCGCGTGCCCAATGCGCCGGTCAGGTAGAGCGCGCTCGATCGCGATCCGAAGCTGACGACGGTGCCAAGGCCGTCCAGGCGCAGCGGCCAGGGCAGGGCAGGGCGCAGCATCTGCGCGATCAGCCCTCGAGCGACGGCTGCAGCGACGGTCGACCATGCAAGTGCGAATGAAGAGTAACCAAGCCATCCCAGCACGATCGCGACGAGCGCCTGGACGCCGGCAGCACCTACGCTGATGGCGAAATGGCCGTCGAACCGCATCTCGCGGGCAAGCAGCGCCATCGGTACCGCCGCGAGCGGCAGGAACAGATAGCTTGCGGAAATGATCGTCAGCAGCGGACGCAGGTAAGGCTGCCCGTAGGCGTAGGCCAGAGGCCAGGCGAGAAGGGAAATGCCCCCCGCGACGATGAGCGAGAACAGCAGCGCAACGGAACTGCAGCGGCGGACCTCATCCTCGCCGACCGCCGGAAGACCCGAAATGTACCGCGACAGGCCGAAGTCCTGCAGGATCGCCACCAGCAGGGCCGCGGCAAGCGCGATCGAGAACAGCCCGACTTCCCCCGGCGACAGGAAGAACCGGGAGATCACCACCGAACTGGCGAACTGGATCGCGAAGGAGAGGTACTGCCCCGCCATCGCCCAGACCGCCGCGCCGCGCACGCTCATCGCTGCGGTCTCGCGCCGGGGGCCATGGGTTTCCTTTTCGGGCACGAGGCGGTCAGCCGGTCGCCAGAGTGGCGGCAAGTCGGGCCGCCCGCAACGGTTCGCCGAAGCGGACCAGCCTCGCAACCGTTCGCCACATACCGTCGCGGCGGCCGCCCTCGCGCAGATAGCGGCAGATCAGCTCGAAACCTTCGTCGCGCAGGCCCGTGCGCGAATAGAGCAGGCCCGGCGCGACCCGGGCCCGCACCGCGCGCGCGACGCCGTCGCGCCCGAACAGCGAGTCGAGCTGGTCCAGCGGCGGCAGGCGTTCCACGTCTGCTGTCGGATCGGGGCGCCCTTCGAGACGTTCGCGGTAAGCGAGATAGGACACGGCCGCCCCGACCTGCTGCTCGGTCGCGTGGCGGCTGGATACCTGGTTCTCGTAATGGCGATAGCGGATCAGCCGCTCCGGAATGCTGGCCAGCTTGGTCACGCTGGCAAGGCGCAGCCACAGGTCGTAGTCCTCGCAGTGCCGGAATGCGGCATGGTAGCCGCCCACCGAAAGCACCACGTCTCTCCTGAAAATCACCGCGGGATGGCATATCAGCGGCCATCCGTTTTCTATGTGCCTGAGGAAGCTGTCGTGGTCCTGCGGGTGATCCTCGCAGGTCAGTTTGTAGGGGCCGCCGTCTTCATCGATGTCCTCGGTCCAGCATCCGACCACCCCGTAGCCGGGATTCGCATCCAGGAAGATGACCTGACGGGCGAAGCGTTCCGGCCGGGAAACGTCGTCCGCATCCATGCGGGCGACGAGGGGCGCGCGAGCGAGGTGCAGCAATTCGTTGAGACTGGCGACAAGGCCGCGATTTTCGCGCACGATCGGGCGGATGCGCGAATCCCTGCTGGCATGCCGGCGCACTATGTCAGGCGTGGCATCGGTCGAACCGTCATCCAGGATCAGAAACTCGAAATCGCCGAATGTCTGGCCAAGAATGCTGTCGATCGCCTGCGCGAGAAATCGCTCGCCGTTGTAGACGCTCATTGCGACGCTGATTGCCGGTGCCGGCATCAAGGGTTTTCCAGTTCCGATAAGGGGCATTCTCGGCCCGCTGCCTCGAAGCCGGATTACGCCGGCATGGTAAACAAAGCGTTGGCCCGCACGGCTGCACAACAGGCGGAGAACCCCTGACAATCTTCCAGAGGGGTGTGGAAAACTTTTTTCCAAAAAGTGTTTGACGGGGCGCGGGCTGGGGCCTAGAGGGCCTCTCACCGCAGCGGAGGGCGCCGGTTTTCACCGGTTTCTGCTACGGTCGCCGACATAAACGGGCAACATGCTCCTCGAGATAGAAATCGGGGATGATGGTTGTCCGCCACTTTTGTCTGGTTGGTTCTTTGACATTGTATGTTTTGATGAAGGGACATGTGGGCGACGGCGCCCGGTCCGGGGG
>DATEJH010000034.1:0-7275 GCA_035278205.1 Novosphingobium sp. | reverse complement strand
CGCTTGCGGATGTGGGCCTCGCGCTGGGGCGCGGACCGGCAGGCGGCGTTCGGCGCCGAGAAGCGCGCGCTCGATGCCGCGACCGAAGCGCTGGTCGCCGCGCTCGGCAGCTACGATCCGCGCGTGCTGTCGGTCTACCAGAGCGAGCACGGCTACCGCTCCGAACCGCTCGAGTTCCTCTCCTGGCTTTACAATGCCGATATGCGGCCCGTGGGCCTGCCACACGGCGATTTGGGGCAGCACCTGCCCGTCCGGCGCGTGAGCTTCGGCCAGGAAGCCTTCGAGCTGGCGCCTGCAGGCCACCTGCCGCGCAAGTTCGGCGCGGTGATCTCAATCAAGGACTACCCCGCGCAAACGCTGCCGGGGATGTTCGACGAGCTCTACCGCATGCCCTTCGAGATGACGGTGAGCCAGTCGTTTGCTTTCGTGGAACGCGGCGCCGCGCTCAGCCGCATGAACCTGGCGCTGCGCCGCATGCGCTCGGCCGAGGACGAGGCGCTCTCGCTGAGGGACGAGCTCGCCCGCGCCAAGGACGATGTCGCGGCGGGGCGCGCCGCGTTCGGCGAGCATCACGCGACGATCGCGGTCCACGCCGACAGCCTCGAAGTGCTCAATGCCGAGGTCGCCGAAGTGACTGCCGTGCTCGCCGACCTCGGCATTGTCGGCGTGCGCGAGGATATCGCGCTCGAACCGGCGTTCTGGGCGCAGTTCCCGGCGAACTTCAAGTACATCGGCCGGCGCGCGCTGGTCTCGAGCCGCAACTTTGCGGGCCTCGCGAGCTTGCACAACTTCCCCGTCGGAAAACCGCGCGGCAATCACTGGGGCGAGGCGGTGACCCTGCTCGAGACGACAGCGGCCGGCCCCTACTTCTTCAATTTCCACCACAATGACCTGGGCAACTTCACCGTGATCGGCCCCTCGGGCTCGGGCAAGACGGTGGTGCTCAATTTCCTGCTCGCGCAGGCGCGCAAGTTTGCCCCGCGCATCGTCTTCTTCGACAAGGACCGGGGCGCGGAACTCTTTATCAGGGCGATCGGCGGCCAGTACGACCGCCTGCGCCCCGGTAGCGCCTCGGGGCTCAATCCGCTCCAGCTTGAGGACACCCCGGAGAACCGCCAGTTCCTGATGGAATGGCTGGGCCTGCTTGCCGGCAGGCTCGATCCCGACGAAGCCGAGATCGTCAGCGATGCGATCGATGCCAACTTCGCCCAGATCAAGCCGCGCCGGCGCCTGCGCTATCTGGTCGAGTTGTTTCGGGGGCACGCGCGGCCCAGGGCCGGCGATCTCCATTCGCGTCTGCGCCCGTGGTGGGGCGAGGGCGAACGCGCCTGGCTGTTCGACAACGAAGAGGACCTGACCGACCTTTCGGCCGCTACCGTCGGCTTCGATATGACGGCCATCCTGGATGATCCCATCGTGCGCACGCCCGCGCTGCTCTACTTCTTCCACCGGGTGGAAGAGCGCCTCGATGGCAGCCCGGCGATCATCGTCGTCGACGAAGGCTGGAAGGCGCTTGACGACGATGTCTTCGTGCGCCGGATCAAGGATTGGGAAAAGACCATCCGCAAGAGGAACGGCATTGTCGGCTTTGCGACGCAAAGCGCGCAGGATGCGCTGGAAAGCCGGATCGCCAGCGCCATCATCGAGCAGGCGGCGACGCAGATCTTCATGATCAACCCCAAGGCGCGGGCCGAGGACTACATCGACGGCTTTGGCCTCACCCCGCACGAATACGAACTGGTGAGGAGCCTGCCCGACTCCTCGCACTGCTTCCTCATCAAGCACGGACAGGACAGCGTGGTCGCCCGGCTCAACCTGTCGGGCGAGAAGGACATTCTCACCATCCTCTCGGGCCGCGAGGCGACCGTGCGCCTGTTCGACGAACTGGTCGGCGAGACCGGCATCGATCCCGAGGGCTGGATGGCCCCCTTGCTGGCGCGCACCTGATGGCCTGCCCCGTCGTTCACACCGGACAGGATTTCCTGGCATCGGCGCTGGCGCATATCGACTGCCAGGCCGCCAGCATCGGCGCTTACGGCTTCGGCGCGCTGGCCAGTCCCGGCTCGCCGGTCTCGCTGGCGCTCACCAGCCTGCTGACGGTGTTCGTCGCGCTGTTCGGCATCCGCCTGCTGCTGGGCCATCCGATGCAATCGCGCGACGTGGTCGGCGATATTCTCAAGGTCGGCATTGTCCTGACGCTGGCGACCAACTGGCCGGCCTGGCGGATCATCGGCTACGATCTCATCATTCATGGCCCCTCGCAGATCGCGCAAGTGATCGGTGCCGGCGCCGGCCTGCCGGGCGCCGCCGGCGACCTCGCGGACCGGTTGCAGAACCTCGACAAGGGGCTTGCCGCCTTGGGTGAGTTCGGCAGCGGCCGGCTCGGCGTGGCGCAAGGCGACTGGTTCCAGCTGGGCTTTGCGAGGAGCGCGTTTCTCACCGGTACGCTGGGACCGCTGGCGCTGGTGCGGCTGACGGCGGGCTTTCTGCTCGCCATCGCGCCATTGATGGCGGGCCTGCTGCTGTTTGGCGTGACGCGCGGGATCTTCGAGGGCTGGGCGAGGGCGCTTGTCACCACCTTCCTGGCCTCGATGCTGCTGAGCGTGATCTACGGCGCGGAGCTGGCACTGCTCGAGCCCTGGCTGGAGGACGCACTGCAGCAACGCGCCAACAAGGAGCAGGTGCTCGATGCCCCGGTCGAGATCCTGGTCGCAACGCTGAGCTTCGCGGTTGTCGCGCTTGCGGGGGTGTTCCTGATCGCGCGCCTCGCCTTCCACCGGGGCGCGTCAGTGCCGGCCGTCCCGCGCGGCTTCCCGGAGCGCGCCGAAGTCGCGGTATCGCGCGGTCGGACGAAGGTCCTCTCCGGCAGCGGCGAGGAGCCCTCGCGCGCCCTCCTTGTCACGCATTCGGTGAACGAGAACCTGCGCCGCGAGGAACGCATCGCCGAGATCATGCGCGTGGAGGGCCGTTGGTCCGAGCGGTCCAACAGCGCGCCGCCGCCGGTGCTGGCGGCGGAAGCGACAAGGCACGGCGGCGAGAATGCGCTGGGCAGCACCTGGCGCCGGCCTTCGGCGCGCGCCTCTCGCGCCTCGCGGCGCCGGGATAGCAGCAGATGAACGATATGAGCGACGAAGAACTCAAGCGCTACTATGATGAGGCCGGCTCCTGGTCGGCCGACCGGACCCAGGCGCTGGTCGCATCGCGGCGCCTGGCCTGGATCCTTGCCGGTGTCGCAACCGGCGTGGCGGCGCTCGAGGCGCTGGCGCTGGCTGCGCTGGCGCCGCTCAAGACCGTCGAGCCTTATACCCTGCTGGTCGATCGCCAGACCGGCAATGTCCAGGCATTGAAACCCCTCGAGCAGCAGGCGATCACCCCCGACGATGCCCTGGTGCGCTCGTTCCTGGCGCAATACGTCATGGCGCGCGAAAGCTTCGACATCAATTCGCTGAAAGGAGACTATCGCCGCGTGGCGCTGTGGTCGGCCGAGGACGCGCGCGACCGTTACCTCGCCGCGATGCAGGCGAGCAATCCCGTAAGCCCGCTTGCCACCCTGCCGCGCCAGGCGCTGGTCGAGGCCGAAGTGCGCAGCATCTCCTCGCTCTCGGCCGATACCGCGCTGGTGCGCTTTGCCACCACCCGCACCGATCCCGGCGGCAAGCGGCAGGATGCGCAGACCTGGGCGGCGGTGATCAGGTACCGCTTCTCCGCCGCTTCGATGAGCGCCTCGGACCGTCTGCTCAATCCGCTCGGCTTCCAGGTGCTGCGCTACCGCCGCGATGCCGAGATGGTCATGCCGGCGCCGCAGCCCTCGCCAGGGCCGGATGGCCAGCAAGGCCAGGTGCAGCCCAATCCCTCCGCGGTGTCCGGAGCAGCAATGGGACCGGTACAGGCGCGGCCCGCGCCCGCGCGGGCGCAAGGGCCGCAACCGTGAGAGGTGGCAGCTTCGCGGCTATCGCCATGCTGGCCGCCTCCGCGGCCGGCGCGCAGGAACTGCCCGCGCTCGATGCGCGGATCATCTCGATACCGGTGCGCGAGACCGGACTGATCCACATCGGCACCGCGCCTGAGGTCACCCAGACGATCCTGTTCAGCCAGGGCGAGCGGATCGCCTCGGTGGTGCTGAGCGATCCCTCGGCCTTCTACATCAATGTCGCGGGGACCGGCGACAGCCTGGCACTCAGGGCAGGAAGCCCATCCGCGCACGGGGTGATGACCGTTCGCACCGATAGCCGGACCTATGATTTCGAGCTGGTGGCGGGAGAAGTGCGGCTCGCCCCGCCGGTCGTGCGCCTCACCCGCTACCAGGAATACAAGCTGCCGCAGACGCGCGCGCCGGCGAGCGCAGCGGCGGCTGCCGGCTACAAGATCTCGGGCAACAAGACGCTGCGGCCCACGACGATCAGCGATGACGGCGCCAAGACCTACATCGAATGGGCGGGGGACAAGGCCATGCCCGCGACTTTCGCGTTGGGGCCGACCGGCGAGGAACAGATGGTCGACGGCTATATGCGCGAGGGCAAGTTCACCATCGACCGCGTCTATCAGGTCCTGATCTTCCGTATCGACAAGGAGCAGGCGAAGGCCGTCCGCCTCCAGAAGAAGACCGGCCATGGCTGAGCCCTTTTCGGAAACGGCCCCGGCGCCGCATGACGTGCGGCCTTTGGTCGCGCGGGCCAGCGGCAATCGGGCCCTATGGCTCGTCGCCGCGATCCTCCTCGCCGGCGGTGGCGGCATGTTCTACGCGCTGCAGATGCGGCGCCTGTCGCTGGAGAGCCCCTCGCTGACCAGCCCGCAAGGCCCCGGCGAGACGATGATCGCCTCGCCGCCCGAGCTTGCCATTCCGGCGGCGCCGGACTTTGCCGTGAGCGAATACCCGCCCGCTGGAGCGACGCCCGCGCCCTATCCGATCGCGGCAGTGACCGCGCGGCAGCCTGCAAGGCAGCAAAATCCCGCGCCTTACACGGCGCCGGTCGAAGCTGCCGCGCCGCCCGCCTTTGCAGCCGGGCATCCGGCTGCCTCATCCGAGCCATCGGTGTCGGCCACGCCAAGTCCGGGCTTTGCCTACCAGGCCCCGGCGCAGGTGACGGCTCAGCCGGACACTGGCGAGACCAAGGACAACAAGGCCAGGGACAAGCGCGCCGAGGCGGGGCAGCTGCGCAATCCCTCGACCACCGTGCCGCAAGGCAGCGTGATCCAGGCGGTCATGGAAACCGCGCTTGATTCCACGCGCGCCGGTTTTGCCCGGGCGATCGTCTCGCGCGATGTCACGGGCTTTGACGGAACGAAGGTGTTGATCCCCAAGGGGAGCAAGCTGTTTGGCGAATACCAGGCCGATGTCAGCCTGGGGCAGAACCGGGCGCTCATCCAGTGGCACCGCCTCACGCGGCCGGACGGCGCGATCATCGATCTCGATTCCCCGTCGGCCGATCCGCTGGGCCGGGCCGGGGTCAGGGGCCGGGTCAACACCCACTTCCTCCAGCGCTTCAGCGGGGCGATCCTGCAGTCGATGCTCGATCTCGGCGTGCGCGCGGCAACCACGCAGGCGGTGGGCAACACGTACGTGCTCGCCCTGCCCGGCACCGCGACGCAAGTGGGATCGACAAGCCTTCAGAATCAGGCGGACATCAAGCCGACGCTCAAGATCCGCCAGGGCGCAAGCGTCTCGGTCTTCGTCGCGCGCGATCTCGACTTCACATCCGTTGGGGGCTGAGCCCGTGCTGGCGCAGGATATCTATCTCGGCAGCTATCTCGAGCCGCTCGCGCCGTTCCTGTCGCGTCCTGACATCACGGACATCTACGTCAACCGGCCGGGCGAAATCTGGATCGAGACGCTGGGCGCCGCGCCTGAGCGCGTGGATGCCCCGGCGCTCACCGCAAAGACGCTGGGGCGGCTCGCCCGGCAGATCGCGGCCATGAACGCGCAGGGGATCAGCCGCGAGCATCCGCTGCTCTCCGGCTCGCTCCCCGATGGTTCGCGCGTGCAGATCGCGCTGCCACCGGCAACGCGCGGGGCTATTGCCATCGCCATCCGCCGGCATGTCTCGGCCGGGCTCAAGCTGGAGGATTATCACGAGGCGGGCGCCTTCGCGGCGATCCGCGCCGAAGGCACGCATGCCCCCCCTCGAACAACGCCCGTCGGTGATCGCGGCACAGGGGTCATGGCCATGCTGCGCGAAGCGGTGCTGGAGCGGCGCAACATCCTGATCTCCGGCGGCACCTCGAGCGGCAAGACGACGTTCCTGGGTGCGCTGCTTCATGAAATTCCCGCGCACGAGCGGCTGATCCTGATCGAGGATACCGCCGAGCTTCAGCTCGCGCACGCAAACGCGGTCGGGCTTCTCGCCGCGCGTGGATCATTGGGCGAGGCGCATGTCACCGCCGAGGACCTCTTGATCGCCTCGCTGCGCATGCGGCCCGACCGGATTATCCTGGGCGAAATGCGGGGCAAGGAAGCGCTGACGTTCCTGCGCGCGGTCAATACCGGCCATCCCGGCTCGATGAGCACGATCCACGCCGACAGTCCCGAGCGCGCGATCGACCAGCTCGCGCTGCTGGTGCTGCAGGCCGGCGCCAACATGGGGTGGGACGATGTCGTGCGCTACGCCAGGCGCTCGATCGACATCATCGTCCAACTCAAGCGCGAGGCGGGCAAGCGCATGGTCGATCAGGTCATGGTCACCGGCTGATCGTTGGGCAATGTTTATTGTTTGAGGGGTGGAACATGAAGCAGAAGATTTTGGGCCTGCTGTGCCTTGCGATGCTGGCACTGATCCCGCAGCGGGCAGCGGCGTATACCGAATGCACGGTCAATCTCTTGGACATTTATGCCGGCGACGGCGGCATGGTGTGGTTGGACTATACGAACGGCGGCTCCGGATATGTTTCTGCAAGCAGTTCGGACCGCGAAGCCATACTCTCATTGGCCACTACTGCGCTTGTATCGAAGCGTCAGGTGAGGGTGCGCTACCAAGCCGACGGGGTGGCCTGTACCGCCGCCGGTAGAGGCGATATTGAGGGCGTCTATCTGCTGTGATGCTTGACGATACTGCCGGGAAAACGGCAGCACTCGCTGCGTCGTTGCGTGCCGCCCACTGCCGTCCTCCCATCTCCCGTGCGAACATACGAAATTTAACTTGCTTCTTGCGATGAACTGTTTTTCATTGCCATGGCAAGTCCTGCAAAGAAGAGCGCTTCGCTTTTCCGGGCAGCGATTCGGTCAGGGGTGTTCGTCGGAGATCTGAAAATGACGCCATGCGTCTCGCAATTTGCGAGACG
>DATEJH010000033.1:0-3971 GCA_035278205.1 Novosphingobium sp. | reverse complement strand
GATCTCTATCAGCGAGGGCTCGATAAAATCGCGGCG
This sequence comes from Novosphingobium sp., assembly GCA_035278205.1. GTDB lineage: Bacteria > Pseudomonadota > Alphaproteobacteria > Sphingomonadales > Sphingomonadaceae > Novosphingobium. The sequence goes on along the minus strand of DATEJH010000033.1, from coordinate 3,935 downwards.
GCCGCCGCGAAACACGGCGTCGTCGCGGGAATGTATTTCATCCCGCCCGGGATGGACCCGAACTTCTACGTCCAGAAGGGGTTCAAGTTCTTCACCATGCCGTGGGGTCCCTGGGCGAAGGCTGGGATCCAGAACGGCCTGGCCGGGATCAAACGCTAACGAGGGTTGAAAAGCAAAGAAGTAGGTTTCGCCACAAATTTAGGGTTCTTAGATAATACCGGGAGGAACCGATGCTCGCGACGCCGCTCGAAACCGCAACGCTGCCGCCCGGCATCCGCTCCCGTTTTGTCCGCGGCGTCAATGGCCTCGACATCCATATTCTCGAGGCGGGCTATGCCCCGGCGGGCCGGCCGTTGGTGCTGTTGCTGCACGGCTTTCCCGAGATCGCCTATTCCTGGCGCAAGGTCATGCCGGCGCTGGCCGAGGCCGGGTTTCACGCGGTCGCACCCGACCAGCGCGGCTATGGCCGCACCACCGGCTGGAGCCCCGATTTCGATACCGATCTGCGGCCGTGGCGCACGCTCAACGCCGTGCGCGACGCGCTCGGCCTCGTCGCGGCGTTGGGGCACCGTTCGATCCACGCCGTCGTCGGCAACGATTTCGGCGCCGGGATCGCCGCGTGGTGTGCGCTGGTTCGGCCCGACGTGTTCCGCTCGCTGGCGCTGATGACGCCGTTTGGCGGACCGCCCGACCTGCCGTTCGCCACCGACGGGAAGGAGCCAGCGCCGCCCGCGACGCCGACGATCCACGAGGCGCTGGCGGCGCTGCCCAGACCGCGCAAGCGTTACCAGTGGTACTACGCGACGCGGCCGGCCAATGCCCAGATCATGCATTGCCGACAGGGCGTGCACAATTTCCTGCGCGCCTACTACCAGCACAAGAGCGCCGACTGGAAAGGTAACAAGCCGCATCGGCTCGCCGGCTGGACCGCCGAAGAACTGGCGAAGATGCCAACCTACTATATCATGGACCTGTTCGACGACATGCCGGCGGCGGTCGGCAAGGAGATGCCGTCGGCGGCGGAGATCGCCGCCAACCAATGGCTGACCGAGGCGGAGCTGGCGGTCTATGCCGGTGAGTGGCAGCGCACGGGGTTTCAGGGCGGGCTGAACTGGTACCGCTCGCGCACATCCGGCACGTTTGAGGGCGAATTGCAGCTATTTGCCGGGCGCACGATCGACGTGCCATCGATCTTCATCGGCGGCAGGAGCGACTGGGGCATCTACCAGACGCCGGGCGCTTTCGAACGCACGCAGGAGGTCTGCACCCGCATGGTCAGCTGTCAGCTGCTCGACGGCGCCGGGCACTGGGTGCAGCAGGAGCAGGCGGAGCAGGTCATCCCGCTGCTGCTCGATTTCCTGCGCCAGCAGGCGGCGGCTTTAACCTGTCTTGGCCGATTGGCTCCGGGACTCCAGAATTTTCGTGTCGCAAGTAACTGATCGGAATAGGGGCAGGAGGCGACAATCGGCAGCAAAGCCGTGTAGTGAAGACCAAGGTCATTTCCCGGGTGATGGCCGCCTTTATAATGCGCAGCCGTTATGTTTCTCCGGCACACCAAGCGCAAAAAGGACGGCAAGGAGCACCGTTATTGGAGCATCGTGGAGAATCGCCGGATCGGCGGCGACCGGGTGGTGCAGCGGCCGCTGCTGTACCTGGGCGAGATCAACGATTCGCAGGAACTGGCTTGGCGCAAGTCAATCGCCATCCTAGAGGAAGGGGCACTGCAGCCGCGCCCGCTGTCGCTGTTTCCGGAGGACCGTTGCGAGGGATTGCTGCCGGACGCCTCGATTGTTCGGTTGCGGCTAAACGAGCTGCGGCTGTGCCGGCCGCGCCAGTGGGGCGGATGCTGGTTGGCGCTGAGCTTGTGGCGCGAGCTAGAGCTCGATGGTTTCTGGGGCGGACGGCTGCCGCCGAGCCGCAAGGGTACGCGGTGGGACCGGGTGCTGTTGTTGCTGGCGACCTACCGGCTGCTGGCGCCGGGCAGCGAGTGGCGGTTGCATCGCGAATGGTTTGAGCGCAGTGCCATGGCCGATCTGCTCGGCGAAGACCTCGGGCTGGCCGAAATCCACAAGCTGTATCGCTGTCACGACCGACTGCTCGAACACAAGCAGGCCTTGTTCGATCATCTGGTCGGGCGCTGGCGTGACCTGTTCAACATCAGCTTCGATGTGCTGCTCTACGATCTGACCAGCACCTATTTCGAGGCCGATCCGCCGTTTGCCGAAAGCGACAAGCGACGCCACGGCTATTCGCGCGATCACCGGCCGGACTGCGTGCAGGTCGTCATCGCCTTGGTGATGACACCGGAGGGGTTGCCGCTGGCCTACGAGGTGCTGCCTGGCAACACCGCGGACAACACCACCTTGCGCGACTTCCTAGCGCGGATCGAGCGGCAGTACGGCAAGGCGAGGCGTATCTGGTTGATGGACCGCGGCATCCCGACCGAGGTCGTGCTGGCCGAGATGCGGGGGTCCGATCCCCCGGTCCAATACCTCGTCGGCACGCCCAAGGGCCGCCTGACCCGATTGGAGAAGGACCTCCTCGCGAAGCCCTGGCAGCAGGCCCGGCCGGGGGTCCGGGTCAAGCTCTTGCCGCGCGACGGCGAACTCTATGTTTTCGCCGACAGCGCCAACCGCGTCGCCAAGGAGCGGGCAATGCGGCGACGACAGCTGAAATGGTTGTGGGCGCGCCTCAAGCAGCTCTCAATGATGGCGCTCAGCCGCGAGGAATTGCTGATGAAGCTCGGCGCTGCCCGAGCCCATGCCCCAGCCGCGTGGCGCCTGGTCGCGATTGCGGTAGCGCCTGAGGGCGGCACCTTTACCTACCACCTCGACCGCAATAGGCTGCGACGGGCGCGCCGGCGCGAGGGGCGCTATCTCTTGCGCACCAATCTCACCGAAGACGATCCCGCCAAGCTGTGGAATTTGTACCTGCTGCTCGTCCGCGTCGAAGAAGCCTTCAAGAACCTTAAGGGCGACCTCGCCATCCGGCCGATCTTCCATCAAGACCAGGCCCGGATCGAAGCGCATATCTTCATCGCCTTCCTGGCCTATTGCCTGCACGCCACTCTGGCGCGGCGGCTGCATGCACTGGCGCCGGGGCTCTCCCCCCGCAGCGTCATCGAGAAGTTCGCGGCGATGCAGATGATCGATGTGCACGTCCCGACCACCGACGGCCGCGAATTGCTGCTCACCCGATATACCGAACCCGATGCCGAGCTGCGCTTACTGCTCGATAAACTCAAACTCGCGTTACCGGCGCAGTCGCCACCCAAAATCACCACCGCGCAGATTGCTCCGCAACCCCCGCCGTAGTGAAGACCTTTGAGCGTCCGCGAACGGAAACTCAACGACTTAAACCACTCAAAATGCCCGAACCGGCCAAGTCAGGCTAGGCCGGCTGTAGCACGGAGATGGGAGTTGGCGAGGGAAAAGCAGGCTTAGGGTGTCCGATACAGCCGAGCCCCAACTCGCGGCGCCGGCTCATCTTCGCGCACCTGGAATACGCCCCCGGCGGTCTCGACCTTGGACCCGACGCACCACCGGGCGACGAACGCGCCGGCGAGGGTGGCATCCGCGAAATAGATCGAGATCGCGTCATTCAGAACGCCGCGGGTCCCTGACGGCGTTATGGCCCAACCATCGGCGCCGCAGTTCTCGTCCAGCCAGGAGGTCATCTGAGCGTGGCGCCGGCCGAGCCCGCCCGGAGGAACGGCAATCATGATGCGGACAGGGAAGCGGCGCTCGGCTGCGGTGATCATCTCTCGCGGGTTGCCCGGCATCTCGGGTTCCTCATTCGTTCTCATCTAGAGAGTGCCATGCCTGGTCCTTGGTGTCCAGCCGCGGGGGTGCCGACGGGCGGCCTCTCTCTCGGGCTATGTGGGAGCCTTACGCTCCACGAGGTACAAGGATCTTCCGCGTCGAGGAACCGTTAGT
>DATEJH010000032.1:0-43791 GCA_035278205.1 Novosphingobium sp. | reverse complement strand
GAGCATGTCGGCATTCCCATTCTTGCCGCAATCCGCCCGGCGGTGCAGGCCCTTCAGGATCTTGGCATGCATCGCAAGGTGCAGTTGATCGTATCGGGCGGTATCCGCAACGGCGCAGACGTCGCCAAGGCGCTGGCGCTGGGCGCGGACGCTGTGGCCATCGGCACGGCCGCGCTGGTCGCGCTCGGCGACAATGATCCGGCGCTCGAAGAGGAATATCGCAAACTCGGCACCATCGCCGGAGCTTATGACGACTGGCAGGAAGGCCGGGATCCGGCAGGTATTACCACGCAGGATCCTGCGCTTAGCGCGCGGCTCGATCCGGTCGCCGCGGGACGCCGCCTCGCCAATTATCTCGCCGTGCTGACGCTGGAGGCGCAAACGATCGCGCGCGCCTGCGGCAAGAGCCATCTTCTCAATCTAGAGCCTGAGGATCTGGTCGCGCTCACCATAGAGGCGGCCGCAATGGCGCGGGTGCCACTGGCGGGCACGGGCTGGATCCCCGGCGAGCACGGTTTCTAGAAAAGGGCCCAAAGCTCTCTGCTTCGCAGGCGGGGCAAGTTCATCGGAGCGGAAGGTTCAAGAGGATCGCCGCTGCTACCGGGCAAGGATACCGATCAATGACCATCGACCTAGCGGACGTGGCCCAGAAAACGGGCATCAAGTACTTCCTTATCTCCTATACCGACCTCTTCGGCAGTCAGCGCGCCAAGCTGGTGCCCGCATCAGCCATTGCCGGCATGCAGAAGTCCGGGGCGGGATTTGCCGGCTTCGCCACCTGGCTTGACATGACGCCGGCCGACCCCGACCTTTTCGCCAGGCCCGATCCGGCGAGCCTCGTCCAGCTGCCGTGGAGGCCGGAAGTTGGCTGGCTGGCAGCCGATCTTTGGATGAACGGCGCGCCCGTCGACGCATCCCCCCGCAATGCGCTGAAGATGCAGATTGCGCGCGCCGCCGAACAGGGCCTGCAGCTGAAGACCGGCGTGGAGTGCGAATTCTTCCTGATCGCGCCGGACGGAACGGGCATAGCGGATTCGGCCGACACCCAGGTAAAGCCCTGCTACGACCAGCAAGCTTTGATGCGCCGGTACGACGTCATTACGGAAATCTGTGATTCCATGCTCGCACTCGGGTGGAAGCCTTATCAAAACGATCATGAAGACGCGAACGGCCAGTTCGAGATGAACTGGGAATATGATGACGCGCTGATCACCGCCGATCGTCAGGCCTTCTTCAAATATATGGTCAAGAGCATCGCCGAAAAGCACGGCCTGCGCGCGACTTTCATGCCGAAACCTTTCATGCATCTGACGGGCAATGGCTGCCACATGCACCTTTCGGTCTGGAGGAGGGGCGAGAACGCCTTTGTGGGTGGCGATGGATCGCTTTCCCGGCTCGGCCTCAATTTCATCGGGGGTATCATCCATTCGGCCGACGCGATGGCGGCGATCACCAATCCGACCGTGAACAGCTATAAGCGGATCAATGCACCGCGGACGCTCTCCGGCGCGACCTGGGCACCGAACTCGGTGACCTGGACCGGCAATAACCGCACGCACATGATCCGGGTTCCCGACAGCGACCGGTTCGAGCTTCGCCTCGCGGATGGCGCGGCCAATCCCTATCTGCTGGCAGCCGTGGCGCTGGCCGCCGGCCTGGACGGAATCGCGAATGAGCGAGATCCCGGACCGCGGCTTGACATCAACATGTATACCGACGGACAGAGCGTCCGAGACGTGAAAAAGCTGCCGCTCAACCTGCTGGACGCACTTCGCGCGCTGGAAGCCTCGTCGGTTCTGAAGGAAGCGCTCGGCCCGCTTGTGCCGGCCTATCTCAAGCTCAAGAGCGGCGAATGGAACGATTTTGCTCGCCAGATGACCCAGTGGGAGCGGGATACGACGCTCGATTGCTGATCCCCTGCCCCTTGGCCGGGGGAGAAAGGCCTCCGGCCGCAGGCGTGCGGATCAATTTTCAGCTTCAATCCCTGAAGCCGTTGAAGAATGCGAAGGATATTTCCTGCTCCAAATGAACAGGAGCAACTACCTGCCTTCACCCGCCACCAAGCGCATGCAAAATCAGCTTGCCGCCTCCACTGCGGCCGCCAGAAGGCCATGCCATAAGATAAGGCGCGCCTGCCTATCGCCCGCGCCAACTCCCGGCATGAAGGTCGTCACTTTCGGGCGCATCGCAGCCGCCTCCTCCAGCGACTTGTAGATTCCGCACCCCACGCTCGCCAGCATGGCCGCGCCCAAGGCAGTTGTCTCGACGTCCCGCGGACGTTCGACCGGGAGACCCAGCACATCCGCGAGATCCTGCGCGATCCAGTCATTGGCGCTCATCCCACCGTCGAGCCGCAGTGTCCGCCAGACGCAACCGTCGCCCTCGTAGGCCTGCTGAAGGTCGTGCATCTGGTGCGCGATCGTCTCCAGGGCCGCGCGCACGATGTGCGCCCGCCCCGTCCCATGCGTCAGCCCGGCGATCATGCCGCGCACCTCGGGCCGCCAATGGGGTGCGCCGAGGCCCGACAGCGCGGGCAGGATGCAGACCCCTGCGCTGTCGGCGACCGAACGTGCCAGGCTCTCGGTGTCCTCCGCTGCGGCGATAAGGCCCAGTTCGTCGCGCAACCATTTCACCAGGCTTCCCGCAACGAAGATCGCGCCCTCCAGCGCATAAGTCCGCTTGCCGCCCAGTTGCGTCAGCACGGTGCCCAGCAGGCGATGGCGGGAGTGCGGCGGCTTCGTGCCGGTATTGGCCAGGACGAAGGCTCCAGTGCCAAGGGTGGCCTTGACATCCCCGGGCTCGAGGCAGTTCTGTCCTATCGTGGCCGCCTGCTGATCTCCGGCAATGCCGCAGATCGGTATGGACAGGCCGAACAGGTCCGGTCGCGTCCGGCCCAGTTGTCCCGCCGTATCCACGATCTCGGGCAAGGTGCCGCGAGGCACGCCGTGAAGGGCGAGCAGTTCATCATCCCAGCGGTCGCCGTCGAGCGGCATCAACATCGTGCGGCTGGCGTTGCTGGCGTCGGAGATGTGCAATCCGCCGGTCAGGTTCCACAACAGCCAGCTTTCCACGGTCCCGAAAGCGAGCCGGTCCCCAAGCCCGCGGGCCTCCGGCACATTCTCCAGTATCCAGCTCATCTTCGTGGCGGAGAAATAGGGATCCAGCACCAGGCCGGTGCGTTGCCGGACCATCGCTTCATGACCCGCGTCGCGCAATTCCCTGCAGCGCTCCGCCGTCCGCCGGTCCTGCCAGACGATCGCGGGGCTGACCGGCCGCCCGGTCTTGCGATCCCACGCCACCACCGTCTCGCGTTGGTTCGTGATGCCGATGCTGGCGATACGGTCCGCTCCGCCCGCCTGTTCGACCATAGTGCGCGCGCAGGCCAGTGTCCTGGTCCAGATCTCGGCGGCGTCGTGCTCAACGAAGCCGGGCAAAGGATAGTGTTGAGTCAGTCCGAGCCGGGAGATGCCCAGCCTGTCGCCCTGGACTGAATAGAGGATCGCTCGTGTCGAGGTGGTCCCTTCGTCGAGCACCAGGATAGCACGTTCCTGCATTTTGCCCTCTTCAGTGCATCGCCGCTACGAAGCCGAAACCTGCGTCCGCTCCCCTCGCCCCAGATATCTCGCAATGTTTTCCGTTTGCGCCAAGTCCATACGTAAGCCGAGCTTCGTCCTGCGCCAAAGAACGTCTTTGACGGTGCGGCACCATTCCTGCTCCACCAGATAGCATAGCTCGCGCTCGGTCAGTCCGTGCCCGAAATGTTGGCCGCAATCGGCAAGGCATTTCGCGTCGCCCAGAATGGCCGCCGCCAGCGTGCCGTAACTTTCGGCCATGCGTAGCACCCAGCCCTGTTCAAGGAACGGGTAATGCTGCGCCAGTCCCGCGACCAGTGCCTCCATCCCGTCCGCGGGGAAATCGCCGCCGGGTAACGGCGCCCTGTCCGTCCAGTGCGATTTTGACAACACCTCCAGGCGCGAGCCGAGCATGTCGACCGCCTCCTGCGCGAGATGGCGGTATGTCGTGATCTTTCCGCCGAACACCGACAACAGAGCAGGGCCATCCTCCCGCCGCGACAGTTCGAGACGATATCCGCGTGTCGCCGCCTCCGGCTTGCCGGAGCCGTCATCTATCAGCGGACGCACACCGGAATATGTCCAGATAACGTCCTGCGGAGTGATCGGCGCGCGGAAATAGCGGCTCGCCGCCTCGCACAAATACGCGATCTCCCCCTCGCTCGCATGCACATCGGCGAGGCTCCCGTGATGGTCGCGATCGGTCGTGCCGATCAGGGTGAAGTCCCGTTCGTAGGGTATGGCGAAAAATATCCGTCCGTCCGGCAACTGGAAGAAATAGGCGAAGGGATGTTCGAACAATCGCGGCACGACGATGTGCGATCCACGCACCAGCCGGATATGGCGATTGGTGTTTTCGCCGGCACGGCTGAGCACATCCAGCACCGAGGGACCGGCTGCGTTCACAACGACGCGGGCGTGGAATACGGCGCTATCCGCTTCGATGCGCCAATGGCCGCCGGCCCGCTCCAATCGGTCAACCCGGCAGCGCGTGCGCACTTCCGCCCCAAGATCGGCCGCAGAACGGGCATTGAGCACAACCAAACGAGCGTCATCGACACGGCAATCGGAATAGACGTAAGCAGACTCCAGACCGCCCTTGAGCGGCTTACCGGCGGGGTGTCGTGACAGGTCCACCGCCTCGGTCGACGGCAGACGCTTGCGGCCGCCGATGTGGTCATAGACGAACAGCCCCAGCCGCAGCAGCCAGCGTGGCCTCAGTCCCTGGACATGGGGCAGTACGAAGCGCAACGGCCGGATGATGTGCGGCGCGATGGCCCAGAGGCGTTCCCGCTCCGACAAGGCTTCGCGGACCAGAGCGAACTCATAGTGCTCAAGATAGCGCAGGCCGCCGTGGATCAGCTTGGTCGACGCGGAAGACGTGCCGCTGGCAAGATCGTCCGCCTCCAGCAGCAGCACCCGCGCGCCCCGCCCAGCGGCGTCGCGCGCTATGCCGCAGCCGTTTACGCCGCCGCCGATGACGGCAATGTCGAACAGGTCTTCCGCCACTCCCGGTCTTCCTTGCGATGAGCCTTCAAAATGGCCGTGCTGGATGCGCGGCATGATATCGCGCGCAAACAGTCCGGCCTCCTGCGCATGCGGATAGCCCGACAGGATCAAGGGCTCAATTCCTTCAGCCTGACAGGCGCACGGCTTGGCCAAAATCTGGTCCGGCGAACCGACGATCACCCCCCCCCGCCGCCTGATGTGACGCCCGCGACAATGCTGCTGGCGCAGTCGCCCGGCGGCGCCTAATCAATAAGGGATTCGGCGCCGGTGATCGCGAAACTTCGTGCGCCATGGGAGGAGTGAATGACTTCGATGCCGGCCGGCGTCCCCGAGGATCCGCGCACGATCCTCGCGAACGGTTCGATGCGCTTGCGCCAGTTCCTCGCCATCGCGACATGCGTGGCACTCAACGCTCTCGACGGTTTCGACGTTCTGTCCATCAGCTTCGCTTCACCAGGGATCGCTGCCGAGTGGGGTATAGGCCGCGGGGCTCTCGGGATCGTCCTCTCGATGGAATTGATAGGAATGGCCGCCGGCTCCATGTTGCTGGGGCCGTTGGCGGATCGGGTCGGGCGCCGCCCAATTGCGCTGCTGTGTCTTTTCGGCATGACGCTGGGGATGGCTGTAACCGCTCATGTCGGATCAATCGGGCAACTCGCTGCCTGTCGTTTCGCGACCGGCATCGGTATTGGCGGCATGCTTGCCTGCACCAACGCCATGGTCGCCGAATACGCCAACGACCGCTGGAGGGGCACCGCGGTGGCGATCATGGCAGCCGGTTACCCGTTGGGCGCTATCGCCGGCGGGGCGTTCGCCACGCTGCTGTTGGCAAGCGGCACATGGCGCGACGTCTTCATCTTCGGCGCGGTTGTCAGCGTGGTTCTGATGCCCTTCGTTTTCATCCTGACCCCGGAAAGCGTCGGCTTTCTGATGCAACGGCGACGCGGCAATGCGCTGGCGCGCATCAATCGCGCGATGATCGCGCTGGGCCACGGCGCACTTGACGCGCTTCCGCCACCTGCCGAACGGCCCCGGCAGCGCACTCCCCTGCATCGCCTGTTCGCCATCGATCTGCGTTGGACAACACTGCTGCTGACGGCCGCCTATTTCTGCCACGTGATGACATTCTATTTCATCCTCAAGTGGGTACCCAAGATCGTTGTCGACATGGGTCATGCCGCAGCGGCCGCGGGGGGCGTTCTCGTGTATGCGAACATTGGCGGCTTGCTCGGCTCGCTGGTGCTGAGTGCGCTCGCTTTGCGGATTGGACTGCGCGCGATCATGCTGGGAACAATGCTGATTTCGAGCGCAATGGTGGCCTGGTTCGGTCAAAGCCAGGCCGCCGACCTCGCCGGGCTTTCCCTCGCCGCAGCCGTGGCGGGCTTTTTCACCAATGCCGGAATGGTGGGTTTCTACGCCCTGATCGCCTCGTCTTTCCCCACAGCGGTGCGGGGCGCCGGCACGGGTTTCGTGATCGGCATCGGACGCGGCGGCGCGGCCCTGGGGCCAGTGATCGCGGGTTTCCTGTTCGAAGGCGGAATTGGCCTGCCCGGCGTGGCCGCAGCCATGGGGCTGGGCTCCCTCATCGCGGCGGCGGCCATCATAGGCCTGCCCAGGGCGCGGTTGAAAGAGGCCTGAAGCCCAGCGCGGCGATTTTCCTGGGAACACCCCCTCCAGGATCAGTTGCGGCGATCTGAACCTCACGACGCCGAGCGCGCGATGCCTCTCGCGTTCCGGCTCGACACCGATCGATGGCTCGCGCGTTTCACGGCCATGCAATGCTATCATGTCGGTTCGAGGCCGGTGCAGACGATTCCCGAGGCCACCACCAGGCGGATGGATAGGAGCACCGTGTGCTGCGGGACGTGCAGTACACGGCACGCCCATTCTCGCCGCCTATCGCGAGCGGAAGTCCTATGACGCTGCCGCAATGGCTTTCCGTCGCCACCCTTGCCGGCATGATGGCGCTCTTCATCTGGGGACGGTTCCGTTATGACGTGACTGCGGTGATCGCCCTTCTGGCGGCGCTCGCGCTAGGCATTGTGAAGCCGCAAGACGCCTTCAAGGGATTTTCCGACGACATCGTCATCATCGTCGGCTCGGCCCTCGTGATGTCCGCCGCGGTTCAGCGTTCAGGCATGATCGAGACACTGATCGGCTTCATCTCGACGCATGCGAAACGCGTGCAGGCGCAACTTTTCGTCCTCATGGCGTCGGTCGGTCTTGCCTCCGCTCTGATCAAGAACATCGGGGCGCTCGCCATGCTGATGCCGGCCGCCGTGCAGATGGCGAAGAAAGGCCAGACGACGCCCTCGGTCTTCCTCATGCCGATGTCCTTCGCCTCCCTGTTGGGGGGATTGATGACCCTGGTAGGCACGTCACCCAACATCATCGTCAGCCGGGTGCGTGAGGACATGACCGGCAAACCCTTTGCGATGTTTGATTATCTTCCCACAGGGCTGGGTCTGCTGATCGTCGGGCTCGTGTTCCTGAGCCTTGCCTACCGCCTGCTTCCGCGAAACCGCCGCGCCCTTCCCGGGCTTGGCGAGGCGCTCAACATTTCGGATTACGTGACACAGGCGACGATCGTGGAGGGCTCGGCTCCGGTGGGCGAAACAATCGACGAATTCCTGGACCGGCACAAACAGGAGATCACGGTCACCAGCGTTCTGCGTGGCGATATGGAAGGATCGGTTCACCCCGGCGTTCACCTGCGCGAAGGCGACGTGCTGATCCTTAGCGGTGAACCTGACACGCTCGAGCGTGTGGTGACGAAGGACCGCCTGGCGCTGGCGGGAGCGGAAACGACCGGTTCCCGCAGTGACAACATCGGCGTGATCGAAGCCGTCATTCCGCACAATTCTCCGCTTATCGGCAGGACCGCAGGCAGGCTCCTCATGCGCGAAAGGCTGGGAATCAACCTCATCGCCGTCTCTCGCGCCGGCGAGCATCTTACCAGTAAGCCCGGGCAGGTGGTCCTGCGGGCCGGTGACGTGATCGCGCTCCAGGGTCCCCTCGATGCGCTTCCGCAGCGTCTCAGCCAGTTCGGAGCCCTGCCGCTTGCGGAACGGGTGATACGGCTGGGCAACACGCGGCGCGGGCTCCTTCCCGTTGCAATCCTTGCCGCGGCAATGCTGGCCACCGGAACCGGGGCAGTCCCTGTTGCGGTCGCGTTCTTCGCGGGGGCCGGTTTGATCGTGGTAACCGGCACCCTGCCTGTACGGGAGGTCTACGATGCGATCGAATGGCCGATCCTCATCATGCTCGGCGCGCTGATCCCCGTCAGCGACTCGCTGCAGACCACCGGCGCGTCCCAGGTCATTGCCACACATCTCGCGCAGATAGCTGCGGTATTGCCGTCATGGGGAGCCGTCGCCCTGATCCTGGTCGCCGCCATGGCCGTGACGCCGTTTCTCAACAATGCCGCCACGGTTCTCGTGATGGCACCCATCGCCGCAGTCTTTGCCTATGACCTCGGCTATCGGCCCGAGGCTTTCCTTATCGCCACGGCCATCGGCGCGGGCTGCGATTTCCTTACGCCCATCGGGCATCAGTGCAATACGCTGGTGCTCGGCCCGGGCGGGTACAGGTTCGGCGACTATGCCAGGCTGGGAGCTCCACTGTCCCTGCTTGTGGTGTTGGTCGGAACGCCGCTAGTTCTCTGGACCTGGCCGCTATGAAGGACCGATGACCCGGAACGAAGCGGGAGGCTGCACCCCCGGGGCTCGCCTCCCCTCTCGTGAATGGTTTCGTCAGGTCCGCGCCCTGCCAAACGCGATGATCTGCAGCAGACCGCCAGCGATCGCCACGTTCTTGAAGAAGTGGATGAACTGGTTCTGGTCCGCCAGGTTGTTGTGGAAGAAGGCCGCCGTTACCAGGCTGAAAAGCGCCATGACGGCAGCGACAATGCGGACGCGGTAGCCGACGACCAGCAGCACTCCGCCGATCACCTCGACCACGACAGCACCGGCCAGAGCGGCCGCGGGAAGCGGCAGACCGGCCGAAGCGATATAGGCCATCGTTCCGGCAGGATCCTTGATCTTCGAAAGACCGCTCAGAATGAAAATGGCGGCGATAAGGACGCGGCCAACGATGGGCAGCCAGTTCGCCATGCCGACGTCGGCAGAGGAAGCGGGGCGCGCGGCAGTATTCATCTCGGAATCCTTTCAAGAGCGAATGCACAACACGTCTGAAACCCCCCCGGGGCTATCAGACCTCGCGTCGTGGGCCGTGCCCCGACGGCTCTGCCCTATGCTCCCGGCACGATCAAAAATACTTGGATAAATTCGCTTTTAATGTTCGACTAATTCGAACAAATCCGCGCCGGATGGGACGCCCTTTGACCATTCCACTTCCATGGGGCTTTCAGGGGCCGAGATCGCGGGGGCTGACTTGCACGGGCCGGCTGGTGCTTGCGGGGAACCCGAGCTTCGCGGCGATCGGGTCATTCCAGCCATATGGATCCTCGCGCAGCATAGGCTCTCCGTCCGGCCCGAACGCCACTGTCTGGTAAAGAAGCCGGACGGGGATTTCTCGAGCCAGGGGAACGAAGGCTTCCTTGCCGGCGGCCTGCGCGCGGTGCCACTGGTCGAGCACACCGGTATCGCGCGCCAGTACCTCGGCAAAGCCGAGGGCATCCTCCACCCTCACGCAGCCATGGCTGCGCTGGCGCTGCACTTCGGCGAAGAGCGGCTTGACCGGGGTATCGTGCAGATAGATCGCGTAGGGGTTCTCCATGTCGAACTTGACGAGGCCGAGCGAATTGTCGGGGCCCGACTCCTGAACGATCCTGCCGTCTTTCCAGACCATATTGTTGCGGCGCATGTAGCCTTCGCCCTTGCCGGCGATCTCCTCCCGCTCGATCGAGCGCGGAACCGTCCAGGTCGGGTTGGCGACAAGGCGGAAGACCGCCGATCCCAGCTGCGGCGTCGCCGAGTCCGGCTTACCGACGACGACTTTGCGCACATCGGCGATCTGACCCCCGCGCCAGTAGGTCAACGTCGCGGCGGCGATGTTGACGTCGATGCGTGTGGGCGGCGGCCGCCGTTCGAGCCAGCGCATCCGCTCCATGTCGACCGCGATGGCTCTTGCGCGATCGGCATCGGTAAGATTGAGGAGCGTGAGCGTGTCACCGCCGATTATGCCGTCCGGCTTGATGCCATAATCGATCTGCATTCGCTGTACGGCGGCAGCCATCGCGGGAGTGTAGCGATCCCCCTGTGCGGAGGCCTCGTCGAGGTAATTGAAACTGACGAGTTGTCGGGCGATGGCCGGAACGCGCGGATCGGTGCCATCTGGTTTCAGCGGCTCGCCCGTCGCGGGAAGCGCTGCCGAGGCCGTCCGTCCTTTTTCACGAAGCGTAAGATAAGTGCGGGAGAGCGTGCGATAGCCGCTGTCCTGCGGCGCAAGGCTTTCGAGCCACTGGTCGACCTTGCGGGCCTTCACGGCTTCTGCCAGCCCGCGCCGCAAATCCGGTTGCGGCCGCGGTAACGTGTAGATCTTGTACAGCTTGGCGGGATCGCTTGCGCCCCTTGCCAGGGCATTGGCATAGGCAAGCGCGGCCTCGGTCAGGGCCTCGTCATCTCCCCGAGCCTTGTCGCCTTCGAACTGTAGCCGATCGAGCCCGTGCTTCGAGCGCCTGTCGATCGCACCCCGAAGCTGGCGTGCTGTGGCCCTGCTCCAGTGGATCTGCTCCAGTTCGACACTGCTGCCCTTCTTCTCGCCGCCTATCCACTTGAAGTCGCAGGCGGACAGCATCAGCGCGACCGCCAGCAAAGATGAAGCAATCGGACTGCCACGCACGCGTTTCTCCTTGCCATTCAAGAGAGTAACGCAGCAGGTTCCGGTCTGCTCCCGGGGCCAGACCCCCGTCGACCCTAATCCATCATTGCGAAGAGCGCCCATGCCAACGCGGTGCCGGCGATGAACAGCGGCCAGGACCAGTAGAAGCCATACCCTTCGATATAGCTGTGCTGGATCGCCAGTATGCCCCCGCGAGATCCATTCGAGCCAATGATGAGCGACACGACCCAGGTCAGCAGAAAGCCCGGAACGAAAGCCTTGATCAGAGGCATGGCCGATACCCGAATTTGACTGTTGCCCTCGCTCCTTCTGCCAGAGAACGGTTAACATCCTTCACCCGGCCGGACCGATCCGACCGCGGCAGCACTTTCGCCGCGGTCGACCTGTGGATAACTCTGTGGATCGATCCGGCAGAAGCGGGGGACATCCTGGGGATGAACCCGGTTAGACGGCGATACCGGGCTTCACACCGGCGGGATAGGCTGCGGCGGTACGTCCACGTCTTCCTCGTGCACCTCGATCTTGCCGAGCCCGACATGGCTCTTGCGACGACCGTATGCGAAGTAGACGACCAGCCCGATCACGCCCCAGCCGGGAAGCACCAGCATCGCCTCCGGCGGCAGGTTGAAGTAGAGCGCCAGGCAACCGACCACTGAAACCGGGGCAATCACCCAGATCAGCGGAGTGCGGAACGGCCGCACGCGGTTCGGATCGCGCAGACGCAGCACCATTACCGCGATCGACACCATGAAGAATGCGAACAGCGTGCCCGAATTGGAGATGTCGGCGAGTTGCCCCACCGGCAGCAGAGCCGCAGCGATAGCCACGAAAATGCCGGTGAGCAGCGTGACGACGTGCGGCGTCTTCCACTTCGGGTGAACGCTCGCGAGCTTCTCAGGAAGGAGGCCGTCGCGTGCCATGACGAAGAAGATGCGGGTCTGGCCGTAGAGCATCATCAGGATGACCGACGGCAGCGCGAGATTGGCGGCAAGGCCGATCAGGTCGCCCGCCCAGGTATAGTTGATCGAGCGCAGCACATGGGCAAGCGCTTCCTTCGAGCAGACCAGCGGTTCCTGTCCCTTTGCGGCAAGTGCGGCGCATTGCTGCGCGAACTCGGGAGAACCGGGCTGGACGCCGGGCGCGGTCGGCTCCGCGCCGATCGCGCCGATCGCGCCGGCCGCTACGAGTAGGTAGAATACCGTACAGATCGCAAGGCTGCCGATGAGCCCGATCGGCACATTGCGTTGGGGGTTCTTGGTTTCCTCCGCCGCGGTCGAGACAGCGTCGAAACCGACATAAGCGAAGAAGATCGACGCCGCCGCGCCGACGATGCCCATGCCGCTCGTGCCCGCCGGGCCGAACCAGCCGTTGGGCGCAAAGGGCGCGAAGTGCTCGCCTTTCATCATCGGCAGAGCCAGCGCGATGAACATCGTCAGCGCCGTTACCTTGACGGCGACGAGAACGGCGTTGAACGTCGCGCTTTCCCTCGTGCCGATCATGAGCAGCCAGGTGACGCTCAAGGCGACGACGATGGCCGGAACATTGATGACGCCGGCGCTGAAATCGACACCGGTGAGGGACCAGGTCGGCCCCGCCGTCAGCGCCGTGGGCAACTGGAAGCCGGTCCAGCTTTTCAAAAGGCCCATAAAGTATCCGGACCAACCCACGGAAACCGCCGAGGCGGCGACCGCGTACTCCAGAATCAATGCCCAGCCGACCATCCACGCCAGCAGTTCGCCGACGACGGCATACGTGTATGTGTAAGCGGAACCCGAAACCGGCACCATTGATGCCAGCTCCGAATAGCAAAGCGCCGCCACCGCGCAGACGAATCCGGCTATGACGAAGCTCCACATCATTCCGGGGCCCGCCTTTTGCGCGGCGGCGGCGGTGAGCACGAAGATGCCGGTGCCTATGATCGCGCCGACGCCCAGCAGCGTCAGCTGAACCGGACCGAGCGAGCGATGCAGTGATTTCTTTTCAGCCGTGGCCAGAATGGCGTCTAGCGGCTTAACGCGTCCGAACATGCGTGGACCCCCGAATTTCTCGATCGGCTGACGCTAGCGCCCTGCGGTAGCTTGGCAAGAGCCGCGGCTCGTGCTTCCCCAGCTTTGCCAGAACCGGCACAGCCCGCTACAAGTCCCCTCATGTCCACGACCTTCCAACTCGACACCGCGACCAGCCGCGCCAATCCCACCCCCGCGCCGATGAAGCGCCTGACCGTACCTGCCATCCAGCGGCGCAAGGCCGGGGGCAAGACCGAAGAACCGCTGGTGATGCTGACGGCGTATACGGCGCGCCAGGCGCAGATCCTCGACCCCCATTGCGACATCCTGCTGGTTGGCGACAGCCTGGGACAGGTCGTATACGGCCTGCCTTCGACGCTGCCGGTGACGCTCGAGATGATGATCGCCCACGGCGCTGCGGTGGTGCGCGGCAGCTATCATTCCGTAGTCCTGGTGGACATGCCTTTCGGCTCGTACGAGCAGTCGCCGCAGCAAGCCTTTGCCGCGGCGAGCCGGGTCATGGCCGAAACGGGCTGCGCTGGCGTGAAGCTGGAAGGCGGCGAAGCCATGGCCGAAACGATCGAGTTCCTGACGAAGCGGGGCATTCCGGTCATGGCGCATGTCGGTCTGACGCCGCAGGCGGTGAATGCGCTCGGCGGTTATGCTGCGCGCGGGCGCAGTAAGGAGGAACACGCCAGGATCATCGCCGACGGGCAGGCAGTCGCCCGGGCCGGCGCCTTCGCCGTTGTGGTCGAAGGCGTAGTCGAATCGATCGCGGTGGCCCTGACCCAGAGCGTGGACATCCCGACGATCGGCATCGGCGGCTCCGCCCAGTGTGATGGGCAAGTGCTGGTAACCGAGGACATGCTCGGCATGTTCGAGCGCGTCCCGCGCTTCGTGAAGCGTTATGCCGACATGGCCGACGTGATATCCCAGGCTACGGCCAGATATGCCGAGGAAGTGCGCTCGCGGACATTCCCCGGGCCGGAGCAGATCTACCAGCCGAAGTAGCCTCAGTTGCGGCGCCCCAGCGCCTCAAGCAGATCAGGCCTGGAGATCGTACTGCTTCAGCAGGTCGTAAAGCGTGGGCCGGCTGATCCCGAGCATCTTGGCCGTGCTCGAAATGTTGCCCTCGCTGCGGGCGAGCGCGTGCCGGATCACTTTGCGGTCCGCCTGCTCGCGCGCGCTCTTGAGGTTGAGCGCGTTGATGACCGTTTCGTCGGGTTCGGCAAGGTCGAGATCCTCGGCCGAGACGAGCTTCTCGTCGGCCATGATAACGGCGCGCTTCACGCGGTTCTCCAGCTCGCGGACATTGCCCGGCCAGCCCCAGGCGTCGATCGCCGCCAGGGCATCCGAGGCAAAACCACGCACGCGCGGGTTCATCTCCTTCGCATAGCGGTGGAGGAAGGCTTTCGCGAGCAGCGTCGCATCGCCCGGCCGCTCGGCGAGACTGGGGATCTTAACGACGATTTCGGCAAGACGATAATAGAGATCCTCGCGGAATCGGCCGTCGGCGATCATCGCCTCCAGGTTCTGGTGCGTCGCGCAGACGATGCGGGTGTCGACGGGGATGGACTCGCGCGATCCTACGCGCTCGATCACCCGCTCCTGCAGGAAGCGCAGCAGCTTGACCTGGAGCTGGAGAGGAATGTCGCCGACCTCGTCGAGGAACAGGGTGCCGCCGGCGGCCTGTTCGATCTTGCCTGGGGTCGTCTTGACCGCGCCGGTAAAGGCACCCTTCTCGTGACCGAACAACTCGCTTTCGAGCAGGTTTTCCGGAATCGCGGCGCAGTTGATGGCGACGAACTCGCCTTTGGCACGGTCACTCGCTTCATGCAGGCCGCGCGCCAGCAGTTCCTTGCCGGTGCCGCTCGCCCCCAGCAGCATGACCGAGACCTTGGTATTGGCGACCCGTTCTATGGTCCGGGCCACGCGGATCATCTCCGGAGCGCCGGTGATCAGGCGGCCGAGGACCTTTTCCTCGTTCTCCACCCTGGCGGCCAGGCGGCGATTCTCGTCCTCCAGCTTGTGAAGCTGCAGTGCGCGGCGGACGATCAGGCCGAGAGCGTCGATGTCGACCGGCTTCTGGTAGAAGTCATAGGCGCCGCGCGCGATGGCCTGGAGCGCGGATTCCCGGGCGTTGTGGCCGCTGGCGACGATCACCTTGGTGCCGGGCTTGAGCGCCATGACCTCGTCGAGCACGGCAAAGCCCTCGCTCACGCCGTCCGGGTCGGGAGGCAGGCCGAGATCGAGAGTCACGACGTCCGGCATCTCGGAGCGCAGCAGGGCGAGCGCCGAGGACCTGTCGCCCGCGATCAGCACTTCGAAATCCTCGTAGGCCCATTTGAGCTGGGCCTGCAGACCGGCGTCGTCCTCCACGACGAGCAGCTTGGGGCGGTTTTCGGTCATCAGGCTACCCTCTGGTCCTTGCTGGCAACGTTTCGATAAATATCGTCGGCGGCCGCGAGGGGGACGCGCACGATGAAGCGCGAACCCAGGCCTTCGCGCGATTCGACTTCCATCCGGCCGCGCATCGCCTGCACCAGTTCGCGCGCTTCGAAGGCGCCGATGCCGAAGCCGCCGCTCTTGGTGGAAACGAAAGGTTTGAACAGGCCGTTGCGGATGAATTCGGCGGACATGCCGCAGCCTGAGTCGAGCACTTCGAAACGGGCATTGAGGCCATCGGCCATCACCGATAGGAGGACCGGGCTAGCCGCCCCGCTGGCGTCGATCCCGTTCTGTACGAGATGGACGAGCACCTGTTCCAGCGAGTGCCGGTTTCCGGTGACCACGAGATGCTGACATTCGGCGGGCACGAGCTGCGCATTGGCCTTGAACCGCTCGATCACCGCGGCGACCACATCCGCCGTCCGCACTTGCTCGAGACGGTCGATCACGCCCGGGCCATAGCGGGAAAGCCGCGAGATCAGCGCGTTCAGCTTCTCGGAGGAGTTGCGCAGAGTGACGAGCATGTCGTCGCGGAACTCCTTCTTCTCCGCATGCAGCTCGGCATTGCGGGCAAGCAGGCTGAGCTGGCTCGCGAGATTCTTGATGTCATGCATGACAAAGGCGATGCGGCGGTGGAAGTCCTCGAAGCGGCTCGATTCCGCGAGCGCCTCCTGGCTGGCATTCTCGGCGAGGTAGCTGGCAACCTGCTGGCCGACGACTCTGAGAAGATCGAAGTCCTCCCAGTCGAACTTGCGCACGATCTGGGGACGGGCCAGTAGGACCATGCCGACCAGCCGCTCGTAGTGGACCAGCGGCACGAGCGCCCAGGCGCGCTGCTCACGCAGCAGCCATTGCGGCAGCGTTATGTCCTCGCCGGCGACGGCCTGCCCCGCCCGGACGTCGTCGAGGTCGGTAATGAACCCCGTTCGTTCGAAAACGCCCAGCAAGCGCGCAGGGAAAGCTGCGGCGGGGACTTCGACTTCCTTCCAGTTCCAGCGCGATGCCACCGTCAGGTCGCCCTGGTCGCCCGGAGTAAGCAAAAGGCCGGCCGGACTGTCGGTGACATCGGCTATCGACTGCACGACCCTTTCGCCGAGCGGCTTGGCTTCGAATCCGCCGCTGCCGATCGTGCGCGTAAAGCGCAGCCATTCCTCGCGATAATCGTAGCGGTGCTGGAAGAAGTGCTTGGTCAGCGTGATCTTGAGCCAGCCGCGCACTCGGCCTGAAGGCAGGACGACCAAAGCAACGGCGCTTGCAAAGGTCAGGAACGTCAGCTCGATCAGCCGCGCGAAGTCGCCGCCCGCGTATGACAGCCACTGCGCGATCGCCACCATTGCCACCAGATAGACGCCGATGACGAGCAGCGAGAAAGTCTGGAACGTCACAGCGCGCGAAGGTCTGATCCGCAGTTCATCGCGGTTCTTCGCAACTGCAAGGCCGAAGGCCGCGGCCATTACGAGCGCCGAAAGGCCGCGGAATGCGGCGATCTCGATGGGCCAGTGTCCGCCGAGGTAGGCGATGGTGTAGAGGTTGAGATCGAAAGCCCAGAGAACGGCCAGGCCCAACGCGGGCCAGCGCAGGCCGGATCGCATATCGCGCGAAGCCCCCGCGTAGAGATTATGCACCAGGACCAAGCCGCCCACCGTGACCAGCAGCCGGAACATCACGTTGAAATCGAAGACCACACGCAAGGTCCGGGCGGTGAACACGATGGTAGACAGCGTGAAGTCGAAGCCGAGGTGCAGCAGTTCGACGAAAGCGAGGGCGAAGATCACCGGACGGATCGGGGCAAGGCTTGAATCTCGGCCGTCACTTGCGAAAAGGCGATAGATGGCGAACAGCCAGCCGAGATTGCGGGCGGTCTCCGCCAGCGAAGGCGCCAGGACAAAGCCCGGCGTCGAGGATGGGACCGAGCCGGACGCAACCACCAGGCACCAGCCGGCGGTCAGAAACAGCGCGGCAACAATCGCACTGCCGGCGCTGCCGAACCGGTCACGGTGCGGCAGGAGCCATATCGCAAGGCTGGCGACGGCGATCGCTCCGGCAAGGTTCAGCCCTACGCCGAGCAGAATCCAGAAGCTGGCGCTCTGGGCGGTCATCAGCGTGCCCCCTCGTGCCACAGCACCACGCGCAATGTTTGAAGAATGATCAGAAGGTCGAGGAAAGGCGTGTAGTTCTTCGCATAATAGAGATCGTATTCCAGCTTGTTGCGCGAATCCCGTATCGAGGCGCCGTAGGGATAGTTGATCTGTGCCCATCCGGTGATGCCCGGCTTCACCATGTGGCGTTCAGCGTAGAACGGCAGCTGTTCCTCGAGGTCCGCGACGAATTCGGGTCGCTCGGGACGGGGCCCGACGAAGCTCATCTCCCCCTTGAGCACGGTCCAGGCCTGCGGCAGTTCGTCTATCCGCGTCTTGCGGATGAACTTGCCGACGCGGGTTATCCGCGGATCATTCCTGGCGGCCCATTGCGCGCCGGCGGCTTCGGCATCGCTGCGCATCGACCGCAGCTTGATAACGTCGAAGCTCTCGCCATAAAGCCCGACGCGCGCTTGCCGGTAAAAGGCCGGCCCCCGGCTGTCGATCTTCACAAGCAAGGCGAAGAGCAGGACGATCGGCGCGGTGATCGCCAGCAGCAAGACGCTGGCGATTACGTCGAAAACGCGCTTGGCGGCGCTCGACAGCATCCGGCCCGAAGAAAAGCCGTCCGAAAAGATCAGCCAACTCGGGTTCACCGTGTCGAGATCAACCCTTCCGGTCTCGCGCTCGAGGAAGCTGGAGAATTCGTTGACATGAACGCCCGCCGTCTTGATCCGCAGCAGGTCCTTCAGCGGCAGCGCATTGCGGCGCTCCTCGATCGCCAGGACGACTTCGCTGACGCCGAGATTCTCGACGAAGCGCGTCAGATTATGAATGGCACTGCGCGCAATCGCCTCCTCGACGAGGGGAGACGCCTCGCTCATGGCGATATAGCCGACGATGACAAAACCGCTTTCCGGCCGCTCTCCAAGCTCGCGCAGACGCTGCGCCCGGCGCCCGGCGCCAAGGACCAGAACCCGGCGACGAAACGCCGAAGTGCCGAGAAAGCCGCTCACGACCAGCCGATTGAAAACCAGCAGGATAATTGCAAAAGCCATCGAATATGCCAGCGTCGATCGCCAGAAATGCTGCCCGCCGATGAGGAAATCGACGAAGGACAGTGCAATAACGCCCAGCGAAACTGCCACCAGCAGACGCGCGGCGGCAAATCGCATCGACCGCAGCGCATCGGCTCCGTAGACCCCGACCGAGATCATCGACAGCACGACCACCGCGGCGAAGCCGGCATGCGGTCCCAGGCGATCCGCAAGCGGGCCCGGATCCATGCCGATCTGTTCAGCCCTCAGCCGCCAGGAAATCTCGTTGGCCGCGAATAACAGAAGGACGTCGATCAGCCACAGGAGCAGGACGGAATGCGGGATGTAATGTTTGAACAGACGAATCATCGTCGCATCGAACCACTCTCAAGGCCGACCTGCGGCGTTGAGAGCGTGCTTAAGGGAAAGGCGTAAACTGTCGGTAAATCTGACAGTGCCGTAGTGCCGCGGTGATAGCGCGATTGCGGCAGAGCACTCGAAATGCTGCCATCCGGCTGACGGGCTGTCGGCGGGGATTACAACGGTCCGCCGCGCAGTCGCATGGCAAAGCAGAGATGGTGCCCCTGGCCCGACTCGAACGGGCACGTCTTTCGACAAACGATTTTGAGTCGTTCGCGTCTACCATTCCGCCACAGGGGCACGGGATGAGCCGGCGAGGCTTAGCGGCAGGTCAGGCCGCGTTCAAGCGCGGAGGTGAGCAGCTTGCACACAATTCGCTGGCGATCAGTCCTTGAGCGCGTTGACCAGGATCTTGTGCAGGCGCGAATGCAGCGCGTCGTTCCCGGCCAGCACCTCGGCATCGCAGATCGGCAGCGAGCGGCCCTTCCAGTCGGAGACGAAACCGCCCGCCTCACGCACGAGCAGGCATCCCGCCGCCGTATCCCACGGGCTGAGATCCGCCTCCCAGAAGCCTTCGTAGCGCCCCGCGGCAACCCAGGCGAGGTCCAGCGCGGCTGAGCCGAAGCGGCGGATGCCCGCAACTTGCGGTGCCAGGCCGCTGTAGATCTTCGTCCACTGCCCCGCATCGCCCTTGCCGGCGAAAGGTATGCCGGTGGCGACGAGGCTCTCGTCGAGATAGCGACGCGAAGAAACGCGCAGGCGACGGTCCTGCAGCCAGGCGCCGCGCGCCTTCTCGGCCCAGAAACTTTCGTCGGTGATCGGCTGGTAGACCAGGCCCGCCGTCACCTCGCCCCAGCCCCTGCCGTCCAGACGCGGCTCCTGCACCGCGATCGAGATCGCGAAGTGCGGCATGCCGTGCAGAAAGTTGGTGGTGCCATCGAGCGGATCGACGATAAAGCGCGGCTTGGTGGGATCGCCCTCGATCTCGCCGGCTTCCTCGAACAGGAAGCCCCAATCCGGGCGCGCCGCCTTGAGTTCGTTCCAGATGGTGCGTTCGGCGGCCTGGTCCGCCTTGGAGACAAAGTCGGACGGACCCTTGCGGCTCACCTGCAGGTGCTCGATTTCACCGAAGTCGCGGCGCAGTCGGGCACCGGCCTTGCGGGCCGCCTTTTCCATGACGCGGATAAGACCGGAGATAGCGGCCATCGTATAACTACCTTGTACTTGCCGAAAAGGATCAGTCCGCCTTGCGGACGTAAGCCTTTTCGTAAACGTCGACGACGATGCGGGTTCCGCTCTCGATGTGGGGCGGCACCATCACGCGGACGCCATTGTCGAGCACGGCCGGCTTGTAGCTGGACGAGGCCGTCTGGCCCTTCACCACCGCATCGGCCTCGACGATCGTCGCCTCGACCTGTTCGGGGAGCTGGACGGAGATCGGACGCTCTTCCCAGAGTTCGAGCAGGACCTGCATGCCGTCCTGCAGGAAGGCAGCGGCATCACCGAGCAGGTCAGCCGGGAGGTGGATCTGATCGTAGGTCTCCGTGTCCATGAACACGAGCTGGTCGCCCTCGGCGTAAAGGAACTGGAAGTCCTTCGTATCGAGGCGAACCTTCTCGACCGTGTCGGCGCTGCGGAAACGGACGTTGGTCTTGCGGCCGTCGATAAGGTTCTTCATCTCGACCTGCATGAACGCACCGCCCTTGCCCGGCTGGGTGTGCTGCGTCTTGGCGACTTTCCAGATGCCGCCTTCATATTCGAGGATGTTGCCGGGACGAATGTCGACGCCGCTGATCTTCATGGGTTCGTGCCTTCGATGGGAAAGAGCTGCCGTTCGGCCGGTGGAGGCCGGGAAAGGTTGCGCCCTTAGCGAAGCTCGCTGCTTGTGGCAATTGCTTCGCGCCAATGCTAGCCGATTGCCATGACACGCGCTCTCGATCTCGCCGCCGCCATCGCCGTAGCCAGCATGCTGGCGGGTTGTGCCGCCGCCAAGGCCCCGCCCCCGCCGGTGCCGGGCGGGCAGATCGGCACCCTGACCCAGGGGAACTATACCTGCGAACTTCCGGGCGACGCGACCGGCCCGGTCGGCAAGGCGCTTCCGCAATATGACTTCGAGGTGGTCGGCGGCTCAAGCTACAAGGCCGGCGGCGTTCGGGGCAGCTATCTCAACACCGGAGACCAGGTGGTCATGACCGGCGGAAAGCTCAAGGGCCTGAAGTTCATCACGGTGTCAGACAGGTTCCTTCGCCAGATCGATGACAAGGGCAAGGAGACCGGGATGCGCTGCGTGCTCACTTCGCACAACTACTGAGCCTGCCCCGCCCCTTCTCCACGTCGCAGACCTTGATCTATCCTCCTCCGACGCGCGGCAGCACGATCACTTCGCCTGCATCCAAGAGCGGCCGGGTCCAGTCGGTTTCGAGCACGCCGTCGATCGCGAAATGAACGCGCGGCTGAGCGATCGCCGCAAAACCGGGCGCCAGCGCGTCCAGCTTGCCGACAAGATCGAACAGGTTTGCCGCCGAAAGCGAAAGCCTGTCCGTACCGAAGAATTCCTTGTCGAACGGGGGCATGACGGCGATCCGCAAGGTGTCCGCAGCCATGCCCGCTCACTCTTCCGGATGAAGCGCGGCGTGGACCCGGTCCGGCGACATCGGCAGCGATTTGAGACGCTTGCCGGTTGCCGCCTTGATTGCATTGCCGACCGCCGCGAGAGGGGGCACGATCGGCACTTCGCCCACGCCCTTGACGCCGAAGGGATGGTCTGGGTTGGGCACCTCGACCATGACCGTATCGATC
This sequence comes from Novosphingobium sp., assembly GCA_035278205.1. GTDB lineage: Bacteria > Pseudomonadota > Alphaproteobacteria > Sphingomonadales > Sphingomonadaceae > Novosphingobium. Next base: position 22,180 of record DATEJH010000032.1, on the reverse strand, counting down.
ATTGGCATATCCGATGCGACAGGCATGCGATAGTCGAGGAAGCCCGGATTATCGAGCCTGCCGTCCTTGTTGTAGATATAGGTTTCATTAAGCGCCCAGCCGACGCCCTGCGTCACCCCGCCCTGGATCTGGCCCTCCACGTAGTCGGCGTGGATCGCACGCCCGACATCCTGAACCGCGGTGTAGCGCACGACCCGGACATGCCCGGTTTCCGGATCGACCTCGACATCACAGATGTGGGCACCGAAGCCGGGCAGCCATCCCTTGGCGCTGAGCGCAGAGACCGCCGCTATGGGGCCGCCCGAATGGAATGAACGCGAAGCGATGGCCGCGGCAGTCATTGCCTCGCCCTTCTTCTCGCCCGCAAGGCACACGACTTCGCCCGATCGCCATTTCACTTCTTCGGCCGGCACGCCCCAGATCCGTGCCGCGCGCTGGCAAAGCAGCCGCTTCACCTCCGCGGCCGCCTCGACCGTGGCCATGCCGGTCGCGAAGGTCGTGCGGCTGCCGCCGGTCACCATCGAAATGCCGATCGAGGCCGTGTCGGCAACCACGCAGCGGACTTTCTCATAGGGAACATCGAGCACTTCGGCGGCCATGATCGCCATCGACGCGCGGCTGCCGCCGATGTCGGGACTGCCGGTCGCCACCGTAAACGTCCCGTCCTCGGCGACGCTGACATTGACGGTCGACGGGCCGCCGTAATTGCCCCAGTAGCCGCCGGCGAATCCGCGCCCCTGGTTGGGGCCCAGCGGCGCCGTCCAGTGCGGGTGCGCCTTCGCCGCCTCCAGGCACTCGACCCAGCCGATCTGCCCCCAGGGAAGGCCCGAAGTCTGCGGGTCTCCGGGCCGGGCGGCGTTCTTCAGCCGCAGCTCAAGCGGGTCCATGCCGAGCCTGCCGGCCAGTTCGTCCATGACGCTTTCAACCGCGAAGTTCACCTGCGGCGCACCGGGCGCGCGGTATGCCTTCGCGGCGGGACGGTTGCAGAGCACTTCAACCCCGGTGACGCGCGTGTTGGGTATCCGATAATGGCCGATGGCGCTGGCGACCCCCGCGCCGGCATCGTTCGCGGTATAGGCGCCCGAGTGATACTTGAACGATACCTCCGCAGCGACCAGCATGCCGTCGGCATCCGCACCAATGCGTACATCGACAATCGCGCCCGGTGCAGGTCCGGTGGCCCGGAACACGTCCTCTCGGCTCATGGCAAGGCGCACCGGACGGCCCGACTTGCGCGAGAGGATCATCGCCACCGGCTCCAGGTAGACGGTGAGCTTGCCGCCGAAGGCTCCGCCGATCTCCAGCGGCATGACACGGATGTCCGACTGCGGGATGGCCAGCACGGACGCGGTCAGCGAACGGATCGCGAAATGCCCCTGGCTCGAGCACCAGATCTGCGCCTGGCCGTCACCGTTCCATGAAGCAACACAGGCGTGCGGCTCGATGTATCCCTGGTGGACCGGCTCCATCGTGTAGCGGCCCTCGACCGCAACAGCGGCGCCGGCCAGGGCTGCTTCGACATCGCCCTTGCCCATGCGCACCTGCATCGCCGCGTTGGAGGGCTTGTCCGGCCTGGGTTCCACGCCCCGGGTGAAGAGCTTTTCGTTGATGAGCGGCGCGTCCTCTGCAAGCGCCTCCTCAAGGCCGAGGACATGCGGAAGCACTTCGTACTCGACATCGATCAGCGAGAGCGCCTCACGCGCGATCTCTGGCGAGGCCGCGGCAACGGCGGCGACCGCGTGGCCCTCGTAAAGCACCTTGTCGAGAGCAAGGCAGTTGTGGCTGACGTCGACGATATCGGAAGCGCCCTCACCCACATGCATGACCAGCGATTCGAGCGTCGGGAAATCCCGGCCCGTGGCCACGGCCTTCACCCCGGCGAGCCTTTCCGCCTTCCTCGCATCGATGGAAACGATCCGCGCATGAGGATGCGGGCTGCGCAGGATCGCACCCCAGAGCATGCCGGGCGCCCTGAAATCGGGGCCGTAGAGCGCCTTGCCGGTGACCTTGTCGACGCCGTCCGGCCGTATCGGGCGCGTGCCGACGTGGCGGAAGGTGTGGAACTTCTCGGGCGCGTTCATGCTGCCGTCCTTTCCTGGCGAAGCTCGGCCGCGGCATCCAACACGGCGCGGACGATCTTGTCGTAGCCGGTGCAGCGGCACAGGTTGCCGGCAAGCCAGTAGCGGACTTCGGTTTCGGTCGGATCGGGATTGCGGTCAAGCAATGCCTTGGCCGCGACGATGAACCCCGGCGTGCAGAAACCACACTGGAGCGCGGCATGTTCGAGGAACTTCTGCTGGACCGGATGCAGCATCGAACCTTCGGCCACCCCTTCGATCGTCGCGACGGAGCGGTCTTCCGCCTCCGCTGCAAGGACGAGGCAGGAACAGACCATCTCCCCGTCGAGAACGACGGTGCAGGCCCCGCAGTCGCCCGACCCGCACCCTTCCTTCGAACCGGTAAGGCCAAGCGTGTCGCGAAGAACGTCGAGCAGCGAAGCGCCGGGATCGCAGAGGAATTCGACGGCGTCGCCGTTGACGGTGCAATGGACGTGCAGCTTGTTCATGCCTTCGCTCCCGCGCGCTCGGCGGCAATCAGGACGACGCGCCGGGCCAATACGCCCGCCATCGCCCTTCGGTAGGATATCGTGCCGCGCTTGTCGTCGATAGGATTGCACGCGGCCTTGACCGCGTCGTCCATGGCATCCAGCGCTTCGCCGTCGAGCCGGCTGCCGATCAGCGAGGTGCCGGCCGCCTCCACGACCGCCACTGTCGGGGCAACCGCACCGAGCACAATGCAGGCGGAGGTGCAGGTCCCGTCGGCGTCGAACGCGAGGTTGGCGGCTGCACCGACCACGGCGATGTCCATTTCGGTACGCGGGATCGATCGCAGGTAGGCGTCCGCCGCGCGCGCTCCACGAGCAGGCAGCCGGATTTCGACGACGAACTCGCCCGGCGCCAGCGAGGTCCGCCCCGGCGAAACCGGGATTGCTTCGACCGGAACCTTGCGGGTGCCCGCAGGGCCCGCGACAAGGCAAATGGCCCCGGCAGCGGCCAGTGCCGGCACGCTGTCTGCCGCGGGAGAGGCATTGCACAAGTTGCCGGCTATCGTCGCGCGGTTGCGGACCTGGACCGAGCCGATCAGGTTCGCCGCCTCCACCACGCCGGGCCAGGCTGCGCAAAGCTCCATATCGTTCTTCAGCGCGGTACAGGGTGTTGCCGCACCGATCGCAAACCCTTCGCCCTCACGGCGCACGCCCGACAGGCCGGCAATCCGCTTGAGGTCTATAACGGCGGAAGGGGCTATCCGCCCTGAACGCATCTGCACGATAAGATCGGTTCCGCCGCCCAGCGGCCGGGCCAGGGGATCGGCGGCGAGGAGTGCGACGGCGCCCTCCACTGTGTCTGGTGCGTGAAAGGATGGTGACGGCATTCGCTTCCCCTCTCCGGAGCGTCGGGCGAAAGCGCAACGTCGGTGCCGCCGCCGGATTCGTCAACCGGCAAAGTGCGGGATCGAACTCAAGCCTCACATCGTAGGCGCGCAGCAGACATGACGGGAACGCAATGCGACTGCTCGCCGTTTAAGGATTGCGTCCAAGGAAGTGGACGCAGATTGGAGAGCACAATGCCCGACAAGAAGAAGCAACAGGGCCGTCAACAGCGCAACGACATGGGCCAGCAATCTGGCACCCATGGCCAGAGCCAGCAGCGTCAGCAGGACGAGCGGCGCCGTCCACAGAGCGGCACCACGCGTTCCGGAGGCGACAAGGAAGGCGGCCAACAGCGCTGAACGAAGCTGAAAGTACAGATGGGCCCTCGGCAGACCGCCGGGGGCCCGCTCTTTGCGAGAGGGCCCCGTTCCCCCTCTTCCGCGCGGCTGACAGGCTGACAAGCATCCGCCACGCCACGCATAAGAAATTTCCGGGATGAAATTCCGCGCTCCGAACGTCTTTACTCGAGAGGATCGTGCACCTGCTCGGGAAGAGCAGCCGCTACGGCGCCTTTCGCCTGGCTGGCCGTTGTCGCTGGTGCATGGGCCGGCCGGAGATATGAGGGAGAAGTATATTGAAGACATTTCGATTTGCAGGGACGGGTATCGCATTGCTGGCTGGTCTGGCCCTTGCCGGGACCGCCCGAGCGGACACCTCCGAAAGCACGGATAATGAACAGACCGCCGTCCAGGCGCCTTCGAACGTCGTCGATCGGACGGGCGGCCTCTTTGCCAACTCCAGCTTCGAACTGGCAACCGGTGCCGACTATTCCGCCGGCCGTTACGGTGCCAGTACCGACACGACCGTGTGGAGCATCCCCCTCGACCTCAAGGCGCAGGTAGGGCGCCTCAGGCTGCAGGCATCGCTGCCATACCAGTTCATCGACGGGCCGGGAAAGCTGGTCGGCGGCGTGATCGTCTCCTCCCCGGACAGCACCGAGACGACTTCGCGTTCGGGCATAGGCGACGTCAACCTGTCGGCGGCCTATATGTTGAGCCGCGAAAGCGGGCTTCTTCCAGCCATCGAGGTGGGCGGCGGCGTGAAGCTGCCGACAGCGAAGACCAGCCTGGGTACCGGCGAAACCGACTATTCGGTGAATGCGAGCCTCTACAAGTCGATCGCGCCCGGAACGATGCTGTTCGGGTCAGCGGGCTATTCCTGGCTGGGCAGCCCCGCAGCCTATCAGCTCGAGGATGGAATCGCGGCATCGGGCGGCATCAATTACCGGCCCGCGTCGAACCAAAACTACGGCGCCAGCTTCTATTATCGCGAACCGATCGCCGCCGGCCTGAAAAGCCAGGAGATCGTTTCGCCGTATATGACCTACCGTGTCAGCAAGCTGCTGGGGCTGACGCTCTACGGCATGGCCGGCTTGAACGACGCCAGCCCGCGCATCGGCGCCGGGCTTCGGCTGACCGTCTTCCAGTGAGGTTTGCAAGCGGCCGGGCCGAGAGGCTGCGCTCCCCTTGGGGTCGCGTTCCCAGCTCAGGTCCGTCGCCGGCGTAGCGGAACAATCCAGAGCAGGGCTACGGCGTAGGCGAAGACGAGCAGATAGATCACGGTGAACAGCCACAGCGGCAGCGGCCAGTAGACCGCGCTGTTCACCCAGCGCATGATGAGGGGCTCTGGACGGGTGTGATCCTCGCTCAAGGCCTGCCATTCGGTCAGGAAGCATACCCGTCCGAGCGCGGCCTGCAGTGCGGTGATGCCGAGCGATGCCACGTGCGCGAGCCGCCAGCCCGGAAAGTGAACGAACCGCCAGCCGCGCCACGCGCCCAGCGGAACGGCGACGAGGCCGAACAGGTTGAAGCCGATGATCAGGACGTGAATCGAAAGTATCAGGGCAGCGAGCATGACCTTGGCCGACTGCCGCTTCAAAAGCGGCTTTCCTTGGGTTCCACTGCGTGGCTTGTTACCAGTTTGCGGCGGACCTGGATCGCATAAATTGTCCGGGCGGCGCTTCGGGGGTAATCGCGGTCGTCCCGGCAGGGAGACGTGGCAACGATTTCGCTTTTTCTTGGTACCTCGAGCAGTTGGCGGATCGGGCGGACATCCTCGATGATGGCGGTGTTCGGGTGCGACAGAACCCGCCAGCCTTTCAGCCGGATGCCTGCGGTGGTGCCCGGCACGGGCCCCTGAGTGCGAATCGAGCGCGGAACGGCCGTATGGCCCGCCCGCGTCAGTTCTTTCCGGCCAGTTCCGTGTTCAGCCAGAGAGCCAGCAGCGTCGCCAGCGCGCCGGAGAGCAGATAGCCTCCCGAAGCGATAAGGCCGAAGTTGACGGACAGCAGCAGTGCCGCAAGCGGTGCGAAGCCGGCGCCCAGCAGCCAGGCAAGGTCGCTGGTAAGGGCGGACCCGGTATAGCGGTGCTCGGTCGCGAACCCGGACGAGACCACGCCCGACGACTGGCCGAAAGCGAGGCCGAGCAGGACGAAGCCGACGACCATGAAGACGATTTCGCCCGCCGTGCCGGCATCGAGCAACTGCGGGGCGAATCCCGAGAACACCGCGATGCCGATGGCGCATGCGCCAAGCAGCCGGCGGCGGCCGGTCCTGTCAGCAATGCGGCCCGAGGCGACGACGGCAAGCACACCGAAGCCCGCCGCAACCGCCTCGATCATCAGGAACTGCGTCGGTGCCTCACGGGTGAACAGGAAAACCCAGGACAGCGGGAAAACCGTGACCATGTGAAAAAGCGCGAAGCTTGCCAGAGGCGCGAAAGCGCCGATGACGATGGTCCTCCACTCGGTAAGGACGGTGCCGGAGACGCTCACGGGCTGCAGGTCGCGGCTGCGGAACAGGTACTCGAACTCGGGAGTGACGACGATCCGCAGGCGCGCGAAGAGCGCGACGACATTGATCGCGAACGCCACGAAGAAAGGATAGCGCCAGCCCCAGTCGAGGAAATCGGCGGCCGGCAGCGAGTCGATCATGAATGCGAACAGCGCGCTGGCGACGATCAGACCGAACGGTGCGCCAAGCTGCGGGATCATCGCATACCAGCCGCGGCGGTTCTCCGGTGCGTTGAGCGCCAGCAGCGAGGCGAGGCCGTCCCAGGTCCCGCCCAGGGCGAAACCCTGGCCAAGCCGAAGCAGCGCCAGGAGCCAGATGGAGGTCATTCCCGCGTCCGCATAGGAAGGCAGGAAGGCTATAGCCGCCGTCGATCCGCCCAGCATGAAAAGCGCCATGGTCAGCTTGGTGCCGCGGCCATAGGCGCGATCGACGGCCATGAATACCAGAGAGCCGAACGGCCTCGCTATGAAGGCAAGCGAGAATATCGCGAAAGACCAGGCCGTCCCGGTCAGCGCATCCGTAAAAGGAAAGAACAGTTTCGGAAACACCAGCACCGAGGCGATGGCATAAACGAAGAAGTCGAAGAATTCGGATGTGCGGCCGATGATTACACCGATGGCAATGTCTCCGGGCGAAGGCGCATGATGCTCCTTGGACACGGGCAGGCCCAAAGCCTCGCGGATTCCTTCGCTGGTGTGGGAGGTGCTGGTCATCTCGGTCTTGCGGCCTTCGTCTTGGGTTCAGGTCAACGCCGCGCGAGCGGCAAGCTGAACGAATCACGTCCGGGCGCACGAACGCCCTGCTTCACGATGCAGCCCTATCCTCATTGATCGCCCTCAAGGGGATTGGACAAAATGTCCTATGTTCGCGTTCGCAGCATGGGACTAGGCGCGGCCCCATGCGCACCCTCGAGTCCCACACCAAGCCGCGTCAGCCGCGCGCATTGCTCCGTGTCCTGGCCGCCCTGTCGCTGACGGGCGTGCTGTCCGCGTGCAATTCCGTCGTGCTGGATCCGGCCGGCGATGTCGCGAAGCAGCAAGGCGATCTCGTCGTGGTCTCGACCGTGCTGATGCTGCTGATCATTGTCCCTGTCATGGCGCTGACGATCTTCTTCGCCTGGCGCTACCGCGCGTCGAACAAGGATGCGGCCTATGAGCCGGAGTGGGATCACTCGACCCAGCTCGAGCTGGTGATCTGGGCAGCGCCGCTGCTCATCATCATCTGCCTTGGCGCGCTGACCTGGGTGGCAACCCACCTGCTCGACCCCTACCGTTCGATCGGGCGCATCGATGCTTCCAAAGCCGTTGCCCACGATGCAAGGCCGCTCGAAGTCGATGTCGTCGCGCTCGACTGGAAATGGCTGTTCATCTACCCCGAGCAGGGCGTCGCGACAGTCAACGAGCTGGTGGTGCCGGCGAACCGTCCCCTGCAGTTCAAGATCACCGCTTCCAGCGTGATGAACTCCTTCTACGTGCCCGCCATGGCCGGCCAGATCTACGCGATGCCCGGCATGGAAACGCGTCTTCACGCGGTGATGAACGAGACCGGCGAGTTCACCGGCTTTTCCGCGAATTACAGCGGCGCCGGCTTTTCGAACATGCGTTTCGTCACGCATTCGGTGACAGAGGCGGACTTCGCCAAGTGGGCCAATGGCGTAAAAGCCGGCGGAAACGCCAGCGCCGGAGTGCTCGACCGCGCCGCCTATCTCAAGCTCGAGAGGCCCAGCGAGAAGGTGCCGGTCACACGCTACGCGTCCGTAGCCCCGGATCTCTACAGCGCCATCCTCGACATGTGCGTGGAGCCCGGCAAGATGTGCATGAGCGAGATGATGGCGCTTGATGCCCGCGGCGGCCTCGGCAAGGCCGGCATTCGCAATGTCGAGATGCTGACCTATGACAAATATGGCCGTGAGGCCTCGGCCGAGGCCAATGCCAATCCGGACGCCGCCGTTCGCCGCGAACTCGCCTGGGTGCGCGCACTGTGCCGCCAGAAACCCGGCAAAGCGCCCGAAAACACCGTGAAAGCCCCGGCCAACCCGCGTCCGCTGACCGGCGCCGGTCTTGCCGCACCGCAGTCGATCGCCCTCCAGGAGAGCGGCCGCATGCCGGCGCATCCCTTTCAGATTTCCCGGAACTGACCAGTATGGAATCCGTAGTTCATAATCACTGGAGCCCGCTGCTGGGCCGTCTGTGGTGGGATGCGATCCCGACCGAACCGATCGTGCTCGCCACCTTCGTTGCTGTCGCGCTCGGCGGCGTGGCGGTGCTCGGCGCGCTCACGTATTTCAGGCTCTGGGGCTATCTCTGGAAGGAATGGTTCACCAGCGTGGACCACAAGAAGATCGGCATCATGTACATGGTGCTCGGGCTCGTCATGTTCCTGCGCGGTTTTGCCGACGCGGTGATGATGCGTATCCAGCAGTCGATCGCCTTCAACGGCAGCGAGGGATATCTCAACGCCCATCACTACGACCAGATCTTCACGGCGCATGGCGTGATCATGATCTTCTTCGTGGCGATGCCGTTCGTCACCGGGCTGATGAACTACATCGTGCCGCTGCAGATCGGCGCGCGGGACGTCAGCTTTCCGTTCCTCAATAATTTCAGCTTCTGGATGACGACGGCCGGCGCCGTGCTCGTCATGATGAGCCTGTTCGTGGGTGAGTTCGCGCAGACCGGGTGGCTCGCCTATCCGCCGCTGTCAAACCTCGCCTACAGCCCATGGGTAGGCGTCGATTACTACATCTGGGCCCTGCAGATCGCGGGCGTCGGCACCTTGCTGTCAGGCGTCAACCTGATCGCGACAATCGTGAAGCTGCGGGCGCCGGGCATGACGATGATGCGCATGCCGATCTTCACCTGGACTGCGCTTTGCACCAACATCCTTATCGTCGCCGCCTTCCCGGTGCTGACGGCAGTGATGGCGATGCTCACCGTCGACCGCTATGTCGGCTTCAATTTCTTCACGAACGACTTCGGTGGCAGCGCCATGATGTACGTGAACCTGATCTGGATCTGGGGCCATCCCGAAGTCTACATCCTGATCCTGCCGCTGTTCGGCGTGTTTTCGGAAGTCACCTCGACGTTCTGCGGCAAGCGCCTGTTCGGCTATTCCTCAATGGTTTACGCCACGCTTGTAATCACGATCCTGAGCTACCTCGTGTGGTTGCATCACTTCTTCACGATGGGCTCGGGGGCGAGCGTCAACTCCTTCTTCGGGATCACTACCATGGTCATCTCGATCCCGACCGGCGCCAAGCTCTTCAATTGGCTGTTCACCATGTATCGCGGCCGCATCCGCTTCGAGCTGCCGATGATGTGGACGATTGCATTCATGCTGACGTTCGTGGTCGGAGGCATGACGGGCGTGCTGCTCGCGGTGCCGCCCGCCGACTTCGTGCTGCACAACTCGTTGTTCCTGATCGCGCACTTCCACAACGTGATCATCGGCGGCGTGCTGTTCGGCATCTTTGCGGCGATCAACTACTGGTGGCCCAAGGCCTTCGGATTCAAGCTTGACCAGTTCTGGGGCAAGGTCAGCTTCTGGCTGTGGATTCCCGGCTTCTGGTTCGCCTTCATGCCGCTCTATATCCTGGGCCTGATGGGCGTTACCCGGCGCATGCGGGTGTTCGATGACCCGAGCCTGCAGATCTGGTTCCACGTCGCCGCCTTCGGTGCCTTCCTGATCGCGCTCGGCATCGCAGCCATGCTGGTGCAGTTCGCGGTATCGATCTGGCGGCGGGAAGAGCTGAAGGATGAGACCGGCGATCCGTGGGACGGCCGCACGCTCGAGTGGTCGACCAGCTCGCCCCCGCCGGAATACAACTTCGCCTTCACGCCGATCGTCCATGACATCGACGCCTGGGCCGACATGAAGCGCTACGGCGTGCAGCGCCCAACCGAAGGCTTCCGTCCGATCCACATGCCCAAGGGCACGGGCGCGGGGCTGATCCTTGCGGGCCTGTCGACCGTCCTCGGTTTCGCGATGATCTGGCACATCTGGTGGCTTGCGGCGCTCTCCTTCGCCGGGGTCGTCGGCTATGCCATCGCACATACCTTCAACTACAAGCGCGACTTCCACATCCCCGCGCAGACGGTGATCGCCACCGAGGCCGCGCGCGAACGCCAGCTTGCAGCGGCGGGAGCCTGAGACATGGACGCACTGACCACCCAGACCGCCGCTCCCAGGGCGACACCGGCTGAAATCACCGCCGCGTTCTATGACCTGAACGAGCACGACCATCCCGAAGGCGGCAGCACCATGCTGGGCTTCTGGATCTACCTGATGAGCGACTGCCTCATCTTCGCGATGCTCTTCGCTGCCTACGGCGTGCTGGGCGGCAGCTATGCGGCAGGGCCAGGCCCCAAGGACCTGTTCGAACTGCCGCTGGTCGCCCTCAATACGGCGATGCTGCTCTTCTCGTCCATCACTTACGGCTTTGCCATGCTGGCGATGGAGCGGGACAAGGTTGCCCAGACGCAGCTCTGGCTGCTCGTCACGGCCATATTCGGCGCGGCCTTCCTCTCGATCGAGCTCTACGAGTTCTCCAGCCTGATCCACGAGGGCGCAACGCCCATGCGCAGCGGCTTTCTCACGGCGTTCTTCTCGCTGGTGGGCACCCACGGCCTCCACGTGACTTTCGGCCTCGTCTGGCTCTTCACGCTGGTTTCGCAGATCGCCGCCAAGGGCCTTATCCCCGCCAACAAGCGGCGCCTCATGTGCCTGTCGCTGTTCTGGCACTTCCTTGACGTCATCTGGATCGGCGTCTTCACCTTCGTCTATCTCATGGGGATGCTGCGATGAGCGCTGCCGGCCACCACGTCCACCCGAACGGCGATGCCGCCGGCCACGCCAGTCACGGCTCGCTGCGCGACTACCTGATCGGCTTCCTCCTTTCAGTCGTCCTCACCGCGATTCCCTTCTGGCTGGTGATGAGCGGCTCGATCCCGGACAAGCAAGCGACCGCGCTTGTCATCATGGCATTCGCGATGGTGCAGATCGTGGTGCACATGATCTACTTCCTGCACATGAACACCAGGTCGGAAAATGGCTGGACGGTCATGGCGCTGATCTTCACGGTGGTGATCGTCGTGATCGCACTGTCGGGTTCGCTGTGGGTCATGTACCATCTCAACCACAACATGATGCCGATGAGCCATAACATGGGGCAGTTGCCCTGAGCACCCCGGATGGGACACCGGACACCACGGCGGCGGGGCGGCCCTGGGGATTGACCCTGCTGCTCTTCCTCGCACTTGCCGCCTTCATCGCGCTCGGCGCGTGGCAGGTGCGGCGGATGCACTGGAAGCATGATCTCATCGCCCGGGTGAATGCCCGTGTTCACGCCGCTCCGGTCACCCTGCCGCCCGACGCCCATCTGACCGCGGCCGTGCCGGGGGCCTTCGACTATCTCCGCGTGCGCCTTTCGGGAGTCTACCGGCCTTCGCAAACCGCTCTGGCCCGGGCTTCGACCGATCTCGGCACCGGCTACTGGACGATGACTCCGCTGCTGATGGGGGACGGCAGGACGATCTGGGTCAACCGCGGCTTCGTTGCGGCCGGAACTACGCGCGACGCTGCAAGCGCCAGCGTGCCGCAGGGGAAGGCGGAGGTGGTCGGACTCCTGCGCTCCGCCGAGCCGGGCGGGAGCCTGCTGCAATCGAACAGGCCCCGCGAAGACCGCTGGTATTCGCGCGATCTCGCCGCCTTGTCAAAGGCCAAAGGCACGGGGCGAACGGCTCCCGTCTTCGTCGATGCCCAGAGGGAAAGCGCGGCCCGCCCCGCACCCGGCGCCTCTCCGGTTCCGGGGCTGACGGTAGTTCATTTTCCGGACAATCACCTCCAGTACGCACTGACCTGGTTCGCGCTTTCCGGGCTTACCGCATTCGGAATTGGCCTTGTCTGGCGGCGCGGGCGCACCACAATGCCGTGATGCGCCTGTTCGCCCCCTCTCCGCCATCGCGCAGCGCCAGCTGGCGTAATGTGCTGCTGCTGATGCAGCTGCGCTGGATCGCGGTGATCGGCCAACTTGCGACAATCGTTGCAGTCACGCACTTTCTTGGAGCGCGCCTTCCGCTGGTGCCGCTGTTGATGGCGCCGCTGTTGCTGATCCTCGTCAACCTCGCCACCGCCAGCCTGCTGCAGCGCCGGGAGGAATTCTCGCAAAGAGAGCTTTTCGCCGCGCTGTTGATCGACGTCGCCGCGCTCTGCTGGCAGCTTTACCACAGCGGCGGCGCGACCAATCCCTTCACCTTCCTGTTCCTCATGCAGATCGTGATCGGCGCCGTGATCCTGGAGCCGCGCTGGAGTTGGGTGATCGGTCTGATTGCATGCCTGTGCATGCTGTTCCTGGCCTTCATCTACATCCCGCTGAGACTACCGCCGCGCCATGCGGCAAACCAGTTCCACCTGTACCAGCTTGGCAGCCTGTTCTGCTTCGTGCTGGCCGCGGTGCTGCTGGTGTTCTTCGTGGCGCGCCTCGACCGCAACCGGCGCGAGAGCGACAGGGCGCTGGCAGCCCTGCGCCAGCAGGCAAGCGAGGAGGACCATATCATCCGCATGGGCCTGCTCGCCTCAGGCGCAGCCCATGAACTGGGCACACCGCTGTCATCGATGTCGGTCATTCTCGGAGACTGGGCGCACCTGCCCGACATCGCGTCAAGTCCGGAACTCGGCGCCGATCTTGCCGACATGCGGGTCGAGCTCGAACGCTGCAAGACCATCGTGAGCGGCATCCTCATGTCCGCCGGCGACCTGCGCGGCGAGAATCCGAGCAGGACCACGGTTCGAAGCCTGTTCGGTGAAATCGTTGCGGATTGGCAGTCCCGCATCGGCGGCGAGTTGCGGTTCATCGACGGTTTCGGGGAGGATGTCGCCATCGTCGCCGATCCGGGCTTGCGACAGATCATCGGCAATGTCATCGACAACGCGCAGGAAGTTTCGCCGGAGCTCGTCATCCTCGAGATCCGGCGCGAAAGCGGGGATCTGGTGATCGCCGTCAGCGATGAAGGACCCGGCTTCACGCCGGAAATGCTCGGGCGCGTCGGTCAGCCCTATTCGTCGACCAAAGGGCGCGACGGCGGCGGGCTCGGCCTGTTCCTGGTCGTCAACGTGGCCCGCAAGCTCGGCGGCCGGGTAACGGTGGAGAATCGCGACGCTGGCGGCGCCACTGTCCAGCTCAGCCTGCCGCTCCAGGCACTCACATATGAGGAGGACAAGCCGGCATGACGACGTCCGAGCCGGAACCCCGGGGCGCCACGCTGCTTATCGTCGAGGACGATCCCGCCTTCGCGCGGACCCTGCGCCGTTCTTTCGAGCGGCGCGGCTACCGGGTGTCTTCAGCGACCTCGGCGGCACAGGCGGACGACCTCGCCCAAGGGACGGACTTCGATTATGCCGTGGTCGACCTCAAGCTTGGCAACGATTCCGGCTTGGCCGTGGTCCAGTCGCTCCACGCGCTGAGACCGGACACGAACATCGTCGTGCTGACCGGCTACGCCAGTATCGCGACCGCAGTGGAAGCCATAAAGCTCGGCGCTTCCCACTACCTCGCCAAGCCTTCCAATACCGACGACATCGAAGCCGCTTTCGCCAATTCGCAGGGCGATCCGAACGTCCCGGTCGACGGGCGCAAGAGCTCGATCAAAACCCTTGAATGGGAATACATCCACCGCACACTGGTGGAATGCGATTTCAACATCTCCGAGGCCGCTCGCCGCCTTGGCCTCCATCGCCGCACCCTCGCACGAAAGCTCGAGAAGCGGCGGCTTTGAACTGCCGGGGCATCACGCGCGAAATCTGCGAACGGGAACTGAACTGGCATTGGCCCTATACCACCGGCACCTTGACGCGGGCGACAAGGCCGCCTGCCTTCGACACACCGAAGAAAAGACCGCCGTTGAACCGCATCATCAGCCTGTGCGCGGTCGGGATGCCGAGTCCGAAGCCTTTCGTATTGCGCTGCCGCGCCTCGTCCAGGCGGAAGAACGGATCGAGTATGGCTTCGAAGTGCTCGGGAGGAATGCCCGGTCCTTCGTCTTCAATGGATATGGTCCACTCGTTCTCGCGGCCCTCGATCGTCACCGCCGCCCTGCCGCCGAACTGGACGGCATTCTCGACCAGCGCCGAGAGCGCCAGCGCAAGCGGCTCCGGATACGTGCGCACGGCAGGCCCGCCGGGCGCCCGCACGCTTACGTCAGGACCGAAACCGGAAAGCACCTCGCGGACGAACGACGCGAGATCGAGCGTCTCGACAATGGCCGACATGTGCTGGGCGCGCAGGAACTTCTGCAGCGAGGCGAGCAGGTCCTCCATCTCGTTCACGCTGGAAAGCACGATTCCCGCGATCTCCGGATCATCGATCCAGTTCGGCAGCGACCTTCTGACGCGAAAGAGGGGTGCGCAAGTCGTGACTGATGGCTTCGAAGGACATCGCCTGGTCCTTGAGCAGCCGCGCGATGCGGGCCTGCATCACATTCATCGCATGCGCCAGGTTGCGCAAGTCCCGGGGCCCGCCCTCCCTTATCGAGACCTCCCGGCCCTGCCCGATCGCGTCGGCTGCTCCGGCGAGCCTTCGCAGGGGCTTGCTGAGCAGGTGAAGAGCGGCGAGGCCGATACCCAGCGAGGCGATCGTCGTCGCGAACGTAAGTGCGATCGCGCGGAATGCGACCGGCCACATCGAGGTGATATCTCGCGAGCGGAAGTTCAGCCAGCTGCCGTCCGCCAGCCTCATCGATCCGATCAGGTCCCGCCTTCCCCCGGTCGCGTCGGAGGTGGCAAGATGCAAGGTGCGGTTCGCAAGAGACGGCTCCCACTGCGTGATCTTTTCGGCGATCGCCGCGAGGTCGCCCTTTCGCGCAGGAGCGGCCACGGACGGCGTGCTCCCTATGCCGACGGTCAGATGGCCGGTGCTCATCAACGTTGATATCGAAGCAGGAGACATGGCATGGACGCGCTCGCTCACCACCAGCAACTCGGCTATCCGCCTGGCGTGATCGTCGTGCAATGTCTGACGGTCTATCGCTTGGTAGAACAGCAGGCTGGCAACGAGTTGAGCAATACCAAGGATCAGGAACAACAGCGCGATATAGACCACGAAACGTGGAGCGTTTGGGCGAGCCACCAATCTCGATCCTCTCCGGTCCGGCGTGCAGGAGCGGCCGCCGTCGCGTATCGCTTCCACCGGGGAAGCAACGGGTCAATCTCGATGTGCTGCGCAGAAATGTTTTGAAACGAACCTGAGATATCTCGCTCGCTCCCCGCCCCATGAGGCCTATCGTGCAACGCTTCTGGGCACCAGGAGGAAGGCCACAAGATAAAGCAGGCCGGTCACGACCAGCAGATTGTTGTAGCCCGTGACCAGAGCGGCATATTCCAGGCAGCCGCCGACGATTGCCCCGAGGAGATTGACTGCAAACGCGGACTGCGAGTCCGATGAGGTTTCGAACCTTTTCGCGAAGGCAACGTTTGCCAGGTAGATCGGCAGGAAGGCAAGCAGTGTCGCGCAGATCAGTCGAGGCGTGAAGGGAAGCGCGAGCAGCCATTCCGGACGGATGACCCAGGCCACGGCAAGCGATGCTGCGATGCCGGCGTAGATGACCGGCAGGGGCGGCGTCCGGCATTTCCGGGTGGTCTCCACCGCAGCCAGCACGATCACAAGCACACCGGCGAAGACCAGCGCGTTGACCAGCCAGGTCGTGCCGAAGAGCAGGGCGAATGTCGCGACGTTCTTGGTCTCCAGCAGCAGGAAAGCCGCGCCCATAAAGAAGAGGTCGGCATATGGCCGCATGTCGCGCAACGGCCCGCCAAGGGCTCGTATCGCAATGAGTGAGGTGAGCAGGATGCTGACCAGAGTGACGCTGTAAAGCGTCGGGAAAGGGCCTCCTCTGAAGTAAAGGAACGGCGCGTCGTCGGTCGCCGGGACGACCTTGCCCGCACCCGGAGCCCAGGTCGTCTTGCACCGTTGATCCGCCGTTGTCATTCCGATGGTGATCACCGCTTGAGCGCCGGCGAAGGTATCGACGCATGGCGAATGGCCGAAGACCTTGGCGGCGGTTCCCGCCAGGCGATCGATCAACCAGGGCTCGCGGTAATAGTTATACATCGAGAAAGTGCCGTGCGGCTTCAGATGAGCGCGCACGGAAGCCATCGCTTCCTCGGTGAAAAGGAAGGATTCGAGCCGGATTTGCGAAGCACCGCTGACGAGCGTGAGCGAATCGGGCAGCGCGAAAAGCACGAGGTCGTATTTACGGCCAGTGCCTTCGAGAAACGCCCTGCCGTCGTTGATGTGCCTGCGCACGCGCCTGTCGGCATAAGGCCGATCCGGATTGTTCTGGACGCCGATTTGCAGGATGCGCGGATCTATGTCGACCGCATCGACCCGCTCGGCTCCCTCGCGCAAGGCGATCGCAACGTCCGACCCCGATCCTGCGCCGACGATCAGCACGTCCTTGAGAGGATTGGCGGGCAGGCGAAGATATGGTGTCTCGTAGATCCTTTCGCCCTGCTGGATCTTCCATTTCGCCGGCGCCATGAGCTGATGCGGCACGCCATTGACGCCGATAAGCAGCATTCCCGAGGTCGCCGGCCCTACCTTCTGGGTGACGATCTTGTAATAGGGCGACCAGCTGACATTGGGAGTGAGCGTCTCGAGCAGAAGCTTGCCGACCAGAACGAAGGCCCAGGCAAATGTGACGAGCCGTCGCGAGGGGCTGGCCAGGACCAGGTACAGGATGAAAACGATGAAGCCCCAGACCACCGACGGCGCATGCATGAAGCTGAGCCCGGTGAAAGCGGTAATGCCCGCGAGTGAGCCAATCAGGTCGTAGCGATAAGCCGCAAGTGCGGGCAGCTTGCCGAAGCAGCGGCCGACGACTTCGGCCGGACCGGCGAGGATGACGGCGACCAGGATGAAGATGACCGGCAGCGCCAGCCAGGCGGGCGGGCCGCTCGTCTCGAGCGAGGTGAAGTAGATGAGGTCCGAGCCGGTTCGCTTGATCGTCACCGGAAACCGGAGGACGCCCGCGACAAGTATGCTCAGCAGCGGCATCGACAGCGGCCAGATCGACCAGCTCTTGCGGCTGATCAGAAAACCCGCGCCAATACCCAGGAACGATCCGAGCAGGACGAAATTCGAAAAATAGGAAAGGTGTACGACATTCGCGCCAAGCCAGCGGATCAACGCCAGCTCGAGGAAGAGCATGAGACAGCTTGCCAGCAGCAATCGAACGATCGTGCGCCGTGCCTCTCCTCCGCTAAGCTCCGGCGTGGGAACAGTGGCTGAGGGCGGGGCCGCTTCGGCCGGTGACGTGGAGTTCATCGGACCCGTTTCAGTTCGCAGCAAGCACGCCCCCTATGCTCGTTTGAGGAAGATGACCTCACAGCCCGATTAAGCAATCGAAAAGATCAGCCGTTGCTCCATTTCCGAAGCACCGAGGCCGTCCACACCATCGCGTTCAAGGGTGAGTGAATGGGGGAGGAACCAGAAAGGGCCGCTCCTTTCGAAGCGGCCCCCTGACCGGCCCTACTTGGTCTCGATCCAATCCATAAACATTGCTCTTTCGATGCATGTTATGGTTCGGTTCGGGACTCTGGCGAGGGAGCCTCTCGCGGTCTGGGTCCATTTATACAACGATCAAGTGAGTCGAACAATACCGGTGTGCGACTAATCCGTCGTGGATAGAGTCGAAAGGCGAAGGCAGCAGGGGCCTGCGATCACGGGCCCACCCACTCCAGGGTCTCCTGCCGGGGATCGTAGGATTCGGCCTTCCAGCGCACCGAGCCGAACGGCCGTTCCAGCCTGCGCCGGACGCGGCGCCCCTTGCCGGCGCGGTCGTATGAATCGGCCTGGGCCTGAATGTCGAAATCGGACTGGCTGTAGCGGCCGCGCATACGCAGGTAATCGCCCCAGGTGGGACAATGGTAACGCTCGGTCCATAGCGCCGGGTCGGCGATATCGCGCGAGATCGACCAATCAAAGCCGCCGATGCGCTTGCGCACCCCCTCCATCTCCATCATCACGCCATAGAATTCGCGGGCTCTGGCCGGGTCCACGTCGTATTCGACCTCGATGGCCACAGGGCCCGAACGCAGTGTCAGCGGCATGGCGACTTCCGGCTCGTAGCCGATGTCCACGGAAGCATTGTCGGAGACCTGGTCTGGCGCCAGCGGCAGCACGAGGCCTAGCAGCGAAGTGCAGCCCACGGCGATGCCGGAAGCGATCAGGGCGAAGGATACGCCGTGGAGACCGGCGACTACGCCCCAGCCCCATGCCCCGATGCCTATCCCCGCCGTGATGGCCGAGGAGAACAGCGAGAGCGCCCTGGCCGTCACCCAGCGCGGAGCCGAGAGCTGGACCGTGACGTTGAGCATGGCGATCGTGAGGATGTTGCCCGCTCCGACGACCGCGAACGCGACGCAGCTCAGCGCCAGCGAATGGCTGAAGCCGATCATGACGAGTGCCAGGCCGCTCGCCACGGCGAACAAGCGCGCGGCGAGCTCGGTTGAGATCCGCGCCCGGATTTTGCTGACGAAAAGCGCGCCGGCTACCGCACCCACGCCTTGCGCCCCCAGCAGTATGCCGAAAGTCGCGGCATTGCCGCCGAGGAGATCCTTGGCAATCAGCGGCGCCAGCGCGGAGGCGGTCGCGGTGGTGAAACCGAAGGCGAGCACGCGCAGCAAAGCGGTGCGGACCGCCGGGGCGTGAAGCGCATAACGCGCCCCGCTTACGATCGCGCGATCGAGCCGCTCCGGCGGAAGGCGCGAGGGCAGATGATCGCGGCGCCAGAAGAAGAACGCGGCGAGCAGCGGCAGGAAGAGCAGCGAGGTCATACCGAACACTGCCTTGGCGCCGTAGATCACCACGATAAGGCCGCCCAGCGCCGGGCCGAAACTGCGCGCAACATTGAAACTGATCGTGCCGAGAGCGACTGCCGCCGGTAGATGATCTCGCGAAACCTGCTCCGGAATCGAAGCCTGCCATGAAGGCGAATAGAGCGCGACGCCCGCACCGATGAGGACGCAGAACAGCAGCAGCAGCCACGGTGTCGTCAGCCCCGCGAAAGTGATCGCCGCCAGCCCCGCTGCAAAGAGGCTGCCGATGCCGAGGCCGCTCATGGCGATCCGGCGCCGGTCGAACATGTCGGCAATCGCCCCCGCTGGAAGAGTGACCAGCATGAGCGGCAGCATCATCGCTGTCTGGACCAGGGCCACCATGCTCGGCGAAGAGCTGAGCCGCGTCATTTCCCAGGCGGCGCCGACGCCAAGGAAGAGCTGCCCGAAATTCGAGAACAGGCTCGCCGTCCATATCCGGCGAAATACAGGTTCGCGCAGCGGCGCAAAGGCCCCGCCTTCACGCGCCCCTGCTTGGGCGGCGCTGCTGCCGGACATAACCTTTTCTTCCCTCCTCGTTCTTCACGCGATCTTGTCCGGGACGGCGGGTTCGTCAAGCCGCGCGGCCCTGCAGAGAGGATCGATTGATCCGATGTCCACGCTTCCTGCATTACTGACTTTGAAAGCAACTGCCTTGGCGATAGGCAATCCCCGCCGGATTGCAATTCGGCATGCGCCCGCGCATGCCCCCCGGCAAAGGCATTCATGGCAAGGATCTGATGTGACCTTCGAGGCGGACAAGACTTCAGCGGAATGCATCAAGGATCCCTTCATGGACGGCGACCTGAGCAAAGGTCGCAAGATCGGTCTTCGTATGACGGTGATCGCACGGCTGCAGCGCAATTATTTCGACCGCAAGGTTTCGGACCTGAACGTCACGCGTTCGCAATGGGCGATGATCGCGGTCGTGGCCCGCCATCCGGGCTCGACCCAGCGGATCCTCGCCGAATATCTCGACATGTCAGAGGCTTCGGCCGGCCGCCTGATCGACCGCCTCTGCGCCGACGGGCTGTTGGAACGCCGCGCCCGGCGCGATGACCGCAGGGCGCGCGCCGTGCACCTGACTGACGCCGCCGGCCCACTGCTAGACAAGCTCGGCCGCATCGCCAACGAGAGCGAGGAGCGCATGTTCCGCAGCTTCTCCGACCACGAGATCGAGCAGTTGCTCGATTTCATGAACCGCATGTACGAGAACGTGAGCCGGGGCTGACCCGCGGCGCAGGCGCGGGGATACCTCGTACGGGGGAAAACGCGGAGCTGCCGCCCCCAGCCTTGCGCCGGGCACTGCCGAAAGGCGGCGCGGCAGCCACTCGTTCCCGGTCGCCTCAGGGCGTGCGGCGGGCGCATCACCGGCCGCTCACGCAACCCCTGCCATTTCGCAACACAAAGCATTACATTCGGGGAAGCAAGACGAGGAGTCTGCTATGAGGCCTGGAACGCCGAAGATCGCTGCCCCCGGTACGGGTGCGATTTTCATCCGTGCCTACGGCCAGACCGAAGCCGGCGGCGCGCCGGCGTGCGTCCGCGGCAACCGCAGGACGAATGCGAAGGCACAGTTCCGATGAACATCGCTCTCCTTCTCGAAATGGCGGCGGAAGCCGCGCCCGATCGTGTAGGCCTTGTCTGCGAAGGCAAGCGATGGACTTACGGCGATCTGCTGGACGCCGCACGCGGCGCCTTCCAGCTGATCCAGGAGAGCGAAGTCGAATATGCGGCGCTGCTTGATGACAACTGCGAGGCGGCTACGATTGCGATGTTCGGCGCGGCACTGGCGGGCGTCCCCTACTGTCCGCTCGACTCGCGAGTGCGAGACCAGGAACTGACGGCGCTGCTGGACCGCATCGCCCCTGCCCTCGTCATTGGTGACGAGGAGCGCGCGACGAGGATTGCCGGCGGCCGGGGCCACACCATCTATTCGCGCGAGGAATTCAGCCTGAAAGCCCAGGAAACCGTGCCGGCTGCAGACGCGCGCGAGTACGATCCTGGCGAAGGCATAGCGGTCCAGCTTTTCACCAACGGCACGGCCGCCGCCCCGAAAGCCGCGATCCTGCGCCACTCGAAGCTGCTCGACTACATTCAGGACACGGTCGAGTTCGGCTCGGCCGGCGAAGGCGACTCGGCACTGCTGGTTGTCCCGCCTTTCAACTCCGCCGGCATCTCGGCCATGCTTTCCTCGATCTATTCGCTCCGCAGGATCGTCATGCTCCCCAAGTTCTCTCCGGACGCGTGGCTGCACTTGGTCCAGGCTCAGCAGATCACCGACTCCATCATGGAATCGACCACGCTGGCGCGCATCATCAATGCCATGGAACAGGGCGTCGCACGGGACGTGTCCTCCCTTCGAGCGATCGATTATGGCGGAGGCACGATGCCTGCGGAGGTTATACGGAAAGCGCTCGAGCGTTTCCCTGGCGCCGATTTCACTAACGCCTATTGTTTGACAGGGACGAGTTCAGCCATCGCCCTGCTCGGACCAGAGGATCACCGCATGGCTGTTGCTTCGGGCGACCCGAGGGTAGTCGCCCGACTGGGTTCGCTCGGCAAGCCGATCACCACCGTGGAGATCGAGATTCGCGGTGAGGACGGCAAGCCTGTTCCACCGGGCGAGGCTGGTGAAATATATGTTCGCGGCGAGCAGGTCTCCGGCGAGTACATGGAGAAAAGCAACCCCGACGCCGAGGGCTGGTTCTCCACTCGCGACGCCGGCTACATGGACGAGGACGGCTACCTGTTCCTTTGCCACCGCGGCGAAGACATGATCGTCTGCGGCGGCGAGACCATGTGGCCCGGCGAGATCGAGGAGGTCCTTCTCACCCACCCCGCGGTCGCCGATGCCTGCGCCTGTGCCGTCCCCTCGATCGAATCCGGTGAGAATGTGGGTGTTATGATAGTTGTGAGTGAGGGTTGGGATCGTCCTGGGGAGTTTGAGATCATGGAGCATGTGCGCCGTGGGCTGTGTTTGTCGCGTGCGCCGGAGAAGGTTGTGTTCGCGGCTGAGCTGCCTCGGGAC
>DATEJH010000031.1:0-57004 GCA_035278205.1 Novosphingobium sp. | reverse complement strand
GGCCTAGAACCTAAGCCGCCCGGCCGATCCTTCGCCCGTTGCGCTGATGCACATTGATGCACCTGCGGTGCCTATTCGCACCCTTGTCAGGGCGCACGTTTTCCGGCCGCCTGACGGCGCAGAATGGCACGCCCTTTGCTTTTGGCCCCCCGGACACCCTGGGCGGCGCAGCCGCCCCCGCACGCCGGCTCCGCTGGCGCTCCGCTGAAGGCGGGAAGAGGTATTTCGGCATGGGGGACAACACAAATCTGACGCCAGAGGACGCCTCAGCGTCCTCTGTCCTTTCTGTTTGAAAACCTTGAGTCGGGGTACAATGCCAGTTTGGCACTCGCACTAGGTGCAAAACGAAAGACCAAGCATTTCCTCATGTTCCCGGCGTGCGTCGGTGTCGATGCCGTACATGTGGGTGGCGAGTTCGCCGCTTGTAGCGCCACCGAGGGCCCGGCGCTGGGCGTGCTCGGTGCGCTTCGATGCGCCCCACGCGCCGGCAAGGCTCTTCGCCAAGCGTTCCGCCTTGATGGCCATGCGATTCGGCACTGGACCTGAGCCGGTTACTACCTTGGCAACCTCGCGCAACTTGTCGCCCAGACGCCGGCGCAGGGTGCGGATCATCTCGACGGGAAGCGCGGTGAGATTGATGAAGTAGGAGTTGCTCGTCTGCTGGCGCTGCGGGCCTTCACCTTTCGCGTTGCCTGTCTTCACCGTGCGGCGAACCCAATCGATGATTTTGAGGGAGCGAAGCGCCTCCAACTGGCGAACGACGGTGCGCCTGGATAGGCCACATTTCTCAGAGATGCGGTTAAGGCTCGGGTCGCAACGCGCAGTCTTGCCGTCCATCAGCTTCAAGAGTGCCTTCAGCACGCGATCCGCATTGGATGAGATCGGGAGGGTCTTCCCGGCTTCGCGGATGTGCTGTGAATATTCCTCGACAGTATCGCGATAAACGTCTCGGAATTTGAAGAAGTTCGCGTTCTTGTCGCTGGGCGTCCAGCAGACATTCGATACCTGCGCGCGTGCGTCGTCGATGTCGTAGCTACGACGCCACGGCCCGCGTGCCTCGCTTGCGCTGCTGGGCTGCCGCAGCAGTTCGCCGATTCGCAGGCCGGTCATGCGCGGCCTCCGATGGCTTCGCGCGCCATGGCCGATGCGCCGGCAACAGCAAGTGCGGTTCGACCGCATCCTGCATCAGCATGTCGGCCCACTGCTGCGCCAGTTCCAACCGGCGTGGTCTGTACATGGCGCGATTGTAGATCGGCTCGACGCCCTGTTGCGCGTGAGCCAGCATGAGATCGATGATGGCGCGGTCGCGCTCCTGATCCTCCAGCGCAGCGCGTTCGTTCATCACCGTAGAGAAGGTTGAGCGCCAGCCATGCGGGACGTGTATGCCCGCAAACCCGGCTTCCCGGTAGAGCTTGCTCAACGTGCTGTCGCTGATCGGGCGTTTCCACCCGCCCACGCCGGGGAAGAGCCAGAACGGCCCCTCGTTTGCGCGGCACGCCGGACTTTCCGAGATCGCTGCACGTGCCGTGGCTGCTGCCTGACGCGAAAGCGGGATGATGAATTCCCACGTGATGTCGCGTTTCTGCGAGCGCGTGAGCTTCATTTTCGCCGCTGGAATGCGCCAGATCGGCTTGGGACCATCCAAGCCTTCGAACTCCTGTCGCTCCGCAAGTCGCACGACGCCCGGCCGGGCCGCTGTAAGGGCCAGCAATCGTGACGCGAGCAGCGTGGACCAGTACGTTCCCGGCAGCGCCTCGATGTCCATGAGCAGCTTGTGCGCTTGCACAACCTGTACCATCGCGGGCCGCAACTGCGGATCGGTCGGAACCAACGCTTTCTTGATGATCGCCGCAGGGTCGGTTTCGGCCAAGCCCGACGCGATAGCCCAGACGAATACGTCCGAAACATGATTGCGCACACGGTGCGCCATGTCGTGTGCGCCGCGTTTCTCGATCTTGCGGATCATGTCCAGCACCATGGGCGCGGTGATGCTGCGGATCGGCCTCGATCCGAGCGACGGGAAGACGTTGTTCTCTAACCGGGCCAGCACTGCCGCTGCATACCGCGCGGTCAGCTTGCGTGCCCGCACCTCGTGCCAGGCGCGCGCCACCTTCTCGAAGCTGTCCAGCGCGTCCGCAAGCGCCTGTGCCTTCCGCTCCTGTTTCGCTGCGGAGGGGTCGATACCGTCGCGAAGCTGCTGCAGGGCGCTGTCCCGCGCGGCTCGCGCCTGCGCCAACGAAACCTCCGGATATGGCCCGATCGAGAGCTTCTTCTCCCTCCCGCCGAACCGATACTTCTGCCGCCAGAGCTTCGCACCCGAGGGCTTCACCAGCAGGTACAGCCCTCGCTCGTCGTACAACTTGCGGTCTTTGTCGCTGGGCACCGCCTTGCGGCAGGCCGAATCGGTCAGCATGGGGCCTTTTCTCCGAGGCCCCAATAAAGGCCCCCCGAACGTCTGTGCTTGGCTGGGCCGAGTTGGCACAGCATGGCACAAAGTTGCCAGACAAACAGGCGCTTACGCAAGAGCGTAGCGCCGCGTTGATCTTAGCTGAAACAGGAAAGTGGATGCCCCGCGAGGGCACGCTTTATCCTGCAAATTCAACTGCTCTAGACTGTCTAACCGGAAAAATTGATCCAAGGAATTCCGCGCCTCGCCCGAACACGTTGGCTAACCCAAATTGCCGCTCGATCGGGGAGGTGATCGCTGGGCTCGACGCGCCAAAGAAGCAGCGCAGAGCCGGGCAGCCCGTTTGGCGCAACAGCTATTATGAGGGCACGATTGAAGACCGAATCTTCCGCCCCTTCCTTGGGGGCAATCTGCGCTCCGCCAAGCGCCATATCGGCGCCATCCTGAATAGCGCCAAGGAACTGGAGCGCCGCACGCGCCGAGAACGCCAAACGAAGGTGCCGGGCTGCCGAAATGGCATTCTCGGCCAAGTCGGTCTCGATGTTCTCGACGCTCTCTACAACCGCTTCCTGGACTATCGCACCGGCCGACTTGAGCCCGCGATCGCCACGATCGCAGAGGCTGTTGGGCATTCTTATTCCGCCGTGCACGCCGCTCTCCAGCGGTTGCGGCAGACCGGCTTTTTGCATTGGGTGCGACGCAGTCGACCAACCGATAACCGCGGCATTGCCGGCCCGCAGGTTGAGCAGATTCCTAACGCCTATGCGCTTCTTCTTCCCAAAGCGATCGAACACATGGTGAAACACCTGATTGGCAAATCACCGGTGCCGGCTGACGAGCGTTGGCGTCGCGAGGAGCACGCCCGAGAGTGGAACCGGATGCTCGCCAGCGTCAGCGCTGTTGAGTTTCTGGAAACGACCTGGGACGGCGATCGACTCGCAGGCGAAACTCTGCGGAGAATTGCGGCGGCAATTGATGCGCGTGAAAAGCAGGAGCGCGAATTTTCCAGAAACTGAGAAACCGGGGATGATCCTTTTTCAAAGGCTCATCTGAGGTCGAGCGGCTGCGCCGCGCGCAGGTTTGTTGGTGTGGCGCTCCCTTCGAAGAAGCTCCCAGACCCAGATGAACCTCCGAAGGAACCGGAGTGCGCGGCGGCTTGCGCCGCCGGGGGCTTGGCAGGGAGCCAAGCGCAAGGGCTGTGCCAGAAGCGACCGTGGCGGAGGCGGAGCCGAAGCGCCCCAACATGGGTTCGGTAGCGTCCGTGGTGCATCAATCTGCATCAGCATCATGAACGAAGGATCGCGCAGCCGGCCTATGTCTTCGGCCGGGCTCCATGATCTTCACCCGCTGCATCAAAACCGACATGAAAAGTGCGCGGGCGAGGCGGGGAGAAAAGCGCGCGGCGAGGGGTCGCAGCGGCGGCCAGGCGACGGGAGGCCCGCGCGGATCGCTCTCGGCCGCGAGATCGGGGCCAATCCGGTCCACCAGGCACATACCGCGCGATTTTCGGCACCGGCCGGTGGAATATGGCCCCAACATCCATGGCGCGCCGCGAAAGATTGTTGCGCGCAACGCGTCACTCCCACGTTGATTGTCACTTATATGTTGACACAACGTAGCGCGTCACATATAAGTGACGGCATGGAAACGCAGCAGACACCCGCTTTCGCAGACTGGTTCGACCGCCTCCGCGATCGAAAGGCCAAGTCGAAGATCGCGGGACGGATTGCCCGCATTGAGATTGGCCTGATGGGCGATGTGAAATCGGTCGGTGGCGGCGTTTCAGAGGTGCGTATCGACTTCGGCCCCGGATACCGCCTCTACTTCACCCGGCGGGGCGAGCAGTTGATTATCCTGCTGGTGGGCGGCGACAAGTCGAGCCAGCGGCGGGACATCGCACTGGCAAAGGAAATGGCGACTCAGATACCCTGAGCCGCCGTATCGATCAAAGGAAACGCCAATGGCAATCGAGCTTACCCGCTTCGACGCGGCAGAACATCTCACCGAACCGGAAGATCAGGCCGAACTGCTGGCCGATGCCGTCGCGTCCGGCGATGCCCACGTCATCGCCCGCGCGCTCGGCATCGTCGCCCGCGCCCACGGGATGACGGAACTGTCCAAGGAAACCGGCATCAAGCGCCAGCAACTCTATCGCGCGCTCGGCACCGATGGGAACCCGACGCTCGAGACAATGCTGAAGGTGCTGCCGGCGCTGGGTTTGCAGATGCGGATTGAGGCAGCAGCCTGATATGCCGCAACGCGGGGGGACGGATTTGTGAACATTAGATCGTGGGCTACGCCTGCAATCATAGGCACTCTTGCCGGCCTAGTTGTCTTCGCCGCCCTTCTCGCAGTCAGAGCATATTGCGATGGCGCGTCTTCTGGCGATTGGCTCAATTTTGCCGGGGTGATATTCGGCGTCATGCTGACGATAGCAGCCACGAAGCTTGTAGATGTGGTGCTTAACCGTGCGCACGAAAAACGCAGCAAAGAGCAATTCACGACAGCTATGCGCGCCGTCGTGATGGGATTGACTAATCCGGCCGAAGCAGAGTCGGCGCAAATTCCTGATCTCGCTCGCGCGACCCTCAGTCTTTGGCGGGTCGCCAGCCCACTAGTCGATGCGCTTCCGGACCTCTCGTTCGATCATCGCGCAAAAATTGGCATGGCGCAGATGGCACTAGACGAAAGCCTGCCTGTTCTGGCCAACAACGCCGTGCTCACAGTCACAAACCCCGGCTTAGTCGAACTGGTGAAGACGGGTGCCGCGAATTTGTGCCTGACAATTCTACCTGTGACCGAACTATTTCCCACAGCGCCAACCGAGCGACCGCGCGCCTAGGCTGCCGCCTTCGCCCGCTCCCTGAACCGCACTGCCTCGAACCCCAGCGCGTCGTTCAGTTCGAGAAAGACCGACTGCAGCGGCGCGATTTCCAGTTCGAAGAAGGCGTCTGTGGCTTTCGACACATCGCCGAAGCCGCCCGCGTTCGCCGGCACGATGCCGAGCAGCTGGGGCGGCACGCGGTGGGCGGCAAGCACGTCGTCGCGCGTGGTGTTCTTGATGCCAAGGAATTCGTCCTTGGCGCCGACCTCGGCAATCGGCAGCAGCTTGATGCCGTTCTCCTTGCCGCTGGGCGAATGCACGAACAGATTGCGGAAGTTGCCCGGCCCCTTCGACTTCTTCAGCGCGTCACGCATGGCGTCCACGTCGCCGTTGGCGAACTCGCCCGTGGCATAGAGGATGTAGCCCGCGTGGCTCCCGTTCTCGTAATAGCGGCGGCGAAACAGCGTTGCATTCTCGTTCAGCAGCGCAGACTGCAGCGCCGATAGGTACTCGGGCAGGCCGTAGATTTCCTGATTGATGTCGGGCGCGATCAGCTGGTGGACGGTGCCCGGCTCGAACTCGCTTTCGTTCTTGAAACCCGGCACCCACCAGAAGCTGCCCGCCTGCACACCGCGCCGCGTGTACTTGGCAAGGCAGTGGTCGAGCCGCATCACGCCGCCGAGGCGGTTGCGGATTTCCTGCACATAGGCGTTCCCCAAAACCAGATAGTCCTGCACGAGCCCGGCGAACGCCCTTCGGCTCAGATAAGGCGTCGGGTCGAGGCTGGCGGCCAACATGTTACGCTTCAGGATGATCGCGCTCGAATGGTGCGGCGAGGCGCGAAAAGCGCGGGCAAGGCCGTCCAGCGATACCGGCGGCTCGTACCAGCGCTGGTTGTGCCAACATTCCAGCATGTCGAGCATCGTCGCCCGGCTCAGCACCGGTTCCGGATCTCCGAACGTGAAAGCCTCAATCGCAGTTCTGCGATTGTCGTTGGCGGCAACAATCGCACCCTCGGACGCTGCGGCCGATTCCCGGCGGCCCGTGCTCAGGTCCTTTTGGCGACGCGCGCGCTTGCTCATCAGATAATCTCCAGCTTGCCCTTCGGCGTTTCCTTGCCGTCGAGCGGTTCATTCATGAGGATGTGCATCACTGACCAGGCGAGGTCGGCATGGCCGTCGTCGCCGCCGCGTCCGGCCTTGAAGGTGACGTTGCGCCCGCTAGTGGTCAGCGTCTTCTTGATCGAGACGAATGCGGACACGATGTCGAGCATCGCCGCATCGAACGCCAGACGGCCGCGCCGAATGATATTCTGCGCCTTCATTATCATCTGCGCCTTGAGTTCGAGCGAGTACTCGATCTTGGCCACCGCGCATCCGGGCATGGCGCCGGGCTTGGCGAGCAGCTGATAGACGCCCGCGCCCACGCCCTTCGCGTCGATGCCCAGGTACGTGCAGGTGTAGCGGCCAAGCACCGCCTTGATGAATTCGGCCTGCTGCTCGAAGTCGAGCCCGCGCAGCTGGTGGCGTTCAAGGATTCGGAACTGTCCACCTTCGACCAGCGGCGGCGCGGCGATCACCAACGCAGCGTTATCCCCGTTCTCGCTCTCCTGTGGGTCGTAGCCAGCGCAGCGGCGACGTCCGCCTCATGACTCTGGAAACTGTCCAGAACGGCCGCATCCAACTCTCCCAAAGCAAGACCAGCGCCGCGGTTGACGTGCCCGTCGTTGAGCCGCTTGCACAAGCGCTCGCGGCCGGTCCGGTGGGCAGCCGAACCATGCTCGAAAACTCCAAGGGCGGACCGTACTCGCCCAAGACGTTCTACCAGATGATGAAAAAGGCCTGCATCGCGGCAGGCCTCCCTCACTGCTCCCCACATGGCCTCAGAAAGTCAGCCGCCCGACGCTGCCGCGAAGCCGGCTGCACCAATGAGGAAGGCATGGCGATCACCGGTCACAAGACCGAGAAAGAGTACCTCCGTTATGCCGGGGACTCCGTCCGAGCAGCCCGCGCCGACGCGGCCATGACGAAGGTAATGGCTAACCATCGCCAAAAGGTAGCCACCAAAACTAGCCAAAGCACTGGAGAATAACCAAAAATGCCCGAGAAATGGATGCCCCGCGAGGATTCGAACCTCGATAGACGGAATCAGAATCCGTAGTCTTACCATTAGACGACGGGGCAGCGAGGGGCCCCTCTAGTAATGGTTGTGATTCGGGTCAAGACGGCTTGGGGAAGCTCTCTTGCCCCTTTTGCTGCGGCACGTTAGCATTGTTCCCAGGTGCCCGCCGCCTGGGCGGGAAGACATGAAACGAGTTTGATACCATGGCGGAGCAAGATCCGCCGGCCGCGAAAGTCAATGTGTCGGGCCGCCAAGCAAGGCGGCGAAAGGGACGAAAGGGCAAGGTTCGCCCGCAAGTCGCCGGCACGGCCACGGGGAAAGTGCGTCCGGATGGCGCTCGTTCTGCCGAGGCGGGCGCAGCGCCGCGCGAAGAGAAGAGCCACGCAGGGCCGGCATCGCCAATCCAGTCGGCGCCTCCCGACACAGTCCAGCGGCCTGCCGTCGACCGATCCGGTTTCGGGCAGGCTTCGACGCGGCAGGACGGCTCCCGACAGTCCTATGCCGCGATCGATCTTGGCACCAACAACTGCCGATTGCTGATCGCCCGCCCCTCGGGCGAGAACTTCACGGTGATCGACGCTTTCAGCCGTGTCGTCCGGCTGGGCGAGGGTCTGGCGCAGTCCGGCCGTCTTTCCGACGAGGCGATGGAGCGCACGCTTAGCGCGCTGCGCGTCTGCGCAGAAAAGCTGCGGCGCCGCAACGTCCTGTTGGCCCGATCCGTGGCAACCGAGGCCTGCCGCCGGGCCGAGAACGGGCTGGAGTTCATCGAACGCGTGCGCAAGGAAACCGGCATCGCGCTCGATATCATCAGCGCGCGCGAGGAGGCACGCCTGGCGGTGCTCGGGTGTCACGTCCTGCTCGAGGATGGACTGGGCCCCGCGATGATCTTCGACATCGGCGGCGGCTCGACCGAACTCGTGCTAATCGAGAGCACGGGAACCGTCCCGCGCATCCTCGACTGGCAGAGCGTGCCGTGGGGCGTCGTCTCGCTCAGCGAGAGCTGCGGACGGGAAGGCGCGAGCGAGGCGGAGCGTCTGGAGCGCTACCGTCACATGCGCGGCCTGGTGTCCGGGAGCTTCTCGCCCTTCGCGCGGCGAATCGCGCCGGCGCGCGAGAATGCCGCGGATCACGGAGCGCTACGCCTCCTCGGCACCAGCGGTACCGTCACGACCTTGGCCAGCCTTCATCTCGAATTGCCGCAGTATGACCGGCGCATGGTCGACGGGCTTATCGTACCGGCCGAATCGATGCGCGGCATCAGCTCGCGCCTGTCCACGATGTCGATCGAGAAACGGCGCGAACTCAACTGCATCGGCCGCGAGCGGGCCGATCTGGTGGTGGCGGGTTGCGCCATTCTCGAGGCTATTCTCGACCTCTGGCCGGCGGCGCGACTGGGCGTTGCCGATCGTGGCATTCGCGAAGGTATCCTGCGCAGCCTGATCGCGTCCCACGGCTCGGCGCGCGGACAGGCTGCGGACGGCGCTATTCCCGTGCGGCTGGGGAAGGAAGCCATGCGGCAGGCGGAGGCGGGCCGATGAGCCGTGCGGGAAGGGATCCCGGCGAGAAATTGCGCACGGCGAAGAAACGCTCAAGCAGTTCGGCGCGCTGGCTGCAGCGGCAGCTCAACGATCCATATGTCAGGAAGGCCAAGGCTGCGGGCTATCGCAGCCGCGCCGCCTACAAGCTGATCGAGCTCGACGAGAAATTCGACCTGTTCAGGGGCGTGCTTCGTGCGGTCGACCTTGGCGTCGCGCCCGGCGGCTGGAGCCAGGTGCTGCGTCTCAAGTGCCCCAGAGCCAAAGTCGTCGGGATCGATCTCCTGCCGACCGATCCCATCGAGGGCGTGACCATCTTCCAGATGGACTTCATGGCCGACGAGGCGCCGGCGGCACTTCAAGCAGCGCTTGACGGTCCGCCGGAGCTCGTGCTGTCGGACATGGCGGCGAATACCGTCGGCCACAAACAGACCGATCACCTGCGCACCATGGGGCTGGTCGAAACCGCGGCGGACTTCGCCATCAGCACGCTGGCGCCCGGCGGCACCTTTGTCGCGAAGGTACTTGCCGGCGGCACCGACACGGAGCTGCTGGCGCTGCTCAAGCGGCACTTCTCCAGCGTCAAGCATGCGAAACCGCCGGCGAGTCGCAAGGATTCCTCGGAGTGGTACGTCATCGCCAAGGGATTCAAGGGGAACCGCTAAGCCTCGTAGCAGCGGGCGGAAATATGCACGCCTCCGCTCGTCCTCAGCTTGCCGAGGCTCATTCTGGCGCGGCGCCTGAACCGCGTCCTTCGGCAAGCTCAGGATGAGCGGGGTTGATTCGGGCTCATCGTTTTCTGTTCTGGCTGTTCTGGCTTCTCCCGGCAGGGCACGTCAGGACCGTTCTTTTGCCGTCGCGAAGGAAGCCGGATGAGCATCGAATACACGGCTCCCAAGAGGAGCGCAGGCGCCAACGAAAACGGCCCGCATGCGACTCGGTGACGCTGGCGGGCCGTTCTCTTCCGGCGGATCGCCGGATACGGGGAAGCTGTTTAGTGTGCCTGCGTGTCCGAAACCGTGCCGACGGCACGGTTCGCCGCATCAGCCGGTTCGGCGGGGACGCCGCTCGCCTCGCCTGCGGGTGCGGCACCTTCGGCCGGCGCGGCGCCCGCCGCCGGAGCGGCCGGCAGCGGCAGGTTGGAACCCTGCGAATTGAGGTAGACGATCACGTTGGCGCGGTCCTCCGCCTTGGAGAGACCGGCAAAGGTCATCTTCGTGCCGGGTGCGAAAGTCTTGGGGCTCTTCAGCCAGTCGTCGAGCTTGTCGAACGTCCAGTTACCCCCGACACTCTTGAGCGCGTCAGAGAACGCAAAGCCGCCGACGCCCTGGCCGACGGCTTCGCCGACCACGCCATGCAGGTTGGGGCCGATGCCGTTGGCGCCGCCTGCGTTGACCGTGTGGCACGAGGCGCACTTGGCGAAAGCCGCTTCACCCTTGGCCGGGTCCGCGGCGGCGAGTAGAGTGGCGAGCGGGACCTGCTGGCCTTCGCCTTCCTCCGCCACGCCTTCGATCGCGTAACCCATCTTTTCGGGACGGTGCGGCCTGTCCGCCCGGAAATAATGCGAACTGATGGTAGTCAGACCCAAACCGACGATGCCCGCGAACAGCGTCCAGCCGGCAATGGTATTGAAACGATCATCCATTCGAGAGTGCCCCGGGTGATTTTAGCGCATCAGGTTTGCGCTGCGCTCTAGTGTCGGGCGTTGCGGAGCGCAAGAGCCATTGCAGAGATCGTGGTTGCGGCCTAATCGCGCTCGCACCATGCATTCCTATCCCGAACCCGCCCGTGCCCTCGTGGCAGAGATGGACGCCGCCGCCGCGGCAGACCCGTCGCGTGCCGTGGCCCTGCAGGGCGCGCCAGGCTGCAACGGCCACCGCGCGGCGCTCGAATACGATCCCGAGTGCCTGCCGCTGCCGTGCTTTTCCTTCGAGGACGCGCTGGATGCGGTAAAGGAAGGACGTGCCGCGCGAGCGATCATTCCGATCGAGAATTCGCAGCACGGCCGCGTCGCCGACATTCACTTCCTGCTTCCCGAGAGCGGCCTGTCGATCGTCGGCGAGCACTTCATGGCCATTCACCATGCGCTGATGGCGCTGGGTGACGGCCCTTTCACGGCCGCCTACAGCCACCCTCAGGCGCTTGGGCAGTCGCGGCATTACCTGCGCGAGCGCGGAATCGTGCCGATGTCCTACGCCGACACCGCCGGCGCTGCCGCATTCGTGCGCGAGCAGGGGGATCCGGCCGCCAGCGCCATCGCGCCGAGGCTCGCTGCCGAGCTCTACGGCCTCAAGATCATTGAGGAGAATGTCGAGGACGCGGCGGACAACACCACGCGCTTCGTGGTGCTGGCGAAGGAACCGCTCGATCCCTTCTCGCTGAAGGACCAGCCGACGATGACGACCTTCATCTTCGAGGTGAAGAACATTCCCGCCGCGCTGTACAAGGCGCTCGGCGGCTTCGCGACGAACGGCGTCAACATGACCAAGCTGGAGAGCTACCAGATCGGCGCGAGTTTCGCGGCGACGACGTTCTATGCCGACATCGAAGGCGCTCCGGGCGATCCGCGGGTCGACATGGCGCTGCAGGAGCTGGCGTTCCACTGCAAGTACGTGCGGCCGCTCGGCACTTATCGGCAGGCACGTCCGCGGGGCTGACCCTGCGCGGAAACTCCGCCTTTTCGCGTAGTTGCAGGAAGTTCATCGCGCCGGCCGCTTGCACGATATGGCACAGCATGCCAAGCAGGCCGTGTGACGGTTGGCGGGGCTGAGATCGCGGGTGCAACTGCAGCCCGGGACGCAGAAAGCGACTGGCAGGCCGTGCGTGCCGCTTCCGACATCCAGTTCGCCCCGCTGCCTCCAGTCAGCGCCGAATCGCCCGGCGTGCCGGAATGGCTGCGCGCACTGGGGCGCCTGCTTGAAACCTTGTTCGCGCCGATCGGCCGGCTGTTCGGCATGTCGTGGCCGATCTTCCAGTACGTCCTGATGGGGCTTGCCGCGCTCTTGGTGCTGTTCATGCTCTGGCGGCTTCTCTGGCCGCTGGTTGAGCGTTGGCGCAACCGGGAAATCGTGGTCCGGGAGGAGGCCTGGACGCCGGATCGGGCGGAAGCGGCGGCGCTGCTCGACGATGCGGACCGGCTTGCCGCCGCAGGGCGCTTCGGCGAGGCGACGCATCTCCTCCTCCGACGCAGCGTGCGCCAGATCAGCGACGCGCGGCCCGACTGGCTGATTCCCGCCAGCACGGCGCGCGAGATCTCCGCCTTGCCGATGCTGCCGGAAGCAGGACGCCGCGCCTTCGCGACGATTGCCGACCGGGTGGAACGCTGCCTTTTCGCCCTGCGCGATCTTGATGCGCAGGACTGGGCTGCGGCGCGTGCCGCCTATGCCGATTTCGCCCGAATCGAGTTGCGCGCATGAACGGCACCGACGCACAGCATCTGGCCGTGCCGGTGGGCGCCAACCCGTTCTCCCGCCGCGCGGTGATCGCGATAGTGCTGATTGGCGCGGCGCTGTTCGTGGCGCTGCTGTGGATGATCGGGACCGGCACCGGCACGGGTTCGGCCAACGACGGTCAGGCCCATGCGGGCGGCAAGGGGCTCAACGGCTTCGCCGCCATGGCGGACTACCTCGAACGACGCGGTTTTCCCGTACGCAAGGCGAAGAACGAAGGCGCGCTGGACAAGCCGGGCGTCCTGATCCTGACGCCGCCCGCCTACGCCGACGGCAAGGAAATTGAGAAGATCGTCAGTGCCAGGCGATACGTCGGGCCAACCATCGTCATCACGCCCAAGTGGATGGCGGTTCCGCCCGCGCGCGAGCAGACCGGGGCGAAGAAGGGATGGGTCCGCTTCGCCGGCGCGGCGGGGCCGAACTGGGAGGGCTTCCTCGACGATGTCGTCGTCCGGATAGAACCGATGGGTGCGAAAGGCGCGCCGGCCCGCTGGCACGGCATGGGGCTGGACGGTACCCTGCCAGAGAGGGGGCAGGTGCTCTCGGGCCGGGGAGACCGCCTCGTGCCGCTTGTCGCTGGTCAGGACGGGCGGCTCCTGGCAGCCCTGCTGGATGACGGCGGCCGCTACCCGCAGCTTGAGGATGCCGCTCTCGAGCCAATGAAATCCGACGTGGAGGACGAGCATCTCTATCCTCTGGTCATGGTGTTCGAGCCCGACTTGCTCGACAACTACGGCATGGCGCGCTTCGGCAGCGCGCGCCTGGCCGAGGCGCTGGTTCGCGCCAGCGGAATCGGGGCCGGACAGCCGGTTATCTTCGACCTGACGCTCAACGGCTTCGGCCGGTCGGAAAACCTGCTTACACTGGCTTTCACGCCGCCGTTCCTGGCCGCGACCTTGTGCCTCCTGCTGGCAGCGGTGATCTGCGGCTGGCGCGCCTTCCTGCGCTTCGGGCCGCCGCTGGCCGGCGAACGCGCCATCGCCTTCGGCAAGCGCGCGCTGGTTGCCAACGCCGCCAGCTTCGTGCGCCGGACGGGAAGGCTTCACCTGATCGCCGGACCTTACAGCGACCGTGCCAGGGAACGGCTGGTGCGCGGCCTCGGCCTGCCGCGCACTCTCGACGCCGGTCAGGCCGAAGCCGCCATCGACCGCGCGCTTGCCTTGCGCGAGCCTGCCGCAGAGCCTTTCTCCGCTATCGCCGCGCGCCTCAAGCGGGGGCGCAGGGCCCATGACCTCCTGAAAGCCGCGCGCGATCTCCACGCGCTCGAAAGGAAACTGATCCGATGACCGAGACCGAGTCCATCAGCCTGGCCGACGTGGCCAGGCTTGCCGATGCGATCCGCGCCCAAGTG
This sequence comes from Novosphingobium sp., assembly GCA_035278205.1. Taxonomy (GTDB): domain Bacteria; phylum Pseudomonadota; class Alphaproteobacteria; order Sphingomonadales; family Sphingomonadaceae; genus Novosphingobium. The sequence continues at coordinate 43,317 of DATEJH010000031.1, read as the reverse complement.
GGCAAGGCCATTGTCGGCCAGGCCGAGACCGTCGACAACCTGCTGATCGCGCTGATGGCGCGTGGGCATGTCCTGCTCGAAGGCCCTCCGGGCACGGCCAAGACATTCCTCGCGCAGAGCTTCGCGGCGACGCTGGGGCTCGATTTCGGGCGCATCCAGTTCACCCCCGACCTGATGCCGGGGGACATTCTCGGATCGAACCTGTTCAACTTCCAGACCAGCCAGTTCACGCTCACCCGCGGGCCGATCTTCTGCGACCTGCTGCTGGGGGACGAAATCAACCGCACGCCGCCCAAGACCCAGGCCGCGCTGCTCGAGGCGATGCAGGAACGGCGCGTCACTCTTGACGGGGCCGCGCACCCGCTGCCCGCGCATTTCATGGTTGTCGCCACGCAGAACCCGATCGAGAACCAAGGCGTCTATCCGCTGCCCGAGGCGCAGCTCGACCGGTTTCTGTTCAAGCTGCTGGTCGATTATCCGAGCCGCGAGGAGGAAATCCGCATCGTCGCCCGCTATGGCCAGAACCGCGGAGCGCCGACCCCGGCTGAACTGGGCATCGAAACCGTTGCCACGCCGCGTATGCTCGGTGCGGCTTCACGCGCGGTCGCCTCGGTGACGCTGGCCGAAAGTGTGACGGACTACGTGGTTCGCCTCGTGCGTGCGACCCGGGAGAGTCCGGACCTGTCCAGCGGCGCATCGCCGCGCGCCGCCGTGCTGCTCGCCGGAGCTGCGCGGGCGCGGGCAGCTCTTGACGGGCGCGATTATGTGGTGCCCGACGATGTCAAGGCGCTTGCCACCGCCGTGCTGCGTCACCGCCTGCTGCTCAGCCCGGCGGCGGAGATCGAAGGCAAACAGGTGGAGGAACTGGTGGCGCGGCTCGTCCAGCAGACCGAGGCGCCGCGCTGACGGATGAGCAGCCGGCTTGCCCCGATCGTCCCCACCGCGCGCACGGCCGTGCTGCTGGTGCTGGGAGCACCTGTGGCGCTGGTGGTCGGCGCGATGCGGCCGGACGCCTGGGTCTTTGCGCCGCTGCTCGGCCTCGGCATTCTCGCGCTTGTCGTGGTTGATGCCCTGCTCGCCGGACGATTGGAGGACTTGCGCGTCGTTGTGCCGGGCGACGTCGAGGTGGGAGGCGAAGCGAGCTTCATGGCCCAGGCCGCGATTGCGGCGGGAAAGCCCTCCGCAGTCACCATCGCGCTGGCATGCGATCCGCGGCTGGTGCCCGGCGGACGCTGCGCTTTCGACCTCAAGCGGGGCGAGAGCGCCTGGCACGGCGATGCGGCGTTCAGCCCATCCCGGCGGGGTACCGGCCGGGTCACGCGTGCGTGGCTGCGCTGGACAGGTCCGCTCGGCCTCGGCTCGAGGCAACTGCAGGGCGATCTCGACAGCCACGTCCGCGTCTGGCCCAACATCGCGGCGGTGCGCTCTCCCGCGCTGCAGACCTTTCTCAAGGACGCACAGTATGGTCTCATCGCCCGGCGCATCCGGGGCGAGGGCACGCAGTTCGAATCGCTGGCCGAGTACCAGCCGGGCATGGACCGCCGCCGCATCGACTGGAAAGCCTCCGCCCGGCACATCCACCTCTTCGCCAAGGAGTACGAGACGGAGCGCAACAACCAGATCGTCCTCGCCTTCGATTGCGGACAGGCGATGTGCGAGCCGATCGCCGGCATGCCTCGGCTGGACCGCGCGATTTCCGCGGCGCTCGCCGCCGCCTACGTCGCATTGAAAGGAGGGGACCGCGTGGCCCTGTTCGGCTTCGCCTCGCGCCCCGAGGTCTCGACGCCGTTCATTGCTGCGTCCGGCGAGTTCCACCGCCTGCAACGCGCCGCCGCCGGGCTGGAATACCGTGCAGAGGAGCCCAACTTCACGCTGGCACTGGCAACACTTGCTAACCGGCTGCAGCGCCGCTCGCTGATCGTCGTGTTCAGCGACTTCTCCGATCCGACCAGCGCGGAGCTGATGATCGAGAGCATCGGCCGGCTCGTCGCCCGCCACGTCGTTCTCTTCGTGACCATGGAGGACGAGGAACTGGAGGCCATCTCGGCCGAGGCGCCGGACGACCTGGAAAGGCTTTCAATGGCCGTTTCGGCCGACCTCCTGCTCCGCCAGCGCGCGCTGGTCACCCGGCGCCTGAGGCAGATCGGCGTTGACGTGCTCGAGGCGCCTTACGACCATATCGGCACGCGCCTGCTCGACGCCTACCTTGAGATCAAGCGATCCGGAGCGATCGGATGACTGCCAACTTCGATGCCATCGCCAGCGCTGCCCTGCGTTCCGACCGCTTCCGGCTGGAGCGCGAGGCGGATTGGCAGCGTCTCGAAGCGATCGTCACGCGTATGGAGAAGGGGCGGCTCAGGCGCATTTCCGATGAAGATCTGCTGGCACTTCCCGGCCTCTACCGCACCGTGGCATCAAGCCTTTCGATCGCGCGCGAAACCTCCCTTGATGCCGCTACGCTGGCCTATCTCGAAGCGTTGGTGCAGCGGGCCTGGTTCGTGGTCTATGGGCCGCGCACAACGCTGTGGGAGTGGTTTCGCGGCTTTATCGGCGGCGGCTGGAGCGCGGCGGTGCGGGCGATCTGGATCGATATTCTGATCGCGCTGGCGGTGATGGTCGCCGGTACGGCGGTCGGCTGGCTGCTCGTCGCCCACGACCCCGAATGGTATTACGCGCTCGTCCCCCGGCAGTTCGCCGGCGAGCGTGTGCCCGGCGCAACGGCCGAGGCTCTTCGCGCGACGATCTTCGGCAATTCCGAGCAGAACGGGATGAGCGTCTTCGCCGCCCTGCTCTTCAGCAACAATGCGCAGGTCTCGATCCTGGCCTTCGCCTTGGGGTTTGCCCTGGGCGTCCCTTCGCTGCTGCTGCTGGTCCAGAACCTCGCCTCGCTCGGCGCGATGCTGTGGCTCTATCACGGCGCCGGACTGACGCTGGATTTTGCCGGGTGGATCGCGGTGCACGGGACGACTGAGCTCTTCGCGATCATGCTTGCGGGTGCATCGGGGCTGCACATCGGGCGCGCACTCGCGTTTCCGGGCCGGAAACCAGTGCTGCAGTCGACCGCCGAAGCCGGGCGGCGGGCAGCGCTCGTCATGACCGGAGTCGTGCTGATGCTGATAGTTGCCGCACTTCTGGAAGGCTTTGCCCGCCAGCTCGTCGACCAGACGCCGGGCCGATTCGCCATCGGCGGCTTCATGTTTGCCGCGTGGACGGCGTACTTCTTCGCTCTCCGGGGCAGCGCCGGGCGAGCCAGCGGGGGGTCAGGAGCGCGGTGAGCACTGTCCCCACCCGCCTGCGCCGTTCATCGCGCGATCGGGTTCTGGTGACGCCCGAAGGCATCGCCGTGCCGGTCACCGTCGCCAGCCGCGGCGCCCGGGCGGGGGCGCTGATGCTGGACCTCACGTTCATCTTCCTGCTGATTCTCGGCACGACGCTGTTGCTCTTCTACATTGCCGGCGGTGCGGCCCAGACCTTGCAGGAGATGGAAAGCAACAGCGCGGCAGGCCACGCCCTGCAGTTCCTGATGATCGTGTGGATCGTCGTCATGTTCCTGTTCCGCAACGCCTATTTCCTCTATTTCGAGCTGGGCCCGCGCGGAGCGACGCCGGGCAAGCGCCTGGCCGGCATCCGCATCGCGGCGCGCGACGGCGGGCGGTTGACGGCCGAAATGGTCATTGCCCGCAATCTGCTGCGCGACATCGAGCTGTTCCTGCCAATCGTTTTCCTCGCCTCGGCGGGGGCGGACAGCGGCGCGGCCTGGCTCGCCGCGACCGGCTGGTTCCTGATCTTCATGCTGTTCCCGATATTCAACCGCGATGCCTTGCGCGCTGGGGACGTGATCGCCGGCAGCTGGGTCGTCGAACGCCCTCGGCAAAAGCTGGAGGCGGTGATGTCGGCGGCGCAGAGGGAACGATACGCTTTCAGCGCGGCCGAACTCTCGGTTTACGGCGAATACGAACTGCAGGCGCTCGAACGCGTCCTGCGCGAACGGCGCCGCGAGTCAGTCGAATCGGTGTACCAGACGATTTCCGCCAAGATCGGCCGCAGCGACGGCTGGAACGACGAGCGCGCCTTTCTGGAAGACTATTACACCCAGTTGCGCGCGCGTCTCGAAGCCGGAATGCGCATGGGCCGACGCAAGGCGGACAAGTTTTCCGGGGAAGGCCGATGATAGCTAACGCCAAGATCAACTCCATGGAACTGAGACTTGCCCGCGCCGCGGATGCCGCGCGCCTGGCAGAGCTTGGCGCCCGCAGCTTCACGGTCAAGTTTGGTCAACTCTACCGCCGGGGGGACCTTTCCGCCTATCTCGCGGAATCCCACAGCGAAGCGGCTGTGGCGGGCGAGATCGCCGATCCCGACATGCACGTGATGCTCGCGCTCGACGGCGAGCGGCTGCTCGGTTTCTGCAAGCTCGTGATGGACTGCGCCTGGCCCGAACATGCGCGCGGGAGCAAGGCAATCGAACTCAGGCAGCTTTACACCGATCCCGACGCGACGGGGCGGGGGATCGGAACACGGTTGATGGACTGGGCGCTGGAAGAGGCACGGCGCTTCGGCGCCGACGAGATCCAGCTTTCGGTCTATTCCGAAAACCACGGCGCGCAGAAGTTCTACGCCCGTTACGGCTTCGAGAAGATCGCCGACACGTATTTTATGGTCGGCCAGCACCGCGACGAGGAGTTCCTGTTCGCCCGCATGCTGTGAGCGGGCTCAGAACCACTTCATCCGCCGCGCTATCATCAGTTCAACAGCGAAGATTCCCAGGCACAGGGCAACGATGATCCAGAACCCGTGGCTGCCTGGGGCAGCAAGCGGGATATCGCCCACATTGATGCCCAAGAGCCCGGTGATGAAGCTGAGGGGCAGGAAGATGCCGGCGACGATCGTCAGCATGTTCTGCGTGCGCTGGGTCGCGGCGACGGCGCGGGCGCGAAGGTCGTCCTGCAGCACGAGCGCACTTTCCTTGCTGATGTCGAGGTCGTCGAGATAGCGGCGCAGGCGCGCGATGGTTTCGGCGATCTGGCGGCGATCATGTTCCTCGAACCAGGCCGGCGCATCGCGCGAGATCCGTTCCAGCGCTTCGTGCTGGGGCGCCATATGCCGCTTGAGGGCAAGGCAGTTGCGACGGATGGCGGCGATCTGGTCGAGCATCGCCTCTGGATCGTCACCCGGGTCAGTATCGTCGAGCCGATCGAGCATCTGGTTGGTATCGACGATAGCGTGGTTCATCCGCGCGATCATGTGTTCGATAAGCGCGGTGATTGCGGCGCCCGCGTCTGTGGGACCATGCCCCGCGTCGATCTCGCGCATGATCGCATGCGGCGTCTGTTGCGGCCGGCGCCGCAGCGTGACGAGCCTGCGCCCGTCGCACCAGACCTGCATCGAGACCATGTCCTCCGGCTCGGCGTCCGGATTGAAGTTGATGCCGCGCAGCGTCGCGACAATGGCATTGCCTTCGCGAAAGGAGCGCGGGCGGTTGTCGTCGCTGGTCAGGAGCTCGATCGTGGGCTCGGGCAGGCTCAGGCCTTCGCGCAGCCACTCGGCAACCCCGGGGAGATAGCGGCGCAGGTGCACCCAGAGCACTTCGCCGGGCTTGCCCGGCAGCCAGGCCTTGGCCTCTTCCCAGGTGACGGCGCGCCCGCCGCCCTGCCCGTCGAGCACTCGGCCGAACAGCAGCGGGGTGTCGGGAACGGTCTCGTCAGTCTGGATGTCGTCGATCATGCGCGATGCATGCCCCAGATCGGCTTGCGGCAAAAGGCCCCGCCGTCCGGCTGCAATGGCGCTTCAAACCGCGGCGCCAAGATACTATAGGGCTGCCCATGTCTTCCATTCGACCCTGGCGCGACATAGAGCGCCGCAAGAGCCGCCAGATCATGGTCGGCAGCGTGCCCGTGGGCGGCGACGCGCCGATCACGGTGCAGACCATGACCAATACGCCGACTTCGGACGCCAAAGCGACGATCGATCAGATTCGCCGCTGCGAGGAGGCCGGCGCCGACCTCATCCGCGTCTCTTGCCCCGACGTGGAAAGCACCGCGGCTTTGCGCGAGATCGTCCGCGCCGCGCAGGTGCCGCTGATCGCCGACATCCATTTCCACTACAAGCGCGCGCTCGAGGCGGCCGATGCCGGCGCGGCCTGCCTGCGGATCAACCCGGGCAATATCGGATCCGACGAGCGCGTCGCCGAAGTGGTGCGCGCCGCCAAGGCCAACGGCTGTGCGATCCGCATCGGCGTCAATGCCGGCAGTCTTGAAAAGGACCTGCTGGAAAAATACGGAGAGCCTTGTCCCGAAGCGCTGGTGGAATCGGCGCTGGACCACATCAAGCTGCTGCAGGACCACGATTTCCACGAGTACAAGGTCGCCGTGAAGGCCTCCGACGTATTCCTGGCCGTGGCTGCCTATCAGGGCCTGGCCGAAGCCGTCGACTGCCCGCTGCACCTCGGCATCACGGAGGCAGGCGGACTGATCGGCGGAACGGTGAAGAGCGCGATCGGCATCGGCAACCTGCTTTGGGCGGGAATAGGGGATACCCTGCGCGTCTCGCTTTCGGCCGAGCCTGAAGAGGAAGTGCGGGTCGGGTTCGAGATCCTGAAAGGGCTAGGGCTGCGGACGCGCGGCGTGCGGGTCGTATCGTGCCCGTCCTGCGCGCGGCAGGGCTTCGATGTCATCCGTACCGTGGAGGCGCTGGAAGCCCGGCTGCAGCACATCAAGACGCCGCTTTCGCTTTCGGTCCTGGGCTGCGTCGTCAACGGCCCCGGCGAGGCGCGCGAGACCGATATCGGCGTGACCGGCGGCGGCAACGGCAAGCACATGGTCTATCTTTCGGGGGTGACCGACCACCATGTCCAGAGCGAGGACATCCTCGACCACATCGTCGCGCTCGTCGAAGCCAAGGCAGCGCAGATCGAAGCGGAAGCGGCCCAGGCGGCAGAATAAGCGCCCGGCGCCGATCTTAACCGCGCCTAAGCATTTGCCGCATAGCCTGCGGCGTCATGCGCATGGGCCCCATCATCCTGTTTCTCGGCACGATCGCCGTCGTCGGCTGGATAGCACCTGGACTCAAGGCCGGCGGACAAGGCGGCGCACAGAACGCTGCTTCGGCAAGGCAGGAACATGAGGGCGCTTACCAGCGCGAAGCCTGGCTGACCGGGTCCACCGTGCTCGATCGCGAACCGGATGGCCATTTCTATGCCGACGCCACGATCGCCTCGCACCGGGCGCATTTCCTCGTCGATACCGGCGCCAGCATCGTCGCGCTGACCGCCTCCGACGCGGAGGCGATCGGGCTTGACTGGCGGGAGGACGATCTCAAACCGATCGGACGTGGCGCCAGCGGAACCGTCTACGGCGTGCCGGTGCGCCTTGATCGGGTCGAGCTCGGCGGTTTCGAGGCGACCGATGTCGATGCAGCCATCATTCCGCAGGGACTGGACGTCTCGCTGCTCGGACAGTCTTTCCTCTCACGCCTGAGCGGCGTGCGCATCGACGGCGACAGGATGATTCTGGGCGCCGGCAGCTAGGGCGTTGCCCACGAATCTGCGTCATCCCCGCTCATCCTTGGACAAGTTCGCGATGAGCGGTCTCGTTTGGGATTTCTATTATTGAAGAAGGGGTGAGGGGCCATAGGCGATGGCTCCGCCCTTCAAAAGACGAACGAAAAACCCCGCCGGATCGCTCCAGCGGGGTTCTTCATCTGCCGACAGGGCCGGGGTGCGGAGGCTCAGGCCTCGCCTTCCTCCTCGTCGCCCTTGATCAGGTAGTCGCCCGCGTCGGCGTCAGTGCCGTGGGTCTCACCCTCGACCGCCGCCAGCGGATCGTCACCCAGGTCGTCGAGCGGATCGCGGTGCAGCTCGGCTTCGTGTTCCTCGGCCGCGCTGTCGGCGGCGATGAGCGCCTCCTGCATGCGGCGATAGGATGCGCGCAGCGCGGCGTCGCGGCTGGAGGCGGCGACGCGCATGCGGTTCATGCTCGAGCCGGTGCCCGCCGGGATGAGACGGCCGACGATGACGTTTTCCTTGAGCCCGATCAGCGAGTCCCGCTTGCCCTCGACCGCCGCTTGCGTGAGCACGCGGGTGGTCTCCTGGAACGACGCGGCCGAGATGAACGAGCGGGTCTGGAGCGACGCCTTGGTGATGCCGAGCAGCACCGGCTTGCCTTCGGCGGGCTTCTGGTCCGGCTTCAGCTTGGCGTTGTACTCGTTCATCTCTTCATAGTCGACCTGCTCGCCCGCCAGCAGCGTGGTGTCGCCGCCATCGGTGATCTCGACCTTCTGCAGCATCTGGCGGACGATCACCTCGATGTGCTTGTCGTTGATCTTCACGCCCTGGAGTCGGTAGACTTCCTGGATTTCCGCCACGAGGTATTCCGCCAGCGCCTCGACGCCGAGGACCTCGAGAATGTCGTGCGGATCGGGGCTGCCCGAGATCAGGTTGTCGCCCTTCTTGACGTAGTCGCCTTCCTGGACGTCGATGACCTTGCTCTTGGGGATCAGGTACTCGACCGGCTCGCCATCCTCCGGAATGATCGCGATCTTGCGCTTGGCCTTGTAGTCGCGCACGAATTCGACGCGGCCCGAGACCTTGGCGATGATCGCGTTGTCCTTGGGCTTGCGCGCCTCGAACAGCTCGGCGACGCGCGGCAGACCACCGGTGATGTCGCGGGTCTTGGCGGCTTCGCGGCTGGCACGGGCGATGATATCGCCGGCCTCAACCGTCTGGCCGTCCTCGACCGAGAGCGTGGTACCCGGCGCCAGCATGTAACGTGCGGTCTCGCCCGAGGCCTCGTCGAGAAGGGTGATGCGCGGACGCAGGTCTTCCTTCTTCTTGGTGCGCGAGGAACGATCCTCCGTCACCACGCGGCTGGTCATGCCGGTGGCGTCGTCGGTCAGCTCGGTCAGGGTGCGGGTATCGATCAGGTCCTGATATTTCACCACGCCCGAGGTTTCGGTGATGATCGGCAGGGTGAACGGGTCCCATTCGGCCAGGCGTTCGCCTTCCTTCACCGCCGCGCCGTCCGTGTGGAGCAGCACCGTACCGTAGGGCACGCGATGGATCGCGCGCTCGCGGCCCTCGGTGTCGATCACCACGACCTCGCCGTTGCGGGCGAGCGAGAGGCGCCGGCCGCGCTTGTCGACGATCGTCGGGATGTCACGGTACTGCACCGTGCCGTCGCTGATCGATTCCAGATGGCTGGTTTCGTTCAGCTGCGCGGCGCCGCCGATGTGGAAGGTACGCATGGTGAGCTGGGTGCCCGGCTCGCCGATCGACTGCGCGGCGATGACACCAACGGCCTCGCCGATGTTGACCGGCGTGCCGCGGGCGAGATCACGCCCGTAGCACTTGGCGCAGACGCCCTGCTCCGCCTCGCAGACCAGCGGCGAGCGAATGCGCGCGGCCTGAACGCCGGTCGCCTCGATCGCGGCCACGGCGGGCTCATCGAGCAACTGGCCGTTGGCAGCCACGACATTGCCCTGCTTGTCCAGGATGTCCTCGGCCAGGGTGCGGCCCAGGATACGCTCGGCAAGCGAGGCAATGGTCGAGCCGCCCTGCACGATCGAGCGCATTTCCAGCGCCCGCTCGGTGCCGCAGTCCTCGATCACGACCACGCAGTCCTGCGACACGTCGACCAGGCGGCGGGTCAGGTAGCCCGAATTCGCCGTCTTGAGCGCGGTGTCGGCCAGACCCTTGCGGGCGCCGTGGGTCGAGTTGAAGTACTCGAGAACGGTGAGGCCTTCCTTGAAGTTCGAGATGATCGGCGTCTCGATGATCTCGCCGGACGGTTTCGCCATGAGCCCACGCATACCGGCAAGCTGCTTCATCTGCGCCGGGGAGCCGCGGGCGCCCGAATGGCTCATCATGTAGATCGAGTTGATCTGGGCCATGCGGCCGGTTTCGGGATCGATGGGCTGCGCGCGGATCTCGTCCATCATGGCGTTGGCGACCTGGTCGCCGCAACGGCTCCAGGCGTCGATCACCTTGTTGTACTTTTCCTGCTGGGTGATCAGGCCATCCTGGTACTGCTGCTCGTAGTCGGCCACCAGTTCCTTGGTCTGCTCGACCAGCTCGGTCTTCGAATCCGGGATGATCATGTCATCCTTGCCGAAGGAGATCCCCGCCTTGAACGCGTGGCGGAAGCCGAGCGACATGATGGCGTCGGCGAAGAGCACCGTGTCCTTCTGGCCGGTGTGGCGATAGACCTGGTCGATGACGTCGCCGATCTCCTTCTTGGTGAGAAGGCGGTTGACGATCTCGAAGGGCACCTTGTGGCTCTGCGGCAGGCATTCGCCGATCAGCATGCGGCCCGGGGTCGTCTCGAACCGGCGCATGTACTGCTCGCCCTGCTCGTTGGTCTGCGGCACGCGGGCCTCGATCTTCGAGTGCAGGGTGACGGCGCCGACGTGAAGGGCCTGGTGCACTTCGGCCATGTCGGCGAACTTCATGTCTTCGCCCGGCTCGCCGGTGCGGTCCATCGACAGGTAGTAGAGACCCAGCACCATATCCTGCGAGGGGACGATGATCGGCTTGCCGTTGGCGGGCGAGAGGATGTTGTTGGTCGACATCATCAGCACGCGCGCTTCAAGCTGGGCTTCCAGCGAAAGCGGCACGTGTACGGCCATCTGGTCACCGTCGAAGTCGGCGTTGAAGGCCGAGCAGACCAGCGGATGGAGCTGGATCGCCTTGCCTTCGATCAGCACCGGCTCGAACGCCTGGATGCCAAGGCGGTGGAGCGTCGGGGCGCGGTTCAACAGCACCGGGTGCTCGCGGATCACCTCGTCCAGGATGTCCCAGACTTCCTTGCGCTCCTTCTCGACCCACTTCTTGGCCTGCTTGAGGGTCATGGAGAGACCCTTGGCGTCGAGGCGGGCGTAGATGAACGGCTTGAACAGCTCGAGCGCCACCTTCTTGGGCAACCCGCACTGGTGCAGTTTCAGCTCCGGACCGGTCACGATCACCGAGCGGCCCGAGTAGTCGACGCGCTTGCCGAGCAGGTTCTGGCGGAAGCGGCCCTGCTTGCCCTTGAGCATGTCGGACAGCGACTTCAGCGGACGCTTGTTGGCGCCGGTGATGACGCGGCCGCGGCGGCCGTTGTCGAACAGGGCGTCGACCGCTTCCTGCAGCATGCGCTTTTCATTGCGCACGATGATGTCGGGCGCCCGCAGTTCCATCAGGCGCTTGAGGCGATTGTTGCGGTTGATGACGCGGCGGTAGAGGTCGTTGAGGTCCGAGGTCGCGAAGCGGCCGCCGTCCAGCGGAACCAGCGGGCGCAGTTCCGGCGGAATGACCGGCACGACGTCGAGGATCATCCACTCGGGACGGTTGCCCGAATCGATGAAGCTCTCGACCACCTTGAGGCGCTTGATGATCTTCTTGGGCTTGAGTTCCGACTTGGTGGTCTCAAGCTCCTGCAGAAGGTCGGCGCGCTCCTGCTCGAGGTCGAGCGAGATGAGCATCTGCTTGACGGCCTCGGCGCCGATCCCGGCCGAGAACGAATCCTCGCCGTACTCGTCCTGGGCATCGAGCATCTCGTCTTCAGTCAGGAGCTGGTACTTCTCGAGCGGGGTCAGGCCCGGCTCGATGACGATGTAGCTCTCGAAGTAGAGGACGCGCTCGAGCTGCTTGAGCTGCATGTCGAGCAGCAGGCCGATGCGCGAGGGCAGCGACTTGAGGAACCAGATGTGCGCGACCGGCGCGGCCAGTTCGATGTGGCCCATGCGCTCGCGGCGCACCTTGGTGACGGTGACTTCGACGCCGCATTTCTCGCAGACGACGCCCTTGTACTTCATGCGCTTGTACTTGCCGCAAAGGCACTCGTAGTCCTTCACCGGGCCGAAGATGCGCGCGCAGAACAGGCCGTCACGCTCGGGCTTGAACGTGCGGTAGTTGATCGTCTCCGGCTTCTTGATCTCGCCGAAGGACCAGGAGCGGATGCGCTCGGGGGAGGCGAGACCGATCTGGATCTGATCGAAGGTCTCGGGCTTCGCCATCTGGTTGGTGAATTTGGTCAGGTCGTTCATTTTTCGCTCCGTTCCTCTCCCGCTTGCGAGAGGGGCTAGGGGAGGGCTTTTCGTCTTCCGGGTCAGGCTTGCCCTAACAGGCCCTCCCCCGACCCCTCCCGCTGGCGGGAGGGGAGAATGCGGTCCGGCTTACTCCGCCGCCTCTGCCATCTCGTCGCCATCGTCCTCGCTATTCAGCGAGGAGAGTTCGACGTTCAGGCCCAGCGAGCGCATTTCCTTGACGAGCACGTTGAAGCTCTCGGGAATGCCGGCCTCGAAGGTGTCGTCGCCCTTGACGATCGCTTCGTAGACCTTGGTGCGGCCGACCACGTCGTCCGACTTCACCGTCAGCATTTCCTGCAAGGTGTACGCCGCGCCATAGGCCTGGAGCGCCCAGACCTCCATTTCGCCGAAGCGCTGGCCGCCGAACTGCGCCTTGCCGCCCAGCGGCTGCTGGGTGACGAGCGAGTAGGGGCCGATCGAGCGGGCGTGGATCTTGTCGTCGACCAGGTGGTGGAGCTTGAGCATGTAGATGATGCCCACGGTCACCTTGCGGTCGAACGCCTCGCCGGTGCGGCCGTCGTAGAGGGTCGACTGACCCGACTTGTCGAGCCCGGCCAGATCCAGCATCGCGGCGACGTCGGCCTCAACCGCGCCGTCGAACACCGGAGTGCCCATCGGCACGCCCCTGATCACGTTGCCGGCCAGCTCGACCAGCGAAGCCGTGTCGCGGCTGTCGATGTCGTCGGCATAGTGCTCGCCGTAGATCGTCTTCAGACGTTCACGCACCGCTTCCGGCGGCGTTGCGGCTGCCGGGTCCGGATTGGCGTGGCGCCAGTCCTCGAGCGCCTGCTTGACCTGCTGGCCAAGGCACCGTGCGGCCCAGCCCAGGTGTGTCTCGAATATCTGCCCGACGTTCATGCGCGAAGGCACGCCCAGCGGGTTGAGCACGATATCGACCGGGGTGCCGTCCTCCAGGAAGGGCATGTCCTCTTGCGGCAGGATGCGGCTGATGACGCCCTTGTTGCCGTGACGGCCGGCCATCTTGTCGCCCGGCTGCAACTTGCGCTTCACCGCGACGAAGACCTTGACCATCTTGAGCACGCCGGGAGCCAGCTCGTCGCCGCGCTCCAGCTTTTCCTTGCGGTCCTCGAACTTCTCCTGGATCGCCTTGACGGTCGCGTCGTACTGGCTCTTCACCGCTTCGAGCTGCGACTGCATGTGGTCGTCCGCGACGGCGAACTTCCACCACTCGTGCTTCTCTACCTCACCAAGGACGTCCTCGGTGATCTCGACGCCCTTCTTCACGCCCTTCGGCGCCGAAGCGGCGACCTGGCCCACCAGCATGTCCTGCAGGCGGTTGTAGGTCGCACGGTTGAGGATCGCGCGCTCGTCCTCGCGGTCCTTGGCGAGGCGTTCGATCTCCTCGTTCTGGATCGCGCGGGTACGATCGTCGATCTCGATGCCGTGGCGGTTGAACACGCGCACGTCGACGATGGTGCCGGAAACGCCGGGCGGCAGGCGAAGCGAGGTGTCGCGCACGTCGCTGGCCTTCTCGCCGAAGATGGCGCGCAGGAGCTTTTCCTCCGGCGTCATCGGGCTTTCGCCCTTCGGCGTGATCTTGCCGACCAGGATGTCACCCGGATGCACTTCCGCGCCGATATAGACGATGCCCGCTTCGTCGAGGTTGCGCAGTGCTTCCTCGCCCACATTCGGGATGTCGCGGGTGATATCTTCCGGCCCGAGCTTGGTGTCGCGGGCCATGACCTCGAACTCGTCGATGTGGATCGAGGTGAAGACGTCGTCCTTCACGATCCGCTCGGAGATGAGGATGGAGTCCTCGTAGTTGTAGCCGTTCCAGGGCATGAACGCGACGAGGGTGTTGCGGCCCAGCGCCAGTTCGCCCAGCTCGGTCGAGGGGCCGTCGGCGATGATGTCGCCGGCCTCGACGTAGTCGCCGACCTTCACCAGCGGGCGCTGGTTGATGCAGGTCGACTGGTTGGAACGCTCGAACTTCTGCAGGCGGTAGATGTCGACGCCGGACTTGCCGGGCTCGATGTCGCCGCTGGCGCGGATGACGATACGAGTGGCGTCGACCTGGTCGACCACGCCGGCCCGGCTCGCCGAGATCGCGGCGCCGGAATCGCGGGCCACGGTCTCCTCCATGCCGGTGCCCACGAACGGCGCGTCGGCCTTGACCAGCGGCACCGCCTGGCGCTGCATGTTCGAGCCCATCAGCGCGCGGTTGGCGTCGTCGTTCTCGAGGAACGGGATCAGGGAGGCGGCGACCGAGACGAGCTGCTTGGGCGAAACGTCCATCAGCGTGATCTGGTCGCGCGGGCTCATCACGAACTCGCCGTTCTGGCGGGCCGAGACGAGTTCCTCGACGAACGATCCGTCAGCGTTGGTTTCGGCCGAAGCCTGCGCGACGGTGTGCTTCTGTTCTTCCATGGCCGAGAGATAGACCACGTCCTTGGTCACCTTGCCGTCGACCACCTTGCGGTACGGCGTCTCGATGAATCCGTACTTGTTGACGCGCGCGAAAGTCGAAAGCGAGTTGATAAGGCCGATGTTCGGGCCTTCCGGCGTCTCGATCGGGCAGATGCGGCCGTAATGCGTCGGGTGAACGTCGCGGACTTCGAAGCCGGCGCGCTCGCGGGTAAGGCCGCCCGGCCCGAGCGCCGAGACGCGGCGCTTGTGGGTGACTTCCGACAGCGGGTTGGTCTGGTCCATGAACTGCGAGAGCTGCGACGAGCCGAAGAACTCGCGCACCGCGGCCACGGCGGGCTTGGCGTTGATCAGGTCGTTCGGCATCACGGTCGAGACATCGACCGAGCTCATGCGCTCCTTGACGGCACGCTCCATGCGCAGCAGGCCGACGCGGTACTGGTTCTCCAGCAGCTCGCCCACCGAACGGACGCGGCGGTTGCCGAGATTGTCGATGTCGTCGATCTCGCCCTTGCCGTCCTTCAGGTTCACCAGTTCCTTGACCACGGCGAGGATGTCCTCGACGCGCAGCGTGGTGACGGTGTCCTCGGCATCGAGGCCAAGGCGCATGTTCAGCTTGACGCGGCCGACGGCCGAGAGGTCGTAGCGGTCGGGATCGAAGAACAGGCCTTCGAACAGAGCTTCGGCGGTCTCCTTCGTCGGCGGCTCGCCCGGGCGCATGACCTTGTAGATGGCTTCGAGGCCCATCTCGCGGTTTTCGGCCTTGTCCGCCTTCAGCGTGTTGCGGATCCACGGCCCGGTGTTGACGTCGTCAATGTCGAGCAGGTCGATCTGGTCGATGCCGGCCTTGTCGAGGGCCTCGAGGTTCTCAGGCGAAACCTCGTCGCCCGCTTCGACATAGATGCGGCCGGTGGATTCGTCGATGAGATCGCGGGCCGAGAAGCGGCCGAAGATTTCCTCGGTCGGGATGAGGAGTTCCTCGAGCCCGTCCTTCTGCGCCTTGCTCGCGGCGCGCGGGGAGATCTTCTGCCCGGCGGGGAAGATCACCTCGCCCGACTTCGCATCGACGATCTCGAACGCCGGCTTCTGGCCGCGCCAGTGCTCGGGCACGAAGGGGAGGCGCCAGCCGCCTTCGCCGCGCTTCCAGGCCACGGTCTGGTAGAAGTAGTCGAGGATCTGCTCGCTATCGAGCCCCAGCCCGAACAGCAGCGCGGTGACCGGCAGCTTGCGCTTGCGGTCGATGCGGACGTTGACGATGTCCTTGGCGTCGAACTCGAAGTCCAGCCACGAACCACGGTAGGGGATCACGCGCGCGGCGAAGAGGAACTTGCCCGAGGAGTGGGTCTTGCCCCGGTCATGGTCGAACAGCACGCCCGGCGAACGGTGCATCTGCGAGACGATCACGCGCTCGGTGCCATTGATGAAGAAGGTGCCGTTCTCGGTCATGAGCGGCATGTCGCCCATGTAGACGTCCTGCTCCTTGATATCGAGCACGGAGCGGGTCTCGGTCTCCTGGTCGACCTCGAACACGATCAGGCGCAGCGTGACCTTCATCGGCGCGGCGTAAGTGATGCCGCGCTGGCGGCACTCGGTCACGTCGTACTTCGGGTCTTCCAGCTCGTAGTGCACGAAGTCCAGCTCGGCCGTGCCGGCGAAATCGCGGATCGGGAAGACCGAACGCAGCGTCTTCTCCAGGCCCGAGACGTAGCCGATCGAGGGATCGGAGCGCAGGAACTGCTCGTAGCTTTCGCGCTGCACCTCGATGAGGTTGGGCATCTGGACGACTTCGTGGATGTCGCCGAAGATCTTGCGGACCCGCTTCTTCGCAGAGCGGCGGGGTTCGAGGGGCTTGGTCGCCATGTGGGGTTCTTGCCTCTTCGCTTCTCAAGGAGGCCGATTCGGATGACCGGCCTGAAAAATTTCGTCTTCGCGAGGACGTATTCCGTCCGTGGAACGGACCATCAAACGCCAAAAGGCTGCCCGGCGTGCACGGAAATCCCTTGGAAAGGTTTCGTTGCGGCCTGCAGCCTTTGCGTCAGATGAAGACCCGGTCGCTTCCTTCCCGAGCGTGTCCCCGCGCATGGACCCGCCTTGCTCGAAGCGCCGAGCGAGAGGTGCATATAGGAGCGGGGGCGCCCTCGGTCAACCATCGGGCCGAACGATTGCGACGTGTCGCGGTAAATCTTGACTCTCCCCGCCATTTCCCCCAATGGCCCGCCCGACCGATGGGCCTCGTGCCTGTCGTTCATCCGTCCGAGACAGTTGGTGCTCCGGGTTCGCCGGGGCTTAATTTCCAGCCTAGACGGGGAACAGGAATTTTCCGGCCCCTCGCTCCTTTTGCAGCGCGGTGCCAAATTTGCGTTCTTGCGCAAGCTCCTTCCCCATCGAACGGACTCGCCCGTGCAGCCTCAGCGGCGCGGACAATACGTAGCCGGTTGCGGGGTTTCTCCGCAGCCATTGTGAAGGAGTAAGGCATGGATCGTTCGCAGAAAGCCGAATCGGTCGCCCAGCTCAACGCGGTCTTCAACGAGGTCGGCGTGGTGGTCATCACCCGCAACCTCGGCATGACGGTGGCCCAGTCCACCGCCCTGCGCGAGAAGGTTCGTGAAGCCGGTGCGTCCTACAAGGTTGCGAAGAACCGTCTTGCCAAGCTTGCCATCGCGGATACCGACTATGCCGGTATCGGCGACTTCCTGACCGGCCCGACGGCCATTGCGACTTCGGTCGACCCCGTCGCTGCCGCCAAGGCTGTCGTCGACTTCGCCAAGACGACCGACAAGATCGAGATCGTCGGCGGCGCGATGGGTTCGCAGGTCCTGAACGCGGACGGCGTCAAGGCTCTCGCCTCGATGCCCTCGCTCGACGAACTGCGCGCCAAGCTTATCGGCCTCGTCCAG
This sequence comes from Novosphingobium sp., assembly GCA_035278205.1. GTDB lineage: Bacteria > Pseudomonadota > Alphaproteobacteria > Sphingomonadales > Sphingomonadaceae > Novosphingobium. Next base: position 25,975 of record DATEJH010000031.1, on the reverse strand, counting down.
GCTCCGGCGACCAAGATCGCCCAGCTCTCGACCGCACCGGCGGCCAAGCTGGCGCGCGTCTTTGCCGCCTACGCCGAGAAAGATGCCGCTTAAGACGTTTCGGAACGATTTATCCCGGCGGACCGCATGAAGCGCCCCCGGGACCACAGATCAGGAGTGAAGTACAATGGCCGATATCGCCAAGCTTGTTGAAGAACTGTCGCAGCTGACCGTCCTCGAGGCGGCCGACCTCGCCAAGGCCCTGGAAGAGGCATGGGGCGTTTCCGCCGCTGCCGCCGTGGCCGTTGCCGCCCCCGCCGGCGGTGGTGAAGCCGCCGCTGCGGTCGAAGAGAAGACCGAATTCGACGTCATCCTCACCGGTGACGGCGGCAAGAAGATCCAGGTCATCAAGGAAGTCCGCGCCATCACCGGCCTCGGCCTCGCTGAAGCCAAGGCTCTCGTCGAAGGTGCGCCCAAGCCCGTCAAGGAAGGCGTCAACAAGACTGAAGCCGAGGACATCAAGAAGAAGATCGAGGAAGCCGGCGGCACCGTCGAGCTCAAGTGACCTGCTGCGGGCGCATGCCCGCAAGGGTCATCCTGAACTTGTTTCAGGACCCGGTTTCCGGATTTCCGGACGAACAGGAAGGGCGGCTCCAATGGGCCGCCCTTTTTTCGTTTCGGGGCCGCGATCCGGTTTCTGCTTTCAAAAATGCCGCATTTTTGTGACAGTGCCGTAGCGCCCTGGCCCAACGGCCCGGCGGGATGAGGGGTCGTGCATGGCCTACAGATTCCGAGCCAAGGACCGCACGGTCGAGGAAGCGGTGCGACGTATCGCGCACGAGCAGGTCGACGGCGCAATTCACGCGATCGATGCGAGGCATGCGTCCGTCGCCACTCACGAGGCGCGCAAGTGCTGCAAGAAGGTGCGGGCGCTGCTCCGCCTGGTCCGCCCCGCATTCCCTGATTATGCGCAGGAGAATAGGGATTTTCGGGATATCGCCCGTTCGCTCTCCGGTTCGCGCGATGCGAAGGTGCTGCTGGACACCTGCGACCTGCTCATCGAAGGTGCGCCGACGGACGCCGATACCGAGCTCTTCCTGCCGCTGCGCCGGCGGCTGGCGCGCGATCTGGCGAAGCAGGCGCATGGCGACGATGCCGCAGCACACCTGAAAGCGGCTCGTAAGCTGCTCGAGAAGGCACAGGCCCGCTGCCGGCGCTGGACGCTGGAACACGATGGCTGGGACGCGCTCGGCGAAGGGCTCTGCAGGATCGTGCGCGATGCGCGCAAAGCCGAGCGGCAGGTGCAGGCCGAACCTTCGGCGATGCACTACCACGAACTGCGCAAGCTCATGAAGTACCACTGGTACCACACCCGCCTGCTGGTGCCCCTGTGGCCGGAGACGATGGCGCCCCGCGCCGCGGAGCTGAGCCGGCTCGCCGACGAGCTCGGCCTGCATCACGACATCTGCGTGTTCGAGCAATGGCTGGGCGCGGCGCTGCCGACGCTGGAAGGTTTCGACGTCGCCGAGAACCTGCTGCCGCTCGCCGGGGAGAGGCGCAGGCAGCTTGAAGCCAGGATCGCGCCGCAGGCCGCGCGCGCGCTGGCGCAGAAGCCGGCGGAGCTGGCCGATCACTGGCGGGCCTTGTGGTGCATATGGCGCAGCGAAGCCGCTGACGAGGAGGATTGATAGGGTGGCGGTGGAGATCGAACGCAAGTTCCTGGTGGAAGGGGATGCCTGGCGCGGCCAGGCAACCGGCCGGCGGCGTATCCGTCAGGCCTATCTCTCAACGAGTGGCCGGGCGAACGTCCGCATTCGCCTGATCGACGACGAGGAGGCGAGGCTGACGATCAAGTCGGCGGACGAGGGGCATGCAGGCGCCCTGTCCCGCGCCGAATTCGAATACCCGGTGCCCATGGAGGACGCGCGCACCCTGCTGGAGCTGCGCGTGGGCCGCGTTATCGACAAGACCCGCTATCTCGTTCCGGCGGCGAATGGCAGGACCTGGGAAGTGGATGTCTTCGCCGGCGCGCACGAGGGCCTCGTACTGGCCGAGATCGAGCTGGGATCGGCGGATGAGGCGGTCGAGCTTCCCGACTGGATCGGCCGGGAAGTGACGGACGATGCCCGCTATGCCAATGCGGCGCTGGCACAGCGCGAATGAGGCCGCGACAGCGCGGGGGCTAGGGAGAAGCTGCAGCCCCGCCCCTCACCGCCTTTGCCGCCGGGATGCCGAACAGGGTCGGTCCCGCGCCCCTCCTGTCAGGGTCGACAGAATGGCGACCGCTGCGGGCGTACCCGAAACGGCTTTCATTTCAAAGGCCATCAGCCTATCGCGCCGGTCCGGCATGCAATGGTCCGCCCCCCCTTCAACCTTCGGCGCCGAGCTAAGGGCCACGTTGCGTCTGGCGGCGCCGCTGGCACTTGCCAATCTGCTGCAGATGGGCGTCTTCGCGACGGACGTGATGTTCGTCGCGCGGCTTGGCGAGCGGGCTCTGGCCGCATCGAGCCTGGCCGTTGCCCTGGTAGCCGTGATGATGATGGGGCTGAACGGCGTCACAGGCGCCGTCGCGCCGCTGATCGCAGCGGAGATCGGGCGTCGCTTCAATGCGGTGCGAGAGGTCCGGCGTTCGACGCGGATGGCGCTCTGGCTCGCGCTGTTTCTCGGGCTTTGCGGCTTTGCACTGTCGCTGGGCGGGAAGCGGTTCATGCTGGCGACCGGGCAGGACCCGGGGATCGCGGACGTCGCCGGGGATTTCCTGGTCGTGCTTTCGATGGCGATGACACCGATGGCGGTCTCCAATGTCCTGCGCACGTTCGTTTCCGCCCTGGGGCGCCCGGTCTTCGCGACGGCGATCACCGCTCTCGCCATCGTCGTCAACGCCTTCGGCAATTACGTGCTGATCTACGGGCACTTCGGCGCGCCGGCACTGGGTCTCACCGGATCGGCGGTGTCCAGCATCATCACGGCGAGCACCACCGTCCTGGTCTATGCCGCGGTTATCAGCCGTGACCGGCACCTGTGCCGTTTCCGTATCTTCGGCCGGTTCTGGCGGCCCGAATGGACGCGCCTGCGCCAGATCCTCGCGCTGGGCCTGCCGATTGCCGCGACACTGGTTGCCGAAGGCGGGCTGTTCAGCGGCGCCGCGTTCCTGATGGGGCGAATCGGGGAGGCGCAACTCGCCGGACATACGGTGGCGCTGCAGGTTGCCGCCTTCGCTTTCCAGGTGCCTTTCGGCATCGGGCAGGCGGCGACGATCCGGGTCGGATACCATTACGGCGCTGCGAACCGCGTGGCGATCGGCCAGGCCGGCTGGGCGGCCATCGCTGTCGGCATCGCCTTCATGTCGGCATCTGCCTGCGCCATGCTGTTGTTTCCGAAGGTTATCCTGTCGGCCTATGTCGATGTCTCGACGCCGGCCAATGGGGCGATGGTCGCCTTTGCCTTGCGCTATCTTTTCATCGCCGCGATCTTCCAGCTTACCGACGGGCTTCAGGCAGTCGCTGCCGGAGCGCTGCGCGGCATCCAGGACACCCGGGTTCCGATGGCCATCGCCGTGTTCGGCTATTGGGCCGCCGGTTTCGGCACCGCAATCGTGCTCGGCTTCCTGACGCCGCTCGAAGGCGTCGGCATCTGGGTGGGCCTGGCGGTCGGCCTTACCGTGGCCGCGCTGTTGCTGGTCCTGCGCTGGCATTTGCGCGAGCGCTTCGCCCCGCCTCTGGGCGTTTCGCACGGTACTTGAACCGAAGCTGCAAATTTTTGTGCCGAAGCCGCTTGACGGCCTTGCGGCATACAACCATATCCCGGCGCGTTGGCACTCTTCCTGTGGGAGTGCCAATCCCATTTTCTGGTTCGTAGGATAGGGAGAATCCCATGACTTTCCGCCCGCTGCACGATCGTGTTCTCGTGCGCCGCGTCGAGGCCGAAGAGAAGACGGCCGGCGGCATCATCATTCCCGACAGCGCCAAGGAAAAGCCCGCCGAGGGCGAAATCGTCGCTGCCGGCAACGGTGCCCGCTCCGAAGACGGCAAGGTGACTCCGCTCGACGTCAAGGTGGGTGACCGCGTGCTCTTCGGCAAGTGGTCCGGCACCGAAGTCAAGGTCGATGGCGAAGACCTGCTGATCATGAAGGAAAGCGACATCCTCGGCGTCATTGGCTGAGGCGACCCCGCTTTCACGACACTCACGAAATCTAGAAGGAATTCGATATGGCAGCCAAGGACGTGAAATTTTCGCGCGACGCGCGTGAACGCATCCTCGCCGGCGTGGACACGCTGGCCAACGCGGTGAAGGTCACGCTCGGTCCCAAGGGCCGCAACGTCGTGATCGAGAAGAGCTTCGGCGCTCCCCGTATCACCAAGGACGGCGTCACTGTCGCCAAGGAAATCGAACTCAAGGACAAGTTCGAGAACATGGGCGCGCAGATGATCCGCGAAGTGGCCTCGAAGGCCAACGACACCGCGGGTGACGGCACCACCACCGCCACGGTCCTCGCCCAGGCGATCGTGCGCGAAGGCATGAAGTCGGTCGCGGCCGGCATGAACCCGATGGACCTCAAGCGCGGCATCGATCTCGCGGTCGGCAAGATCGTCGAGAACATCAAGGACCGCTCGAAGGAAGTCGCGGGCTCTTCGGAAATCGCCCAGGTCGGCATCATCTCGGCCAACGGTGACGTCGAAGTCGGCCAGAAGATCGCCGAGGCCATGGAAAAGGTCGGCAAGGAAGGCGTGATCACCGTCGAGGAGGCCAAGGGCCTCGAATTCGAACTCGACGTCGTCGAGGGCATGCAGTTCGACCGCGGCTATCTCTCGCCCTATTTCGTCACCAATCCCGACAAGATGACCGTCGAGCTCGAGAATCCCTACATTCTCATCCACGAGAAGAAGCTCTCGAACCTGCAGTCGATGCTGCCGATCCTCGAAGCGGTCGTGCAGTCGGGCCGTCCGCTCCTCATCATCGCCGAGGACATCGAAGGCGAGGCCCTGGCCACGCTCGTCGTCAACAAGCTCCGCGGCGGCCTCAAGGTCGCGGCCGTCAAGGCTCCGGGCTTCGGCGATCGCCGCAAGGCCATGCTCGGCGACATCGCCACGCTGACCGCCGGCGAGATGATCTCGGAAGATCTCGGCATCAAGCTGGAGAACGTGACTGTCAGCATGCTCGGCCAGGCCAAGAAGGTCTCGATCGACAAGGACAACACGACCATCGTCGACGGCGCCGGCTCGGGTGACGACATCAAGGCCCGTGTCGAACAGATCCGTGCCCAGATTGAAGTCACCTCCAGCGACTACGACCGTGAGAAGCTCCAGGAGCGCCTCGCCAAGCTTGCTGGCGGCGTGGCTGTGATCAAGGTCGGCGGTGCCACCGAAGTCGAGGTGAAGGAGCGCAAGGACCGCGTCGACGACGCTCTCCACGCCACCCGCGCCGCGGTTGAGGAAGGCATCGTTCCGGGCGGCGGCACCGCGCTGCTCTATGCCACTCGCGCGCTCGAAGGACTGGCCGGCATCAACGACGACCAGACCCGCGGCATCGACATCGTCCGCAAGGCGATCACCGCGCCGCTCAAGCAGATCGCCGAGAACGCCGGCTTCGACGGCGCCGTCGTCGCGGGCAAGCTGCTCGACGGTTCGGACGAGGCGGTCGGCTTCAACGCCTCCACCGACACTTACGAGAACCTGGTTGCGGCCGGCGTCTTCGACCCGACCAAGGTCGTGCGCACCGCGCTGCAGGACGCGGCTTCGGTTGCCGGCCTTCTGATCACCACCGAAGCGGCGATCAGCGAAAAGCCGGAAGACAAGCCTGCCATGCCGGCAATGCCTGACATGGGCGGCATGGGCGGGTTCTGAGGCCGGCCTCAGCCAAATGAATTGGGCCGGGAGGAGCGATCCTCCCGGCCTTTTTCGTTTTGCTGCCGGCAGGCGCCGGATTGCTGCTGCCACGGGCTGCAGGCCGGCTGGAAAATGGCTGGCGGACAAAGGAAGCTCTTTCGCCCGGGCGACTCGGCGGCGCGCACCTGCCGATGCGAAAGATGACACGCCTGTTGCCTGCGACCGCCGACCTAATCGTTCAGGGGCGCGACAGGAAACTGCCGATTCGCGCAATTGCCCGCAGCTTAACGACATTTCGTCGCGAGTCTCTGGCGGTTCATCGTCATTTCCGGCATATTGCGGAACCAGGACGAGCTTAGGGTGGAATTCGCATGACCGGGTCAAGCACAATGATGGCGCGGTGCCGCTTCGGCGTCAGACGCCTTGTCTCGATTGCCGCGCTGGCTGCCGCGGTATCGATGGTGCCCGCCCACGCCGGCGAAGCTTCCGCCGACCTGACCGAGATCCGCAGCGCATTCGATTCGGCCCTTGGCACCGAAATGCGGGGTCCCCCGACTTATTCCACCGGCTTCGAACGTCAGCTTGCCTCAGTAGCAGAAGCTTCGCAGGGCCGCATCGGCGTTGCCGCCGTGGACCTTGCCACCGGCCGCACGATCGACGTTTTGGGAGACCAGCGCTTTCCGATGGCCAGCACCAGCAAGATCGCCATCGCCGCGACTTTCATGGCTGGGGTCGAGCAGGGCAAGTGGAGCCTCGGCAGTGAGTTCCCGATGATGGTGCCGGTCAAGTCGGCGCCGTTCTCGAGCGCGGTCGCACCGGTCCGTGCCGGTGCGTACATGACCGCGCGCGAGCTTATCGAGCAGATGATCACCCGCTCGAACAATTACGCGACGGACGGCCTGCTCAAGGTCGTCGGCGGCCCCAAGGCCGTGAACGACTGGGTGCACAACGTTGCCGGGATCAGGGACTGGAACCTGGATCGCGACATCGCCACGCTGGTGCGCGACGACGGGGCGATCAACCCGGCCCAGGTCATCGACAGGCGTGACAGCGCCACGCCGCTCGCCATGGTCAGGCTGCTGACCGGCATCTACAAGGGCCAGTGGCTGCGCCCGGAAAGCCGCGACGTCATTCTCGGCGCGATGAGCCGCTGCCGCACCGGTCGGCACCGCATTCCCGCCATGATGCCGGACGGCGTCACGGTCTCGCACAAGACCGGATCGCTAAACAACACCTCCAGCGACGTAGGCATTCTCGAGACGGCGGACGGTCGCGCCTTTGCCGTCGCGATCTACGTGACCGGGCAAGGCAGCCGCCCCAACCGCGAAGCCCGCATCGCCCAGATCGCGCGTACCGTTTACGATGGGTATCTGACCGAAAGCTCCAGCTACCTGCGAACTGCCGCGCGCTGAAGGGGGCGTTCGCGCCCGGAACTTCGCGGTATAATCTGCCATTGAGACGCTGCAGGCAAACAGAAGGCCCACCGGATCACCGGCGGGCCTTTTGTCTTGAACTCTGACCGAGAGTTTGCAGAGTTACTGGTTCGGCTTGTTGCCGGTATTGTTGTTGTCCATTTCGGCGGCAGCGTCCTTGGCGGCTTGCTCGGCGCTGGCCGCGGCATCGGCGGCGGCGTCGCGCGCGTCGTCGGCGGCCTCGCTGGCGTCCTCGGCGGCGTCAGCGGCCGATCCCTTCACTTTGTCGCCGGCGTTGTCCACCGCGCTGGCAGCGTCCGATGCCATGGCGTTGATGTCGTCCGCGGCCGAGGAAGCTGCGGCTTCGGTCGTGTCCTGGGTCTTCTCCGAGCAGGCGGCGAGCGAAAGGGCCGCGACGGCGGCAGTGGTTGCAATGACGATCTTGCGCATCTTTTCGGTAATCCCTCGTTTGCGAAGTTGAACCCGTTGGCGAAACGCCTCGAAGCAAGTCCGGTACAAACCACCGGGCCTGACCCCGTCGATTAGGAGGGCCTTCGAGGCGTTTCAAGCGTTCGCGGCAAAACGCATGCCGATCGGCGCGGTTCCCGGCACAGGCAGGTGCACTCGCCTGCTGACGCCCTGCTCCGTCGCTGCTAGAGCCTGCGCCATGGAGTCCAAGCAGCATCTCTATCTCGTCGACGGTTCGGCCTACATCTTCCGCGCCTATCACCGCCTGCCGCCGCTGACCGACCCGGAAGGCACGCCAGTCGGCGCCGTCTACGGCTACACGACCATGCTGTGGAAGCTTGCCGAAGACCTTCACAAGGCCGACGGGCCGACGCACCTGGCGGTGATTCTCGACGCCGGAAGCAAGTCGTTTCGCAACGACATCTATGATGCCTACAAGGCCAACCGTCCGCCGCCGCCGGAGGACCTGGTCCCGCAGTTTCCGCTGATCCGCGATGCCACCCGTGCCTTTTCGCTGCCCTGTATCGAGGAACCGGGCTACGAGGCCGACGATCTCATCGCCTCCTACGCCCGCGAAGCGACCCGACGCGGCTGGGACGTGACGATCGTCTCCTCCGACAAGGACCTGATGCAGCTCGTCGGCAAGTGCGCTGAACCCGATGACGACATCGAAGGCGGCTGCATCGACATGCTGGACACCATGAAGGACCAGCGCATCGGCATCCCCGAGGTCATGGAAAAATTCGGCGTACCACCCGAGAAAGTGGGGGACGTGCTGGCGCTGATGGGCGACTCGGTCGACAACGTGCCCGGTGTCTTCGGTGTCGGGCCCAAGACCGCGACCAAGCTGATCCAGGACCATGGGGACCTCGAATCGGCGCTCGCCGCTGCCCCGGCGATGAAGAAGTCCAAGCTGCAGGAGCGGCTGATCGAGCATGCGGAGCAGGCGCGGCTGTCCAAGGTGCTCGTCACCCTCAAGGAAGACTGTGCGCTGCCGATGCCGCTCGACCAGTTCAAGCTGGAGACGGTTCCGCGCGAGCCGCTTGCAGCATTCCTCGGCAGGCACGGCTTCACCAGTCTTTTGAAACGCCTCGACGCTGGAGCCGGAAGCCCGGCGCCGCCCACCCGGCTCCACCCCGCCAGGCCGGTGACCGCAGGGGCCGGCCCGGTGGAAGGCGCGGCGCGGCAGGCGCCGCCGGACATGCCGGCGATAGACTACGACGCCTATGAATGCGTGCAGACCCTCGAGGCGCTGGAACGGTGGATCGCCAAGGCCGCCGCGGCGCATCTGGTCGCGGTCGATACCGAGACCTCGATGCTTGATTCCATGCAGTCGGACTTGTGCGGCGTGAGCCTTGCCATCGGCCCGAACGAGGCCTGCTACATCCCGCTGGGCCATGGCGGCAGCGACATGTTTGCCGAAACGCCGCCGCAGGTCCCTCTCGAACAGGCGATGGCGCTGCTCAGGCCACTGCTGGAAAGCGACGCGGTCCTGAAAGTGGGCCAAAACGTCAAGTACGATCTCAACGTGCTTGCCCGCTATGGTATCCGCATGGCGCCGGTGGACGACACCATGATCGAGAGCTTCTGCCTTGATGCCGGCCGGTCGCTCGACGGCATCGGCGGCGGCCACGGGATGGATGAGCTTTCCGAACGGCATCTCGGCCACAAGCCGCTGGCGTTCAAGGATGTCTGCGGCACCGGCAGGAAGGCCATACCCTTCGGCGAAGTCCTGCTGCCGAAGGCGACCTGCTATGCCGCCGAGGACGCCGACGTCACCTGGCGCCTCCACGCCCTGCTGCGCCCGCGCCTGTCGCAGGAGGGCGGTACGCGCATCTATGAGCGCGTCGATCGGCCGCTGATCCCGATCGTGGCGCAGATGGAGCGGCATGGGGTGAAGGTCGATCGCGACCGGCTCGCCCACCTATCCGGCCAGTTCGCGGAGGCCATCAGCGCGCTCGAATGCGAGGTATGGGGTCTGTGCGGCCAGGAATTCACCATCGGCAGCCCCAAGCAGCTGGGAGACATCCTGTTCGACAAGCTTGGCTACAAGGGCGGACGCAAGGGCAAGTCAGGCCAGTATTCCACTGATCAGGCGGTGCTGGAAAAGCTCGCCGGCGAAGGGGCGCAGGTCGCCGCCAAGGTGCTCGAATGGCGCCAGCTTTCGAAGCTGCGCTCCACTTACACCGAGACGCTGCAGGCGGCCATCAACCCGGCAACCGGGCGCGTGCACACCAGCTATTCGCTGGTCGGCGCGCAGACCGGGCGGCTTTCCTCGACCGAGCCGAACCTGCAGAACATCCCGATCCGCACCGAGATCGGCCGCCAGATCCGCGACTGCTTCGTCGCCGAGCCGGGCAATGTCCTGCTTTCCGCCGACTATTCACAGATCGAGCTGCGCCTTGCCGCCCACATGGCCGATGTGCCGAGCCTCAAGGAGGCTTTCGCGAACGGCGAGGACATCCATGCGCGCACCGCGATGGAGATGTTCGGCGTGGTCGACCGCGATACGCGCGGGCGGGCCAAGACGATCAACTTCGCCATCCTCTACGGGATCTCGCGCTGGGGGCTCGGCGGCCGGCTCGGCGTCGAGGCTGACGAGGCGCAGGCGATGATCGACCGCTATTTCGAGCGCTTCCCCGGCATCCAGCGCTACATCGTCCACACGCTCGAACAGGTGCGCGAGCGCGGCTATTCGGAGACGTTGTTCGGCCGCAAGACCTGGTTCCCGCGCATCAACTCCAGGAACCAGGCCGAGCGCCAGGGCAGCGAGCGCGCCGCGATCAACGCACCGATCCAGGGCACCAGCGCCGACATCATCAAGCGGGCCATGGCCCGCATGGGACCGGCGCTGGCCGAAGCGGGGCTTGGGCACGTGAAGATGCTGCTGCAGGTCCACGACGAACTGGTGTTCGAGCTGCCGGAGGCCGACGTCGCCGCGGCCTCGCCGATCATTGCGCGGGTCATGGCTCATGCGGCCGAGCCGGCGGTCAGGCTCGACGTGCCGCTCGGGGTCGAGATCGGCGCCGGGCCGAGCTGGGGCGCGGCGCACTGAACCTCTGCAGCGGCGGGGCGTGGCCATGGCCTTGAAATGCCGCAGCCGCCCCCTAACCTGCCGGCCATGATCGCTTTCATCGAACGCCACGTCGCCGTCCTGCCCGACTGGGCCGAGCAGCCGCTTCTCGCCGTTATCGCCGCGGTGCTGGGCATTGCCGTCGCCCTGGTGATCCATGCCGTCACGTTCAGGATCCTGAGGCGTATCTCGCGTGCCAGCGGAAGCGAGACCGACGACATCGTCGTGAAGCGGCTGGCGCGGCCGTCGCGCTATGCCTTCATCGCCATCGGCGTGGTGCTGGTTTCGCGCGAGATGCCGGCGCTGGCGGCGATATGGGCGCGCTTCGCGGGGCTGATCCTGCCGCTGCTCACGGGCTGGGTCGCGATCGCGGTGCTGCACGCCTTTGTCGAAGCGATGATCCTGCGCAACGACATCACCGTGCCGGACAACCGCAACGCCCGCCGCCGCCGCACGCGCCTTGCCATCTTCAGCCGCATCGGCACCTTCCTGATCGTCTTCCTGACGATCGCAGGGATGCTCGCCTCGATCCCCGGCGTGCGCGAGATCGGGGTCACCCTGATGGCCTCGGCCGGCCTTGCCGCGCTGGCCGTCGGCGCCGCCGCGCAGCCCGCGCTCAAGGCGCTGATCGCCGGTTTCCAGATGGCGCTGACCGAGCCGATCGCCATCGACGACGTGGTGATCCTCGACGGCGAGTGGGGCCGCATCGAGGATATCCGCACCACATACGTCGTCGTGCGCCTGTGGGACGAACGCCGCCTTGTCGTCCCTTCGCAGCGGTTCCTGGAGGACACCTTCCAGAACTGGACCAAGACCGGCTCGGCCCTGCTCGGCACGGTCATGCTCTACCTCGACCACGCCGCCGACGTCGGCCCGATCCGCGAGGAGTACACCCGCCAGATCAAGGCGCACCCCTTGTGGGACAAGCGCTCGCAGGCGGTGCAGGTGACCGACACCGACTCCGAGGCTATGGAACTGCGCCTGCTGATGAGCGCCCAGGACGCCGGCCAGCTCTTCGACCTGCGCTGCGAGATCCGGGAATCCATGCTCGACTGGATCCGCCGCAACCAGCCCGAAGCCCTGATCCGCCGCCGCACGCTGCCGCTGGGTCCGGTGGAAGTGGAGACGGGCCCCGGGATGGCCGAAGCAATCGCCGGAGAACCGAAGAGCGCGGCGGCGGGGTGAACTCTCCCTCCCCTGGGAGACATACCGGTTGATTCCAAGACCTCCCGCGGCCGCTGACGCCCTCGGGGAACTTCACGAACTTCACCCGGCCTTCGCCGGGACGACGCGAGGGGAGTGTCCACGATGTGCAATCCGGAACGGAGGCAGGGGCTGCCGGCATTAAACCCGTGGCCATCCCGCCGTCCTATGGGCAGATGGACACCAGCCGCTTCAAGCCGACGCCGATCCCGCGCGAGCGCCGTCGCAGCCGCCTCGCCCGCTTTGCCCTCTATGATGCGGACGGCGAGCCCATCGACGTGATCCTGCGCGATATTTCGTCCCGCGGCCTCAGCGGCGCCGCGGCGGGCAAGCCGCCGGCCGAAAACGAGGTCGTGCGCGCGCGGTTGGAGGACGGACGCGAGTTGTGGGGACTCGTGCGCTGGACCGACGGGAACCTCTTCGGGGTCGAATTCGACACGCGGGTTTAGAACCGCAAAATGCCGGCCGGAGGGAAAGCCTCACCGCCCTTCACTACACCGCCGAACTGAAGCGCCGCAGCGAATCCCGCCGGTAGGGGTCGAAACGCACCGCGATCGAGCGTGCGTAAGGCAGCCCCTCCGGACGGATCACGAGATCGCCGCCTTCCATCCCGCACAGCGCGGCCTCGATGTAGGGCCGGAGCATCGGCAGGGCCTCAGCCTTCAGCTCCGCGTCGAGCGGGGCCCGCCCCTGGCACAGCAGCGCCTCGATCACGGCTCCGCGGCGACGGTCCTCGGCACCACGCAGGATGCCCCGATTGGCGGTGAGGCGATCCTGCGAGAGCATCATGCGATAGCGCCCGGTGTTCTTCTCGTTCTGGACGAGCAGACCGGGAAAGCTGCTGATCGACGATGCGCCGAGACCTATCACCACCGGCGCCTGGTCTTCGGTGAACCCCTGGAAGTTTCGCCGCAACCGCCCGGACAGCGCAGCCTCCGCAAGCGAATCGCCGGGCCTCGCGAAGTGGTCGAACCCGACCGGGATGTAGCCTTCCCGGGTGAGGAGCTCATGCGCGAACCCGGCCATGCGAAACCGCGTCGCAGCGTCCGGCAGGGCGCTGCCGTCGATCTTGCGCTGGCGGGCAATCAGGTGCGGAACGTGGGCATAGCCGAACACCGCAACGCGGTCCGCGCCGAGCGCCACAGTCCGCTCCAGCGAATCCCGCAGATGGTCCATGGCCTGGCCCGGAAGACCGTACATGAGATCGAAGTTGAGCGAGCGGATCCCCGCGCCGCGCAGCAGGACGGCGGCGTCCTCTATCATCCGCGCGGGCTGGATGCGGCCGATGGCCTCCTGAAGGCCAGTTGCGAAAGTCTGCACGCCGAGGCTGGCCCGCTCGATCCCGACCGACGCGATCACGCCGGCCCAGTCCGGGCGCAGCGTTCGCGGGTCAAGCTCTATCGAGATCACCGGCCGCGACGCGCCGAACTGCAGCGTCAGCGCGTCAATCAGACGCACGAAGTCAATCGGCGAAATCCCGTTGGGACTGCCGCCGCCGAAAGCGATGCGCGTCACTTTCGCGGCATGGGGCAGATGTTCGGCGACGAGCACGATCTCCCGGTGCAATGCATCGAGGTAGCTCGCCACCCGGTCCTTGCGATTGGCGACGCTCGTGTTGCAACCGCAGTACCAGCAGATCTTCTCGCAGAACGGTATATGGACATAGAGGGAGACTTCGCCGGTCTGCTCCTCCAGCGCCCGCACGAATTCCCGAGCGCCGACGCGGTCGTGGAATTCGGCCGCGGTCGGGAAGCTGGTGTAGCGCGGTACCGGAACCGCGAGCAGATCGGGGTAGTATGTCCACATGGCGGCACCATTGCCCCGACGTGGCGCGCAGTCATTGCGATCGATCAAGCCGCTTTCGGGAAGAGCCGCCGTGGCAGCCCTTGGCGCAGCACGGCCCCTGGGGCGGCCCCGGAGGGCCTTCCGGCGCGCCCGGGATCGACATCGTGCCGCCGCCGCACAAGGGCGCCGCCAAACCACGCGCCTCGGCCTCGAGAGGACCGATCATGGCGGGCAGCAGGGCGAGCGTGCCGAACAGGGGGAGGCGGCGATTCATGAGCGGTCGTTATCGTCGTCTATCAGGATACGGTTTGCCGCGCCATCGAGATCCTCGAACTGGCCATCCTTCATGGCCCAGAAGAACGCGGCAAGACCGCCCATGCCCATGAGCAGGGCCAGGGGGATAAGCAGACCGAGGATCGTCATGCCGCCTGCCTTCCCGCCGCCCGCGCCAGCCGCAGCGAATTGCCGACGACCAGCAGCGAGCTGGCCGACATGGCGATCGCGGCGAGCAGCGGCGTCACGAATCCCAGTATAGCGAGCGGCACGGCAAGAAAGTTGTAGGCCACCGCCAGCGCGAAGTTCTCGCGCACGATCCGCATCGTCGCGCGGGCGACACGTACCGCCAGCGCTACCGGCATGAGCCGCTCGCCGACGAAGACGGCATCGGCCGCCTGTTGGCTGACGTCGCTGGCGCTTCCCGGGGCGATGGAGACGTGGGCGCCCGCCAGCGCCGGGCCATCGTTCAGCCCGTCCCCGACCATCAGCACCTTGTGCCCCTGACCGGCCCGGCGGTCGAGCAGGGCCAGCTTGTCGGCCGGGCGCATCCCGGCCGTCGCGAACAGGCCCAGCTCGCGCGCGACGGCCGCGACGGCCTGCGGCCGATCGCCCGATGCGATGGCCGTGCCGACCCGCATCGCCGAGAGCTGCCGCAAGGCCTCGCGCGCATCCGGGCGCAGCGGATCGGCAAAAGCGATGCGGCTGCGCCTTTCGCCGGCCACAAGGTCTACCGCGAGGCCGGCGGTCTCCGCTTCGGGGCGCAGCAGCGCAACCGTCTGCCCTTCATGCCGCGCGTGCATGCCCCGGCCGGCGGTCTCACCCACTTCGTCGAGCAGGGCAGGCTCGGCCCCCATCTCACGCAGGGCCTGCGCCAGACCGCGGCTGAGCGGGTGGCGGCTCGACTGCGCAAGAGCCAGCGCAATGCCCCGCTGCCCCGCGTCTAGGCCCGATAGGTCGACCGGGCGCGGCTCGCCCAGGGTCAGCGTGCCGGTCTTGTCGAACAACGCTTCGTCGACCTCCGCCAGCCGCTCCAGCGCCGAGCCGTCCTTGATCAGCAGCCCCCGCTTCATCAGCGTGCTCGCGGCCACGACCTGCGCCGCCGGCACCGCCAGGCCCAGAGCGCACGGACAGGTGATAATGAGGACAGCAGCGGCAATCGTGAGCGACTGATGGATCCCGGCCCCGGCGGTCATCCAGCCGCAGAAGCTGAGGAAGGCCAGGGTGTGGACGGCAGGCGCATAGAGCCGCGAGGCCCTGTCGGCGATGCGCACATAGCGCGAGCGCGACTGCCCGGCCTCGTCCATCAGCCGCGCGATGTCGGCAATCGCGGTGTCCTGCGCCGCGGCAGTGACTTTCAGGCGGACTGGGTTGCCCAGGTTGATCATCCCCGCGTGGATCACATCGCCCGGTCCGGCCGGGCGCGGCTCGCTCTCGCCTGTGAGCATCGAGGAATCGATCGTGGTGCGCCCCTCGACGATCTCGCCATCGGCCGCCAGCGTCTCACCTGCCGCGACGAGCATGAGCATGTCGGGAGCAAGGCGCTCGGCTTCGACGTAACGAGTCGAACCGTCGAGCCCGATCACATGCGCCCCCCGCCCCATGCGCCCCAGCAGCGAGGCGATGCCCGATCGCGCGCGGCTGCGCATCATCGCGTCGAGCACGCGGCCCGCCAGCAGGAAGAACAGCAGCATGACCGCGCCGTCGAAATAGGCATGCGCGCCCCCGGTCAGCGTCTCGTAAAGGCTCATGCCGGTGGCCAGCAGGACGCCGATCGAGATCGGCACGTCCATGTTGGTGCGTCTATGGCGCAGCGCCATCAGCGCCGAGGAAAAGAACGGCCTTCCGGCATAAGCGATCACGGGAACGGCGATCATCGCCGAGACCAGATGGAACAGTTCACGGGTCTCGGCATCGGCACCGGACCAGACGCTGACCGAGAAGAGCATGATGTTCATCATGCCGAAGCCCGCCACGGCGAGCGCGCGCAGCAGGCGCTTCGTTTCGGCATCGTCGCCGCCGAGCGGATTCTCCGCCGCCCGCTCTGCTTCAAAGCCAAGGCCGCGCAGTTCCTCGATGATGGCATCGTCCGTCAGCGCGGGCGCATGGCTGACCGCGACCCGTTTGGCCGAGAAGTTGACACGCGCCGCCGCGACGCCCGGCACCGCGATGAGCCCGCGTTCGATCCTGCCGATGCAGCCGGCGCAGCGCATGCCGGGCACGGTGAAGCGGCTGTCGATGCAGGCACCGGCGGCGGTGGGTTCATGTTCGGGCGCGTTCATCGAATTTCCCGTTCTGCGCGCCAGGTCCTTCCCTGCGCCTCGATGTCGAAGCGCAGCGTCCAGCGCCCCTCGGGCAGCACCTCGCGGCTGATCCAGTTCCCGGCGGCGTCGCGTACGAAAGTGAGCGCCGTCTCGGGCTTGCGGCCAAGCGGATGGCGCGCCACGGCCTTGATGGCGGGGTTTCCGGGCACTGCACCGAGCGTGGCGAGGATCCCGCCGTCCGGGCGGCGTGACGCAGTGAGATTCCAGCCCAATGCTTCTTCCGAACGGGCCTCGTCGAGCCAGCGATTGAAGTGCTGGCTGGCGACGTAGGAGTTCTCGACCACCTCGCCGCCGAAGGTCGAGGCGGCAAGCCGGGCCATGGCGAAATTGACGGCGATGATGACGGCGAAGGCGGCGACGAGGATCGCGGTCATGTGCTTGCCGGTGAAAAGGCGGGCCCCTTCAAGCCCCTGCCCTTCAGGGGAGGGGCGGGGCGATGCGCCCGCATTGTCAATTCGGCTCATCATTCCTCTCCCGGAGCGTCGAACTGGATTTCGGCGCTGTCCCGCTCGCGCGGTTCGCCGATGGCCTGAAGGCGGAATTCGAACTCCTGCGGCTCAGTGCCGGCCGGCACCACCACATAAGCGCGCAGGCTGTGCGTCTCGTCCGCCGGAACCGTGCGAAAGAGACTCCGCGCCGCATCGTCCATGCCGACGTCGTCGCTCCACATCCTGGCGCCGGGCAGGCCTTCGATGGAGATCTCCATGCGCCGCGGCCTGCCCTCCATGTTCCGCAGGCGCAGGGTATAGGCATTGCGGACCGAGCCGTCGCTCATCAGGATGTACGGCGGGTTACGGTCCTTGGCGACGGTGAGGTCAGTGTGCACGCGCGTGCCGAGCAGGAACAGCAGGCCGAGGCCGATGCTCGCCCAGACGGTGAAGTAAAGCATCGTGCGCGGGCGCCAGATCAGCTTGAGATGGCGCGTCGGCGGCTGCCCGGCCTTCTCGCGTTCGGCATCCTCGAGGGTGGCGTAGTCGATGAGTCCGCGCGGCCGGCCGGTTTCCTTCATCACCCGGTCGCAGGCATCGATGCACAAGGCGCAGGTGATGCAGCCGACCTGGGGCCCTTCGCGAATGTCGATGCCGGTGGGGCAGACGGCGACGCACTGCTCGCAATCGATGCAGTCGCCGAACGCGCCGGGATTCTTCTGGGCCTTCTTGACACTGCCGCGCGGCTCGCCGCGCCAGTCCTTGTACGTGACGATCAGGCTCTTCTCGTCGAGCATGGCGGTCTGGATGCGCGGCCAGGGACACATGTAGATGCAGACCTGCTCGCGCATGAAACCGCCGAGAATGAAGGTGGTCGCCGTCAGCACGGCCACCGTCCCGTAAGCGACCGGCGCGGCGGTGCCGGTCCAGAATTCGTGCTGAAGCGCAGGCGCGTCGGCGAAGTAGAAGATCCAGGCGCCGCCTGTGGCGAAGCTGACGGCGAGATAGATCGACCACTTGAACAAACGCCGGGCGATCTTCGCCGGGCCCCATGGCGCCTTGTAGAGCCGGAAGCGGGCGTTGCGATCGCCGTCGACCAGACGGTCGATGTGCTGGAACAGGTCGGTCCACACCGTCTGCGGGCAGGCATAGCCGCACCAGGCGCGGCCCACTGCGCTGGTGACGAGAAACAGCCCGATCCCGGCCATGATCAGCAGGCCGGCGACGAAATAGAACTCGTGCGGCCAGATCTCGATGCCGAACATGTAGAAGCGGCGGTGGGCGAGATCGACCAGCACCGCCTGGTTCGGCGCATAAGGCCCGCGATCCCAGCGAATCCACGGGGTGATCCAGTAGATCGCCAGGCAGATGACCATGATCGCCCATTTGATCCGCCGGAACTTGCCGTCGATGCGCCGGTTGAAGACCGGCTCGCGCTTTGCATAGAGCGGGGCCGGCCGGTCTTCTGTCCTGATGAGTTCGGGCTTGTTCATTGTCCTTGTCCGCTTCGGGGGGTGAGCGGCAGGCGGCTATTCGGCCGCTGTCGGTTGTGCGTCGGGCGCAGGCGGCGCTTGCTCGAACTTCTCGCCCCCGCCCAGCGAGTGGACATAGGCGGCGAGCATCTTCACCGTCACTGGATCGAGCCGCTTGTCCCAGGCCGGCATCACGCCGTGGCGCGGAGTGTTGACCTGGGCGCTGACTTCGTCACGCGTGCCGCCGTAAAGCCAAATGGCGTCGGCCAGGTTCGGCGCGCCGACCTGGCGCCCGCCTTTGCCGTCATTACCGTGGCATACCGCACAGTTGGTCGCGAAGATCCCGGCGCCGCGGGCCGAAGCGGCGCTCGGCTTCTCCCTGCCTGACAGGCTGAGCACATAGCTCGCGACATCCTGAATCTGGTCCGCCGGAAGCAGGCCGTCCTTGCCGAAGGCCGGCATCTGGCTCATGCGCGTCAGGTCGTCTCCGGGCTGGCGGACGCCGTGGATCAGCGTCGCCTCGATCGTCTTGAGATCGCCGCCCCAGAGCCAGTCGTCATCGTTGAGGTTGGGGAAGCCCTTCGAGCCTGCCGCGCCGGCGCCGTGGCACTGCACGCAGTTGACCTTGAAAGCCGCCGCACCGCCTGCGATCGCCGCGCGCATCAGCGCCGGATGGCGGGGAAGCTGCTCGATCGGCATGCCGGCCAGCGCGGCCACCGTCCTTGCCCGCTCGGCGCTCTGTTCCCTGAGTTCCCCGCGAAGCTGGCCCCGGCTCGACCACCCCAGCATGCCCCGGGTGCCCTGGGTGACCAAAGGCCAGGCCGGATACGCGATGGCATAGCCGATGGCGAAGACGATCGAGGCATAGAAGGACCACAGCCACCAGCGCGGCATCGGGGTATCGAGTTCCTCGATCCCGTCCCATTCGTGGCCGACGGTTTCGGTCTGCGTGGCTTCGTCGAAGCGCTTGCCGGCTGCCGGCGTATTGTCAGCGTCAACCATCGTTCTCGTCCTTGAAGATCATGGTGGCGGCATCGTGGTTGCGGCTCTTCGATCCCGGCCGGAACGGCCAGGCGATCAGCACGAGAAAGGCGGCGCCCATCGCCGCCAGCGCCCAGCTGTCGGCGATCTGGCGCAGCGTCTCGTACATCGAATGGCCGCTCATCGGCCCTGCTCCGAGGCGAGTTCCTCCTGCGCAGCGGCGCCGTTGACGTCGACGAGCGTGCCGAGCATCTGCAGGTAGGCGACGAGCGCATCCATCTCGGTCAGCCGGCCGGGATTGCCGTCGAAATCGCGAATCTGCGCCTTCGGGTAGCGTTTCTCCAGATCGCCGGCGTCGGCTTCCGGATCGGCCTGGGCCTTGAGGTCGGCCACCGCCATCGCGACGTCCTTGTCGGTGTAGGGTACGCCGACGCCGCGCAGTGCCTGCAGGTTGGCCGCGACATCGGGGACGTCGAGGTCGTTGCCGGCAAGGAAGCCGTATTTCGGCATCACGCTTTCGGGCACCACTGACTGCGGATTGGTGAGGTGCTGCACGTGCCACTCGTCCGAGTAGCGTTTGCCGACGCGCGCCAGGTCGGGCCCGGTGCGCTCGGAGCCCCACTGGAAGGGATGGTCGTACATCGATTCCGCGGCGAGCGAGTAGTGGCCGTAGCGTTCGGTCTCATCGCGAAAGGGGCGGATCATCTGGCTGTGGCAGACGTAGCACCCTTCGCGCACGTAGATGTCGCGTCCGGCCTGCTCGAGCGGGGTGTAGGGGCGCATGCCCTCCACTTTCTCGATCGTGTTGTGGATCCAGAACAGCGGCGCGATCTCGACGATGCCGCCGATGGCGACGGTGACGAAGGCGGCCACCCCGAGCAGGGTGATGTTCTTTTCGAGCGTCTTGTGCCGTTGGGTCAAGCTGGTCATGTTTCGTTTCCCTGTTCGGCGCATCACTCGGCGGCAACCGAGGCCGCCAGCTCCGTTTCCGGCGCGGAGCCGCCGCCCGGAACTGCGAAGCGCGGCCTTTCCGGCAGCGGCCGGTCGGCGGCCGCGTCGTAGGCGGCGTCATGCATCGGCGCTTCCTGGCGCAGCCTGCCGGCGATGGTCGCCCAGACGTTCACCACCATGATCACCGCGCCGGAGAGGTAGAGCAGGCCGCCAAGGGCACGCAGCGCGTACATGGGATGCATTGCGGCGACGGTGTCGGCGAAGGAGTTCACCAGGTAGCCGTCCGCGCCGTACTCGCGCCACATCAGGCCCTGGGTGATCCCCGCCACCCACATGCTCGCGGCGTAGAAGACGATGCCGATAGTCGCGAGCCAGAAGTGCCAGTTCACCATGCGCAAGCTGTAGAGACGCTCGCGAGCCCACAGGCGCGGCACCAGGTAGTAGATCGCGCCGAAAGTGATCATGCCGTTCCAGCCCAGCGCGCCCGAATGGACATGGCCGATGGTCCAGTTGGTATAGTGCGAGAGCGAGTTGACGCTCTTGATCGACATCATCGGGCCTTCGAACGTGCTCATGCCGTAGAAGGCGACGGCCATCACCATCATGCGGATGATCGGGTCGGTCCGGACCTTGTCCCAGGCGCCGTTGAGCGTCATCAGCCCGTTGATCATGCCGCCCCAGCTCGGCATCCACAGCATGACCGAGAACACCATGCCCAGCGTCTGCGCCCAGTCGGGCAGCGCCGTGTAGTGCAGGTGGTGGGGGCCCGCCCAGATGTAGAGGAAGATCAGCGACCAGAAGTGGATGATCGACAAGCGATAGCTGTAGACGGGCCGCTCGGCCTGCTTGGGCACGAAGTAGTACATCATCGCCAGGAAGCCGGCGGTCAGGAAGAAGCCCACCGCATTGTGGCCGTACCACCACTGCACCAGCGCGCCCTGCACGCCGCCGAACAGCGGATAGCTCTTCGACCCGAGGAGGCTGACCGGCATGTCGAGGTTGTTGACGACATGCAACATGGCGATGGTGACGATGAAAGCGAGGTAGAACCAGTTCGCAACGTAGATATGCGGCTCGCTGCGCCTCACGATGGTGCCGACGAAGACGGCTAGGTAAGCGAGCCAGACAATCGTCAGCCACCAGTCCACATACCATTCGGGCTCTGCATATTCCTTGCTCTGCGTGATGCCGAGCAGGTACCCGGTCGCGGCAAGGACGATGAAGAGCTGGTATCCCCAGAACACGAACCGGGCGAGCGCCGGGAAGGCAAGCCGCGCTCGGCAGGTGCGCTGGACGACGTAGAAGCTCGTCGCGATCAGCGCATTGCCGCCGAACGCGAAGATCACTGCCGAAGTATGCAGGGGCCGCAGTCGGCCGAAATTGAAGTAAGGCTCCAGGTCGAGCATCGGCCATGTCAGTTGCAGGGCGATGAACAGCCCTGCCGCGAAGCCCGCCATCCCCCAGAAAACGGTGGCGATCACGCCCCATCGGATGGGATCATCGTCATACCTGCCCTGATCGGCCGGGACCTTGAGTATTCCTCGCGCCGCCACGGCGTAGTCCGTGCCGCGCAAGGTGAACCACAAGGCGATGAACGCCGCCGCGGCGACGATTCCCATATGGATGGCGAACCCTGCGTCTGCGGCGAACGCGGCCGCTATGACTGCCAGGAATAGCAGGCCAAGCCATATGCCCGCCCGCGCCAGGACCGTTTCCATAAGCCTTCTCTTTCGAGATTGTTGCTGAACCTTCCGCCCCCTTGGAACTTGCCGGCCGGCGCGGCATTGACCGGCGTCAAAATGGAGCGGCACAGAAAAAGTGCGGAAAATGGCGAATTTGCGCCCAATCAAATCATCGCCGGCACAAACAGGAGAAGCAGTCTCCCGCAACCACTGATGAGGGGGATCGCACAGGGCGGCCCTGGCGGCGACGAAAGACGAATTATGCGCAGACTGACCATGATGGCCGCTATGGCGGCAGCTACAGCAATGACCACGCCGGCACGGGCGGGCCGTCCGGACGGGCACCTGCAGGTCAAGGTACTCGGCACCGCCGTACTGCCGGATGGCAGGATCGACACGATCAAGAGCGTCGATACCAGCACCGCACTGGGCGCCGCGGCGGCGGCGCTGGGCAATCCGCAGACCAGGGCGAACGACAATTTCGTGCCGACGCTGGCGATCGAGTATTTCTTCAACAAGACCTTTTCGCTCGAGACGATCTGCTGCTTCACCCAGCACCACGTCAGCGGCGCAGGCGGTCTCGCCGGCACCAGGCTGGTCGACCACGTCCTCATCCTGCCGGCAACGCTCACCGCCAAGGTGCACCTCGACACCGGCGGGCCGATCAAGCCATACCTCGGCGCCGGCCCGGCACTGTTCCTGGTCTTCGATGAAAAGCCCGGCGGGGCGGCCGCGGCGCTCGGCGTCGACAAGGTGAAGATGTCGAACAGGCTGGGCGCGGCCCTGCAGGGCGGCATCGACGTCGCGCTCGGCGAGAACGGGTTCGGGTTGTCGCTCGACGCCAAGAAGTACTGGATGAAGCCCACCGCCTCTTTCTACGAAGGCGGTACGCTGGCGATGAAGACACGGCATGAGCTCGATCCGTGGCTGCTGAGCGCAGGTGTATCCTATCGCTTCTGATGGTCCGCCTCTGTCTCGGGGGAAAGGGGCGCCATGGGCTCCCCTCTTCCTCGTCAGAGACGGCGGAAGTTGACGGTCGCGTTAAGCACGAAGACCACCGTCCCCGCGCAAAGGGAGGCCGCCACGCGCGCGAGCATGTACGGAACTCCGAATGCCTGGGTCAGCAGGGCGAAGGCGCAGAGGATGATGACAAGGCCGAAAAGGGCATTGGCCAGAAAATAGAAGTATCCGCAGACAAGGCCCCGCAGCGTCCCCCGGAAAACCCAGGCTCGCGCCAGCACGTAATGAAGGGCATTCGCCAGCACGAAACCGATCGACACTGCCGCCAGCCTGTTGAACCCCATGCGGTCGATCATGATCCAGATCAGCAGCAGGTCAAAAAGGAACGTAAGGGACGACGCCGCGGCATTCCTGACGAACAGGACCGATCCCTGGCGATTGAGAAGACGGCCGCGCAAGGTCATCCGTTCGCTCTCGTCGCGCACCTCATGCCGGCCAAGAAGTCCCTCGACCGAGTGCATCCGGTTGCAACTCCACCTGCCGCGCTTTGTTTCAGCCCGGCGGCCCCGAACAAAGAATCGTCGTGAATTGAACATTTCGTCTCGTCGTGCGCTTTATGCTGTCATGACACGAGAATTCTCGCTGCCGTCCCGTTCGCGCCTGGTGAGCTCCGCCAATCACCTCCTGCAAGGGCTGCAAAAATGCCGGCTCATTCCCCAGGTCGAACTCGACGTGGGCGCGATGTGCGCACTGGTCCGGCGACAGACGGGGCTGTGGGATTTCGGCGATCCCTGGTTTTTCGAGCCGCTGGGCGTGCTCGTGCAGGCACTCGGGGAGGAAGCCTCGCTCAATGCGATTGGCCGGTTCGCGGCGACCGGACAGTTCCTCAAGGTCATGCGCGAAAGGCTATGGGCGCAGCACTGGTTCGGCGAGGAACGCGACATCCTGGCAACGCCGCTTGAACCGCCGGTGATTGTGGTGGGGCCGATGCGCTCGGGCACGACGCGGCTCCACCGGCTGCTGGCGGCGGACGAGCGGTTCGAGCACTTGCGCTTCTTTGAAACCGTCTGCCCGGTTCCTCCGCCCGATTTCCGGCCGGGCGGACGCGATCCTCGTCCGCGGCAGGCCGGCAGGCTGCTTTCGACAGTCCATCGCCTGAACCCCAGGACCGCCGTGATCCACCCCACCGCTCCGTTCGAACCCGAGGAGGAACTGGGGCTGCTGGTGGCCTCCGCATGGGGCATGAAGCACGAGGCGCAGTGGCGAATCCCGAGCTACGGCCGCTGGTGCGAGGACCAGGACGCGACGCCGGCTTACCGGCACGTTGCGCGTCTGCTGCAACTGGTCCGCTGGGCCCGCGGCGGCGCGCCCAGCAAGCCCTGGGTGCTCAAGACCCCCCAGCACATGCTCGACCTTCCCGCTCTCCTGCGCGTTTTCCCGAATGCGCGGCTCGTCTTCATCCACCGCGACCCCGATCGGGTCGTCGGCAGCAGTTGCTCGCTCGTCTGGAACCAGATGACGATCCACAGCGATATGGTCGACCCGGGCTGGATCGGTCAGCACTGGCTGCACAAGACGAGACTGCAGATCGATCGGATGCAACTCACGCGCAGCCGCATAGACCCGCGGCAGCGGATCGACGTGCTCTACAGGGACATGGATGCAGACTGGATGGCAGTGATGCAGCGAGTCTATGCCTTTCTCGACATGGACATCGCGCCGGCCCTGCCCAGCATGAAACAGTACGTGGAAAAGACGCGCAGCCAGCACCGCTGGCAGCATCACCATTATCGATTGTCATCTTTCGGGCTCGATCCCGAGGGCGTCGGCAGCCACTTCGAGGATTACACGCAGGCTTTCGACCTGCGGCCCCGCCAGCCGGGCCAATGGTTCGATCCGCAGCCCAAAGGTTCGCGCCAGATCCCCCGCTATGCCCCGACCAAGGCTCAGCCCGCCTCCGCGGCCAGTGCCTCGTAGTCAAGAATCCTGACATCGCGCCGCGAGGGCAGGTCGATGATCCCTTCGTTCTTCAGCCGCGTAAACTGCCGGCTGACCGTCTCGATCGTCAGGCCGAGCACATCGGCAATCTGCTGACGGGAGAAAGGCAGTAAAAGATGCCGCCGGCTCGGCTTGTGCTCGTCGATGCTGCAGCCTGAACCCGCGAGACGGTCTGCCACCTCGACAAGGAAGCTGGCCACCTTCTCCGAGGCCGACTTGCGCCCCAGCAGCAGCATCCAGCGGCGCGTGCGGTCCAGTTCGCCCAGGGTGCGCTCCAGCAGCTTGTGTTCGAGCGCGGGGTGCTCACGCGCGAAAGCATCGAAATCGCGCCGTGAGAAGACACAGACCTTCGCGTCGGTCAGCGCCGTGACGCCGTGACCCGATGTTCCTCCGAAAGGCCGGCCGATGAAATCGGACGGATAGACCACTCCGACGATCTGCTCGCGGCCGTCTTCCGTATTGGTTGAAAGCTTGAGCACGCCTTCTATCACGTTGGCGACAAGGACCGAGTCCTCGCCTTCCCAGATCAGCGATTCACCCGTAGTGATCTTGCGCGTGCGGCCGATGGCGTTGAGCGCATCAAGCTCCTTCGCGTCGAGTGCTGAACAAATCGCCCGGTTACGAACGACGCAAAGGTCACAACTGGACATAGAATGGCGGCACCAGCACGAGTGTTGTTGCGCGTGCCGTACGGCAATTCGCGCGGGACTTGAAGCCCCGCAGGCGCGTCGGCTTTTTTCCGATAACGACGTCGACCGCCAAGGCGCCGTGCATGCCGCCCCTCGGTGCGGGCCATCAATAGCCCCCGTGGACGACAATGCCGCTCCGCCGAAATCTGCCGCTGATTTTATCCCGGGGGCGCACAACGCGCGTGGTGAGCTGCGGGATCGGCGAATGGCTGGCGCGCTTCGGATAATCTGCTCATGAGGCGCGGTAGCCTGCGCTCGAAGTGACAAAAGGGCTGCAGCGCAATCGGCCTGCCGATCATTGCCCGCCGGTCTTTGATCTCTCCGTCCACGCGAGAATGTGGGTGTTATGATAGTTGTGAGTGAGGGTTGGGATCGTCCTGGGGAGTTTGAGATCATGGAGCATGTGCGCCGTGGGCTGTGTTTGTCGCGTGCGCCGGAGAAGGTTGTGTTCGCGGCTGAGCTGCCTCGGGAC
>DATEJH010000030.1:0-44355 GCA_035278205.1 Novosphingobium sp. | reverse complement strand
ACCCGGCCACTCGCACATCCCAGCAGCCCTCCCGCGCCCCGGCAAAAGGGCGCCCTCGACGCCGGCCCGATCTCCTTCGCGTGCCTTTGCGTTCCTCCTCCGGCGTTATCCCGCATTCGCCAGCGGGGGTCCTGTCGTGTCCCAATTTCTCCCCCGCCCGTCATTACACCCCGGTGCAGGCCGGGACGAAGCAATTCGAATTGATCCATGTGATCGCAAGGAACCCTGTCCGCTCTCCACGCGTAAGGGGAGCGAGATGCAGGGCATCAACATCCGACCTCGCGAACTCCGGCGCGTCGATCAGCCGCTCGATGCCCGCGGCGCGTGGCAGGGCGCCATCGCGATCCTGACCTTTCACCGCTGCATCAATTACGGATCGTACTGGCAGGCCCGCTGCCTGGCCGAAGGCATGGCTGCCGCCACGGGGGCGCCGGTGCGCATTCTCGATCATGCCTCGCGCGGGGTCGAAATCAAGGAATGGCGCTGCGCGCTGCGGCCGGAGCTGACTTCACCGGGAGACAGGAAAGCGCATGCCGGCAGGATACGGGCATTCGCGCGGGCGCGGGGCGCCTTGCCGCTGGGCCGCCGGTTCGAGCTGTCGCGGCCGGAAACGGCAGGGCGCCACGGCACTGTCGTCGTAGGCAGCGACGAAGTGTGGAACTTCAGGCATCCCTGGTACGCCGCGAGCACGCCCTTCTTCGGCGAGGGCGTGGCGGCGGACCGTCTCGTCGCCTACGCGGCAAGCTTCGGGAATCATGACGCGGCGGACGGCATTCATCCCGAATACTGCGCCCGGCTGCGCCGGTTCGCCGCTATTTCCGTGCGTGACCGGAACAGCGCGCGTCTGATACGCGAGGCGCTGGGGATCAAGCCCGAGATGGTGCTCGATCCCTGCCTGCTGTTCCCGGACTGCATCGACGCCGGCGAGCCTGATGAAGAGCCCGGCCTGATCCTTTACGGACACGACTTTCCGGGTTGGATCGTGGAGCAGGTGCGCGGCTTCGCGAAGGCGCGGGGGCTGCGGATCGTCAGCCTGGGCTATCACAACTGGTGGGCGGACGAGCAGCGGCTTGCCGCGGGACCGGAGGCATTCGGCCGGATGATGGCGGGCGCTGCCGCGGTGGTGACCAACTTCTTCCACGGCTGCGTCTTCTCGCTCGTCTTCGGCCGTCCTTTCGCGACGGCGCCTTCGGACTACCGGTTCAACAAGATCCGCGATCTCGCCGATCTTCTCGGCGCGGAGCACCGTATCGTCGGGCCCCGGGACGGGGCGGCGGTATACGCGCGGCTTCTCAGCGAGCCGGTTCCGCACGGCGTCGAGGCACGGATCGCTTCGCTGCGGCGCGCCTCGTCCGATTATCTGCGGGCGGCGCTTGCGGCATGACCGCGGCGGACATCAGCCCTCGAGAGATGGCGGATGCCGGGCTGTGCACCGGCTGCGGCGCCTGCGTCGCGGCGCTGGGCGAAGGGCGGGCCCGCCTCGCATGGGCGCGGGACGGCCAGTTGAAGCCTGCCGGTCCGCCGGAGTGGATGGACCGCCGCACGCCGGCCTTATCGCGCCTGTGCCCATTTTCCCCCCAGGCGCGCGACGAGACGCAGATCGCCCGCGCCCGCTTCGGAGACGCTCCCCATGACGATCCCTTCATCGGCCGCTACCGCGAAGCATGGGTAGGCTACGCCAGCGAGCCCGGCTACCGCGAGCGGGGGAGTTCGGGCGGGATGGTAAGCTGGGTGGCCGCAGAGCTTCTCCGGCTCGGCATGGTCGACGCGGTCGCCCATGTCGCCCCGGCGCGGGATGGCAGGCTGTTCCGCTACGTGCTTGCGCGCGGGATCGATCACCTGAACCAGGGCGCGAAGTCGCGCTATTATCCGGTCGAGATGTCGCAGGTGCTGGCAGAGATCGCGCACACGCCGGGGCGCTACGCCGTTATCGGCGTTCCCTGCTTCATCAAGGCGGTGCAGCTCCTGCGTGAGAGCGACCCTGTGTTCATGCGGCGGATCGCTTTCACTCTCGGCCTGGTCTGTGGGCACATGAAAAGCCGGCATCTGTCCGAAAGCTTCGCCTGGCAGATGGGCGCAGAGCCCGACGAAATGGAAAGCTTCGAGTTCCGCCTGAAGAACCCCTCGCGCCCCGCCAACTGGTATACCGCCCAGGTCGTCACGCACGACGGCGCAGTGCGGCAGAGGGACTGGTGGCACCTGGCCGGCGGCGACTGGGGTTCGGGCTTTTTCCAGAACGCCGCCTGCGATTTCTGCGACGACGTCGTGGCGGAGACAGCGGACGTCTCGTTCGGCGATGCCTGGATCGAGCCCTATGCTTCGGACGGGCGCGGCACCAACGTGGTGGTCGTCCGCTCGGCGGCGGTGTCGCGCCTGCTGCATGACGCGTTGGCCGAAGGCCGGGTGAACCTGCAAGGCGTCGATGCCGAATTCGTGCGCCGCACCCAGGCCGCGGGCTTTCGTCAGCGGCGCGAGGGACTGGCCTACCGGCTGCGGCTGCGGCACGGCGGCGGCGTGCGCCCGGTCAAGCGCGTCGCTCCCGGGCCTGGAGGTTTCCCGATGCGGCGGCGGCTGATCTACCGATGCAGGCGGGCCATCAGCCGCTGGAGCGTGCCCGCCTTCCTCATCGCGCGGCGGCTGCGCTCCCGGCGGCTCTTCCTCTCGTGGGCGGGGCTGATGATCACCATCTACGATGGCCTGGCCTATTCGCGCGGGCCGCTGCGGCGGGTCTTCGGCCTCCTGCGCGGGCGATGAGGCTCATCCGGCGGCGATCAGGCGGACGGTGAAGTAGAGGCCGATCGCCATTCCAAGCACGGCAGCGAGGTTGAGCGCGGCGAGGGCGGCGAACTTATTGCCGTTCTCGTGGACGTAGTCCTCGATCACAACCTGCAGGCCGAGGCGCGATTCCCATATGCCGGTCACTATCAGCAGCCCGCTGGCGATCGCGGGAATCGGTCCGGTCAGCCAGTCGTGCAGGGTGGAGAAGTCGAGCCCCGGCAGCAGGATCAGCGAGAACACCAGCCACAGGCCTAGGAAAAGGTTGCACAGGGACGCGACTCTCTGCCGCAGCCAGTGCTGCACGCCGTGGTGGGAGGAGCCGAGGCCGATGGCCCGGCCAACGGGAGTTCCCTTGTCGATCGCCATGACTTCGGTCTCCTAGATGAACAGCACGAGGGCCCAGAAAGCGGCGGTCAGGACCGGTGCCAGCACCAGCACCGCCAGCGCCCAGCCCTTGTTGGCGCGCAGTTCGTAGCCGGCGCCGGTGTCGAGCACGAAATGGCGCAGCCCCGAAAGCAGGTGCATGAAGAAGGCCCAGCTCACCACGACCAGCACGGCGATGCCGGCCGGCGAATTGGCGGCTGCCGCGAACACGCGATAGGCGCCCTGTCCCCCCACGACCGCGCCCAGCCACCAGATCATGATCGGCAGGCCCGCCAGCGAGAGGATCGCGCCGCTCACCCGGTGGAGGATCGAGACGAACATGTGCGGCCCCCATCGCCAGTGCAGGCGTGCGCCGTCGGAGAGATGGGGAGAGAGCGGTCTCGGCGGGTAGGGCCTGGTCATGGCTGCGCATCCTTCGGTGCAGTTGCTTCAGCGGCGTTGCATGCCCGACCGGGCAGCGCAGGGCGAACCAGCAGCCCTGCGAATCGCCGCTGCCCCCTGCATAACTGTGCAGGGGCTTTGCGGTTTCCTTGAGGCCGCGGGGTCGGGCGGGCGCGCCGCGGGCCCGGTCGCATCCGTACTATATCTAATATGCCGTTCTTCCTCAGTGGAGTAGCACGGGTCGTGTCAGGTGCTGCTGCGAAACGAACCCGCAGGGTCGCTATCGAATGGGGGGCGCCGGGCGGGCGCCGTCATGGGGGACGGCGCCGCCCGGTCAAACTTTCGCTTTCCGCAGCCCCGGCTCTTCCCAGTGCCTGGCCTCGGCCAGCAGGCCGATCACTTCCTCGTCCTCGGTCTGCCGGAAGTTGCGGTAGTGCATGCCCACGGCGTAGAATGGATAAGGCGTGGCCAGGCAGATAACCTCGTCGCACAGTTTCTGCAGCGCCGCCAGCACGTCGCCGGGGGCGAGCGGCACGGCCAGTACGATCCGCGGGGGGCCCGCCTTGGCGAGAGCCTGAAGAGCCGCGCGGACGGTGCCGCCGGTGGCGATCCCGTCATCGACCACGATTGCCGTGCGGTCCTTGAGGGGAATGGCCGGGCCGGTGCGGTAGAGTGCCCGCCTCCGCTCGATCTCGGCAAGCTGCCGGGCGATCTGCATGTCGATGTAGTCGCGGCTCGCCCCGACCGTGCGCGCGGCCTCTTCGTCAACCACAACCTGTGGGGAGGCGCCGTCTACCAGGGCGCCGATGCCGTATTCCTCGTGGCCCGGGGCGCCGATCTTGCGCACCATCAGCACGTCGAGCGGAGCGCCGAGCGCCTTGGCCACTTCAAAGCCGACCGGCACGCCGCCCCGAGGCAGCGCGAGCACGACCGGGTTGTCGAAATCGGCCGCCTTGACCTCTTGCGCCAATTGCAGGCCTGCGTCCTGGCGGTCCGCGAAACTCGTTCCTCTCATCGCCCATCTCCCAGATGGCCGCGGAACCATTGGCTGGCGAACGAGACGACCTGGTCCAGCGTGCCCGGCTCCTCGAACAGGTGCCCGGCGCCCGGCACGATCGCCATGTCCCGCTCGCAGTGCATGGCGCGGTGCGCGACGGCGTTGAGTTCGATAACCACGCCGTCAAGCTCGCCGACGATCAGCAGCGTCGGCGCGCGCACGTTGGCCAGCGCACTGACGCCGGCAAGGTCGGGGCGGCCTCCGCGCGAGACCACGGCGGCTATCCGCGGATCGTCGGCCGCCGCTCTCAGGGCGGCGCCACCGCCGGTGCTGGCCCCGAAATAGCAGGGGCGAAGTCCCCGCGTTTCCGGTTCGCCGGCTGCCCAGTCCGCCGCCAGGCGCAGCCGCGAGGAGAGCAGGCTGATATCGAACACATTGCGGCGGTCCTGTTCCTCGTAGGGCGTCAGCAGGTCGAGCAGCAGTGTCGCCATCCCGTCCTCGCGCAGGCGTGTTGCGACGTGATTGTTGCGCGGACTGAGCCGGCCGCTGCCGCTGCCGTGGGCGAAAATGACCAGCCCCCTGGCGTCGGGCGGCACGCCCAGGATGGCCGCAAGCCCCGGCCCGCGATCGATGCGCACCTCGTGCGGGGTGCTGGAGAGCGAGGCCGCGGTCATAGCCCGAACGGCCAGGTTTCCGGCGCGCCGTGGGGCCGTTCATGGCCCAGCGGCGTGACTGCCCTGGTCTCCTCGAACCAGACGAAGGCGTCGAACTGGTCGGCGATGACCGATTCGAAGTAGTGGCTCGCCAGCTCCGTCTCCGGCCGGTAGATCACGCCGATGGCGCGTTCCAGCAGGGTCTGGGAGAGCAGCTTGACAAGCTCCTTGTCCTTGTGGCCGCGCCAGTCGGTCAGGCTGCGCGCCTGCCCGGTTCGGCGGAACGCGACCTCCCAGCTGTCGTCGCGTGCCGGGCGGACTGTCTTGATGTGCATCTCGGCGCCCCAGTCCGAAGCGGCGGCGACAGTGCCCCGGTCGGTGCCGAAGCCGACCAGCACCGCCTCGTCGCCGAAGGCGGCGCGGACCAGCTCGCCGATGTTGAATTCGCCGCGCCAGCCCATCGCCGTGGCCGATGCATTGCCGACGTGGGAGTTGTGCGCCCAGATCACTGCGCGCGCATCCTCGCGGTGGGCCATGAGACGCAGCAGGGTGTCGAACATGTGCCGGTCGCGCAGGTTCCAGCTCGAAGCCGCGCCGCGATACATCGAGCGGTAGTATTGCTCGGCGGCGCGCACGATCCGGGCGTTCTGCTCGGCATCGAAGAAGGCCTCGCCGTCCTGATCGATATATTCCATGCGCTCGGCCAGAAGGTTCCGGAGCTGGGCCAGCACCGAATCGTCGCAGCCGTGCAGGGTGCCGAATTCCACTTCGCGGCCATAGTGCTGCGGCTCGTCCTGCCACGGCATCAGGCAGCCGTAGCGCCGCCGCGCCTCGGCGGCGGCCGGCGGATCGTGCTCGTCGAGATAGGCGATCACGGCGTGGATCGATTCGCCCATCGAATAGACGTCGAGCCCGAACATCCCGGCCCGCTCGTCCTCGGGGCGACCTTCGTTGTGCGCGCGCAGCCAGTCGGCGAAGGCGAGGACCTCCTCATTGCGCCACATCCAGGTCGGGAAGCGCACGAAGGGCTCGCCCTTGCGCGGCCGCGCGGCCCGGTGGCGGGCATAAGCGTCGATCCGCGCGATGTCGGGCCAGTCGCCCTCGACGGCGACGATGTTGAAGCCGTGCCGCTCGATCAGGCGGCGCGTGATCGCCGCGCGCGCGGCATAGAATTCATGCGTGCCGTGGGTCGCCTCGCCGAGCAGGACGATGCGGGCATCGCCGAAGCGTTCGAACGAGTCGGCGAAGCTCGATGCGTCGGGGCTGGGCAAGGGAGCGGCCGCGTCACGCAGTCCGTTGATGAAGCGGGCTTCGTCGATGGGGATGCGGTTCTGGATCGTCATGGCGAGACTCCGCGGTTTCGCGTCTTTGCCAGGAACTCCTACCAGGTTAACGGCGAGGCTATCCGCAATGTTCCCGAGTAGTGACGCCGGGCGGATATCCCGCTAAGGGCCCTTTCCGTGCGCGCGCTTCGGCATTTCTTTCGGGATCGTCCCGCTCTCGCAGCCCTTGTGCTGGCGGCGGCGCTGTGCCTGAAGGTCATCCTCCCCGCCGGTTACATGCCCTCGGCGGCAGGAAGCGACCAGATCGTTACGCTGTGCTCGTCGGCGGGAGACGGCGGGGCGACGGTGACCATCCATATCCCGGGCAAGGACGGAAAGCACGGCGCCGCCGGATCGGTGCAACATTCCTGCGCCTTCGCGCTGCTTGCCGCAGCCGCTCTCGATTCGGTGCCGCCCGCTGTCACCCTGGCGGCGCTCCTTTTCGTCTTCGTGGCTGCGATCCTGCGGGTGCCGCTCGAACTCCGGCCCGCCGCCGCCCGGATCCGGCCGCCGAGCCAGGGTCCTCCATCTTTCGCCTGATCCGATAGCCGAGCCGCCGGCGCAGCGCCCGCGGCCACAGCATATCCGCATCAGTGCCGGCTTTGCCCGCGCCGGTGCCGTCCAGGTGAATTTCCCATGTCCAGATTCCTGCTCGCGCTTGGCGCGGCGCCGCTCGCATTCGTTCCCCTTGCCGCACATGCCGAAGAGGAGGCTCCCGACACCATCCTCGTCGTCGGACAGCACGAAAGCGCCATCAGCATCGAGCCGCGGGGTCTTTCCGTCAGCCTCGGCGACGAACAGTTCGAGGGCGTGAACGCCCAGAACGTCGAGGACCTGATGAAGTACGCGCCCGACTTCTTCGTGCGCAAACGCTACGGCGGCGATTCCAACGGCGTGCCGGGCTTTCGCGGCACCCATTCGACACAGAGCGCACGGGCGCTGGTGATGGTCGACGGATTCGTCGTGTCGAACTTCCTCGGCAATTCCTTCAATTTCTCGCCCAAGTGGGGCGCCGTCGGACCGGGCGAGGTGCAGCAGTTCGACATCGTCTACGGCCCTTACTCGGCGCGCTATGCCGGCAATTCGATGGGCGGCGTGGTCAACATCACCACCCGCTCGCCGGAGAAGACTGAAGCCTTCGCGACCGTTCAGGGACTCGCGCAGGCCTACGACCAGTACGGCACCCACGACACCTACTGGGGCTGGTCGGGCGAGGCGGGCTTCGGCTTCCGCCAGAAGGACGGCCCATGGTCGGTGCGCATTTCGGGACGCCATTTCCGCAACGACGGCCAGCCGATGAGCTACTATGGGCTCAGTCGGTCCGCGAGCCCTGCTACGGCCACTCCGGTGACAGGCGCGGTGATCGACCCCCGCCAGGCCATCGACAATTCGCCGGGCACCGCCGCTCACCCGATCTTTGCCGCGCAGAGCCCTGCGGCGATCACTCAGGACCAGGCGAAGCTGCGCCTCGGCTACGATGGCGCCTCGGGCGTGACCGGCGAGTTGCTGCTGGCCTATTGGCACAATCTCGACAGTCAGACGAAGCCCGACTGCTACCTGCGCGATCCCTCGGGCAATGTTAAGTGCGAGGGTCTCGTTGCGATCGCGGGCACGAAGTACGATGCCAAGGGCGCTAAGTGGTCGCGGACGATCCGCGACGAACTGCTTGCCGGCCTGAAACTCGCCGCACCCCTGTCGGACAAGGTTGGCGTGCAGGCCAATGTCTCAACGTACCAGATCCTGCGCTCGGACGGCTTCGCTTCGAATGGTTATGACGCAGGCCGGGACAACGGCCCCGGCACGCTCGCGCGGCAGGGGCCGACTTACTGGTGGACGGGTGAACTTGCGGTGACGGCCGAACTCTCCGGAGTGCAACTCGCGGCCGGCGGGAGCGCCAATCTCTACCGTACCGATGCAACGAATTACGCGCTTACCCAGTGGCGCAGCGACGCGGACAACACCTTTTCCACCCGCACTTTCGGCAAGACGCGCAACCTTGGCATCTGGGCCGAACTGCGCGTGCCGCTTGACGCTGTGACGGTGACGCTGGGCGCGCGTTACGAGGACTGGCGCGCTTTTGACGGCGGGCTGGCGGGCACCCAGACGACCCAGCTTTACGATAGCCGCCATGAAACGGACTTTCAGCCAAAGGCTGCGGTCGAATGGACGATCGATCCTCGGACAACTCTGCAGCTCAGCCTTGCCAGGGCGACCCGCTTTCCAACCGTGGGAGAACTCTTTCAGGGCAGTCTCGACAGCAATGGCACTCTCGACCGCACGAGCTTCGATCCCGATCTCAAGCCGGAGCGTTCGACCGACGCCAACCTGCTGCTGGCGCACGACTTCGGCCGGGTGAAGCTGACCGGATCGGCGTTCTGGCAGCGCGTCAGGAACACGATCTTCGCCTTCACCGGCTTCAACTCGCAGGGCGCCATCACCTCCAACTTCAAGAACATCGACGTGACGCGCCAGTACGGTTTCGAGGTGATCGCCGGGGCGCGGGACGTCATCGTGCCGGGGCTCGACATCGATGCCAATCTTGCCTGGATCGATTCCGTCACTGTCCGCAATGACGGCGCGCCTGCTGCCGAAGGCGTCCAGTTCCCGCGCATCCCCCGCTGGCGGATCAACGCGAACCTGCGTTACCGCGCGGCCGAGCCGGTTTTGATCTCGCTGGGTGTACGCTACGCCAGCCGCCCGAACACAGACCTGCTGGGCCTCCAGCGCGGCGACACCTTCGGCTATACCTCGGAGCTGTTCGCACTGGACGCCAGGGTGAACTGGGATGTGACGGAAGAGCTCAGCGTCAGCGCGGGCGTGGACAACATCACCAACAACCGCGCCTGGGTCTATCATCCCTATCCGCAGCGCAGCTTCCTTCTGCAGGCGGGGTGGAAGCTGTGACGAAACACCCCGCGCCGGCGTTCCTCCACCGCCGGCGCCCGGTTTGCAGTCGCCCGGTCAGCCGTTGCCGCTTTCCGATGCCGGGGCCGAAAAGCCGGCGAGCCATTGCTTCGTCTGCTGCTCGATCGAACCCAGTTCGGCGAGCGTCTGTTCGATGGCGCGCTTCTGGCGGCGCAGCTCCCCCATGCGCTGGCCGACTTTCACCAGAAGCTGGCGCATCTGCTCGACGTGTTCGGGATCGGCATCATAGAGGTCGAGGAATTCCTTGATCTCGCGAATGCTGAACCCCAGGCGCTTGCCGCGCAGGATGAGCTGCATCCTGCCGAGCTCGCGCCTGCCGTAAATGCGCGTCGTGCCCACTCGCTGCGGCGCAATGAGGCCCTTGTCCTCATAGAAACGCAAGGCCCGCATGGTGACGCCAAGCCGCCTGGCCGCTTCCTGGATGCCGAGCATCTCCGGGGTGCCGTCTGCCGTTGCTGCCGCTGCGTCGCTCATGTCGCGCGCCTCGCCGCTTCCTCTGCCATCAGTTCCTTCTTCGAGAGCTTGCCGACCAGCGTCTTGGGCAGGCTGCGCCGGAATTCGATTGCGGAAGGCATCTCGATCCTGCTCAGGCGCGGCTGCAGGAATTCAAGCAGCGCCTTTTCGTCCAGACTGTTCCCTTCGTGCAGCGCGACGAATGCCTTGGGGGCCTGTCCCCGATATTCGTCGGGAACGCCGATCACGATGACTTCGGCGACCATCGGATGTTCGTAGATGGCGTCCTCGATCACGCGCGGATAGACGTTGTATCCTCCACAGAGGATCAGGTCCTTGATCCTGTCGACGAGGAAGAGATAGCCGTCCGCGTCGAGATAGCCGATGTCTCCGGTCCGCAGCGCACCGTAGATGAAAGTCGCTTCCGTCTCTTCGGGACGGTTCCAGTAGCCTTTCATGACCTGCGGTCCGCGCACGCAGACTTCGCCTTTCTCTCCGGGGCCGAGGATCCGGTGCATGTTGTCGGGATCGCGGATCTCCAGCGCGGTGCCGGGGAAGGCAGGGCCGCAGGAGTTGTCCTTGATCAGGCCCCGGAGCGGGTTGCAGGTGATGATCGGCGAGGCTTCGGACAGGCCGTAGCCCTCGACCACTTTCACCCCGGTCTTCTGCTCGAAGCGTTGCCGCACTTCCAGCGGCAGCGGCGCGCCGCCGGAGATGCAGACGCGCACATTGTCGAATTCGCCGTGGAGAGGGGCGCCGCCCAGCGCGGTGTAGAGCGTCGGGACGCCGAAGAACTGCGTCGGCCTGGTGCGCCGGCAGGCGGCGAGGAACGATTTCATCTCGAAACGCGGCAGCAGGATCATCTCCGCCGCCGTGTCCACCGAATAGTCGAGCACCGTCGTCAGTGCGAAGACATGGAACAGCGGCAGCACGCCCAGCGTTCGCTCCTGCCGATCGGGCATGTGGCCGATGTGGGCGATCATCTGCGCGCTGTTGGCCGAGAGATTGGCGTGGCTCAGCATGGCGCCCTTGGGCGCGCCGGTGGTGCCGCCGGTATATTGCAGCACCGCCAGGTCTTGCGGGCTGCGCTCGACCGGATCGGGCTCGGCCTCGCGGGCGATCAGGTCGGCAAAGCGCACGAAGCGAAGGTCGTGCGGCTCATGCGCGATCTCGCGGCGCTTGAGCAGGCGGTAGGCGCTGCGCTTGAAGGCCGGCAGGATATCCGCGATCGGGCAGACGACCACCCGTGCCAGCCCGGTCGTCCCGATCAGTGGTGCGATCTTGGGCAGCGACAGCGCAACGTCGGAGGTGATCATCAGGCTCGTACCCGAATCCTCGACCTGATGCGCCATTTCCCGTTCCGTGTAGAGCGGATTGAAATTCACGACCACGCCGCCGATGCGCAGCACCGCGAAATAGCAGATCACGTAATAAGGCGTGTTGGGAAGGCACAGCCCCACCCGCGTGCCCGGCCCGACCCCCAGGTCCTGCAGGCCCCGCGCAGCCCTGCGCGCCAGCCCGGCGATCTCCGCATAAGTCCACTTGCGGCCCATGAAGTCGACCGCCGGCCAAGGGCCGTGCCGCTGAACCGTGCTGTCCAGCAGGTCGGTCAGCAACCGCGGAGCGATCGGCGGCACCCCCTCAGCCGGCGAAGGTGAGGGGGGCTGCGCCGGGCGGGGTTCGGCCGCAAGCATTCGATACTCTCCCGATTTTCCGTTTCTCTCCGAAGGGGCCGGCCGCATCCGCATCAATTTATCCGCGTCCACGTCTGTGTCTTGCACAGCGGCCAGATGATGCACCCCTTGAGCTTCAGCCTGTTGCGGTCGAGGGGCGTGATCGTGCCCCTGTAGGTGCCGCCGTCCTCCGGGTTGTAAACAGTCCCTCCGCTCCACCTGCCGCCGTCGCGGCTGAACCCGCCCAGGATCTGCAGACCTTTCAGGCGGCGGCCGCGTTTGCTTCTGTCCTTGTTGTTGAGATCGCGCAGATCCGGGTTGGTGCGGATGTTGTCCGAACCGATGATCCTGCCGCAGATCGAGGCGCCGCAACGCTGGATGGCGACGACGCCGCGCTTGACGGGGGTGCGCCAGGTGCCCAGCACGGCTTCCGGTTCGACGGACCAGGCAGGCGTTGCCGCACAGGCCGCAGCAACTAGCATCAGCGCTGGAGTCCTGATGAAACTCATGTGCGACCCTTCAGTCTCACTCCCCTAGTGCCGGATCCGCGCTCTTTCCAGCCAGAGCCATCGTCGATGCGTTGCCGGGCCGGACCCGGGGATAACCCAAAATTCGCTTGACGTATAGGGAAAGGGTAGCACCTTAAGGGAAGACCGCCCGGCAACCCGGCTGAAGAGGGCTATCCGGCCATGGAGAGAATGCATGGAAAGCGTCGTGATTGCAGGTTTTGCCCGCTCCCCATTCCATTTCGCCAACAAGGGGGCGCTGGCGCGGGTCCGGCCGGACGATCTTGCCGCGCAGGTGATTCGCGGGCTGATCGGGAAGACCGGGGTAGATGCCGCCGATATCGAGGACCTGATCGTCGGCTGCGCGTTCCCCGAAGGTGAGCAGGGATTGAATGTTGCGCGCCTGATCGGCCTGCTGGCCGACCTGCCGATCTCGGTGGCCGGCATGACGGTGAACCGTTTCTGCGGCTCTTCGATGAGCGCGATCCAGATCGCCATGGGGCAGATCGCGATCGGCGCCGGAGAGGTCTTCATCTGCGCCGGCGTCGAATCGATGAGCCGGGTGCCGATGATGGGCTTCAACCCGCTG
Organism: Novosphingobium sp.; assembly: GCA_035278205.1. Classification (GTDB taxonomy): domain Bacteria; phylum Pseudomonadota; class Alphaproteobacteria; order Sphingomonadales; family Sphingomonadaceae; genus Novosphingobium. The sequence goes on along the minus strand of DATEJH010000030.1, from coordinate 31,694 downwards.
CCCAACCCCGTGCTTGCGAAGAGGAGCGCGGCTTACATCTCCATGGGCGAGACGGCCGAGAACGTGGCTGGGCAATACCAGATCGGGCGCAAGGAGCAGGAGGCGCTGGCCCTCGAAAGCCAGAAGCGCGCGGCCGCCGCGCGCGAGGCGGGCAAGTTCGCTGACGAGATCGTGCCGATCGAGACCGGCACGGGCCTGGTGGGAGAGGACGGCACGATCCGTCCCGGCACCACCGCGGAAGAGCTGGCCGGGCTCAAGCCCGCCTTCGATGCTGGAGGCACCGTCACCGCCGGCACCTCCTCGCCGTTGACGGATGGGGCCAGTGCCGTGCTCGTCACCACGCAAGAGTATGCCCGCAAGCACAATCTCCCGATCCTGGCGCGGATCACGTCGGTCAGCGTGAGCGGCTGCGCGCCGGAGACCATGGGCCTCGGCCCCATCATCGCCAGCCGGAAGGCGATGGAACGCGCCGGCATCACCGCCGCCGATCTCGACATCGTGGAACTCAACGAGGCCTTTGCCAGCCAGGCGCTGGCCTGCATCCAGGACCTTGGCCTTGACCCGGCGAAGGTCAATATCGACGGCGGTGCCATTGCCCTGGGCCATCCGCTCGGCGCGACGGGTGCGCGCATCGTCGGCAAGGCCGCGGCGCTGCTGAAGCGCGAAGGCGGCAGGCGTGCGCTCGCGACGCAATGCATCGGCGGCGGGCAGGGCATCGCCACGGTGCTGGAGGCGGTCGAATGAGCGAGCAAGCTATCGGCAAGGTCTGCGTTATCGGTGCCGGCACCATGGGCGCCGCCATCGCCGCGCAAGTCGCCAATGCCGGCGTGCCCGTGCTCTTGCTCGACATTGTCCCCAAGGACGGGGCGAATCGCAACGCCATCGCCGAGGGCGCCGTGGCGCGCATGCTGCAGACCGATCCGGCGCCGTTCATGTCGAAGGCCGCCGCGAAGCTGGTGGAGACCGGCAACATCGAGGACGATCTGGACAAGGCGGCCGAGTGCGACTGGGTGATCGAGGCTGTGGTGGAGCGGCTCGATATCAAGCAGGGTCTTTACGCCAGGATCGAAGCGGTGAAGCGGCCGGGTACGGCGGTGTCCTCCAATACCTCGACCATCCCGCTGGCAAACCTTGTCGAGGGACGCTCGGAGGCGTTCCGGCGAGACTTCCTCGTCACGCACTTCTTCAACCCGCCGCGCTACATGCGGCTGCTGGAGATCGTCGCCGGGCCGGATACCGATCCCGGCGTGGCGGCAAGGGTCGAGCAGTTCGCCGACGTCGCCATGGGCAAGACGGTAGTCCATACCAGGGACACTCCGGGCTTCATCGCCAACCGCATCGGCGCGTACTGGATCCAGCTCGGCATCAATGCAGCTTTCGACATCGGCATGACGATCGAACTGGCGGATGCCATAGCCGGTCCGCCGATGGGCGTGCCCAAGACCGGCATCTTCGGCCTCCTCGATCTCGTCGGCATCGAACTGGTGCCGCACCTGCAGGCAAGCCTGACGTCGACCCTGCCCAAGGACGATCCGTATCAGGCCACCGCCCGGAACCATCCGCTGATTGAGAGGTTGATCGCGGAAGGGTTCACCGGTCGCAAGGGGAATGGCGGTTTCTACCGCCTTCACAGGGACACCAATGGCCGCCGCAAGGAAGCCATTGACCTTGCGACCGGTGAATACCGGGCGGCAATCAAGCCGCATGGTCCCGCTGTCAGGGGCGACCTCAAGGCTCTTGTCGAGACGAAAGGTGCCATCGGCGAATATGCCTGGGCGGTGCTTGGCGGGACGCTGGCCTATGCCGCGGGTCTGGTGCCCTCGGCGGCAGCGGACGTGGTGGCCATCGACGATGCCATGAAGCTCGGCTACAACTGGAAGGCCGGGCCGTTCGAGATGATCGACAGGCTGGGGGCGAAATACCTTGCCGGGCGGCTCGAAGCCGAAGGCAGGCCGGTGCCGAAACTCCTCAGGCTGGCGGGCGACCGCACCTTCTACCGCATCGAAAATGGCAGGCGTCAGTTCCTCGGGCTCGACGGTGAGTACCATGATGTGGCCCGCCCGGAAGGAGTGCTGCGCCTTGCTGATGTAAAGCTCGCATCGAAGCCGCTGCTCAAGAACGCTTCCGCTGCCCTGTGGGACGTAGGCGACGGTGTGGCGTGCCTGGAATTCACCTGCAAGATGAACGCGCTGGACGGCGACGTGATGAAGCTGATCGTGCAGGCCATCCCGCTGATCCAGGCGCAGTACAAGGCGCTGGTGATCTACAACGATGCCGACAGCTTCTCGGCCGGGGCCAACCTTGGCCTCGCCATCTTCGCGGTGAATATCGCCGCCTGGAGCGAAATCGAGAAGCTCGTGGCGGGCGGGCAGATGGCCTACAAGGGCCTGAAGTACGCGCCCTTCCCGGTGGTCGGCGCGCCAGCCGGCCTCGCGGTCGGCGGCGGCTGCGAGATTCTCCTGCACTGCGACGCCGTGCAAGCCCATGCCGAGCTTTACACCGGCCTCGTCGAATGCGGCCTCGGCCTGATTCCCGGCTGGGGCGGCAACGCCGAGATGATCGATCGCGCCCGCAAGGCGCCGGGCATGCCGAAGGGCCCTATGCCGGCCGTCGCCAAGGTGTTCGAGACGGTCTCCACCGCCACGGTATCCAAGTCGGCGGCCGAAGCGAAGGAACTGCTGTTCCTGCGCCCCGGCGACGGCATCACCATGAATCGCGACCGCCTGCTTCACGACGCCAAGCACAAGGCGCTGTCGCTGGTCGAAGGCTACGCCCCGCCGCAGCCGCCCGAGTTCAAACTGACCGGCGAAAGCGGCCGCGTGGCGCTCGACATGGCGGCCCAGGCTTTCCGCAAGCGCGGTCTCGCGACGGAATATGACATGGTCGTTTCGGATGCGCTGGCGACGCTGCTCTCGGGCGGCGAGGCGGATCTCGTCGACACCGTCACCGAACAGGAACTGCTCAAGCTGGAGCGCGAAACTTTCATGCGGCTGGTCCGCGAACCGCGCTCGATCGCGCGGGTCGAGCACATGCTGGAGACGGGCAAGCCGCTGCGGAACTGAAGATGGGGCGCCGGCGCGCCCACCCCCGACTTCCGCCTGCCGGACCGGCAGGTCCAGGTAGTCGCAGCGGGCCTGCCCCGCCCGCGCAAGGAGAGTGAGAAATGCAGGTCTACGAAGCGCCCGTGCGTGATATGAAGTTCGTGCTCCACGAGCTTCATGGCGACGACGGGTTCGGCGATCTCGAGGCACTGGCGGAGTTCACGCCCGATCTCGTTGGCGCCGTGCTGGAGGAGGCGGCCAGGGTCGCGCAGGAAGTGCTCCTGCCGTTGAACCGCAGCGGCGATATAGAGGGCTGCACGCTCGAAAACGGCGTTGTCCGCACGCCTTCCGGCTTCAAGGAGGCTTACGACCTGTTCCGCGAAGGCGGTTGGTGCGCGCTGGCCTCCGATCCCGAGTGGGGCGGGCAGGGCCTGCCGGAATCGCTCAACAAGATGACCGAGGAGATGATCTGCTCGGCCAATCTGGCGTTCAGCCTCTATCCGGGCCTGACCCATGGCGGCACGACCGCGATCGAGGTCTATGCCAGCGACGAACTCAAGCAGTTCTATCTTCCCAGGCTGGTCTCGGGCCAGTGGTCGGGCACAATGTGCCTTACCGAGGCGCATTGCGGGACGGACCTCGGCATGCTGCGCACCAAGGCGGTGCCGCAGGGCGACGGCAGTTATCATATCAGCGGCGGCAAGATCTTCATCTCGGCCGGCGAGCATGATCTGACCGAGAACATCGTCCACCTCGTCCTTGCCCGGCTGCCCGATGCGCCGGAGGGCGTGAAGGGGATCAGCCTTTTCCTTGTGCCGAAGTATCTGCCGAACGATGAAGGCATGCCGGGCCCGTCCAACGGTGTCTCCGTTGCAGCGATCGAGCACAAGATGGGCCTCAAGGCGTCGCCCACTTGCCAGCTCAACTTCGAGGACTCCAAAGGTTGGATCGTAGGACAGGCCAATCGGGGCCTCGAGGCCATGTTCGCGATGATGAATACAGAGCGCGTCTCGGTCGGCATCCAGGGCCTTGGCGTGGGCGAGGCTGCTTACCAATCCGCCGTGTGGTATGCCAGGGAGCGGCTGCAGGGCCGATCGCTCTCGGGCGTGAAGAACCCCAACGGTCCGGCGGACCCAATCATCGTCCACCCCGACGTGCGCCGCATGCTCATGACCATGCGGGCCTACAACGAAGGCTGCCGCGCGCTTTCGGCGTGGGTCAGCCGCGCCATCGACGCCGAGAAGCACGCCGCCGATCCGGACGTGAAGCAGCGCGCGAGCGACTTCGTGGCGCTGATGACGCCGGTGGTGAAGGCGCTCTTCACCGACCTGGGCTTTGAAAGCGCCAATCTTGCGGTGCAGGTCTATGGCGGACACGGCTACATCGCCGAGAGCGGCGTGGAACAGTACGTGCGGGATGCGCGCATCGCGATGATCTATGAGGGGACCAACGGCATCCAGGCGCTCGACCTCGTCGGCCGCAAGCTGCCGATGCATACGGGACGGCTGCTGCGCTCGTTCTTCCACCCCGTCTCGCGGTTCATCGAGGCGCACAAGCAGGACGAAGAGTTCAACCCGATGATCGAGGGGCTGGAAAAGGCCTTCGGCGCGCTCCAGCTCGCGACCGCGACGATCGCCCGGAAAGGCATGGCCGATCCGGAGGAAGGCGCCGCCGCCGCAACCGACTACCTGCGCCTGACTGGCCTTGTCGCGATGGGCTACTGCTTCGCCAAGGCGGCCATGATCGCGCGGGCCAGGCTGGCCGAGGGTACGGACGAGGCTGCGTTCTACAAGGCGAAGCTTGCGACGGCGCAGTTCTTCTTCGACCGGATCCTGCCGCAGGCGACCGCGGCGTTCCTGGCAATCAAGTCCGGCAAGGCCTCGATGATGGCGCTCGAAGCGGAGGCGTTCTGATCTTGCCTCGCGCGGGGCGGGCGCTCTGAGCTCTCAGTCCCCGGCCACGGTCATTCCGTCTACCCGCAGGGTCGGCACGTTGATCGCCCGATACCATTCGAGGTCGTTCGCCGGCGTGAGCTGGGCGAACATGCCCAAGAGGTTCCCTGCGATGGTGAACTCCGCGACAGGGTCCGCGATTTCGCCATTGACGATGCTGAAGCCCGAGGCACCCCGGCTGTAGTCTCCCGTCACGCCGTTGACGCCCTGGCCGATCAGTTCGGTGATGTAGATCCCCTCGGCAATATCGGCCATGAGTTCGGCGGGCGAGAGCGGGCCGGCGGCAAGGTGGATGTCGCCGACGGAAACGCCCGGCGCGCCGCCTCCGCTGCGCGCGGCATGGCCGGTAGGTGCCAGGCCGAGCTGGCGGGCCGAGGCGCTGTCCAGCAGCCAGGTGGTTATCCTGCCGTCTTCCACGAGATTGCCCTGACGAGTGGGCAGCCCCTCCCCGTCGAACGGACGGGCGCGCAGACCTCGGGGGGCATGGGGATTGTCGACGATCGTGGTACCCGGCTTGAAGATCTGCTCGCCAAGCTTGTCGAGCAGGAAGCTGGAGCGCCGGGCAATCGCACTGCCCGCCATGGCCCCGATGAGATGGCCGACAAGGGTTCCGCCCGCGCGGGGATCCAACACGACCGGCATCGCCCCGCTCCTCACCCGGCCTGGATCGAGGCGGGCGACCGCGCGTGTGCCGGCCAGTTCGCCGATCTCGGTGGGCGGGGGCAGGTCTGCCGCGTGATGGGCCTGCCGCCAGGCGTTGTCGCGCTGCTTGCCCGCGCCTTCGCCCGCCACCACCGAGGCGCTGGTCGAATGGCTGGTCGAACCGTAAGCGCCGGCAAAGCCGTGGCTGGTCGCCAGCGCAAAGACGCCGCGCCCGGCGCTGGCGGTGGCGCCGTCGGAATTGGTCACCCCCTTGATCGCGCGCGCCGCATCCTCGGCTTCCTCGGCGCGTTCGCGCAGGGCGCGGGGGCTGGGCTCGGCCGGGTCGATCAGGTCAAGCTCGGGCCACGGCGGACGGGAAAGCAGTTCTTCGGGGGCAAGGCCGGCGTAGCTGTCTTCAGGCGCGGCGCGGGCCATGTCCACGGCGCGCCCGGCGAGCTCGTCGAGCGCCTGGGGCGACAGGTCGGAGGAGCCGATGCTGGCCGACCGCTGCCCGATGAACACCCGCAGCGACATATGCTCGCTTTCGGAGCGCTCTACGTCCTCGAGCTTGCCGAGTCGGACCTGGATGCCCTCGGCGGAACTGGCGCCATAGACCGCATCGGCGGCATCGGCCCCGGCGCGGCGGGCGCGCTCGACCAGATCCTGCGCGCGTTCTCTGGCCTGTTCCGGACTGAGCATCGTCTTTTCGCCACTCCTTTTCCGCCCGCGCCGCGCGGACGGATCAGGAAAGCACTAAGAGCGAATCCCGTAAAACGCGAACGGAAATCAGCCGGATCAAGCAGGCGTCAATCGACCTGCTCAGGCGAAAGCGAGGGCGAGGCCCTTGAACAATCCGGTGAGGGCGAAGGGGAGGCCGATCGCCAGGGCCCAGAGCAGGAACCTGTCGCGGCGGTAGAATGGTGCCAGTTCCGGGTCGCGGGCCTGCTCGTCGTCGAGGCGGTTCCAGCGCGCCTCGAAACGGCGGCAGGCCGGGATGATGGCGATGACGAGGATGATCAGGGCGAGGTAGGGAAGCAATGAACCCCCGCTCGACTTGAGGGCGCCGACGGTGACGAAAATCTGGAGCGCCGTGTAGACGAGCAGCGCATAGGCAATATGATCGCTCATCTTGCGGCGCCAGTCGATCGTTGCGCCGGGCGCATGCGGCATGAGGTCGTCATGTCGCGTCGTCTTGTCCATCCGGCGACCCTTTCTCTTTTCGAATCTCTCCGCCGGCAACTAGATCATCAAATTGCCCATGGATCAAGCAATGTGAAATTTTGCGCAACTGGGTGAGAGGTTCGGCGACGCTATGTGAGCAGGCCCTGTCGCGCAAATGACCCGCAGGACCGGTCTCACCGGAAATGCTTGCTTGCCGATGGTGGGTCGCCTGCGTTAACGCGTGTGCGATGACGGAAATGACGGAACTTGCGCAGGATCTGGGTCATGCCGCCGCCAGCGCGGCAGTCGCCGAGCGAGGCGGACTCGAAGTCATCTCGATCGCCAAGAGCTATGACAAGCGCGCGGTGCTGACCGATATCTCGCTGTCGGTCGCGAAGGGCGAGGTGCTCGGCCTGCTGGGCCCAAATGGCGCCGGCAAGACCACCTGTTTCTATTCCATCATGGGTCTCGTCCGCCCTGACTCGGGCCGAATCCTGATGGATGGCCTCGACGTCACCCGCCTGCCGATGTACCGGCGCGCCGTGCTGGGGTTGGGCTACCTTCCCCAGGAAACCTCGATCTTCCGCGGCATGACCGTGGAGCAGAACATCAACGCCGTGCTCGAACTCACTGAACCCGATCGCGACGCGCGCGACGCGGAGCTCGACCGGCTGCTTGACGAATTCGGCCTCACGCGGCTGCGCTCGAGCCCGGCGATGGCGCTCTCCGGCGGTGAACGGCGGCGCTGCGAGATCGCCCGCGCGCTGGCCGCCAAGCCTTCTATCATGCTGCTGGACGAGCCTTTCGCCGGCATCGACCCGCTGTCGATCGCCGATATCCGCGATCTTGTGAAGGACCTCAAGACGCGCGGCATAGGTGTGCTCATCACCGACCACAACGTGCGAGAGACGCTCGACATCGTCGACCGCGCCTGCATCATCTACGGCGGTCAGGTGCTCTTCGCCGGTAGCCCGGAAGCACTGGTGGCTGACGAAAACGTGCGCAGGCTCTATCTCGGCGAGGGTTTCACGCTGTGATCCGTTCGAAGGGCGGCGTTGGATCACGTGCTTCGACAAGCTCGGCACGAGCGGGTCTGGGGAGCATGAACCCGCCACCGCCGGCCCTGAGCTTGTCGAAGGGCAATTTCCAACGGTCGGACTGATTCATGGCGCTGGGGCCCCGGCTCGACCTTCGGCAGAGCCAGTCTCTGGTCATGACGCCGCAGCTCCAGCAGGCGATCAAGCTGCTGGCGCTGTCCAATCTCGAGATCGAGGCGTTTATCGGCGAGGCGCTCGACGCCAATCCGCTGCTCGACGTCGGGGCCGAGCCCGTTGCCCCGGCCGCCGATGCCATCGATATTCCTGAAGAGGCGCGGCGCACCACGCTCGAGGGCTCTCCGGTCGACCAGTTGATCGGCGAAGGCCGGGCCGGCGACGACCGTCCGCTTGACATCGATGCAGAGGTGCTCGACCGTGATCGGGACACCGGGGACGGCGTGGCGGCGGCAGGCTCTGCGGCCGGCGGCAGCGGCGACAACTGGGCAAGCGAGATCCGTCTCGGCGGCGGCGAGGAGGGGCCCGGCATCGACGATCAGGCCGGAGGCGGCCAGTCGCTCTCCGCCCATCTCGAGGCGCAGGTTGGCACGGTTGCGGAAGACCCGGTGCTCGCAGGGATCGCGCGGTATATCATCGGTCAGCTCGACGAGGCCGGATACCTGCACGCGAACCTGGGCGAACTGGCGGCCGATCTCGGCATCTCGGCAGAGGAGATCGAGGCGGGGCTTGCCCTCGTGCAGTCGCTCGAACCGACCGGCGTCGGGGCGCGCACGTTGTCCGAATGCATCGCCCTGCAGGCAAAGGAAGCGGACCGTTACGATCCCTGCATGGCGAAGCTGATCGACAATCTCGATCTCGTCGCCCGCGGCGAGCTGGCGCGGCTCAGGCGCATGTGTGGCGTCGATGACGAGGATTTTGCCGATATGCTCGCAGAACTGCGGAGCTACGATCCGAAGCCGGGCGCACGCTATGGCGGCGAGCCCAGTGCGGCGGTGACGCCTGATGTTCTCGTGACCCCGGGCAGCGACGGCGGCTGGGACATCGCGCTCAACCAGGCGACCCTGCCGCGCCTGATCGTCAACCGCGGCTATTACGTCGAACTCAAGGGCACTTGCGTGAACAAGGCCTCCCGCGCGTGGCTCTCGGAAAAGCTGACGGACGCCAACTGGCTCATCAAGGCGCTCGACCAGCGGCAGAAGACGATTCTCAAGGTCGCGGCGGAACTCGTGAAGCAGCAGGACGGCTTCTTTCGACGAGGCGTCCAGCATTTGCGGCCGCTGACGCTGCGCGCCGTCGCGGAGGCCATCGGCATGCACGAATCCACCGTCAGCCGCGTCACTTCGAACAAATTCCTCAACTGCCCGCGCGGTACGTTCGAGCTGAAGTATTTCTTCAGCTCCGGCGTCGCTTCGGCGGACGGGGAGGGCGGCGCTTCGGCCGAGGCGGTCAAGGCTGCGATCAGGGAACTCATCGATGCCGAGGATCCGAAAGCGATCCTCTCCGACGATGCGCTGGTCGATCTGCTCAAGGAAAAGGGCTTCGAGCTGGCTCGCCGCACGGTGGCCAAGTACCGCGAGGCGATCGGCCTGGGCAGCTCCGTTCAGCGCCGTCGCCGGAAGGCCCTTGCCGCGGTGCGGTAGGTGCTGCCAGGATTTTGAGCGGTTTCTCTCAGGCAGGGTGCGAGGGGTAGTGTTGCCCCCTGCCCGATAGTCGGATAGCGCGGACTTCAAGTTCCCATCTGGGGATACATATGCTTACGGGTGAAGAGGCGGCTGCGCTCGTCGCGCCGCTGATTGAAGGACTGGTCGAGGACCCGCCATGGCGCCGGTTCCTTGATGCCCTGCGAGAGCGGGCCGAGGCCGATTATGCCGGCCTGGTCTGCCAGCCCCTCCCTTCAGGCACTCCCGGGGAGAGAGTGATCGGCCTCCATTCGGGCGAGGCTCTGCTGCGGCCCCCGACGCAGCACCGGGGCGAAGATATCCATCTCCGGATCCCCATGCCCTGGCAGGAAATGGCGGAGGGCCGGGTCCATTCGCTGCACGAACTTCTGCAGTTGGACGAAGCGAAACACGACGCGTACTTGGCCGATTTGCTGATGCCGTCGGGCATGAACCACATCCGCATGATCCGCTTTGCCGAGCGTGGCGGAGCAAGCGGGTGGATCACGATCGCGCGCCGGGACCGGGACTTCCCCGCTGGCGCGGACCGCCTTCTGGCAGATCTCGCACCCTACCTGCGTAGAGCTCTCGCGGGCTTCGTCTCGCTCGAACGCGAGCGGATGGCCGCCTCGCTCGCGAAGGAGGCAGTGCGGCAGATGAGCTTCGGCTGGGTCGCGCTCGACGCAGACGGGCGGGTGCTCGGCTCGGATGTATACGGCACCCAGGTGCTCGCAGGTTCGGGCATGCTCATGCAAGGCGAGGATGGGCGGTTGACGGTGCGGGACCCGGTACTGCGCCGGCAGGTTCACATGGCGGTCGGAGAATTCGCGAACAACCGCCGGGCCCGGCCCCGCGCGATCGTACTGTGCCGTGAGCCGTGGCTTGACCTGCTGCTGGTTGCGTCAGGCCAGCGCATGGGCATGACCCGGAGTGCGCCTGCGATGATATGCTACGTCCATGCCGATAACTGGACATCGGCCGACCGCTGCGAACAGCTCGCACGGCTTTATGATCTCGCTCCAGGCGAGGCGCGGCTGGCACTGGCGCTGAGCCGCGGCATGTCGATCAGCGAAGCCGCGCCCGAGCTCGGCCTGACGATCGAATCGGCGCGAACCTATTCGAAGCGGATCTATGCCAAGACTGGCGCGCGAGGGCAGGCGGACCTCATTCGATACATCCATCGCAGCGTACTGGTGATCGCGTAGGCCGCTCGTACGAGGAACAGCGGCGGATATTCGGCGCCGAGCCGGCTGCCTGCGCTAACCCCAGGAGACCCTTGACCGTGCCAGCTCTTCGACATGGCTGACGGCCTCTGCTGGCACGGCCTGCCCGAAGAGGAACCCCTGGCCAAAGGTGCATCCCATGATCTGCAGCAGCATTCTCTGGTGCTCCGTTTCGACACCTTCCGCGACGACGTCGATCCTGAGAGTGCCAGCGAGGCTGATCACCGCGGCCACGATGGCCGCTATTTCGGTTTCGTCGGTGATCCGGGCCGTAAAGGATCGGTCGATTTTCACTACGTCGACAGGGAAATCCCGAAGATGGGAAAGTGAGGAGTAGCCGGTTCCGAAATCGTCGAGTGCTATTCTGACTCCGGCGTCGTTCAGGGCGCCCAGTGCCCTGCGAACATATTCCGACGATCTGTCGAAGAATACATGTTCGGTGACTTCGATCTCGATAAGACGAGGGGGGACATCGAATTCATGCAGGCGGCCCAGCAGCCGCTCCGCGAAGTCGTCACGGAGGAACTCGGCCGGAGCGGCATTGAGCGCCACCGGTCCGAAGCAATGCCCCCGGTCGAGCCAGGACCGCATGTCGGCAAGGGCGTTTCGCTGCATGAACTCGCCGATTCTCGACGCGAGTTCATAGTCCTTGAAGGCTTCCTCCACCGTTCCGGGGTGCTGGACCTCCCTTGAGGAGTCCCGCCATCGTAGCAACGCCTCGTGACCGATCACGGCGCCGGTCTTGAGGTCCACCTTCCGCTGATAATGGGGGACCACCGAACCTTCCGACAATGCTTCGCGCGCCAGCCTCAGTTGCGAGGCGGCTTTCTGGGCCTGCTGCTTCATGTCGGAATGGAACAGTTTCGTGCCTCCGCGCCCGCTCGCCTTCAGAACATAGAGCGCTATGTCGGCCACATTGAAAAGTTCCTGCGCGCATTGGGCATCGCGCGGAAACAGCGCGCCGCCAATGCTGGCGCCCGTGCTCATGGCGCGCCCGCCGAAAAGAATCGGCAGCTTCAGTCGCGACAGAATGGAGGTTCCGACACGAAGCAGGTCTGCGTCATCCGCGACGTTCTCCAGAATGATCGCGAACTCGTCTCCGCCGAGGCGCGCCACGAAATCGTCCGCGCGGATATGTCCCTTGAGTCTCTTTCCGACCTCGGCGAGGAGATGATCGCCCGCCGCGTGGCCTAGAGCATCATTGATGTGCTTGAAATGGTCGAGGTCGATCAGCAGGAGTCCCAACCCATTGCCGGATTCCATCGCGCGAATGGTGGCAGCGTGGAGGCGTGCCTGGAACGAGTTGCGGTTGGGCAGAGTCGTCAGGCCGTCGTGTTCGCTCGCCCAGCGAATGCGCTCCGCGCTCTGGCGCTGCGCGGTGACGTCGCGGGATATGGAGAGTATCCTGGTGACGCAGCCGTGATTGTCGCAGATCGGCGACACCAGCACGTCCCACCACTTCGAAGCGCCGTGCACCGTGGCGCACAGGTCGGTGAAACGCGCCACCTTTCCCTCGCGCGCTTCGTTGATGGCAGAGCGGACGAGATCTTGTGATCTGTCGGACCAGATGGCAGTCCATTCGGTGCCTCGAATTTCCTCGAAATCCGCGAATCCCAAGGCCAACAGACCTGAGGAGTTCATCAGCTCGAGCCGACCCTGCAGATCGATGACGGTAATGCAGTCGGCACTGGCCTCCAGGACGCTGCGGTAGAGCATTTCGCTTTCACGCAGCGCCATCTCGGCTTCCTTGCGCTCCGTGATGTCCCGCGCCACGCCGATCACACCGGCGATTTCGCCGTCGCGAATCCATGGCACCTTCACCGTCTGAAACAGCCGGCGATCGCCCCGGATGGCAATTTCCTCTTCGTTGGACCGCAGTTCGCCCGTGGTCATCACTTCATGATCCACGCCCAGGCTGTCATCGAGGAGGTCATCAGGATTATCTTCAAGACAGGTCGAGCCCGCCTGAACGCCGCAGCCTTCGTCCATGGCGCGGTTGGTCAGAGCATACCTGCCTGCGCGGTCCTTCACGAAAACCAGATCGGCGACACTGTCGATAATGTTCTGGAGAAGGCTGGATTGCCTGGCGAGCTCCGCTTCTGCGGCCTTTCTGTCGGAAATGTCCTGCGCGACGATGATGACGTCTTTGTCGCCTCCGCCTGGCGGATGGATGAAAGAAACGCTTACCTCGCACCAGACCACCGAGCCATCTGCACGCAGATATCGTTTCTCGAACTGATGCGGCTCACCCGACGCGATATGCCTTTCCGCGATTTCCTTGACCCGTGCGAGATCGTCCGGGTGAGTCCAGGAGAAGACGTCGGCAGATCGGAGTTCGTCTTCGTCCCGCCCGAGAATTTCGCAAAAGCGCGAATTGGCCATCAGGACCTCGCCGCTCGAGGCCACATGCATGATGCCGACCATGGCCTGGCCGAACACGGTCGACAGCTGCAGCTTCTGCTCGTGAACCCGGTTCAGGGCGTCGTTGCGCAGGGTGATGTCCTGCATCGCGCCAACCATTCGCACCGCTTGTCCCTGCCGGTCGCGCACCACAGAGCCGCGCTCGAAGATATCGGCATAAGCGCCGTCTGCCTTTCGAAAACGGTACTCGATGGCGAAACGGTCCGTGCCGCCATCAAGGCATTCCCGGCGCTGGGCCAGCAGCCGCTGCCGGTCATCGGGATGAATGCGATCGATCCACCACTCGCGATCCCTTCCGAGTTCATCCTCGAGATAGCCGAAGCGTTTCTGTCCCTGATTGCAGCGGATCTCGTTCGTCTCCGGAATCCAGTCCCAGATCAGATCGTTGGTGGCGCTGGCCGCCAGGCGGTAACGCTCTTCGGCTTCGGCAAGCGCCTGCTCACCGGCCTTTCGAACATTGATGTTCTTGAACCACGAAAACACGCCGCCGTTCGAAAGCGGCGAAGCCTTGACTTCGTACCATGCCTGCAGCGGAGCGAAGTAGGCTTCAAAATGGACCTGAATGCGATCGTTCGAGACGCGAAGGTACTCCCGTTCGAACGGGGTGCCCCTCGCCTCGGGAAACGTCTCCCAGATATTCAGCCCGACAAGCGACCGGCTGTCCGGCATCTCCTCGGCCGCAGCTTTGTTGAGATAGATGATGCGCCAATCGGCGTCGAGAACGAAGATGCAGTCTCCCGCTCCTTCCAGAAGTTCGGTGAAATCGAAGCATGGGCCGTCGCGCCAGAATTTTGCCGGCTGGGCTGAGGTATTCTGATAGCCCGCATGCTTGGACTGGCGGGCGGCGTCGTCTCGTTCGTGTGTCATCGAATTCCGGACTGCAGGCAGTATGGAGGGTGTGCTTGCTGTCAGCGTTCGATATTTCCCAGAAAAGGCTTAACATACCGTTGAGTGTTGCTGTGCGGCCGAACGGTCTGCCCCCGCGAAACAGATGCCGAGGCCGGCGGCAGCAATGGCTCTTCCGGGCGCGAGAATCCCGCTTTCCGCAGCTACCGCAAAGCGGCGAATTTGGCGTGGAGCATCTTTCTGGTCGCGTCGCTCGCTCAGATGAGCGGGTTTATCGATTCCTCGAGCGCAGCCACCTTTTCGGCCGCCGTCGCATGTCCGCCCCGCCGCTCGCGCATGAAAAGAATGGCGACCCCGCCCATAAGGCAGATGGCACTGACACCTGCGAGGGCGGGCGCGTAGCTGCCGGTCGTTTCCTCGACCTTCGCCAGCAAAGATGAAGAGAGGGCGCTGATCGGCAGGAAGAACATGAGCATCCCGAATGCCCGGCCGACCCCGCTCGCCCCAAATTCGACTGCGGTGGCTGCCGGCAACAGGGTCCAGATGCCGCCTGTGAAACCGATCAGCGCGGCTCCCGCCAGCAGGGCGGGCAAGCTTTCTCCAAAAGAGAGGAAGGCGGCGCCGGCTGCGATGAGCACGGAGAGGCTGGCGAGGGGCAGACGGTTGCCGAAACGGTCCGATGCGAGCCCCAGCAGCAATGTGGCGAACATCTGCGAGGTGCTGAGAACAGCGAGAAGCATGCCGGCCGTATTCTGGCCGAAGCCATGGCTCGCGGCGATGGGCGCCATGTTTTGCTGGGTTGCGCCGAACAGGCCGAGGACGGGTGTGTAGCAGAGGACCAGCAGCCAGAAATTCCTTCGTTTCAGAATATCGGTCGAGCGCAGGTCCGCCGGATCCTCGGTGCCGGGTCCGTGATCGCTCGCCGTAGGCGGCGTCTCTCCGCTCAGATAATGAAGGCCCTCGCGCTCGGTCGGCCTGTCACGAACGACCCACGCCACCAGCGGCAGGATCAGGAGCGCGGTAATCAGGCCGCTCACGCGCCAGACGCCGCGCCAGCCGATCTCCGGCATGACCCAGGCGATGACTGGCGGCAGGATCATGCCGGAAATGGCGGAGCCCAGCGCGGTGATACCCAGCGCCAGTCCCAGCCGCCGGACGAACCAGCGCGAAACGACGGCATTGACGGTGGCAAGCGCGCATAGGCCGAGCGCCACCGGGAACAGGGTTCCATAAAGCACCCAAATATGCCAGGCGGCGGTCGCCACGCTCATGAGCAGGCAGAAGGCCGCTATGCCGGCCAGCCCGGCGGCGATCAGCAGGCGGGCGGGATATTTGTCCGCAAGGGTGCCGATAAACGGCGAGGAGATCGCCACGGCAATGGAAAAGGGCAAAAGCGCGAGCAGAAGCTGGCTGACCGGTGCATGGAGGTCGCTGGCCCAGTCATGAAGAAACAGCGACATCGAATTGAGCGCCAGGCCATTGGCGGCAGTCTGCGAGAGGACTGCCACCGCGACGATGTTCCATCCGTAATACCAAAGTCCCTTCGGTCCCGCTGCCTTTGCCGTCATGTAACGTCTCCCGACCGGGTTGTACTGTCAGAGCCTTGAGGCGCGGGTTTCCTTGCAGGTGATGAATTCCAGCAGCGCCGGCCCGCCATTTTGCGTCTGCTCAATGCCGCGACGGATCGCTGGAATGATGTCTTCGGGACGGGTGATCCGTTCGCCATAGCCGCCGAGACTGCGGGCAAACTCGGCATAATTTCCTGAAATGTCGGTGGAGCGATACTTCTCGGTCGCCACCGGCATGCTCTGCAGTTCGATGGCCATCGCCGAGTTATTGAGCAGGATCGACAGGATCGGGATGCGCTCGCGCGCTGCAGTCTCGAAGTCCATGCCGGTAAAGCCGATGGCCGCATCGCCCCAGACGTTGATGCACAGCTTGTCGGGGCAGGCGAGCTTGGCGCCCATGGCAAGGCCCAGCCCATAGCCGAGCTGTGTGGTCTTGCCCCAGCCGATGAAGCTGAGCGGTGCGGTCGATTTCCAGAACGGGCTAAGCTGGTCCCGCGGGCTGCCCGCATCGTGGGTAATGACGACGTTGTCCATGTCGACCGTGTGCTGCAGGTTCCAGAGCACGCGATAGGGGCTGAGCGGCGCGTCGTTCGACGTCAGGAGCGGCATCCACTCCTCGAGCCATTCCGCCTCCACCGCCTTGATCTCGGCGGCGACTTCGGACGGATCGCGCGGGGAGGAGATCAGCTCGCGGCAAGCGGACACAAGCGCGGCCAGCGTGAGCCTGGCATCGCCGATCAGCGCATGCTGGGTTGGGTAATTCTTGTTGAGGTCCGCGGGATCGAGCGTGGCGTGCAGGATGGTCTTTCCGGCCGGCATGGCAACGCCGAAACCAGTATAGGAGAAGCTGCAGCCGATACCGAAGATCAGGTCTGACTCATCGAGAAAATGGCGCACGGCCCTGGGGATCGCGGCTCCGCCCGAGCCGAGCGCCAGCGGATGGGTTTCGTCGAAGGCGCTCTTGCCCTCCAGGCTGGTGCAGACCGGTGCGGCGAGCAGTTCAGCGAGCTCCCGCAGTTCCGCATAGGCGTCCGACCAGTGCACGCCCTGGCCGGCGTAGATCACTGGCCGTCTGGCATCCACCAGCAGCCGGGCCGCAGCGCGCACCGCCTCCGGGTCGGGGCCGAAGCGTGTGGCCATCACCGGCTCATAGTGGAAGTCCCCAACCTCCTCGCCGTTGATGTCATAGGGAATTTCGACCACCGCCGGGCGCAGCCGGCCATTGCGCAGAGCCGTGAAGGCGCGGCGCATGATGGCGGGCGTCTCCGCGGGCAGGTTGATCGGCTCGGCAGTCTTGGAGACTCCGGCCATGTGGATCGTCGAATTCCAGTTGTCCGGCACATGGGCCAGGCGGCGCGCATAGCCGGCCGGCAGTACCAGCACCGGCACCGATTCCGAATAGGCCTGCGCCACCCCGCCATAGGCGTTCTCGGCGCCCGGGCCGTGCTGCATGGCGAAGGCGCCGATCTTCCTGCCGCGCGTCATGCGCGAATAGGCGTCGGCCATGTGCACGCCTGTTCGCTCCTGACGGACGATAATCGTGCGGATGTCGGCCTCGGCCGCGGCCTCGAGCACCGCGTTGCGGGGATATCCGAACAGGAGGTCCACCCCCTCGCGCTTCATGATTTCCGCAATCGCCTCAGGTACCTTCATATCCGTCCCTTTCCGGTAAGTCCTCTCGGCGCCCTCTCAAGCGATGGGCGCATCTGTCATTTGAAGAATGTTGCGCCCTGTCCGCGCTGATCGGCCGCTTCATCGGAAAGGCCATCCTGCGATATAATCGATTTTTCTCTTATGCAATCACATTCGCCGGCTGGTTTGAGAAACGAGTGGGGCGGCGAGTACAGCCTCTCCATCGGGGACGGTCCTGAAGTTCGGAATACGCCCGTTCCGCCGACAGGCATCTCGAGGAATTCCGGCGTGCGGTTGACATTGGTTCTGGAATCTCGCAGTTTTGATAATCGATTAACCCTGTCCGGCAGAATGGCGCGAGCAGCGGCAGGGGCTGGGTTGCGGCTGGCGTGAAAGTTGTTTCTGGGAGAAGGTTGGATATGGCTCATTCAAACGCGGGCAGTAAGGTTGCGCGCCGCAGCGCGTTGGCTGCCATCGGGACCGGCGCGGCGGCATTGGCTGCTGCGCCGACTGTCGCGCCCGCCGCTGGAATGCGACGCACCCAACCGCTCACGGCCGAAGAAAAGGCCAATATAAAGACGATCGATTCCTTCATTGCGGCATGGAACGCCAGGGATAGCGCGAGCGTAATGTCGTTCTTTGCGGACGATGCGAGGTTCGCCGTCGGCGATATCGGCAAGACACCTCCTTATCAAAAGCCCGACTTTGCGGGCCTGATCCAGGGTGCATCCAGCATCAAGATGACGATCACGCCAGGAACGACCTGGGCGCGCGGTCCGGTGGTGACGCACGAGCGGGTGGACGAAATCATCCTGGGACCGGATCGCAAGATAGCGGGAAAATACATCGCTGTGTTCACATTGAGAGGCGGGAAGATCGTGGACTTCACCGATTACACCCTGGTGAATGACAGCAGTCCGGAATTTCGCTGAGCAACAGGGGGATGCCGGGGCGTGCCTCTGAGCCTCCCCGTCGGCCTCGCTGGTCTGTCGGCTCAATAATGGCCGGGGCTCAACGCGAATTCGGAAGCATCCTTTTCCCGTTCAAATCATATAGGGTGAACTCAGCTGTCTTGTAGGCAGGGAATTGTTCGAGGTGTTCTAGAAATCCGGCGCGAATTTCTCTGAATGTTTGTTCATGCGAGTTGACGATGCCGTACCAGTCGGCGCCGCGTCCACGGAGATCCTCCAGGAGGGCAATGGCTCTCTCTCCTGTGAGAGGCTCGTAATCGCCGTTGCTCCATGCGCGTAGCGGAGGGAACACCCAGCCGCGATGTCTGCTGTAGTAGATGGCGGTCGGATCCGCTTCGATGGAGCCAGAGGTGACAACGAGATCGCCTGCATCTGCGCGCCTGCGCATCTCGAGGCCGAGATGGTAGTCAGCCCTGCTCCATGGGTAATAGGCAAACGAGTGCAGGCCGCCATAAGCTTCCTTGCCGAACAGCCCTAAAAGCACGATCATGACCGCAGCGACCGCCGGACGCCCGGCATGCTGGCTATGCTGCTTCGCCCATTGCCAGACGCGAAACAGAAAGTTTGTCGCGAGCGCCGCAGCGGCAGGGTTCATGAGGTTCAGATTGGTCGGGTTGTGAACCAGCCCCCGCGCAGCAACGACATAGTAGATGCCGAAGCTTACGAGCCACGCATGGAAGAAATATGGGAGCCGGCCAGGGAACAGCGGCTTCGAAAGAAAGCCGAGTGCGACGACGAGCGCAAGTGGTCTGGTCCAGAACCAGGCAAGTTGCCGTGAGAGATCTGGAATGAAGTAACGGTTCTCCAGAAAATGGCGGATTCCGAACTTCCACACCCAGTAATCACCAGCCGCGACGTAGTGGGGTGGCAGGCTCGCCAGATGAAGGGCCCAGACATAATAGGCTGCAACCGGCACAAGGACTGCCACGGCGGCAAGGATTACCGGCAGCAGGAATGTCCGCGGGCGGGCCCTGGCGATGCTCTCCGGAGGAAAGTTTTCCCGCTGCGGTTCCGTCAAGGTGCCGCCGGTCTGGTCGGAAACGCTCCCCCTGTCTCCCCTTCCCGAATGCGACCGGCGCGTCTTAAACTCGTAGACGATCAAGGCATAGAGCAGCGGCAGGGCCACGATCGCTCCCGCTACTTTGGTGAGCAGGCCCAGCGTACCGGCAAACCAGGCCACGGCAAGGAAAGCGGCGCGCCCCGTCTGCAGATAAGCCACTACGCCCCAGGCGCTTGTCACCACCAGCGACAGCATGACAGGGTCCGGGAGGAATGACCGGTCGACGTAGATCTCCCCCGGGATCGCCGCGAGAACCAGGGCGCTGAAGAGCGCGGCCTGCTTGGTCCAGACCCTGCTTACGAGCAGGAACAAGGCGAGAATGGTCCATAGTCCGAAAAAAATGGAGATCGCCCGGCCGATCAGATCATGTTGGCCAAACAGATGATAGAGAATCGAGGCGATGAAGGTTGTGGTCTGGAACTCGTATCCGGCGGGGTTCGGCCCAGGCCCGTTCCAGATGATGTGCGGGGTAAATATGTCCCCGCCGAACTGGTAGAAGTTCTGCGCAAATCCCGCGGTATCGGTTTGTCTCCAACTCGCCGCGTCAACGAATGGCTGATCTATCATGATGAGGCGCAGCAGTGCTGCAGCCAGCAGGATCAGCAATACCGGACGCATTTCCCGAGCGGGAAAGGACAACCTCATGCCACCCTCCGGTCAAGACGAAATTCGCCTTCAGATGCTTGCGAGAAGTTTCCTTGCTTCAATCACACGACCGGCAGGGACGTCAATGTTTGCTCTTGTTAAAACGCAATAAAGTCGGGTGCCTGACAGCTACTCTCCGTTCGCCGGTGTCGGGACCGGACCATGGAAAAGCCCTCCACTCCACGACAGTCATTTTCCCGCCCTTGATGAAAGGAGTTGAGAGCGGTGCCCTCAACTCCCTCGGAGTTGCTCAAAGCTCTGACTTTACGGTGAACCCCCAAGTCCGCGGATCTCCAGGCAAGCCGGCGATCAGACCGGTATTGCCCGGTCCGACGAAGAGCTGCTCGAAATAGTTTTCGTCAAATGCGTTGCGGACCCAGCCATAGATGTCAAAGCCGCCCTCGGTGCGAAAGCCCAGGCGGAAGTTGGACAGACTGTAGCCGTCAACCCAGGTATATGCCGAAGGGGACGGATTGGATGAGAACTTCGACCGATAGGAACCGTCGTAGCCGAGGTAGACTTCGCCGTCCCTGCCGAGCAACGTGGCAGGCGCGTTGGCCTCTGCGCCGAACGAGAAGGACCATTTCGACACGCCCGGGAGGCGTTGCCCGGAAATGTTGCAATTGGCCGGGCTGAGACCACCCGGGGTTGCCGGGGCGCCGGGCGTCTGTCCAGCACCCGCCGTGGTGCCCCCCGACAGTTCCGGCGCGCATGGGGCATCGGCGAACTTGCGGTAAGTGGCGTCGGTATAGGCTCCATTCAAATAGGCATTGAAGCGCTCGCTTGGCCGAATGGAAAAATCCCACTCAACGCCCTGAGAGCGCACCGCCTCGGCATTTGCGAGATAGCCGCGAAGAACGCCGAATTGCCCGTTGTTAACATTGGCCTGATAGTCCGCGATATCGGTGCGGAATGCCGAGAGGTTGAGGGTTGCGCGGCGATCCCAGAACTGCGCCTTCACCCCGGCTTCGTAATGGTGAACCGATTCCGGCTTTACCGTCGCCGCTGCCAGGATCGGATTGTTCCCGGCGTCGGTGGGCACGCCGTTCAGATTGATCCCACCGGATTTGAAGGTCTTTGCGTAGGTAGCGTAAACCAGGACGTCGGATGTAAGCTTGTAGCTGGCAGTGAAGTCGTAGCTGAAATTCCAGTCGCTGAAGCTGGGTGAGATTTCCTGCGGCGTGAAGATGGCAAGCTGGGCTGTCTTGCGCGCGTTGGTGGTACCGTCGAGCAGAACCTCGGTCCCGTTGCCGGCGAAGACGCGGCGCTGATAAAAGCCGTCCTTCTTGTCATAATTGAGGCGCACACCCGGCTGGAGCGTGAGTTCCGGCGTCACATGCCAGCCAAGCTGCCCGAACAGGGCGAGACTGGTGTTCTTGAGGTACTGCACGTTGCGCGCGGTAAGGCCGTCCAGCACGGTGGGGTCGCCGGAAAGGGGATTGGACGGCGCGATATTCCAGCGGCTCGAAGCAGCACCGTGCTGCTCGGTGCCCTGTGTGTCGATGCGCTGGTAGAAGCCGAAAGCGCCGACGACGAAATCGATTGCCTTGCTGCTGTAGTTGTAGCGCAGTTCCTGGGTATACTGGTCCTGCTGCGAAGGATTCTGGGATTTGGTGACGATCGGAAGGCCCGTGAAGTCGCGGTCGTTCTCAGGCTGCCAATCCCAGAAACGCCAGGCGGTGACCGATGTCAGGGTGCCGGGGCCGATATCCCACTTCACCCGCACCGAAGCGCCGCCGATCTTGTTCCCGGCGTTGAGGTTAGCATCGAGGTCGGTCCGGCGGTCGAACGGATCGGTGCTGGGCGGGGCATAGCCAAGTGCAGCGGAAAGCGCGGCGTACTGGCGATTGAGCGCGCGCTGCGTAAGCCCTGTTCCCACATAGACCGAGCCGCAGCAGGCGGCATCCTGCGTGCTGTAGTCACCGGCGAGCGTTACGCTGAGGCTCTCGCTGGGCTTCCATAACAATTGCCCGCGCACCCCGATATTGTCCTGGCTCTGGATCCAGCGATCGCTCGTGACATTGTAGATGGTGCCGCGCCGGCTGGTGGACGAAATTGCGAGACGCGCAGCCAGAGTGTCGTAGATAGGCCCCGAAACCGCCGCCTTGGCCTGCTTGAACGCGTAGTTGCCGATCGACACCTCGGCCCGGCCTTCGAAATCGAAAGTGGGCTGCCGCGTCGTGATGTTGATGGCGCCGGCGGTGGTGTTCTTGCCGTAGAGCGTACCCTGGGGTCCGCGCAGAACCTCGATCTGTGCAACATCGAGGAAATCGAACGTCGCCGAAGCGACGCGGGCGTTGTAGACGTCGTCGACGTAAATGCCCACGCCCTGCTCGATACCATCGTTCGTCAGGCCGAAGGGGACGCCAATACCGCGAATGTTGACCGCGGTGTTTCGGGGATTCGAAGAATAGAACTGCAGTGTCGGCGTCAACTGTTGCAGGCGCCCAACGTTGAAGGACCCTGTGGAATCGATGTGTTCGCCACCGACCACGGAAATCGCGAGCGGCACATTCTGGCTTGATTCGACGCGGTGACGAGCGGTGACGACGATGTCCCCCCTCGTGTCATCGGCGCCGGTGCCGACGGAGGTCTGGTCCACCGCGGCTGTATCAGCGGAACCATCCGCGGCGTGAGCAGACGCCGCAGCAAGAGTCAGCGACGCAACGCCGGAAAGAAGAACTGAATGGGAGATCATCGTATTTGTCCTGTGATTTTGACACGATGCCTCCAGTTGTCCGGTTGGCCTGTGAGAGGGAGTAATGGAAAGGGAAGGTGACGGGGTCAGTTCGGCTGGAGCCGCGTCTTTTCCGTCACTTGGAACTGAGCGATGCGGCCTACGCGCACGGCAATCGAAATTACCGCACGACGTAACGCCCGAAACAGACAGGCGCGATGCCGTAAGGAACGACGCTTCCTATTTTGAAAGCGCGCGAGCAGGGGCGGCACGACCCGGAAGATTCATGCGGCGCACGGCCGATAGTCATACTTCTGCACTCCCTTGCCTGCGCGTGTTCGCTTAAACTCAACTGAAACAATAGACATCAAATCTGTTCTACGCAGTTTGATAGCCCGTCTATGGACCGTGTCGCCGTTGAAGCGTGACGCAGCGGGTCGACGTCCCGGACGCAACTGGCATCGCGTCACGGTTCCGGGTGCCTTTTTACTTGGCGTTGAAACTCCATGCGGAATATGGCTGGCGAAAGGCAAAGGGGGGCCTAGTGTCGAGTTCGCACATGCGCGTCGTTTTTGATGGCCCGGCGATCGAGGATGGCGAGATGGATGTGGGGCAGCTTGCCCCATCCCTTCTGGCTCTTGGCAAGCTCATCGAAAACGCTGACAGCATCCTCACGGGAGAGCCAGACAGGATACGCGTTCGCGTTAAATCCGATATCCGCCGCGGCAGTTTTGACGTCGGCATTGTCGTGGACATCAACTCCGCATGGGACGTAGCGAAGTCGTGGCTTCTCTCCGACGACGCGCAGGCCACACCGGGGCGCTTCTGGGTTTCCTCGGATTTACAGGCACGGTCTCTGGCAGCGTCATCAAAGCTGTGCGCTGGCTCAGGGGGCGAAAGGTCGCCAGCAAGGTCGTTCTGGAAGACGGGAACATCAAACTTGAAACGGGCGATGGGGACGCCTTCGTCGTGCCGCAAGCTGTCGCTAAGCTGGTCGACGACCCGCAGGTGCGGCAACCTCTCGAGCGATTCACCGAACCTCTGCGCGAGGAAGGCGTGGACGCCATCAAGTTCGAAGGAGGTGCAGGCGAGCAGACGGAGCGGATTGTCGCCGACGAGGCTCAAGCTTTCAAAGCAACGGCGGGTATAGCTCCGACTTCTCAAAGCCGATTTCAGGCTACCTATCAGATCAAGCGGCTCTACTTCGACGAAGGGAGAAAGTGGCGACTGTCCAGCGGCTCGCAGGCCATCCAAGCTGAAATCGCGGACCAAGCGTTCTGGGCACGGATTGGCAACTCGGAGGAGGCCTTTCGAAAGGACGACTATTTGGTCTGCGACGTCCGGATGGATCAGTGGCTCGGATCGAATGGGCTGAAGACGGAGTACGTTGTGGAGCGCGTCGTGCAACACATCCCCGCGCCTCGGCAAACCCGCATGCTATAATGGACCAGCTCAGGTTAGATAGAATGTTAGACAGCGTGGAATCGCGCAATAACTCCACTTAACATATTGAAAAATGGTGCCGGCTAGAGGCTTCGAACCCCTGACCCCCTGATTACAAATCAGGTGCTCTACCAACTGAGCTAAGCCGGCCCGGACGGCTGCGCAAACGCGGCCGCGCTATGAGTTCGGCGCCCTTACCGCGTGGCGAGGGCGCCGGTCCAGATGAAATCGCAGTTTGCCCGCCGATTTCGGTTTCGATCAGAACATCCCCTGCGGCGCATTCTCCTTCATCATCGCCTGACGGACTAGCGGGATCGGCGGGCCGCCGTAGCTCAGGAACGTGTCGTGGAACTGCTTCCACGCCGCCCTGCCGCCACGGGAGGCTGTCCAGTCCTGGCGCAGTTTGCGGATCATGAGCTTGCCCAGCGTATAATTGAGATAGGCCGGGTCGTAGGTGCCCCTCGCGGCTTGTTGATCGGCGGTGCCTTCGTCCTGATAGCACTCATCCATGAACATGCGCTTGGACTGTTCTTCGGTCATGCCGCGGGCGTGAAGGCCGATCGCCGAAAGGAAGCGGCAGTCCCGCAGCAGGGCGTTCGAGAGTTGACCGACATGGACGCCTGCGTCGCCGTTCCCGAGCCCTGCCTCCCACATCATTTCCTCTGCATAGTGGGCCCACCCTTCCGCGAAGCCGTAGCCGACCCAGAGGCGGCCCACCCATGAGGGCGAGCGGTTGGAATGGAGGAATTGCAGGAAATGCCCCGGCATGACTTCGTGCACGGACGTGAACAGGAGGTCATTCCTGCCCGGTATGTAATCCTGCTGCTTTTGCTCCGGCCAGGCGGGATCGGGGGGCGAGATGTAGTAGATCGACGGCACGCCCTTCTCGAGCGGACCGGGCGGGTCGATATAGGCCGAGTTCTGCCGGTTGTAGGGCGGACTTTCCTCAACCAGAGCCTGCTCGGTGCCAGGGATCGTGACAAGGTCATGCCCGCGCACGAATGCCGCAAGTTCGGGAATCTGCCTGCGGGCCGCGACAACCGGCCCCCCTGCGGGCTTGTCCGCGCGCATCTTGTCGAAGCAGCCCTGGATGTCCGCGCCGGGCGCATAGACGCCGCAGGCTATCTTCAGCGCTTCCTGGTTGCGCCTGAGATCGGCGCGGCCGACCGCTTCCAGCTCGTCGAGGGGGGTATCGACAGCCTCGGTCGCCGCCAGCATGCGCGAGAAACCCTCCGCACCGAGCGCATAATCCTGTGTGGGAGTGGCCTTCGATAGCCAGTCGGCAAGGCTCTGCATCGAGGCGCCGGCCGCCTCGGACGCGGCCTTGAACTGGGCCTGCAGCGCGGGATCCTTCACATCGGCAAAAGCGGCGCGGGCGTCGCCGCGGTAGTATTCGGCAAAGCCGCCGAATCCCGCCACGCCGAGCTTGATGAAGCTCGCAGGCATCGCTGGCTTGAGATTGGCGCGGATGTTCTTCGCGGCAATGGGGACGGCCTTGAAGAACGATATCATCGCCTTCATGCGGGTCGCCTTGTCCGCGTAGTTTCGGCTGACATAGACGTTGGGATCGAGCCCGCCATTGATGTACCAGGACGGATTGGTGTGCGGCTGATCGGCGCCTTCGATCCAGAAGAGCTGACCCTTGGCGACCTGAACGAGGTAGTCGCGCTCGAAACGGTCTGCCTCGGACAGGTCGGTGAACGCGCTGGCCTTGTCGATCACCGAGTGCATGAAGGCGGTGCGGCGCTTCAGGCCCGCTTCGCTCCAGTCGGGCAGCCGCCCGTCGAACTGATGGGCGCCTTGATAGACAGCGAAATAGGGGTCCTCCGTCATCCATTCCTGGATGGTCTTCTGGACGAAAGCCTTCCATTGGCTCTGCGGGGCCTCGGCGGCGATCGGCCAAGCCGCTTGCGTCGAGGGAGGGGCTGCAGCCGCAGAGGCTCCCAGCCAGAGGCAGGCCAGTCCTGCCAGCAGTTTGTTTTTCATGAGATCGATGGTGTCCCTATCGGTGTGGTGGAGCGGGGCCCTGACCAGGGGCGCCTCTCGATAGGCCGTTTGTGCGCTATGGCGCGCCGAAGGTCCAGCCCTCCGTTCGGGCGAGTTCTCCCGTCAGATCAGCCGGTTGCCAGAGATCTTCGCGCGGGGCCGCGGTGCGCAGCCATGCACAAGCGAGCACCGCATCCGCGGTGTGGTCGTCCATCGGGCCAGAGCCGGGGACGGGCGGGGAACCAAGCGCGGTGAGCGCTTCGGACAGCGCTTCGTGCGAAGTCATCTTGGTACGGCTTGGCTTGCGTCCGGCGGCGATGGCGGCAAGCGCGGTGTAGATTTCGACCACGACTGAGCCCTGTTGAGGCAGGGGATCGACCGGCCAGACCGGTACGCGGCTGTCAATACGATGCAACACCCGCATGCCCGTCAGGCTCGATTTGCCGACCTGCGCGGCGCCGACCAGGTTGAAATTCGAGTAGGGCTTGCACCCGGCGCGCGCCTGCGCTTCCTCGGTCACTCGCATGCGTCCGCGTCGATGGGCGGCGCCCGGGAGGTGGAATTGCGCGCCCTCGCGCCCGCCATGTCGGCGAAAGTATGTGCTGACCACAGGATGGTCCACGAAACCGCCGGCTTCGAGGTTCGGATCGTCTGCGCAGATCGCTTCGATCATCGCCCAGAGGCTGCGGGCGTCCCCAGGGCTTTCGTTCCATCCGGGAAAGAACGCGCCAGCATCGGCGAAGGGCAGTGAGATGCCAAGGTCGAGCCCCACCAGAGTGTCTTCGGGCAGAGCGCTGACAATGAGGTCGAGCACGTCCTCTCGCGACCATAGGGCGTGGCCGTCGGGGCGCAGGACGCGCGGCGCGGCACCGTCGAGCCCGCACAGGGCGATGGCGATGCCTTTCTGCCGCGCGCCGACTGCGCCGGACCAGTCGACCGCCATGAAGTGCCTGAAACGGGGAGCGATCACGACCCTTGCCGCTCGGCGCGCTTGCGTTCCCACCACTCGATGCGTTTCAGCACCTCCCGTTCGAAACCGCGCTCGACCGGCCGGTAGTAGGCCTGCGGTTCCATCCCCTCGGGCCAGTAGTCATCGCCGGAAAACCCGTCCGGCGCGTCGTGATCGTAGGCATAGTCCTTGCCGTAGCCGATATCCTTCATCAGCCTGGTGGGCGCGTTCAGGATGTTCGCGGGCGGGCTGAGAGACCCGGTCTCCCGCGCGGAGGCAAAGGAGGCTTTCTGCGCTACGTAGGCCGCATTCGACTTGGGCGCCGTGGCAAGATAGAGACAGGCCTGCACGATCGCCAACTCGCCTTCCGGAGAGCCCAGGAACTCGTAGGCATCCTTGGCGGCGAGGCACTGGACCAGTGCCTGCGGATCGGCGAGCCCCACGTCCTCCGAGGCGAAGCGTACCAGGCGGCGCAGCACATAGAGCGGTTCCTCGCCGGCCGTCAGCATGCGCGCGAGATAATAGAGCGCGGCCTGGGGATCGGAGCCGCGCAGCGATTTGTGTAGTGCCGAGATCAGATTGTAATGCCCGTCGCGATCCTTGTCGTAGACGGCGACGCGACGCTGGAGGAATTGGCCGAGCCCTGCCGGGTCGAGCGCCTCGGGGATTTTCGCGGCGTACAGCGTTTCTGCCTGATTGAGCAGGAAACGCCCGTCCCCGTCCGCCGAGGCGACCAGGGCGTCGCGAGCTTCGGGGGTGAGGGGCAGGGGCCCTTCGAATGCCTCTGCCTTGTCGAGCAGCGCGCCCAGAGCTTTGGCATCAAGGCGATGCAGGATCAGCACCTGCGCGCGGCTGAGAAGCGCGGCGTTGAGCTCGAAGCTCGGGTTCTCGGTCGTTGCGCCGACGAGGGTGACCGTCCCACGCTCGACGAAAGGCAGGAAGCCGTCCTGCTGGGCACGGTTGAAACGGTGGATCTCGTCCACGAAAAGCAGCGTGCGCCGGCCAGCCTTGGCCATGGTCTCGGCCTCTGCGAAGGCCTTCTTGAGGTCGGCGACGCCCGAGAACACGGCCGATACCGCTGCAAAGCGCATGCCCACGGCATCGGCCAGCAAACGGGCGATGCTGGTCTTACCCGTTCCTGGCGGGCCCCAGAGGATCATCGACGAGAGGCGTCCGGCAGCAACCATGCGGCCGATTGCGCCTTCGGGGCCGGTCAGGTGCTCCTGCCCGACGACCTCGGCCAGGCTGCGCGGCCGCAGGCGATCGGCAAGCGGCGCATCCGCGCGCGGCTCATCGGGAGGGGTGGCGGGTATGTCGTCGGCAAACAGGTCGGCCATGTGCCCTATCTAGCGATGGACCGGTTCAATTGCATCCGCCGCGATCGCGCGATAAATTTCCGCGGGACAACGAACGGAGAGGATGCCATGATCGGAGCCGCCACTGTGAGGGCGCCCGCCTGGTTCTGGGGCATTGCGGTACTGTCGTTGCTGTGGAATGCCTTCGGGTGCCTCGACTTTACGATGACGGTCACGCGCAATCCGGACTACATCGCGCAACTTCAGCCGGAAACGATCGACTATCTCGATTCCATGCCAGTCTGGGCAATCGCGGCATGGGCGCTGGGCGTGTGGGGTGCGCTTTTGGGTTCGGCGCTGCTTCTTGTACGTTCCGGGTGGGCCGCGACAGCCTTCGCCGCTTCGCTGGCCGGCCTGGGACTGAGCACCATCAATCAGGCGATATCCGGTGCTTCGACGGTGATGTTCTCTGGCGTGAACCTGGCGATCACCGGTGTCGTCTGGATCGTCGCCGCCGCCTTGCTCTGGTTTTCGATCCGGATGCGCGCGAAAGGCGTGCTGCGCTGAGCTGAGCCGTCAGGCCCTGCTGCCCAACCTCTGGCGGACCAGGCGCACGTAAGTATCGGCCACGGCCTGGTTGATCCGGTCCCAGCTGAACTCGCACGCCCGCTCTTCGCCGGCCTTGCCGTGCATGGCTCGAAGGGCCGGGTCTTCGATATATGCCTTGAGCGCCTCGGCGAACTGCCGGATCGCGCCGGGAGGCAGAAGGCGGCCGGACCTGCCCTCGTCCACCAGGCTCTGGCTCCCCGTAGCGGCGGCAGCGACGACGGGCAGGCCGCAGGCCATGGCTTCCAGCGTGACATTACCGAAAGTCTCGGTGACGGAGGGGTTGAACAGCACGTCCATGCAGGCGACGGCGCGGCCGAGATCGGCGCCCTGCTGGAAGCCGACGAAGGCGCCATCGGGCAGGCGCGCCTCGAACCATTCGCGCGCGGGACCCTCCCCGATGACGAGAACCTTGTACTTCACGCCGCCGCGCCTCAGATCGTCCAGCGTGTCGGAAAAGACGTCGAGGCCCTTTTCCATGACGAGCCGGCCGAGGAAGCCGATCGCGACCTCGTCATCGGCGATGCCGCGGGCGCGGCGCCATTCGAGGTCGCGGCGGGCGGGATTGAAGACTTCCCTGTCGACGCCGCGCGACCAGATCGAGATGTCGTAGTTCATGCGCTGGTCGCGCAGGAGCTGCGCCATCGATTCGGATGGGGCGACCAGCGCATCGCAGCGGCGGTAGAAGCGGCGCAGGATCGCCTCGACCACTGCCTCGCCCCAGGCCATGTTGTAATAACGCAGGTAGGTTTCGAACCGCGTATGCACGGAAGCGAGCACCGGCAGGCCGCGCCCCCGCGCCCAGGTGACCGCCTGATGACCGACCGGATCGGGCGAGGAGACATGGACGATATTGGGAGCGAAGGCCTTGAGGTCGCGCCTGGCCTGGCGGGAGATCGAGAGGGGAATGCGATATTCCGAGCGCGACGGAATCGGCATGGAGCGCACGCCGACCAGATCGCCGGTCGGCTCGAATGCGGGCCTGGCGACGACCGGTGCGTAGACCCGAACACGCGCGCCTTGCCGAAGGAGGTATTCCGCCAGCCGGTTCAGCGCCTGATTTGCTCCGTCGCGAACGTAATTGTAGTTGCCCGAAAAAAGGGCGATGCGCAGGTCGGCGGTTTCCATGGTGGGCCGCGCCATAGCCGCCCCCGCCGCACTTGGCGAGAGGGAGCGGCCAGCCTGCCGTGCGGCCGGAACGATTGTCGTTCAGGTGTGCAAGAACGCAACGCCTGGCGACCGCCTGCCGGACTGCGGATCAATCAGTGGCGCCAGTCGCGCCGCCAGTTGTTCCGGTCATGCCACCGGCGATGGTCGCGCCGGTAATCGCGGCGGTCCCGCCAGTCCCGCCGATCGCGCCAATGGTCGCGGCGGTCGTCCCAGCGGTCGCGCCGCCAGTCGCGATTGCGGTCCCAATTGCGGTGATGGCGCCAGTAGCGGCCATAATCGCGATCATAGTACCGGTCTCGGTAGTACCGGTTCGGATAGCCGTCGTAATAGTAGTAATAGTCGGGATATCCGCGCACCGTCACATAACGGCGGGAGTGGTAGTAGCGCTGGTCGTAGTAGCGGTCGTCATCGCGGTCGGCGATGGCAGCGCCGATGGCGAGGCCGATGATACCGGCGCCGATGGCGATCGCGGCATCGTCATCGCCATCATGATAGCGCCGCGCCTCCGCCGGAGTGGCCGCCGACAGCGCAACTGCGGCCAGCGCGGAGCCGAGCCCGAGTTTTACCGCCAGGGATTTCAGTCCAACTTTCATTTCTTCGTGTTTCCCTTCGAGTGGCCAACCGGTGACGGCGGTTTCGGCGGGCACGTTGGACGGTTAACCTCGCAGAGAGGGACTGAACGGGTACTGAACTTGTGTCAGAATTGTAACTTGCGGCGGAGGTTTCGGGACCGCGGAATTTCGCGAACTTCGGCCATGTCGATCATGTAGAGTTTAATGTACGCGCGGGGATTTCCACGTGATTCCAGCAGTTTGGACGGTGTGAAAGAGCGAGGGGGCTATTGCATGTTCGTGCGGGTGTAGGAAAGTGGTTTTGGCTCCGCTCATATTGGCTCATCGAGCGTGCGGGTTTTCCGGATCGCACTATCCACGGGTGAGGCCGGGTCGATATTTTGCGATCGGGGAACTGGACGGGATCATCGTCGTGATCTTCGCCGTTCTCGGCACAGAGGGTGTCTCGATCGTCTCGGCCCGACCTGCGAGCAGTGGGAAAGGAAGATGCTGAAATGACGAAGCGGAAATACACCAAGACCGACATGGATGCGGTCAGCGACAACCCCGAGCTGACGGAAGAGCAAATTCGCGGCGCAGTGCCCTTCGCCGATGCTTTCCCCAGCTTGCGGCCAAGATGCGGGGTCGGGGGCGGCAGAAGGCTCCTACGAAGGTCAGCACGACGATCCGGCTTTCACCTGAGGTGATTGCGCACTTTCGGGCCGGCGGGCCGGGCTGGCAGTGGCGGATAGATGAGGCGCTGAAGGACTGGGTGGCCAGGCGTGGTAGGGTTGGTGTTGGGTCGCAGGGGGCAGCTCTGCGCAACATTGCTGTCATTCCCGGCCTCCGAACATTCTCCTGAAACCGTCCGTTTGTTCATTCAACTCGAAAGGTGACTCCCAGCAAAAGCACGCTTCAAAAATGGATGCTCCGAGTGTTACCACCCGATGGGGGCGTCGATTATCTGCTGACGATGTCTGCCAGAGCGGTCGGCGGAAGGAGTGGACATGGATGAGGCCGAATGGAGAGCGATAATCGAGGAGGGAACTCTCCTCAGAGGTTGGATCGCCAACTCGTATGCTCAGATCGAATTTCTGCTTGGGGATCTCATTGTTCGATGCCGTGAGTTCCCTCATTATGTC
>DATEJH010000029.1:0-3764 GCA_035278205.1 Novosphingobium sp. | reverse complement strand
CAGGTCATCGCCAGCGACGAGCGCCGCTTCCGCTTCAACTGGACCTACCGGGGACTGCGCCTCGCGCTGTCGGGTTTCGTCCAACTCCCCAACCAAGACAAAGCCAAGGAGGCCCAGTGATGGCTTACCGAACCCAGAGGCGTGCGCGAGCCGCCCTTCATGGCCTTGCGGCGATCGCAGCATGCGTTGCCGGGCCGGCCTTCGCCGACCAGTTCAAGCAAGCCGCCGATGGCGCTGGCATCGAGTGCGTGGTCTCGGCCCGCGAACTCACGCGCTTCGCCCTGGTCGACGATCAGTTCGCCAGCGTGTCGAAGATATCGACGGGCACACCGTACAACGACTTCGCGGTCACCAACGAACCGCTGCGCGGCGACATCTACGTGTCCGTCCCCGAAACCTATGCGGCGAGGAGCATCAGCTTCTTCGCCACGACCAAGAAGGGTTTCGTCTACAAGATTGCCTGCCAGGTCGAGAGCATCCCTGCGGCTCAGGTTTTCATCACCAATCCGTCAATCGCCAAGAATGACGCGGCCCGCTGGGAAGCCGAGACCCCGCTCGCCACGAGCGCGGTTCGCCTCGTCCAGGCGATGGCCAACGATCGGACCATCGAAGGCTTCGAGGTACGGCAGTCCTCGGCCGTGCCCGCCCGCATCGGCGACATCGAGGTCCAGCTCGTCGCCGACTATCGGGGCGCCAGCCTCGCCGGGAAGGTCATCCGGGTCACCAACCGCGGATCCAAACGGCTGAACCTCTCCGAGCGCGACCTTGCGCCGAAGGACAGCCTCGCCGTCTCGATCGCCAATCCGGCGCTCGACCCCGGCTCCAGCACGACCGCCTTCGTGGTCGGCATGAACGGGGAGAGCAGCCATGACTGACACGCACGACCTTCAGCCTCCCCTGCAGGCAGAACCGGCTTCGCCGTCGGAAGCGGCCGGTCTCAACGCCCGAACCGCCAAACGCCAGAAGCTGCTTCTCGCCTCCATCGCCGCGATTGCCCTGGCCGGCGGCAGTTGGCTCATCTTGGGTGGTGACGACAAGGCGAAGTCGAACGATCCCGACGCGGCCCGTACCATCGACACGGCCGGGCTCGTCAACCGCGATCTCTCGCAGCGCGAATTTGTCGCCACCTATGGAAACCGCCTCGACGCGGTGACGCGCGAGCAGAAGGCGCTCAAGGACGCGGCTGTCCCGCGAAACGAGGTTGAGGCCCAGCTCGCTGCTCTCAAAGCGGAGAACCAGGCCATGCGGGTCGATGGTCAGGCCGCGATCGACGCGATCTCGGCCGAGAATGCGGACCTCAAATCCCGGCTTGCCGCGCAAGGTTCCGCCCCGGCACCGTCCTCCACCGCACCGGCATACGGGCCGCAGGCGGGTGGGTATGACGCGCGTGGCCGCACCGTACCCACGCCGCAGGCCGGCGCAGGCGCCGTGACTGGCGGGGAGACGACCGTCCCTGCCCCCGGCGAAGTGAAGCTGATGAGCTTTGCTTCGGAAAAGGCGAACACCGGCGGCCTGAAAGCAACCAGACCAGAGGCGCCGCCGGTTGTGGTCGAGGACTCGCCCGACTATCTGCCGCCGAACTCCTACGCATCGGCACGCGTGATTGTCGGCGTCGATGCCTCCGCTGGGGTTGCAAGCCAGACCGATCCCCTTCCGGTGGTCTTGAGGATCACCGGGCCGGCGCGATCGGTCCTGCAAAACGGCAAGGTACTGACAACCCGGATCCAGGGCTGCGTGGTCAACGGCGCGGCGCGCGGGGATCTCTCGTCGGAGAAGGTCTACGTCAAGCTCGCCCGCATGACCTGCGATCAGCCTGGCGGGCGCGTCGCAGTGAGCGAGGTCAAAGGCTTCATCAGCTTTGCCGGCAAGTCCGGGGTGCGCGGGCGTGTCGTGAGCCGCGAGGGCAATCTCGTGACACAGGCGCTGCTCGCCGGGATCGTCGGCGGGTTCGGGCGCGGTTTTTCCGCCAACGCCAATTCGACCTTCTCCGCGACCCGCACCAATCCCGACGGCAGCCGGTCAAAACTCTCCGCCGGCGACATTGTCGGCGGAGGGTTCGGCCAGGGCGCGGCAGATGCCGCCGACACGGTCAGCAAATACCTGATCGAACGCGCCGAACAGTACCAGCCCGTGGTCGAGATGCCGACCGGCATCGATGTCGAAATCGTCTTTCTCGACGGCGTTTACGTGAGGAACTCCCGATGATTGAAGCCCCCAAGCAAGGGCGAAGCCGCTGGCTTCGTCCCGCGGCAGGCATTGCCGCTCTGATCACCCTGTCCGCCGCCACCGGCTGGGGCGTGGCCAGTCTCGCCTCCCCTGCCAGCGGACCCGATACCGCCAAGGTGCGCGCAGCGCTCAAGCTGCGCCTTCCCAAGACGCCGATCGACGCCGTCACCTGCAATGGGCTTGGCGGCCTGTGCGAGGTCGCCTCGAAGTCGACGCTCTTCTACGTCGACCGCGCGGCCAAATATCTGGTCATTGGGCGGGTCTACGACATGGAGGCGCGCCAGGACCTGACGGCTGCCCGTCTGCTGGCGCTTAATCCCGACCTCCTCGCAGCAGGCGCAGCCCGGCGTTCGGGCGAGGAGGATGCCCCGCCCCCGCAGCGCGCGAGCGTTCCGGCGCGCGTTTCGCTTGGCCAACTTCCTGCCAGCGGCGCGATTTCCTGGGGACCGGCCAATGGTCCGAGGGTGGTCGTCTTTTCCGATTTCCACTGCGGCTACTGCAAGAAGCTCGAAGCTGAATTGAAGGCAATCGGCGCCCGGGTCGAGGAACGACCGATTTCGATCTTCGGGGCGGAAAGCCGCAAGGACTCCGAGCGCGTGATCTGCGCGGCCCGGCCGGAAATTGCGCTCCATATGGCCTATTCGGGGCTGGCGCTCGCCAATCCCAAGCCGTGCGATACCAGCGGCCTCGACGCCAACGAAGCTTTCGCGAAGGCGAACGGCTTTGGCGGCACGCCGGTCATTGTCCGCCCATCCGATGGCGCGGTCCTCGAAGGCTTCCGTCCGGCGGCGGCACTGCGCGCCTTCCTCTCCGGCGCCCCCACCCCCGATTCCGGAAAGGACAAAACCCATGGCTAATCCCATGCGCCTAGCCGCGTGCGTCTGCCTCGCTGCCCTGGTGAGCGGCTGCGCCACCTTCGGCACCAACGTCAAAGGCGATTTCACCTGCCGTGCGCCCAAGGGCGACTGCGCCCCCTCCCACGTGATCGATGCGCGTGCCACCACCGAAATCGATAGCGCGGCAGCGTCTACCGAGCTGGCCCGAGTGCGAGCTGGGGTCGCCGCAGGCGATACGTCGCGTACGTCCGAGCGCACGCTCAAGATCGTGTTTCCGGCGCATGTCGATGAGGCGGGAACGCTGCACGACGAAGCCGTCGCCTGGGCCGTCATCGAAAATCCGCGCTGGGCGGCCGAGCTGCGGCGCAGGCCCGGCGACGATGCCGCACCGCCGCTCATGCGCGAGCTGCGGCGAAAGCTCAAATCGGCGCAGCAAAGGACGGAGGCCATTGCCGATGATACGCCGTCAAACATGATCGAGGAGTCCGAGCCGGCGCGCGGAGCATCCGATGCCGTACCTGAAGCCTCGCCCTTTTCACTCGCCACTCCTCCCGCCCTCGATACGCAAGTTGCCTCGCCGCCGGTCCTCCCCTCCACGGCGCGCGAGGCCATTGCCGGTGCCAAAGCGCCGGCGGTCGAGGGGTTCGACGTGCCGCCCCCGCATGATCGAACCCCTCGGCCTCTTGTCCAGGGCGTGACGCC
>DATEJH010000028.1:0-7405 GCA_035278205.1 Novosphingobium sp. | reverse complement strand
GGTCGCCCCGGATCGCCTCCAACGCCACCTTAGCCTTGAAATCCGCGCTGTAGCGTTTCCTCGTCGTCTTCATTCCCGTACCATTCCATCAGGTCGGGATTAGCTTAGCATCCTGTCCAGATTTCCGGCACCACCTCAGTCCATGGGCTTTCTTAGCGCCGCCGGCACCATCATTCGGGCGTAATAGTTCTTGGACCCCCGACGCTTCTGGAGGAATGGTACGAGGCTCACAGCGGCCCCCAAAGGAAGGTATAACGTAGCATAGGCGCGTTGCATGCCACGCCTTGCTTTGGCAGAAAACCGTCAGTCCCTAGGTTCTTATAGAGTTAGTAGCTGCACTGCTACGTACTATCGGACCTCCTGTCTCCCCGACCATTTTTTCAAGCGCTTACGCCTTCTGCATCCGCGTAGCCGATTGATCCGACCCACGAAGCTCCTGGCATCCTCGTGAACGCTTCTTATCCAGCCTTCTGCTGGTGACCGCCCGGCGCCGCTGGCCGTTCAAGATGCAGGTACGCGGGGTTGAACAGCGCCACCGACATCAGCCGCTCCAGATCAAGGACGACGAGCCGCCTGTGGTGCAGCTCTATGAGCTGGTCGCGCCGCAGGTCCTGGATCGTGCGGTTGACATGAACCTGCGTCAGCCCGGTCGCTTCCGCGATTTCCAGCTGCCGTAGCGGAAACTCGCAGGCGTTGTCCTCTGTGGCGCCGATCGCCCTCAGGCGAACGAATATCTCGCAGAACAGATGCGCGACGCGTTCGTGGGCGGTGCGCCGGCCGACGCTGATGGTCCATTCCCGCTGCATCGCGGCGGTCAGGAGTTCGCTGCGCCACAATGCCTGCGCAAGTTGCGGCGAACGATCGACAATATCCTTGAATTCAAAGCGCGAAATAGCGCCGATCTTCACGCGGGTGACGGCTGCAAGCGAATGATCCATCGCACCGAGCGCGAAGTTGCTGTGGCACAGGTCACCCGCGATGACGAAAGAAAGGATCTGCCGACGCCCGTCGACAAGCTGCTTGTACCGCTGCGCCCAGCCTTCAAGGATGACATTGACCGTTCCCGGCTGTTCTCCTTCGCGGATGATGTCCTGTTTAGGTTCCAGCACCCGCACGCGCTTCTGCAATGCATCCGTCAGCACTGTATCGTCAGCACCCCACAGCGTCGCCAGCGTGGGGAAATGCAAGGTCACAAGTCGTCCCCGGGCGGCACCAGCCGCCCTCGTTCTGCCTGCCCGGCCGGAGCCGGGATCGAGCCGTTCCACTGGATCGAAAACAGACCGCTCACGGGACGCACCTCCAGCAGCTGTCACCTGGCGCCTCGGCCGAGGCGTACAAAAATATGCCTGCTCCGAGCCTCCAGACAATACCCCGTTGGAGGCACGACTATCCCGGGAAAGCCCCTTGTGCGGCGCACAATAGCACATAACCGCATTGAATGTAACACGAATTTGCGACAGGAGAGTGCCGGTGTCAGATTTCCGGCAGGGATTGATCGGCAAATCCCCAGCCCTTTAGCCCGGCACTCCCCGCCCGCCTCAGCAGCTTCTCCGCATCGCGAATCGAATAGGCCGCGGGCGTATCGAGCCCGGTCAGTTCCGCCCAGGTGATCGGCACCGCCACGGGCGCACCGGGCCGCGCGCGGGCGGAATAAGGCACCACCGCGGTCGCTCCGCGCTGGTTGCGCAGCCAGTCGATAAAGATCCGGCCCGTTCGCTTGGATTTCGACATGGTGGCCACGAAACGGTCGGGCTCGGCCGTGCTCAAGGCCTCGGCGAAGCGGCGGGAGAAGTCCTTGTGCGTTTCCCAGTCGTGCCCGGGGCGCAGCGGGATCA
The DNA here is from genome assembly GCA_035278205.1 of Novosphingobium sp. GTDB lineage: Bacteria > Pseudomonadota > Alphaproteobacteria > Sphingomonadales > Sphingomonadaceae > Novosphingobium. The sequence continues at coordinate 5,570 of DATEJH010000028.1, read as the reverse complement.
CCACGTGCACGCCCTTGCCGCCGGAAAGCATCGCAAAGCTGACCAGGCCCATGTCCGAAAGATGCTTCTGCAGGTCGCGCGCCGCCCGCTTCACTTCGCCGAAATCGAGGCCGACATCCGGGTCGAGATCGAATATCATCCGGTCGGGCTGCTCGACATTGGCGGTATGGCAATCCCACCCATGGAATTCGATCGTACCCATCTGCACGCAATCGAGCAGACCCTCGGCGCTGTCGACGTAGATGTATTGCTCTGCCTTGCCGGACTTCTCGCGGATGGCGACGTGCTTGACCCTGTCGCCGAAGCTGCCGCTGTCGTGCTTCTGGAAGAAGCACTTCTTCGCGCGCCCCTGCGGGCAGCGCACCAGGCTGATCGGCCGCCTTGAAAGGTGCGGCATCATCACCGGCGCAATCGCCTCGTAGTAGTCCGCGAGGTCGCCCTTGGTAAGGCCGACGTCGGGAAATACGACGCGATCCCGGTTGCTGATGCGGACAGTCTCCGCCCGTTCGTCTGCCTGCGCGTCCTCGGCACGTTCGGGTCGGACCTCCGCGGCTGGCTTGTCGTCGCGCAGACCCTGGAACGAGCCGTGGCGGACCCTTCCCTCGGCGGTAAATTCGGTGAAGGCGACTTCCGCCACCAGGTCGGGCCGAATCCAGTGGGCACCGCGCGTTTCCGCCTTCGGCGCCTCGACCGTCGCGCTCTTGCGCGCGCGGGACGCGAACTTGCGCTCGAGCTCCTCCAGCAGCCTGCCGTTGAAGCCGGTTCCCACCTTGCCCTTGTAGACGAGCCTTCCGTCCTCGTGCTGGGCGAGAAGGATCGAGGAAAACGGCCTGCCGCGTGCCGTGCTCGGCTGCCAGCCGACGATCAGGAACTCCTGCCGGAGAGTGCATTTGACCTTGAGCCAGTTGTGGCCGCGCCTGCCCCTGTACGGGGCTTCGGCGCGCTTGCTGATGATCCCTTCCTGCTGAGCGCCGCACATGGCCTGGAACAGCTTTTCCCCCGCGCCAATGACGTGGTCCGCCACCCGGATCGGCGGCCTTGCGCGGGACAGCAGGCCGGCAAGCCGCTCCTTGCGCTCAAGATTGCCGAGCGGCGTCAGGTCCTCCCCGTCGAGCTCGAGCAAGTCGAAAGCATGGAAATCGAGATAGAGGCCGCCCTGCTCGCCATGGCCGCGCTTGAGTGCGGCCTGAAGCGCGGAAAAGCTCGGATTGCCGTTCTTGCCCGGTGCCGTGATCTCTCCGTCGATGAGGCATGGCGGCAGGTCCAGCCCGGCGATGGCCTTGGACAGGGGGCCGAATTTCTCCGTCCAGTCCTGGCCTGAGCGCGTGTAGATCGTCACTTTCCCGCCCGCCGCGGCGACGAGGCAGCGGTAGCCGTCGAACTTGATCTCGTGGAACCAGTCGTTGCCGGTCGGGACATGGTCGACCAGCGTGGCGAGCTGCGGCTGGCGGAACGCCGGCGGACTGGCATCTGCCCGCCGCTTCGCCTGGCGCGCCGCGACCGCGCGCGAATGGTCCGCCGCCTTCTTCATCGTTTCCCGGAACTTTGCGCCCTTCTGGCCTTTCAGCGAGTGCTCTCCGGCCCGGTCGCTGGCGATTTCCTGCATGGTCCTGCCGGTCTCGACGCTGGTGAGCTGCTGCCGGACAAGATCGTCCGACCCCCCGGCGAATTCGTCGTCCACCTTGCGCAGCAGCCAGTTCTCGCCCTTCTCCCCGGGGCGAGGCTTCATGCGGACGAGCAGCCACTCGCCCTTCATCCGCTCGCCCTCCAGGATGAAGTGGAGATGCCCCTTCTCGAGGTCCCTGGCGCTCTTTCCTGGCACCGGATGCCAGGTGCCGTGGTCCCACAGCATCACTGTGCCGCCGCCATATTCGCCCTGGGGAATGATGCCTTCGAACCCGCCATAGGCCAGAGGGTGATCCTCGGTGCGCACCGCCAGCCGCTTGTCCTCCGGATCGAGGCTGGGGCCCCTGGTTACGGCCCAGCTCTTGAGCACCCCCTCCACCTCCAGCCTGAAATCGAAGTGGAGCCGCCGGGCTGCATGCTTCTGCACCACGAAGCTGTTGCCGCCCTTGCGCGCCGGCGCCCCGCGCGGTTCGGGCGTGCGCTTGAAGTCGCGCTTTGCATTGTAGGTCGAGAGAGTGTCACTGGCGGCCACGTCTGCTCCCCCGAAGCCGTTTCTCCCACGCGACGGCGTCCATCACGCCCTCTTGCGCTTGGCCGGGCTGGCCTTGGACGCGGTCGAGGAGCTTTTGGCGGCAGAGCCGCTCTTCGTCCGGCCGCCGGATGAGCGCCCCTTCTGCGAAGGCGCTTCGCCGCCCCTGGCGACCGACTGCTTGAGCGCCGCCATCAGGTCGATCACGTTCGATGCCCCCGCTCCGGCCGGCGCAGCCTCTTCCTCAATCACGCGCTTGCCCTTTGCCTTCGCCTTGCGGTCTATGACGCGCATCAGGGCCTCGACATAGCGGTCGTGGAATTCCCCGGCATCGAAAGGAGCGGTCTTCTTGTCGATGAGTTCTGTCGCGAGCGAGAGCAGTTCGTCGTCCGGTTTATCGTTGCCGATGGAACGGAAATAGCTTTCGGCGCGGTGCACCTCGTCCGCATAGCGCAAGGTCTCCAGGACCATTCCGCGCCCGCAGGGCTTCAGCGAGACGAGATTCTCGCGGCCGCGCACCGAAAGCTGGCCCAACCCCACCTTGCGTGCGTTGCGCAATGCGTCGCGCAGCACGATATAAGCCTCCTCGGCCAGTTCGTCGGCGGGGACCACGAAATAGGGTTTTTCGTAATAGAGGACGTCGATCTCGTCCGCCTCGACGAACTGGACCAGATCGAGCGTGCGCTTGCTCTCGATCCTGACCGCCTCGATCTCGGCATCCTCCAGAAGGATGTAGCGGTTCTTTTCGATCTGGTAGCCTTTCAGGATCTCGTCGCGGTCGACGGGGCCGACGCCGGGCACCACCTTCTCGTACTTGACGGGCTTGCCGGTGGGCTCGTGAATCTGGCGAAAGCTGATTGAGGCGCCGCTCTTGGTCGCGGAATATATCTCCACGGGTATCGAGACCAGCGCCAGTCGGATCTGGCCCTGCCAATATGCGCGTGCCGCCATGGGGTTTTCCTTTCCTCGTGTAGGAACGAAGGGGAATGCAAGGCGGTTCCGTTGGCTCGGTCAGCGGCATAGGATCATGCCGCGGTCCTCCGGCCGGGCGGCCACCAGGTCCAGCCGGGCCACAGGAACGCAGTGGCAAAGGCCCCCAGGCCGCCGAGGGCGAAGAGATATGCGAGGACCGCCATTCCCCCTCGTCCCGGGACGGCGAACCAAGCGAATTCGAGCACTTTGCCCGCGAGAGCGAAAATGGCGGCATAAGCCAGCGCCCGCGGCGAACCGCGGACCTGCGGCAGCAGGAGCGCGAGCAGCGGCAGAAAACCCAGCGCCCCGATCGCGTAAAGGGCCCAGACCCACCCGCCGTAGGAACGATCCAGATACCACTGCGCACCATCCGGCAGATTGCCTGACCAGATCACGAGATAAGGCATGGACTGGAAGTAGACCCAGACAAGCAGGAACAGGAGAAGCAGCGCCCCCAGCACGCCGGGACTGCGGGGCGCCGGCGGATGAATAAGCCGCAGCAGCACGATGACCGTGTAAGCGACGCACATTTCCAGAGCGAAGACCTGCAGGCCGAACCCCGACGAGTTGAACTGCGTGCCGATCGACATCAGCCAGTCCACCGCCAGCAGCGAGGTGCCGAAAGTCATGACGACCAGCGCCAGCGCGGAGGCCCCTTGCGAAGCGCGCCCGCCCACCTGGCTGCGGGCGATCAGGGCAAGCGCCACGAACCAGAGCAGGGTTCTCAGGGCAAAAGGCAGCAGGCCCAGCCACACTTCCTGAAAGGCCGTGCCGGGCGACGCCCCCGGCCAGTCGTAGATCACGCCCACTCCGATCAGAACGGGCAGGAAGGCCAAGGCCGCCAGCACCCAGAGCCCGGCCGCGGCTTCGCAGGGGAAGCGCAGTTCCTCTTCCCACGGGCCGGGGATCAGCCGCATCATCGCCAGCAGCACGAGTCCGCCGAGCGGCACTGCCTGCACCATGACCGCAGCCGCCAGCCAGCCAGTCAATGCCTCGTGCGGAGCGATGGCAATGCACAGGATGGCCGCGCCCGTGCTCAGCAGGCCGAAGCCGGTCAGTCCCAAAGCCCGCACCGATTCACTGACGCGCATCGGCTGTCTCCTTCCAGGTATGCGCCGATCCCGGCGGCAAGCCGGTTGCCTGAAGCGCGCGGATATGGGCGGCGATCGCCCAACGGTGGCGCGGGGGGGGCACCCGCTCTGCACAGGAATACATCACACCATACGCTTGCGTCGTGACCAGATACAAATGACCGGCCTCCTAACTGGCGCGGCGGGCTGCGGTTCCCTCGCCGCGACTGAAGGAGGCTCGGCTGCATCCAGCGGGTCGGCGACGGTGGTGAACGGTCCGTCGCGCCGATGCCCCATGCTGAAACCGGACTGTCGGGCCTTACGTTTCAGGGGAAAGGAGACGCCCATGACCGACACCGAGGAAATGATCCACGAAGACGCCCTGCCCGGCAATGAAAGCGCCCTGGAGCCCAAGCCCCGATGGCAGCCGCGTTATCCCGGCTCGGGCCGGCTCAAGGACAAGGTGGCCATCATCACCGGCGGCGACAGCGGTATCGGCCGGGGCGTCGCGGCACTTTTCGCGCGCGAAGGTGCCGATGTGGCGATCGTCTATCTGCTGGAGGACGGCGACGCCGAAGACACGAAACGGATCGTCGAGGCGGAGGGGCGCAGGGCAATCACGATCAAGGCCGACGTGGGATCACGCAAGATGTGCGACCGCGCGGTCGAACAGACGCTGGAGGCCTTCGGCAAGATCGACATCCTTGTCAACAATGCCGGCGAACAGCATCCGGACGAGGAGATCACCGACATCACCGAGGAGCAGCTCCGCCGGACCTTCCAGACCAACATCTTCAGCATGTTCTTCATGACCCAGGCGGTACGCCCACATCTGAGGCCGGGCGCGGCCATCATCAACTGCACCAGCGTGACGATGTACCAGGGAAGCAAGGCCCTGCTCGACTACAGCTCGACCAAGGGCGCAATCACGGCCTTCACTCGCTCGCTGTCCGAAAACCTCGTGTCCGAGGGCATCCGCGTCAACGCGGTGGCACCGGGGCCGATCTGGACCCCGCTCAATCCGTGCGGCGGCGCTCCCAAGGAAAAGGTCAAGGATTTCGGCAAGAACACGCCGATGGGGCGGCCCGGCCAGCCCAATGAAGTGGCACCATCGTTCCTGTTCCTGGCTTGCGAGGACTCCAGCTACATGAGCGGACAGGTCCTTCATCCCAATGGCGGCACGATCGTCGGGAGTTGAGATAGCATTTATCACCGATCTGCGTATAAAATTATTGACAAATAGAACCGTTTAGGTTATATGCCCGGCCATCCGGTGAGGCGCTGTACACGCTCCGCCGGTCTATCGGGCCGGCGTTGCGGGCCGGGGCGCGACGGTCAGTCGTGGTCCACGCCAACAGCGCCTGCACCGCAGG
>DATEJH010000027.1:0-22858 GCA_035278205.1 Novosphingobium sp. | reverse complement strand
GACGATGTGCCTGCCAGAACGCTCTGCTGCATATTGCGCCAGGATCGCACAGACATGGCCGGGCAGATGAAGCGCATTCGCGCCTTTGGAAAGCACGTCGAGTTGGTCACTCGTTGTCCCAGAAGCCCTTACTTCCGGATTGAACTGGGTGCGATGCCGCGCGCTCGCCGCAATGAAGGCTCCAGCCCGCCAGTCTGAAAGCGGATCGGCAACCGATCCCGCAACGAGCATTCGAATGGGGGTGCTAGTGTGGGAGCGGTGTCAGCGGCGGCCAAAAAAGGGCGCTATATCAACCTGTTGGGAGAAAGTGTTGGCTCCCCGAGTAGGATTCGAACCTACGGCCATTCGATTAACAGTCGAATGCTCTACCGCTGAGCTATCGGGGAGCAGCCCTGCAGTGTCTCCACCGTGGGGCAGGGGTGCGCCTATAAGCGGCAGGTTCTGGCTTGGCAAGCCCCGTGTCAGGTGAATCTCTTCAAAATGTCGAAGGCGCGATTCATACCTGGAACTGCTCGGCGAAAATGCGTTCTTCTAGGGTGTAGCCGGGATCGAACAAGAGCGTGAGCTCCTTCTCCACGGCGGCACGGATCCGGACCACCTTCACTTCGCGCACTTCCTTCTGGTCCGCCACGGCGGCCACCGGGCGCTTTTCCGGCTCGCGGATGCGGAATTCAACTTCGGCGCTTTCCGGCAGGATCGCGCCTTTCCAGCGGCGGGGGCGGAAAGGGCTGAGCGGCGTCAGCGCCATCATGCGCGAGCCGAGCGGCAGGATCGGGCCGTTGGCCGAAAGGTTGTAGGCAGTCGAACCGACCGGGGTCGCCACAAGAATGCCGTCGCCAGCCAGTTCCTCCATGCGGACGCGGCCGTTGATTCGCACTTCCAGCTTGGCAGTCTGGCGCGTTTCACGCAGCAGCGACACTTCGTTTATCGCGTAATAGCTGAACGTCTCGCCCGTCTGGCTGACGGCATCCATGCGTAGCGGGCTGACGGGAACCGGGTGCGCCTCCGCGACGCGCTGGCCGATCGTCGCCTGGCCATGGGGGTGGTTCATCATGAAGCCCACCGTTCCCAGGTTCACGCCGTAGCAGGGCTTGAGCCGGTTCTGGTCCAGCATCTCGTGCAGGACATGGAGGAGAAAGCCGTCTCCGCCGAGCACGACAAGCACGTCCGCTTCTTCGGGTAAAACCCAATCGTGCGACCGGCGTAGAGCGCCCGCGCCCGACTGGGCCTTGGCGCTGTCCGAAACCACGAGGGCCAGTTTCAGGTCGCGGCTCAAGGAATTCCTCTCACAATCCATTCGATCGGCCGTATGCGGCCGTTCGCCCCATCAGGGCTGTAAAATTTTGAACCGTTTGGCAAGGGGTTTGGGCTAAAGGCCTGAAGCATGGGTGGCAAACAAGGGGAGCCCGCTTTGAGCGAGGCTCGGGGGATCGAAGATCGTCTGACCGGGATACCCGGTCTCGATACGGTGCGCGAGCGCATCAAGGGCTGGCGTTCGGATGTGGACTGCATGCCCAGGCACGCGCACGTCCATGCCATGCTGCTGGGCTTGCGGCGGCTCGAGGCGATCAACATCGCCTACGGGCCGGCGGCGGGCGACGGCGCGCTGGAGGAAGTGGCTGCGCGCATCCAGCACTTCGCCGCCGGCGAGCTTGAGGGCCCGTGGATGCTGGCGCGCGCGGGGGGAGGGACGTTCCTGATCGTCGCCAACGAGGCCTGCAGCCGCGAGCGGTGGCAGCTTTTCGCGGACCAGCTTGCCGAGGCGATCGCCCGGCCGATCGCCGTGCCTTCTGGCGTGCTGCGTCTTTCGCCCCGGATCGCGCTGATTCGCGCGCTGGCAGACGAGAGCGTCGATTCGATGCTCGATCGTCTCGGCCATGCGCTGCAGGACGCCGCCGAGCAGCAGGGCGGGCGGCTTGCCTGGGCTGACGGAGAGGCGACCCCGCCCGGGCGGTCCGCCGCCCAGCTCGAAGCGGACCTGCTCGGCGCCATCGATCGCGACGAAATCGAGATACTCTTCCAGCCTCAGTTCAGTCTTGCCGACGAGAGCCTGACCGGCGCCGAGGCGCTGGCGCGCTGGAATCACCCGCAGCTCGGCCGCATCGGTGCGGGGGCGCTCTTCGCGATCGCGGAGCGCGCCGACCACGTCGGGCCGCTTTCCCGGCACATCGCGCAGAAGGCGCTTGCCATCGCCGGCGGTTGGCCGGGCCACTTGCGCCTCTCGATCAACGTCACCCCGGCCGATCTCGCTTTCGGCAGCTATGTGCGCCAGATGCTGGACCTGGTGCGGGAAAGCGGTTTTCCGCCGCGCCGCCTGACGCTGGAGGTCACGGAACAGGCGCTCATCAGCGACGTCGCGCAAGCGGCGCAGACGATGGCAGAGTTCTCGGCGCAAGGCATCCGCATCGCGCTCGACGATTTCGGTGCCGGGTTCTGCAATTTCCGCTACCTCAAGGTCCTGCCGATGCATTACCTGAAGCTCGACCGTTCGATGATCGAGGGCATCACCAGCGACAAGCGTGACGTCGCAGTGCTGCGCGCGATCGTCGCCATGGCAGGTGCGCTCGACCTGCAGGTGATCGCCGAGGGAATCGAAGAGGAAGCCCAGCGCGAGGTCGCCGCGCGCGAGGGCTGTGCCTATTACCAGGGCTTCCTGCGCGCGCAGCCGATGAGCGCCGCCATGTTCGCCAAGCTGGCGATGATATAGTTCCTCCCCGAGCGAGGTCGGGGAGGAAAAGTCTTTCAGCCCAGATTCGCGCTGACCATGCAGTAAATCATCGGAATCGACAGGAGCGTGTTGGTGCGGCTCGCAATCAAGGCGCGGGGTGCCGCAGCCGCCTTGGCTTCGGCACTGGCTTCGACGATGCCGAGAATCTTCTTCTGCGCAGGCCAGATGATGAACCAGACGTTGAACGCCATGATCAGCGCCAGCCACATTCCGACCCCGATCAGGTTCTCATGCGATATGGCGCCCGAGAACGTCAGGGCGCGTACCGCGTAGCCATTGACGAAGGCGATCACGAGACCGGTGAGCACCGTGAACAACGCCCCGTAACGGAAGTAGAACAGCACCTTTGGCGCGACGTGGCCGGTGACGGCGCCTTTCATTTCGGCCGGGATCGCAGGCATCACCGGTACCTGCACGAAGTTGAGGTAGTAGAGCAGGCCGATCCACATGATGCCGAAGAACACGTGAAGCCAGCGGAACACTGAGTTCACGTCCACCGGCGCATCCGGTGCGAAGGCCAGCATGACGACGATCGCGAGCACGACGCCCACGATCAGCACAAGGTTCAAATTCCCGAAGAGTTTAGCCATTGCATCCCCCTTATCTAATTCTGGGCGCCGGGTGCGTTGCTCACTGCCCGGCGTGCCGACGCGGCGCCTTTTTCTGCGCCGATGTTACGGGGATGTCACATAATTCTGTGCACAAATCGGGGGATTAATCGTGAGGCGGGTTCTCCAGAACCTGCGTCTTCGTGTCCTCGCCCATGCCGTGCTTCAGGACCATCGGCAGCTGCGAGAAAGTGAACAGGAAGGACAGCACCGTAAAGCCCCAGAGCTTGGCCTGCAGCCATGCGTCGAAGCTGACGGTGAAGACGAGGGCAGTATTGAGCGCGGCAAGGAACAGGAAGAACCACGCCCAGTTGCGCGAAAGCTTCATCCAGCCATCGTCATCCAGGCCTTCGAACGCCGACTGCAGCAGGTAGCGCAGCATCGGCTTGCCTCGCCAAAGCCCGAAGAACAGCACGCCCGCGAACATCAGGTAGACCGCCGTGGGCTTGATCTGGATCCAGAAGGCATCGCGCAGCAGGACGGTAAGAGCCCCGAAGCCGAGAATCAGCACCGTCGTCAGCCAGAGCATCGGCGAAACCTTGCCGAGCCGCCATTTGGAGACGGCAAGCGCGATCACCGTCGCGACCATGAAGGCCATCGTTCCCTTGATGACGGCGGCAACCGTGCCGACGGTGTCGCCTTCCCCGGCCGGGGAATAGTGCCGGTAGGCGAGGAAGAAAACGAGCAGGGGGCCGAAGTCGATGATGAGGTTTAGCCACGAACTGCGGGGCTTCTCACCGGCTTTTGCGGAAGCAGTGTCAGTCATCAGGCGATTCCGGCGATCACGCGGGCCACGAGGTCCGGGTTGAAGGGGCGCAGGTCGTCGATCTTCTCGCCAACGCCGATGGCATGGATGGGCAGACCGTACTGCTCGGCAGCCGCGACCAGCACGCCGCCGCGCGCGGTGCCGTCGAGCTTGGTCATGATAAGGCCGGTCACGCCGGCCACTTCCCGGAAGATCTCGATCTGCGAAAGGGCATTCTGGCCATTGGTGGCATCGAGCACGAGCACCACGTCGTGCGGCGCCTCTGGATTGAGACGGCCGAGCACGCGGCGGATCTTGGCCAGCTCATCCATCAGTTCGCGGCGGTTCTGGAGACGTCCGGCGGTGTCGACGATCAGCGCGTCTATGCCCTCGGCCGTTGCCGCCTTGACCGCATCGAAGACCACCGAAGCCGGATCGCCGCCTTCCGGGCCCCTGACGATGGGAACTCCGAGACGTTCGGCCCAGACGCCGAGCTGGCCGATCGCGGCAGCGCGGAAAGTGTCGCCGGCCGCGAGCATGACCGAATAGTCCTGCTCCTGGAACAAGTGCGCAAGCTTGGCGATGGTAGTTGTCTTGCCCGAGCCGTTGACGCCGATCACCAGCACCACCTGAGGGCGGGGAAAGGCGACGATCTCCAGCGGCTTTGCGACCGGGCGCAGGATATCGGCGATCTCGCGGGCGACCACTTCCATGATCGCATGCTCGTCCGCGTCGCGCTCGAACCGCTCGTCGGCCAGGCGCTCACAGATACGGCCTGCTGCACGCGGACCCAGGTCCGACATGATGAGCGCGTCCTCGATGTCGTCCAGCTGGCCGTCGTCGAGGCGGGTCTTGCCGACGATCCCGGCGAGGTTGCCGGTCAGCCGCTCCGAAGTCTTGCGAAAGCCTCCGAAAAGGCGTTCGGTCCAGGCGTCCGTTGCCGGGCCTTGGTCATTCATGCTTCCAGTATTCCTTCGACTACCCTTGCAGGCGTAACGCGAACCATGGCGCCAGGCCGCGTGCCTTCCGGCAGGCGCACTTTCGCGAAGTTCTCGGCATGGCCGCTCCCGCCCCTCTCCGCAAGGACTGACAGCGGACGGCCGACCAGTTCTTCCAGCCATTTCTCCCGCTGGCGCGCGACGGCTGTACGCAGTTCGGCCGCCCGCGCCTTTATCCGAGCCGCCGGGACCTGCGGCATGCGCGCCGCAGGCGTGCCCGGACGTTGCGAATAGGGAAAGACGTGGCCGTGGACCACCTGCAGTTCTGCAATGATCGAAATGTTGGCGGCGTGGGCCGCTGCGTCCTCGGTCGGAAAGCCCGCGATGATATCCGCTCCCACCGTGAGATCGGGGCGGCGAGTGCGGAGGCGTTCGACGAGAGCCACGGCGTCGGCGCGCGTATGCCGGCGCTTCATGCGCTTGAGGATGAGGTCGTCTCCGTGCTGCAGCGAGAGGTGCACGTGCGGCATCATCCGCGGCTCGCTGGCCAGCAGCTCGAACAGTCCCTCGTCCACTTCAGCGCCGTCGATGGAGGAGAGGCGCAGGCGCGGCAACGCGGGAAAGCGGGCGAAAATCGCCTCGCACAAGGCGCCGAGGCGAGGGTTCCCCGGCAGGTCCGCGCCCCAGGAGGTGAGATCGACGCCGGTGAGGACGATTTCTCCAACGCCTGCATCGGCGTGGATGGCGATATCCTCCAGCACTTCGGCGAGCGGGCGCGAGCGGCTGGGGCCGCGTCCTTGCGGGATCACGCAGAAAGTACAGGAATGGTCGCAGCCGTTCTGAACCTGCACGAACCCGCGCGTATAACCGCGGCTTTCCGGCAGGCGGGGCGCAGCAGGCACGTTCCACGCGCGCGGGTCGAGCTTGACGGTGTTGGCGACGAGGCCGTCCACTTCCGGCATGCCGCCCAGCATCTCGCGCTCGACTTCGGCGGCGCAGCCGGTGACGATCAGCCGGGCGCCGGGGTGGTCACGCCGGGCGCGGCGGATCGCCTGCCGCGTCTGGCGGACGGCTTCGGCAGTCACGGCGCAGGAATTGATGACGACAAGGTCCTCCGCCCCGGCCAGCAGGCCGCGCAGAGCTTCGCTTTCGGCGACGTTGAGGCGGCAGCCGAGCGAGTGGACCTCGACCGTCAAGGCGCGAGTCCGTAATCGGCCGGATCGAAGCTGCCCCGGAAGGACTCGGCCGCGGCCCCGGTCATCACGATCTCGCCGTCCTCGCGCCATTCGATGAGGAGCGGACCGCCCGGCAGGGTGACCGTGACGCGCCGGTCGACAAGACCGCGCTTCATGGCGCCGATGGCGGTGGCGCAGGCACCGGTTCCACATGCCCGCGTCAGGCCGGCGCCGCGTTCCCAGACGCGCAGGGCTATCGCATCGCGCGCCGTCACCGAGGCCACATTGACGTTGACCCGCTCGGGAAAGAGCGGATCGGTCTCTATCAGCGGGCCGAGCCGGTCCATGTCCACAGCGTAAGGGTCAGCGACGAAGAAGATGACGTGCGGATTGCCGACGTTGACCGCGATGGGGTTCGCCAGCTCTTCCCAGGCGACCGGCATGGCATGCGTGTCGATGGCGTAGGCGAGGGGGATGCGGTCCCATTCGAACCGGGGTTTGCCCATCGCGACCGAGATGCCGCTGCCGGCAGGCGTCGTCTGGACGAGGCCCCCCAGCGTCTCGATCCGCGCGGATCCGCCGTGCAGCAGGCCGACCGCGCGGGTGGCATTGCCGCAGGCCTCCACTTCGCTGCCGTCGGCATTGAAGATGCGCATGCGGAAATCCGCGCAAGGCGAGGGTTCGAGCAGGATCAGCTGGTCGCAGCCGATGCCGGTATGGCGATCCGCAAGCGCGGCCGCGAATGCGCAATCGATCGCCGGCAGCGCACAAGTGCGGGCGTCGAGCACGACAAAGTCGTTGCCCAGGCCGTGCATCTTGGTGAATTCGATCCGCATGGCGCGCGATCTATGCGCTGGCGGGCCTCAGGTCCAGAGGTGTTCGGGCGAAACGAGGGCGATCAGGCCCGTTTGGCGGGCTTTATGTCCGGTTCGCTAGGCGAGCCGCCGGAGTTGTCCGGCGGCGGCACTGTCGGCGCAAGGCGCGGCAATTCGGATTCCAGGAATTCGCGGTTGGCGACGAGTTCGATGCCTCCGAGCCATTCCTTGACTTCCCTGGCAGGCTGGGGCCGGCCGTAGTAATACCCCTGGCCGGTAATCTCGCCATACTGGAGGAGCTGCTCAAGGACGTCGCCATTCTCGATCCCCTCCGCGGTTATCGGCAGATTGAGCCCTTTGCCGAGCAGCGCGATCGAACTGACGATCGCCGCGCTGTCCTTGTTCTCGGCAAGGCTGGAGACGAAGCTGCGATCGATCTTGATGCGATCGAACGGCAGGCTGCGCAGTTGCGCCAGCGAGCTGTAGCCGGTGCCGAAATCGTCGAGACTGACCCTGACGCCCTGGTTCTTCAGGCTGGTGATGAGCGAGCGTACCTGCGCGATGTTCTGGTGCAGGCAGGATTCGGTGATCTCGATCTCGAGCCGCTGCGGAGGGAACTTCGCTTCCAGCAGCATCTTGATGAGCTTCTGCGCGAACCATGGATCGCGCAGCTGCAGGGGCGAGATGTTGATCGAAAGGGTGAGATCCGCGTCCCAGCTCTTGGCGTCCTCGAGAGCCTGGGCGATCACGCTTTCGGAAAGCTCGGCGATGGCGCCGATCTCCTCGGCGATGGGAATGAACACGTCGGGCGTGACGACCCCGAACTTCGGGGAATCCCACCGTGCGAGCATTTCGAAGCCGATAAGACAGCCGGTCTGCAGATCGATCTGCTGCTCGTAAAAGGGCACGAATTCCTGGAGCGGGATGCCTGCGCGGATGCCGTTCTCCAGTTCGGTGCGAAAGCGCATCTCGTCGGCCATGTGCGCTTCGAACCAGTAGTAGCTGTTCCGGCCCCGGCGCTTGGCGTGGTACATGGCGATGTCCGCGCGTTCGAGGAGCGCGCGCGCATCCGGCATCTCACCGCTGGAGCCGGTCACGTCGGAACGGGCGAGCCCGATCGAGGCGGTCACTTCCAGCCTGAGTGCCTCGACCTGCACCGGTTGCCCCACAGTTTCGACGAGGCCGGCGGCGATCTGGTCGAGGCTGTCGATGCGGTACTTGTCGAAGGCGAGCGCGACCGCGAACTCATCGCCGCCTATCCGGCCGATGAGTGCATCTTTCGGAAGGCCGGCGGTGATGCGCAGCGCACATTCCTGCAGCAGCAGATCGCCCGCCCTGTGGCCATTGTAGTCGTTGATCTGCTTGAAATTGTCTAGGTCGATCATCATCAGCACGACCGCCCGGTCCTCGCCGTTCGCGGCGAGCAGGGCGGCGACGCCGCTGTTGAAGCTGCGGCGGTTGCGAAAGCCGGTGAGGGGGTCGGTTTCGGCCAGCCGCCGCGCCTCCCATTCCGCTTCCTTGCGCCGACGGATCTCTTCGCAAAGCTGGCGATAGCGGCTCCAGCCCAAGATGATGATGGCGATGTTGAGGAGGAACGCGTTGAGGGCGAAGTTGTCGGGGCCGCTGCCGCGATTGAGCAGCGAGCGGACCACCGAGGGCCCAACCTGGCTGCCGATAGCCACGAATAGCAGGATCGCGGCCGTTACGATGCCGAGCGCAACGACGTCGATCTGGCGCTTTTCCGGCGCGTCCTCGTCCTGCACGTCAGCTATGCCGGCTGTTCCCACCATTACCCCCAGTCCGATACCTCAATTTACGTGGAGTAACGGATCAGTCTGAAGTTTCGGTAAACCCTGCCGTCCCGGCGTTCTGCCGGTGCTGCCTCCTGGTCACGCGATCAGTCCGATCTCGCGCAGGCGTTCCTGCAGGTAATCGTCTGCGGTGATGACTTGCGGATAGCGGTCCGGGTTATCGGCGCTTACGCATTGCGGCAGCGTCACGAAACGGAAATCGCTGCGCAGATGGAGGAAGAACGGCATCGAATAGCGGCTGTGCGCGGCCCGCTCGCCCGAAGGATTGCGGACCCTGTGCGTGGTCGAGGGCAGGACGTGGTTGGTCAGCCGCTGCAGCATGTCGCCGATGTTGACCACCATTGCGCCCTCGGGCGGAGCGACGGAAAGCCATTCGCCGTTCTTGCCGAGCAGTTCCAGGCCGGCCTCCTCGGCCCCCAGCAGCAGGGTGATGAGATTGATGTCCTCATGCGCGCCGGCACGGATGGCGCCGCCGGCTTCCAGACCGACCGGCGGGTAATGAAGCAGACGCAGCACCGAATTGCCGTCCTCGATCGCCCGGTCGAACCAGCGGGCGTCGAGGCCGAGGTCCACTGCGACGGCGGAGAGCAGTTCTGCACCGACCTTGTCGAAGGCGGCGTAGAGGGCGCTGAAAATTTCCCGGAACCCTTCGACCTCGGTCGGCCAGACGTTGGGCGGCATCGAGGCGGAGAGGGGAGAATCTGCCGGCAGGTCGCGCCCCACGTGCCAGAACTCCTTGAGATCCTTCTCGGTCGCGCCCTTGGCCACTTCGGTTCGGAAGGGCGTATAGCCGCGCGCGCTGCCCTGGCCGGGGATGCGGTACTTCATCTTGGTCTCGGCGGGCAGCGCGAAGAAGGCCTGGGTCAAGCCCCAGGCGCGGTCAATCAGGTCCCGGTCGATGCCGTGATCGCGCACCATGGCGAAACCGAACCTGCGAAAGCTCTCGCCGATCAGCGACGGCAGCGCCTCCCGGTCGGCTTCGAGGCTGAGGACGGGGATTTCGGCGAGGTCCATGGTGGTGCAATCCGCAGGGAATCGTTATCCGGCCGCAATAGTCGAAATGGAAAGGCGATGCATGGCAAAGCGATACTGGCTGATGAAGTCGGAACCCGACGCCTACAGTTGGGATGACCTGGTCAAGGAAGGCGAGGGCACCTGGGACGGCGTGCGCAACCACCGCGCCGCCGGCAATCTGCGCACCATGCAGGTGGGCGAAGAGGCCTTTTTCTATCACTCGAACATCGGCAAGGAGATCGTCGGCATCGCCGTCATCAGCAAGGCTGGCATCGCCGATCCGACAGACCCGGAGGGGAAATGGGCGGCCGTCAAGGTCAAGCCGTTGCGCAAGCTGAAAAACCCCGTGACGCTGAAGGACATCAAGGCCGATCCGAAGCTGGCGGACATGGAACTGGTCAAGCTTTCACGCCTGTCGGTAGCGGTGGTGACGCCGGAGGAGTGGGAATACATCATCTCGAAGGCGGAGGGCTAAGCCCTCCCCTGAAGGAGAGGGCAGAAGCGCACACCAGTGGAAAACACCGTCCCGTAATGGGAGCGTCGCATCATCGGGGTTGCGGAAAACGTAAACGCAACGTTAACTCCTGCCCATGAAAGCCGTGAACCGCCGCGCCCTTGTCCTCACCGACGATGCAGCAGTGCATCCGTTCCGGCAATCGCTCCCTCTTCACGTCCGCACCGCACCGCTGGAAGAGGGCATGCAGCAGGGCAATGCCTTCGCGAAACTGCGCTGGAACATGCTGGGCGGGAATTGGCAGAGCTTCCTGCAGGCCTACTGCGCCTCGCTCGCGGCGATTGCGATCTTCATTTCTTGAAAGCTGCAGAAAACCTGCGTCAACCCCGCTCGTCCTGAGCCTGTCGAAGGACGCTGGCGCGGCGCTGGGTCCACATCCCTCGACAGGCTCAGATGAGCGGATTTGATTCAGATTTCCAGCCGGAGCGTCAGGCCGGAGCCCCCGCCTTTTCCGCCCGAAAGAGCATGTAGCCGAGCCAGGCCGAAGCGATGCAGCACAGGGCTACGACCAGAAGCTGCTTGACCACTGCCAGGCCGAGCAGCGTCATCAGTCCGGTGAGCAGCGAGCCGAGCACCATGGCTCCCGAATTGACGATATTGTTCGCGGCCACGGTCCGCGCGGTCTGCGACTTGTCGACGAAGGTGGTGAGGAAAGCGTAGAGCGGCACCACGAACATGCCGCCGCAGACGGCGATGCCGAGCAGGGTCAGCAGCAGCGGCACGGCCAGCGGCTGGGAAACGAAAGTGGCGACGTCCATCAGCTCATCGGGCCCGCCATGGGGCCTCCACGCGCTGCAAACGATCTCGAACGCGAGCAGGAACAGCCCCATGCCGATCACCGCAATGGGCGAGAACCGCGCGGAGACCGTGCCTCTCAGCAAGGCGTTGATCGCGATCGAGCCGATCGCCACGCCCACCGAGAAGATCACCAGGAACAGGCTGGCGACTTCCTTGCTGGCTGCAAGGATGTTCTTGGCCAGCGGCGGGAACTGGATGAAAAGGACGGTGCCGATCGCCCAGAAGAAGCTGATCGCCCAGATCGCCAGGAAAACGCGGCGGTCATGCATGGTGGTGCGCACGATACGGATCGAGGAACGCACCACGTGGAAATCGAGCGGTTCCGGCCGGCAGAGCGGCGGGGCTGGCGGAATCTGGCGGCCGACGAGATATCCCGCAAAAGCCACTCCGACGACCGCGACGGCGGCTGCATCGACACTGATCCAGCCAGCGACGATCGTACCGGCCAGCACGGCGATGTAAGTGCCCGCCTCGACCAGACCGGTTCCGCCGAGGACTTCTCCCTCGCGCAAGTGCTGCGGCAGGATCGCGTACTTGATCGGGCCGAAGAAGGTCGAATGAACGCCCATCGCGAAAAGCGCGGCCAGCATCAGCGGGATGGCCAGGCCGTCGAGCGCGATTCCCTGCCATGCCAGTGCGAGGCCCGCTCCGCCGACCAGCATGATCAGGATCTCGCAGAACTTGACCACGCGGATGATCCCGGCCTTGTCGCGCATGTCGGCCATCTGGCCTGCTAGGGCGGAAAGCAGGAAGAAGGGAATGATGAAGATCGCGGAGGCCAGCGCGCTGAACCGCGCCTCCTGCGCCTCTGAATTGTAGACGGTGTAGACGACGAACAGCACCATCGCGTTCTTGAACAGGTTGTCGTTGAACGCGCCGAGCAGCTGGGTAACGAAAAGCGGCAGGAAACGTCGGGTCCGGATGAGCTGCGTCGTCGTGGTCATTTCGGCCCTGTTGTCATGGTAAGCTGCAACCCGCCTTGCCCTGTTTACGGCCCTGATGCTCGGGACACTTAATGGTATGGGCGGGGGGCACAACCCCTGATCGGCACTTTATTCCTCCGATGGTTACCGGCTATGGCCTGTGCCGAAATGCTGACCCTGCCGAATCTCCTCACCCTTTCGCGCATATTCGCGGTGCCGCTGCTGGCGGCCCTGCTGTGGTGGCCGGCATGGGAATTCGGGTACGGCCTCGCCTTCGGCCTTTACTGCCTGATGGGCATCACCGATTATTTCGACGGCTACCTCGCGCGATCGAGCGGAACCGTCTCAAAGCTCGGCATCTTCCTCGATCCGATCGCCGACAAGATCATGGTTGCCGCGGTCATCCTGGTGCTGACCGCGCAGGGTATCCTGCGCGGTCCATACGTGGGCGACATGCACGTGATCGCGGGCCTCGTCATCCTCGTGCGTGAGATCGCCGTCTCGGGCCTGCGCGAGTTCCTTGGCGGGCTGCAGGTCTCGGTGCCGGTGAGCAGGCTGGCGAAGTGGAAAACGACTTTCCAGCTCGTCTCGCTGGGCGCACTGATTCTGGGCGGAGCGATGCCGTGGTGGAACCTGTCGTTCTTCGGCATCGGGATCAACCTGCCGCATACGGTGGGATTGACCACGCTCTGGGCGGCGGCGGGGCTGACGCTGGTTACGGGTTGGGATTACCTGCGGGCAGGATTGAAGCATATGGATTGAGGGAGGAGGCGGGAACTCTCGCCACATTCCGTCATCCCCGCGAAGGCGGGGATCCCCATTTGTTTCGCCGCGGATCGCGTTAACGCAAACATGGCAAGAAGCGGGGCCCCCGCCTTCGCGGGGCTGACGGGTAGAGGGCTGCGCGCCGAGCCTGCCATATTTCAGTCCGCTCAGACTTACCCTTCCCCCGCTCAGAACTGGAACCACGGCCAGTGTGCGGCCTTCGACAAGTTCAGGCCGAGCGGGGGAAGGGCTGGAATGTCGGAGGAAGAGGACGTCGAGGTAACTCTGCCGTTGCGTAGTACGCAATGTTGGCGAAAAGCCGCCAAACACTTTTCCTACATCCGCGTCATCTGCCACACTGCAGGAGGCACTTGTTTTCCCAGGCTCTTTGAACCGTTCATCCTCATCCCCGCGGCAAGGCTGGCGCGCGTGAAGTTCTCGCGCAGCTAACGCATTGAGCGACAACGCTCTTCCGCGCACTTCCCATGCCTCGCACGGGTGAAGTTCGCAAATTCCCCCGGACCGCCTCGCTACCCCGCCCGCAGCTCATCGGCCAGCATCCGGAATTCCTCCGAGCGCGGCGAGTTCTTGCGCCAGATCAGCGCGATCTCGCGGTTGGCGTTAGGCGAGAGCAGGGGTCTCGCCACCACGTTGGTGCCGTTGAGTATCCCCGCGTCGAGCGCCATTTCCGGCAGCATCGTCAGGCCCAGGCCATTGTCGACCATCTGCACCAGCGTGTGCAGGCTGGTACCGATCATCGCCGCGCTGGCGCGCAGTTCGGGGCGGTTGCAGGCGGCGAGGGCGTGATCCTTGAGGCAGTGCCCATCCTCGAGCAGCAGCAGCCGGTGCTCGTCGATAAGCTCGGGCAGCACTTCGTCAGGCGGATTGCGCGGGTCGTCGTGCGGGAACGCGACGAAGAAGGCGTCCAGCTCGATCGTCTCCTTCTCGACCTCGCCCGTGGCATAGGGCAGGGCGAGCAGCACGCAGTCGGCACGGCCATGGTGCAGCGACTCCATCGCCGCCGCGCTCGGCTCCTCGCGCAGGAACAGCCTGAGGCTGGGCCGCTCGCGCCGAAGGCGCGGCAGCATGCGGGGCAGGAGGAAAGGCGCAATGGTCGGGATCACGCTCATGCGGATATCGCCCGAAAGCGGCTTTCCGCTCGATTGCACGAGTTCGGAAAGCTCTTCGGTCTCGCGCAGGATGCGGTGAGCCTTGGCAACCACCGCATCGCCGAGCGGCGTGAAGCGAACCGCCCGCTTGGTCCGCTCGACCAGCGTGACGTCAAGCAGCGTTTCGAGATCGCGCAGGCCTGCCGAGAGGGTCGATTGCGACACGAAACAGGCGTCGGCCGCGCGCCCGAAGTGTCCATGCTCGTGCAGGGCCACGAGGTACTGCAACTGCTTGAGCGTGGGTTGGTAGACGGTCATTCCCGTGCCTGAGCGCCCGCCTCTTCGGCTGTCTTCGCATCGTCTACATGCGTCATCTTCAGCCGTCCGTTCTCGACCGCGAAGGCGAGCTTGCCTTCGACCAGATCGAGCGCGTCCCTGCCGAAGATCTCGAAGCGCCAGCCCTGCAGCATCGCCAGGTTCCTGCGCACGCCCGCCGCCAGCATTTCCAGGTCGTCGCTGCGCGAGAGCAGGCGTGCGGCGACGTCGATTTCCCGGGCGCGGATCTTGAGCAGCAGCTTGAGCAGGTCTGCCACGAGCGCGCCTTCCTTGCCCAGCGGCGCACCGCGCGGCGCGCGCGGCGGTAGTTCGTCGTCCGGCAGGGGCTGCGATTTTTCGATCGTCGCCATCAGCCGCTTGCCGATCTCGTTATCCTTCCAGCCCTGCGAAAGACCGCGCACTTTGGCCAGATCAGCCTGCTGCCTGGGCGGGTGGCTGGCGATGTCGGCCAGCGTCTCGTCCCGGGCAATGCGGCCGCGCGGGATGTTTTTCGACTGCGCCTCATACTCGCGCCATTCGGCAATCGCCTTGAGCCGCCCGAGCATGGCCGGATTGCGCCCCGCCGCCTTGATCCGCTTCCACGCCTGCGAGGGATCGTTCCGGTAATTCTCCGGATCGGCGAGCTTCTCCATCTCCTGGTCGAGCCACTCGCCGCGGCCGGTCTTCACCAGGCGCTTGAGGATTTTGGGAAAGATCTTCGAGAGGTGCGTGACATCGCCGATGGCATATTCGATCTGGCGCTCGGTCAGCGGGCGGCGCGACCAGTCGGTGAAGCGGGCGCCCTTGTCGATGGTGAGGCCAAGCCACGACTCGACGAGGTTCGAATAGCCGATCTGTTCGGACTGGCTGACCGCCATCATCGCGATCTGGGTGTCGAAGATCGGATGCGGCGTGCGGCCCGTGGCGTTGAAGATGATCTCCACGTCCTGCCCGCCCGCATGGAAGACCTTGAGCACGTCCTCGTTGTTCGTGAGCAGGTCGAGCAGGGGCGAAAGGTCGATTCCTTGGGCGAGGGGATCGATCGCCGCCGCTTCCTCTGTGTTGGCGATCTGCACAAGGCAGAGTTCGGGCCAATACGTGTTCTCGCGCATGAACTCGGTGTCGACGCTGACGAAATCCGATTTTGCCAGGCGTTCGCAAAGCGCGGCGAGGTCTTCGGTCCGGGTTATGAGTGGGTGAATGATCATTGAGCAGCGGCGTTACGCCGAACGCGCCGCAGGATCAACGGCACCGGAAAGGTTTTGGAGGACGGGGCCGATCTACCTGCGGCCCAAGAGGCGTTGCAGCAGGCTTGGCTTTCGCGCGGCTTCGAGTTCCCCGATGCTCTGTTCGGTGACGACCCGCCTGCGAAGCTGAGTGCCGCTGATGTGGCTTTCCTCAGGCGGAGGCGTCCATCCTTCCTGCTCCTGACGCAGGTCGGCATCGGGCTCAGCCAGCTCGCGCGATCCGGCGAGGGGGTAACCCTGTTCCGGCTCGGCGTGCGTGAACGCTTCGGCGAGGGGCGGGTCACCGGCCACCGCTTCAGGGGCCGCGATCACGGGAGCGTCGAAGAATGGGTAGGATTCGTTGCTGCCGACAAGCACTGCAAGGCGGCGCGGCAGGCCTTGCTCCAGGACCGTGCCCAGAACGGCAAGATGGACGAGCACGGCGACGTAGCTGGCCCCGAGCATGTAGGCGCGGTGCTGCATGTCGCTCGCACCGCCGCCGGGACGGCAGGCTTGCTCAAGTGCGAGAACAGCGCCGTAGAGATCGTCGATTCCCTCAATTCCGATCGTATCGTCCACCTCGGCGAAATGGCCGGTCCAGCGGCTTACGCCGCGTTCGTAGCCGACCAGCATCCCGGCGCGGTCACAGCGCGAGAAAGGCCAGGCGTCGTCGGTATAGAAGTGGGTTTCGATATGCGGCGCCATCAATCCGGAGGCGTCGGGCGCGAGGCCGAGGTGGCCCGGATCGCTGAGGTCGATGCTGACGGCGGTGACAATCGATCCCAGCGCTTCGAGCCGTTCGATGCGGTTCGCTATGTCGCTCCAGCCGGTGACGACGACATCGGCAGGTGTCACGGTCAGGAAACGCGCCGGCAGTTGCAGTCCGTCTCCGCAGACCGGCTCAAGCCGGCTTTTCAGCCACTTGGCGGCATGGCCTGCGTTTCCTTCACGCAGCAGGGTCACGATGGCATGACGGAACTCTTCCTCGACCATGCCGTCGATCGTGACGTCGGCCAGCATCTGTTTTCTCCATATGGACCCTTGTGCTGGAGGTAGGCGCCAATGGTTTATTTCGGGTTACGCATCATCCCGGAGTTCGGGGCTGTGGATGGGGAGGCGGACAATCGCCATCTGGAAATCGGGGCGCCACTCGACTAGGGGGCTGCGCTTGCACATCTGTTTCATCGAGAAGAAGCGCGATCACGCCATGACCCATCCTTACCGTACCCACACTTGCGGCGCCCTGACGTCGGCCGAGGTCGGGCAGACCGTCCGCCTTTCGGGTTGGGTGCATCGCAAGCGCGATCACGGCGGCGTTCTCTTCGTCGACGTGCGTGACCATTACGGCATGACCCAGGTCGTAGCCGATGCCGACAGCCCGGCGCTGGAGATCCTCGATGCCCTGCGCCTGGAATCGGTCGTGACGATCGAGGGCGCGGTCAAGGCACGCACCGAGGCGACGGTGAATCCCAATCTCTCGACCGGCGAGATCGAGGTTTTCGCGCGCTCGGCGACCGTGCTCTCGCGCGCCGAGGAACTGCCGATGCCCGTGGCTGGCGAGCAGGACTACCCGGAGGACATCCGTCTCCGTTACCGCTTCCTCGACCTGCGCCGCGAGACGCTGCACGCCAATATCGTCAAGCGCACCAGAATCATCGCCGATATGCGCAGGCGCATGGAAGGGATCGGCTTCACCGAGTTCTCCACACCGATCCTCACTGCCTCTTCACCCGAAGGCGCGCGTGACTTCCTGGTGCCGAGCCGCATTCATCCGGGTAAGTTCTACGCGCTGCCGCAGGCGCCGCAGCAGTACAAGCAGCTCCTGATGGTCGCCGGGTTCGACCGCTACTTTCAGATCGCGCCCTGCTTCCGCGACGAGGACCCCCGCGCCGATCGCCTCCCGGGCGAATTCTACCAGCTCGATCTGGAAATGAGCTTCGTCACCCAGGAGGAAGTCTGGGAAACCATGGAGCCGGTGCTGCAGGGTGTCTTCGCGGAGTTCGCCGAAGGCAAGCCGGTGACGCCTTCGGGCGAATTCCGCCGCATTCCTTATGCTCAGGCCATGCTGGACTACGGCACGGACAAGCCGGACCTGCGCAACCCGATCATCATTCGGGAAGTGACGCAGCACTTCGAGGGTTCGGGCTTCGGCATCTTCGCGGGCATTGTCGCCAACGGCGGCGTGATCCGCGCGGTTCCCGCCCCGGGGGCGGGCGCGGGCAGCCGCAAGTTCTTCGATGACATGAACAATTGGGCACGCGCCGAAGGTTTCTCCGGCCTTGGCTATATCAACATCAAGGACGGTGTGCCTGGCGGACCCATCGCCAAGAACCATGGCGAAGAGAAGACCGCCGCTCTGGTCGAAGCGCTCGGCCTTGGTTCGAATGACGGCGTGTTCTTCGCCGCAGGCAAGGAAGAGCAGGCGGCCAAGCTGGCCGGGCTCGCGCGGACCCGCATCGCCGAGCAGCTCGATCTTGTCGACAGGGATCGTTTCGATCTGTGCTGGATCGTTGATTTTCCGTTCTTCGAATGGGACGAGGAGAACAGGAAGGTGGACTTCGCGCACAACCCGTTCTCGATGCCTCAGGGCGGGATGGACGCGCTGGAGGGGCAGGATCCGCTCACGATCAAGGCGTTCCAGTACGATCTCGTCTGCAACGGCTACGAGATCGCCTCGGGATCCATTCGGAACCAGTCGCCCGACCTGATGGTGAAGGCTTTCGAACTTGTCGGGCTGTCGAAGCAGGACGTCGAGGACCGCTTCGGCGGGCTCTACCGCGCGTTCCAGTACGGCGCTCCGCCCCACGGCGGCATGGCCGCTGGCGTCGACCGAATCGTCATGCTCCTGTGCGGGGCCCTGAACTTGCGCGAGATTACATTGTTTCCGATGAACCAGCGCGCCGAGGACTTGTTGATGGGCGCTCCGTCGCCGGCCGAACCGAAGCAGCTTCGCGAGCTGCATCTGCGGGTCGTGGATGCCGCGAAGCCGGCACCGAGCACCCCCGGTCATATTGTCGCGCCCGACGCGGGCTGATAGGATAACCGTTGTCAGAAATGGGTAGGCCGGCTCCGGTTGGGGCGGCCCGCGCGTCGTCTCCGGTGCGCGACCACGCAGCCGATGGCGAGCCCCATGACCTTTTGCCCGGCGCTATCGGGCTGCTGGGAAGGTTGGAGTTCGCAATATGAATCAGCACATTTCCCTGATTACTCTCGGCGTGGAGGATGTCGCCCGTGCCATAGCGTTTTATCGCGAGGGCTTCGGTTGGTGTCCGGTTTTCGAAATGGAAGACGTCGCCTTCTTCCAGATGAACGGACTGGTTTTCGGTCTTTGGGCCAAGGCGCAGCTTGAAGCCGACATGCAGCGGCCCTGCACTGGAACGGGCGGTGCCGCACTGGCGCATAACGTGGAAAGCGCAGATGCTGTCGACGCCGCAATCGCTCAACTCATCACCGCTGGCGCCACACTCCTGCGCTCGGCCGATGCGCCTCCGCATGGCGGTTATCGGGGCTACATCGCGGACCCCGATGGCAACGCCTGGGAGGTTGCCTGGAACCCCGCCTGGAAAGTGGATAAGGCGGGGCACGTGCAGTTTGCAGTGTAGCTCTAACTTGCGCCTGCCCCTTGCCAGCACGACTCCTAGTCATTAGGGCGGCTGGCGAGATTTTATCCTCCGGATTGAGAAGGGGTCAAAGAATGAGCGATACCGCCGATCGGGTTAAGAAGATCGTCGTCGAACACCTCGGCGTCGAAGCCGACAAGGTTACCGAAGAAGCCAGCTTCATCGACGATCTGGGCGCGGACAGTCTCGACATCGTCGAACTCGTCATGGCCTTTGAAGAAGAGTTCGGCGTTGAGATCCCCGATGATGCGGCTGAGAAGATCAGCACCGTCTCGGATGCCATCAAGTACATCGAAGAGAACAAAGGCTGAGCCGGTCTTTCGGCAGAGCCGTTTTCATGGCGATTGCCGTGAGACGGTGCGCCGGAACTCGGATTGAAATCGACAGGCTCGACCTCTAAGGGGGCGGGCCTGTTGCCGTTTCGGCCCAAAGCATTTCGGAGAGCATGAATGCGTCGCGTCGTCGTTACCGGACTTGGTCTCGTCACCCCGCTGGGCAGTGATGTGGAGACCACCTGGGCCAATATCCTTGCCGGCAAGAGCGGGGCGGGGCCCATCACCAAGTTCGATGCCTCGGATCAGAAATGCCGGATAGCCTGCGAGGTGAAGCCTGCCGATCACGAATACGGCTTCGATCCGAACAAGCGCGTCGATCACAAGATCCAGCGCCAGGTCGATCCGTTCATCGTTTTCGGCATCGATGCCGCGGGCCAGGCGATCGAGGATGCCGGTCTTACCGACATGGACGAGAAGACCCGGCTAATGGCGGGCTGTTCGATCGGTTCCGGTATCGGCGGTCTGCCGGGTATTGAAAGCGAATCGCTAGTGCTGCACGAGAAGGGGCCGGGCCGTGTCTCCCCGCATTTCGTGCACGGCCGGCTCATCAACCTGATTTCGGGTCAGGTCTCGATCAAGTACGGGCTTATGGGCCCCAACCACGCGGTCGTCACCGCCTGCTCGACGGGTGCTCACTCGATCGGCGATGCGGCCCGCATGATCAAGGACGGCGATGCCGACATCATGCTTGCGGGCGGCGCGGAATCGACGATCTGCCCCATCGGCATTGCCGGCTTCGCCCAGGCGCGTGCGCTCTCCACGAATTTCAATGATGAGCCGACCAAGGCAAGCCGTCCTTATGATCAGGCGCGCGACGGCTTTGTCATGGGCGAGGGCGCCGGCGTTGTCGTGCTGGAAGAGTATGAACACGCCAAGGCCCGCGGTGCCAAGATCTATTGCGAAGTGATCGGCTACGGCCTTTCGGGCGATGCCTATCATGTCACGGCGCCGCACCCGGAGGGTTCGGGGGCCTACCGCTCGATGGCGATGGCGCTTCGCAAGGCCGGTCTCGAGCCCAAGGACATCGACTATATCAACGCCCACGGCACTTCGACTCCGCTGGGTGACGAGCTTGAACTCGGCGCAGTGCGGCGCCTTTTCGGCGATGCCGTGGATACCGTCTCGATGAGTTCGACCAAATCGGCGATAGGGCACCTCCTGGGCGGTGCAGGCGCGGTGGAATCGATCTTCTGCATCCTCGCCATGCGTGACCAGGTCGTTCCGCCCACGCTCAACCTCGATAACCCGAGTGAAAGCTGCCGGGGCGTCGACCTCGTGCCGCACAAGGCGAAGAAGCGCGAGGTGCGCGCGGTCCTGAACAACAGCTTCGGGTTCGGCGGCACCAATGCCAGTCTGGTGATGCGCAAGATCGACTGAGCAATTGTCAGGCGAAAGGCCCAGGGCAATGATGTCCCGGCGCAACTGGATTGTCGTCGCCGCGATCGCGATTGCGGCGTTGATCGCCCTGGGTAGTTTCCTGGGCGGCTGGTATGGCTCCGGTCCGCTCCGCAGGGATCGCACTTTCATCGTCCCGGAAGGCGCAAGCCTCACCGCTGCTTCGACGCGGCTCGAACAGCAGGGAATCATTCGCAGCGCTTCCGGCTTTTCGCTGCGCGCGCGCATCCTTGGCGGCGGCAGGGCGATCAAGGCGGGCGAATTTGCGGTTCCGGCGCATGCGAGCCAGGCTCGGGTACTGGCCATCATCACCAGCGACAATGTCATCCGCCGCTTCATCACCATTCCCGAGGGAATGCCTTCGATCATGGTGCAGGAGCGGCTGATGGCGGTCGGTCAGCTCTCGGGAGAGATCCCCGTCCCGCACGAGGGCTCGGTGCTGCCGGACAGCTATGCGTTCCAATCTGGCGACAGCCGCGAGGACGTGCTGCGCCGTATGCAGGCGGCGATGAGCCGCACTCTGAAGGAGCTTTGGGCCGGGCGGGCCAAGGACATCGCCGTAAAGACGCCTGAAGAGGCATTGATCCTTGCTTCGATCGTGGAGAAGGAGACTGGCAAGCCCTCCGAACGGCGGATGGTCGCCGGCCTTTATTCGAACCGACTCAAACAGGGCATGCTGCTCCAGGCTGATCCCACGATCATCTATCCGATCACCCGGGGCAAGCCGCTGGGTCGGCGTATCCGCCAGTCCGAGATCCAGGCCATAAACGACTACAATACCTACACCATGGTAGGCCTTCCCCGGCAACCGATCACCAATCCCGGCAAGGCATCTATCGAAGCCGTTCTCAATCCCGCGCAGACAGATGCGCTCTACATGGTTGCCGACGGGACTGGCGGACACGTCTTTGCCTCTACCTTGGCCGAGCACAACGAGAACGTGAAGAAGTGGTTCGCCATCCGGCGTGCCCGCGGCGAATTGTAGACGGCTCTGGCGCTCCGCACGCCACGAACCTTTCCGTCTGACAGGCATTCTTCCCAAGATGATGCCAACGTCCTCCGACCCGCTATCGCCGCCCGAACGCCGAGCCGGCGCACCGCTGCTGGTGACTGCGGAGTTGCCTTTCGACGTGCTCGCCTGGGCAGATGCCCTGCGGCGCGAGCACTATCCGCCGGAGCGAAATCGGCTGCGGGCGCACGTCACTTTGTTTCATGCGCTGCCGCCGTCCGTGGAAGCCGAACTCGTGCAAGTTCTCTCCGATCTTGCCCGCTGTCCAGCCCCGGCAGCACGGGTGAATGGTCTGATGAAGCTTGCGAGGGGCACGGCCCTGGCGATCGACAGTCCGGCAATGGTTCAACTCCACCACCTGATCGCAGAGCGTATGCACGGATTGCTGACTCGGCAGGACACGCGGCCGCTACGGCTGCATGTAACGATACAGAACAAGGTCACGATGAGGGCTGCGCGGGCTCTCCAGACGGAGCTTGAGCCCGTGATCGATCCCGTCGCCTTCCGCTTCCGGGGCTTCGGGCTCTACGCGTGGGAACGCGGCCTCTGGAGCGAAATCAGAGTGATTCCCTTTCGCGGTTGAATTGCTTTTTTGGGTGTTGACCGAGCCCCACCCGCCCCCTAAAGGACGCGGCCTGCACCGGCTCTCTCCGGTGCCGCCGGAACAGGCCATTGGTATGGCGGAGTAGCTCAGCCGGTTAGAGCAGCGGAATCATAATCCGCGTGTCGGGGGTTCGAGTCCCTCCTCCGCTACCATCCCGAATATCCGCCAGAACCGCGCTGGGGAAACCACATTCAAATAGGCCGTGTTGTCGGGCCTGGAAGGCGCGGCACCTTTTGGGCTGCCTGAAAGTGGTGCCTGAAAGCTACGCGTGGTTCGCAACTGGCTGAAAGATAGGTTGGGTTGGCTGGTCTGGCACGTAGTGTGAGGATGTGTTGGTGTTGCAGGCGAACAATCAAAAGACATGCAGGAGCGGAAATGATCGAAATTTTCGGCGGTGATACGCCCAATGTG
>DATEJH010000026.1:0-35607 GCA_035278205.1 Novosphingobium sp. | reverse complement strand
CTTATACCATCCTGCAATGATCATGACCCACGTGCCCATTTACGGCAACCGATGGTCATGATGCGCCAGGGCTGATCGACGAGCTTGTTCCAGGCCTCGCAGCAGTGGTCGACGATGTTGTCGTATGAGGTGAAGACGCGGTTGGAGAGCCAGTTGTCGCGCATGAACTGCCAGATGTTCTCGACCGGATTCAGTTCGGGGCATTTGGCCGGCAGCGCGACGATGCTGATGTTGGCAGGCACGTCGAGCTTTCCGGTCAGGTGCCAACCGGCCTGATCCACCAGAACGACCGCGTGAGCGCCCGCCGCGACGGCGAGCGATATCTCGGCCAGATGCAACGACATGGTTTCGGTATTGCAGAAGGGCAGCACCAGCCCTGCGCCCTTGCCCTGTTCGGGGCAGATCGCGCCGAAGATGTAGGCCGATTTCGTCCGTTGGTCCTTCGGTGCCGAGGGCCGTGTCCCACGCCGCGCCCAGCGCCGTGTGATCTTGTTCTTCTGGCCGACGCGGGCTTCGTCCTGGAACCATATTTCTATGGGCGTGCCCTTCGGGAGGGTATCTTTGACCTTTGCCAACTCGGCGGCAAAGCCCCTTTTTTGAAGGCCTCCATGGCATGTTCGTTCTGGGCATGGTGGCGGGGCCGCGCCGTGAGCTTGACGTAGCCCAGCTTCCTCAGCTCGCGTCCCACGGTCGTTTCATCGAGCGACACCGCGAACTCGTCGTAAAGCCACTGAACCAAGTCGATCAGCCGCCAGCGAACAACCCCATGGATTGCCGGGATCGGCCCGCTTTCCACGATCTCGACCAACGCCCGCCGCTGCGCCTCGTTGAGCCGCGAACGGGCTCCAGGAGCCTTGCCATCAAGCAGGCCATCCGGACCGCGGGCGTTGAACCGCATCACCCAGTCGCGCACGATCTGAAGCGTTACGCCCCCGATCTTGGCTGCCTCACTCCGGCTGCCACCGTCATAAATCTGCGCCAAAGCCAACAGCCGACGCGCCTGGTTCGCGCTCTTCGACAATCGCGCTAACCGCCGCAAAGCCGCTCCGTCAAAATCCTCCCGCAAGCCGATCGCTGAACCCATGACCATGCCCTCCATAATCAGGGCGCCATAGATTCAGACTTCTCACCTCTTGGGAATCCCCCGGTGAGTCAAACTCACAGCAGATTGGTATTACAGGAATGTAACGCTGTGGGCGGCTATTTCTTCAAGAAAATGCCATGCCCCGACGTGAATGGCGTCTTTTTCTACACAGATGTTGGGAAAGGGGCGCTTCATTTGTGCGGGATTGACCCGCTCGTGTCGAAGGTGCCCCTCCGGCACCGATGCCTCGTGGGCACGAGGCTCGACGGGAGGGGCGGACTTTCGAAGAAGCGGTCAGGCTCCCGGCGTGTTGACGCCCATCGACATCAGGAACCGCTTGATGTTGCGTGCGGCCTGGCGAAGGCGCTGTTCGTTCTCAACCATGGCGATGCGCACGAAGCCTTCGCCGTCCTCGCCGTAGCCGACCCCCGGGGCCACTGCGACTTCGGCCTCGGTCAGGAGCCGCTTCGAAAATTCGAGGCTGCCCATGTCCCTGAGCGCGGGCGGGAGGGGGGCCCAGGCGAACATCGATGCCTTGGGGCTGGGGATCTCCCAGCCCGCGCGGCCGAAGGCCTCGACCATGACGTCGCGGCGCTTCCGGTAGAGCTGCCGGTTTCTTTCGACGATATCCTGGGGACCGTTGAGCGCCGCGCAGGCAGCCGCCTGGATCGGCGTGAAGGCGCCGTAGTCGAGATAGGACTTCACGCGCTTGAGCGCGGCTATCAGCTTGCGGTTGCCTACCGCGAAGCCGACGCGCCAGCCGGCCATCGAGAAGGTCTTGGACATCGATGTGAACTCGACGGCAATGTCCTTGGCGCCCGGCACCTCCAGGATCGAGCGTGTCGGTTGCCCATCGTAGTAGAGCTCAGAGTATGCAAGGTCGGACAGGACCCAGACCTTGTTCTCTTTCGCCCAGGCAACAAGCCGCTCGTAAAAGGCGAGATCGACCGTCTCCGCCGTCGGGTTGGACGGATAGTTGACGATCAGGATCGAGGGGCGCGGCACCGTGAAAGCCATCGCCCGCTCCAGCGAACGCCAATAGTGCTCGTCAGGGGTAGTCGGCACCGAGCGGATCGTCGCGCCGGCAATGATGAAGCCGAACGTATGGATCGGGTAGCTGGGATTGGGCGCGAGCACCACGTCGCCCGGGGCGGTGATGGCGGTGGCAAGGCTGGCAAGGCCCTCCTTCGATCCCATGGTCATCACCACTTCGTTGTCGGGATCGAGATCGACGTTGAAGCGGCGGCCGTAGTAGGCGGCCTGGGCACGGCGGATGCCGGGAATGCCGGAAGAAGCCGAGTAGCCGTGCGCGTCAGGCTTTCGGGCCACTTCGCAAAGCTTGTCGATCACGTGCTCCGGCGGCGGCAGGTCCGGATTGCCCATCCCGAGGTCGATGATGTCGCGTCCTGCCCGCCGTGCTGCATGCCGCATCGCGTTGACTTCGGCGATGACATAGGGCGGCAGGCGCTTGATGCGGTAGAACTCGTCTTCCATGACCTCAATATTTCCATGACCGCGGCGGGATTGCCGCAAGCGTCCCTGTAGGGGATTACGCGCCGAGCGCAAATGGATGATCGTGCGAACCGGGCCGGACTGCGGCAACTCAAGGGAGGGCTCGACAGTCGGTCCGGTCTGGGTAAGACAGACAAGGCAGCGAATGGAGATCGCCTGACAATGGCAACCGATGCCACAGAAGTGTTCACGGACCTGCTCCGCGGCCATGCCAACGGGATTTCGACTTTGTTCGGGCAACTGACGCCGGCCGACGGCGCGCCGGAGGCGGAAACCGTGCAATGGGCGGAGATTGCGGGCCGCCTGCATGCGATCTGGACGGATTTCCAGATCGAGCAGCTGAGCAGGTCTTCTCAGGAAAAGCCGCATTATTCGGATCCGGTGAAATGGATCGCCACGGCGGAAGCGGTGATGCGCCAGCTTCCGCTCGCCAATCCGGACGTGCAGCAGAAGCTGTGGACCGAAGCACTGGCGATGACGACCTCGGTGCTGGGGCAATACGGCATCGGCCCGGGCGCCGAGCTCGGCGAAGTGCGCGAACCTGAACTGCCGCGCAGGGACAGGCGGTTCGCCGATCCGGAATGGCGCCGCCAGCCTTTGTTCGCGCTGTTACATCAACTCTATCTGCTGCTGTCGGAGCAGGTGGTCGGTCTTGCCGAAGCGGCTGAAGGTCTGGAGCCGGCGAAGAAGGCGCAACTGGTCTTCGCGGCACGTACGCTCGTCGATGCGCTGAGCCCGGCGAACTTCCCCCTGACCAATCCCGTCGCGCTGGAGAAGGCGAACAAGACCCGCGGCGAGAGTCTGGTCCGCGGGTTCGAGAACCTGCTCGCGGATTTGCGCAGGGGACAGCTCACCCACACGAACCCGGCCGCGTTCAAGCTGGGCGAGAACATCGCGGTGACCCCGGGCAAGGTCGTCCACGAGACGGATCTCTATCAGATCATCCAGTATACGCCGACGACGGAAAAGGTGCTGGCGATCCCGCTGGTGATCTTCCCGCCCTGGATCAACCGGTTCTATATCCTTGATCTCAATGCAAAGAAGAGCTTCGTGCGCTGGGCAGTCGAGCAGGGGATCACCGTTTTCGTGGTCTCCTGGCGATCGGCCGACGCGTCCATGGCGGGGCTCGCCTGGGACGACTATATCGCCGCTCAAGTCGACGCGATCGATTTCGTGCGGGCGCGGCTCAAAGTGCCCGCCGTCCATGCGATCGGTTATTGCGTGGCGGGCACCACGCTGGCCGCCACGCTCGCGATCCTGGCGCGCAGGGGTGAGGCGGACAAGGTCGCCAGCGCCACCTTCTTCACCGCCCAAGTGGATTTCGAGGACGCGGGCGATCTCAAGAATTTCATCGATGACCAGCAGATCGAAACCATCGGCCGCCTGTCGCCCGAAGGCTATCTTGATGGACGGTACCTGGCCGCCACCTTCAACATGCTGCGCGGCAACGACCTGATCTGGAGCTACGTCGAGAAGAATTATCTCAAGGGCGAGGAGCATCCGGCATTTGACCTGTTGCACTGGAACGGCGACGTCACCAACCTGCCGGCCCGCTGGCACCGTGATTACCTGCGCAACCTTTACCGCGACAACCGCCTGGTGGTCGCCGATTCGCTCCACGCCTGCGGCGTTCCGATCGATCTCCGCCGCATCGCCACCCCGGCCTATATCCAGGCCGGGCGCGAGGATCATATCGCGCCGCCGGGAAGTGTCTGGAAGCTTACTCGCTATCTGGCGGGGCCTTGGACTTTCGTTCTCGCGGGCTCCGGCCACATCGCCGGCGTAGTCAATCCGCCGTCCTCGGGCAAGTACCAGTACTGGACCAATGGCGGTTCCGCCGACAGTCTGGACGCCTTTGTCGAAGGGGCGCAGGAACATCCGGGAAGCTGGTGGCCGCACTGGGGCGAGTGGCTCCGTTCGATCGATGGGGGTCAGGTTCCGGCGCGGGGCAAGCGCCGTCCGGGCGGCCGCGGCGACAAGGTGGTTGAGGAAGCGCCCGGCCGCTACGTGGCAATGCGTTGATCGCGCTGCCAAAAAACTTTCGCAAATCACTGGTATCCTGGTGGCGGTCAATTCGTTAGAATTGGGGCGGCATCGCGCGCCCCGACAAAGAGAGGACTTGCCTGACCGTGCCGGATGATCGCTCCGGAACGAGTTTCGCTGTGCATTCATGTTGCACTGCAGCAAAAATGTGATTGACTTCGCTTTTGCGGAACTCTATTTTGCAATGCAGCAAATGGAATTTTCGAATCGCCGAACGCGAATCAA
This sequence comes from Novosphingobium sp., assembly GCA_035278205.1. Classification (GTDB taxonomy): domain Bacteria; phylum Pseudomonadota; class Alphaproteobacteria; order Sphingomonadales; family Sphingomonadaceae; genus Novosphingobium. The sequence continues at coordinate 30,743 of DATEJH010000026.1, read as the reverse complement.
ACGCAAGATTTTGACCCGGTCGCCACAGGCGGCGCTGCAGGACAACTCAAATGGCCGGCAACGAAGACGACAAGGACAAAGCGATCGCTGAAAAGGCCTATGCGGCTGCGGCGTCATCGAACTCCGAAAAGGGCAAGACGGTACCGACCGACGTAGAGCCTGCCGCCAAGGTGCCCGCTTCGGCATCGGCTGCATCGATAGAGGGCAAGCCGCAGACGCCCGTCGCGAAGACGGAAAACGATGAGGCTCCCAAGGCCCAGGAAGCCAGATCTGCGGTCCCTGCCAGCGAGGTCAGTCCGGCCCCCAAGCCGAAAGCCGCGGCTGTGGTCAAGGCCTCTCCCAAATCCGAAGCCGTCGTGAAAGCCAAGGCGAAACCTGCGGGCAGGCCAAAGTCCGCGATCAAGACACCTACTGTGCCAGCCGCCACTGCGCCGATGCCGAAGTCTGCGCGAATTGCTCCGGTAGCGGCGGCAAAGCCGGCGGTTGCCGCTGCTCAGCCAGTCCCGGCGGCGCCCAAGGATGTTTCAGGTTCCAAGGCGGCGCCGAAGACCGCCGATATTACGTCACCACTATTTGCAGGACTATTCACCAACTTCTTGCTCGAGGAACAGACCATGGACATGAGCGCGAACTTCAACGGACTCCAGGACGCCGTCACCGAAGCCCAGGCCAAGGCGAAGGCTGCCTTCGAAAAGAGCACCGCTGTGCTCGGCGAAATCAGCGAGTTCACCAAGGGCAACGTCGAGGCGGTCATGGAATCGGGCAAGATCCTGGCCGATGGCGTGCAGGGCTTCGGTTCGGAACTCGTTGCCGAGGGCCGGTCGACCTTCGAGACCATTACCGGCGACATCAAGGAACTTGCCGCTGCCAAGTCACCGACGGATTTCTTCAAGATCCAGAGCGACATGATGCGCAAGAACTTCGACAGCGCCGTTGCCTACGGCTCCAAGAACAGCGAAGCCGTGCTCAAGCTCGTGAGCGATGCTATGGCGCCGATCTCCGGCCGCATCAGCCTGGCGATGGAAAAGGTGCGTCAGCCCTCCCTCTAAACGGTTCCTCCGTCGGCCGGGCCGCGAAAAGCCGCCCGGCCGACAGGGCGCGAATTCAGACAATCTGAGCGGGACATCTTGTAGATCGATGCCCCGTTGCGATATTCTGATCGCCATGCATTCCGTCCTCGTCGATTCCGATCCGACTCGTCTCTGGCCCCTCCGTTCGGGACCCGCGGGCGATTCCGATAACGATTCCGGCAGCGACGAGCAGATCGGCATTGCCACCAAGACCCGCGCGAAGCCGAAAAAACCCAGCCAGTTCAAGGTGCTGATGCTCAATGACGACTATACCCCGATGGAATTCGTGGTGATGGTCCTCAAGCGTTTCTTCCACATGGATCTGGAACAGGCGACACGGGTCATGCTTCACGTCCATCAGAAGGGCGTGGGCGTCTGCGGTATCTTTCCCTATGAGATCGCCGAGACCAAGGTGAACCAGGTGATGGATTTCGCCCGGCAGAACCAGCACCCCCTTCAATGCACGCTGGAAAAGGCCTGAGCGCCCGTCTGAAATCAGCCGGGAATTTCGGGCGAAGTGGCGGCGGGTTGTTCAGCGTAGCGTCTCGGCTTCGCTCGACGGAAGGGCGCAGTCGGGTTCGGGCGCTTCGTGTGTCCGGAGCGTAGCCGACAAATCCCTTTCGCCTTCGTCGCCTACTCGTTAAGGCCGGCAGGAAGGACGGTTCTGTGACGACGACCACGTGAAATTCTTCAGCGCCATCGATCGGTACATCTTCCGCCTCGTGCTGATGCCGATGCTCGGCATTTTCCTGCTCGCGGCCTCGCTGCTCGTGCTGGACAAGATGCTGCGCCTGTTCGACTTCGTGGCGACCGAAGGCGGTCCAGTCGGTGTCGTGTTCAAAATGCTGGCGAACCTCCTGCCGGAATATGCCAGCCTGGCAATTCCGCTCGGCCTGATGCTCGGCATCCTGTTGGCGTTCCGCAAGCTGGCGACTTCCAGCGAACTCGACGTCATGCGGGCCGTGGGGCTAAGCTACACGCGGCTTTTGCGCGTCCCCTATATTCTCACCATAGTGCTTGCCGGGCTCAACTTCGCCATCGTCGGCTATCTGCAACCCCTGGCGCGCTATTATTATGAAGAGCTCAACTACGAGCTGAAATCCGGCGCGCTCGGTGCCTCGATCAAGGTGGGCGAGTTCACCGCGCTCAAGGATCGCGTCGCACTGCGCATCGATGAGAGCCAGGACAACGGCCGGCGCCTGATCGGCATCTTCGCGCGGGTCGCCAACAACAAGGGGCAGGTCCTGTCGATTTCGGCGCATGAGGGGCAGTTCCTTGCCTTGCAGGGATCGCCGGACACGGTGATCCTGCGACTCAATCAGGGCCAGATCATCCAGGACATGCCCGGCAGCACGCCCCGAGTTCTGAGCTTCACGCATCATGACCTGCCGATCGACCTGCCGCAGATCGAGAAGTTTCGCCAGCGCGGCGGCGAGGGGCGCGAATACCTCTTGCCGGAACTGCTCAAGCTCGGCTGGAACGACCGGCTTTCCGAGCAGCAGCGAGTGGCCAGCCAGGCGAGCTTCAACTATCGCATGGTCGAGGTGATCATGATGCTCCTGCTACCGCTTCTGGCGGTTGCGCTGGCGATTCCGCCAAAGCGGTCGACCTCGTCGCTGGGCCTGTTCGTGTCGATCGTGCTGGTCGTTGCATATCACAAGGTGAACCAGTACGCGGCCGACGTCGCCGCCCTCGGCCGGATCAATCCCGTGCTCGGCTTATGGGGGCCCTTCTGCGCCTTCGCAGTCATGATCGTCTGGATGTACTACCGCGTCGCCTATGTGCCGGGCGGACAGGCGATCGGCTGGCTGGAAAAGGCGGCGGACAACGTCGTCAAGCGTTTCAAGTCGCTGCTCCGCCGCCACCGCCGAGGCCCGATCCTGCCAGAACCGGTCGAGCAATCCTGAGATCCGAGCGCCCACAACATGCAGCTTGAATTCTTTCCCTCCCGCTCGCTGACGCTTTATCTGGCCCGGCTGTTCATCACCCGGATCGTGGCCGTGCTGCTGATGCTGGTGCTGGTGCTGCAGGTGCTGGACCTGCTTGGCGAGAGCGGGGATATCCTCGCTCATGCCGGCAATGGCGAAGCGCAGCTCTTTTACTATGTGACCCTGCGCGCGCCCCAGCTCATAGCCCGCTTCCTGCCCTATTCGGTGCTGCTGGCCACGATCATCACTCTCGCGACGCTGAACCAGAACAGCGAGGTGATTTCGATGAAGGCGGCCGGGCTTTCGGCGCATCAGATACTGGCGCCGCTGATGCTGACCGCAGTGGTGGTCGCATTGCTCAGCTTCGGTTTCAACGAACGCGTCGTCACGCGCGCGACCGCAACGCTCGAAGCCTGGCAATCGGTCGGCTACGGGCCCGTGCCGAAAAAGTCGGGAGCGCGCAGCAATCTCTACCTCGCCGACGGGCGAGACCTCCTTCTGGCGCAGACGCTGGAGGGAAGGGGCAACGCGATGGTCCTTAAAGGGGTGACGTTCTATCGCCGCGATCAGAACGGCATGATCACCGATCAGCTTCGCGCCGGCCAGGCGGATTACATGAATCCGGGCTGGAAGATGGAAAACCCTGTGCGGTTCGACGTCGCCGGCACCAGGACGGAACGCCTCCCCTCCGCGACTGTCGCTCCCGGTGTTACCCCGGCCAAGATATCCATGGCGAAAGTCGACGCGGATTCGCAGGATATCTTTGAACTGGCCCATTCGATCAGTGCCCTGCGCGAGGCGGGTCGCCGTACGAGTGAGTTCGAGGCGGCCTGGTGGCACAAGATCTCCGGCCCGCTCTCTTCCACGTTGATGCCCCTGCTGGGCGCGGTCGCTGCCTTCGGCCTGGCGCGCTCGGGCCAGTTGCTGATCCGCGCGGTGCTTGGCATGGCCCTTGGCTTTGCCTATTTCGTCGTCGACAATGCCGCGCTCGCGATGGGCAACTTCGGCGGCTATCCGCCGCTCATAGCGGCATGGGCACCGTTCTTCCTTTTCGCCCTGATCGGCGAGACGGTGCTGATCCGAACCGAAGAATAGCGCGTTTCAGCGCCGCCGGCCCATAGTGCTGCCGGCCAGCCGCGACATCAGCGGCAGCAGGCCCGAGTAATTTGCTTGCGCATAAGTCGTGTCGACACCGAGGTGCTTCGACAGGCGTCGGTGCGCTTCGCCCAACGAGTGGTAGGGCATGCTCGGCAGCAGATGATGCAGCGCGTGATAGCGCAGGCCGACGGGCGCCCAGAGCGGCGTCGGAAGCGCGGGCGGCGGTACGTTCACCGAGTCCAGGTACTGCGCCGTAACCGTCATGGCTTCCCCGTCGTTTTCCCACAGGTGCGCGACGAGCGTGCGCACCTGATTGAGGAACGCTGTGAGCGAAACGACGCTCAATGCTATCAGCAGCGGGCGCCAACCGAATGCGAAAACGCTGGCGACAAGCGCGATCGCCCAGATCGATGTTCCCAATTCCTGCCAGAAGACCGTGCGCGCGAAAGCGCCCTCGGGCGGGCGGCGGCGAAATCCGGGGTTGATCGCCAGGGCCGAGAAACGCTCCCAGACCAGGCGCCGGAGCGGCGGGAACACTACTCCAAGCGGCACCAGCAGCGCCGAACGGATCAGCAGCGCAAAAGGCAGCAGGATCGCCGTCAGAGCGAAGACCGGCAGCGACCATGGCTTCATCAGCGCCAGCGGCAGGTATTCGGGGTCCTCCGCCGTGCCATAGCGGGTGCGGGCGTGGTGAAGGGTATGAACGCCTTCATACATGAGCGAGGGCGTCAGCAGCGGAATGCCGACGAGCAGGTTCCAGGCGAAACGGAAGCCGGGCAGGGCGTCCTTATGGATGTGTGTCAGCTCGTGGATGAAGAGCAGCGCGCGGTAGAGCGCCAGCGCCCCAAGTACGCCGCTCGCCGCCGCGGCCCAGGGGTTTTCGAGGAGGATTGCGCCGGCAAGCGCGGCATAGCCCGCCGCAGCCGAGACGAGCATGTCCGGCCAGTAGATCTGCGGCAGCGCCGTTGAGATGTCGCGCGTCAGTTCGACCGCTGCGCGCATCATTTCCTTGTCGTCAGGAATATCCGACTTTTTCAGCGGCCCCGCCTGGGGCGGCATTTGGTCCGCGCGGGCGGAGTTCAGATCGATCACGTCCTGGGCAATCATTGCAATCAGTCCAAAATGCATTCCGGTTTACGCGAAGCCGCTGTTTTCCGCGCCTCGAACTCTTTTGCCACGATGATCCGTGATGCCCGGCTTGACAAGTTGGGGAAAGCAAACGCACGTCGCGGATCGCAAATCCCCTTGGCGTACAACAAAGGCAGGATCGTGGCGAACGCCGAACTAGTCATTACACCCGTCTCCAGCAAGGCCGACCGGCTGGCTTTCGTCGACCTCGGCTATCGCCTCAATGCGCCAGATCAAAACTGGGTCCCCAACCTGCGGATGGAGGAGATCGAGAAGTTCACGCCCGGCAAGAACCCGTTTTTCGATCACGCCCGCTGCCAGCTTTTCCTGGCCAGGCGCGGCGGCCGGATCGTCGGGCGCATATCGGCCCAGATCGATGAACTTGCGCTGACCCAGCCGGCCGAGCAGGGCATGGGCCCTGGTACCGGCAATTGGGGCGCCATCGAGGCCGAGGACGAGGAAACGGCCAAGGCCCTGATCGCCACTGCGGAAGACTGGCTGCAACGGCACGGGATGACCCGGGTACTCGCGCCGATGAACCTCTCGATCTGGGAGGAGCCGGGCCTGCAGGTCCAGGGCTTCGATCATCCGCCTATGGTGATGATGGCCCATCACAGTGCCAGCTACCGGCCATGGATCGAAAGCAGCGGCTACTCCCGCGTCAAGACGCTCTACACTTACGATCTCGACGTCACGCAGCAGTTTCCGCCGCTGGTGCAACGCATCGTCGCCTCGGGTGAGAAGAACACGAAAATCCGCGTGCGCGAGGTCGATCCCGGACGCTTCGACGAGGAAGCGGCGATCATCTGCGATATCCTCAATGATGCCTGGTCGGACAACTGGGGCTTCGTTCCCTTCACTGACAAGGAGATCGCTTACACGGGCAAGAAGTTGAAGCCGCTCGTCCACCCGAGCCTGATCCGCATTGCCGAATATGAAGGCGAGCCGGTGGCCTTCATGATGACGCTGCCCGACCTCAACCGGGCTCAGATGAAAATCAACGGGAGCAACGGCAAGCCCTCGCTGCTGGGCTGGATCAAGCTGGCGCTCTGGCTGAGGAAGCCCCGGCCGGCAGACATGCGCGTGCCGCTGATGGGCGTGCGCAAGAAGCTCCAGTCCTCGCGCCTCGCCAGCCAACTCGCCTTCATGATGATCGAATATATCCGTCGCGCGGCGGTTGAGAAATTCGCCGCCAGCCGCGGCGAGATCGGCTGGATACTCGAGGATAACCAGGGGATGGTCGCCATCGCCGACGCGATCGACAGCAAGGTGAACCGCGAATACGCGATCTACGAAAAGTCGCTCTGACTTTCGCCGCCAAGGCATGGTCACAGGCCGGCGGGCTGCCCCTTCAGCATAGGCCGACGACGCGGATCGTTCCTGGGACGCTGCGTGGCCATCGGCCGCTCGCAACGAAGAATGGCACTTATTGCAACGCGCTAATCACCGCGCATCTTCACCAGCGCCGGGCTCCGCAGCCTCGACCGCGTGCACCTCGCTCGCCGCTTCCTCGGCCGCTGCGGCAGCTTCGCTAGCGTCTGCCGCAGGATGAGGCCGGCCAGGGGCGGAAGTCGCCGCGGCTTCCGGACTGGCCAGCGGCGGCTGCGAGCGCACAGTGTCGTAGGGAGGCATGTCGTCGGTGACTGACCGGGGCAGGAGTTCGCCGCCGGCCGCCTGCTTCTGCGCCGGCTTCTCCTTGCAGCCGCCGAGCGCCAGCGCCGCAGCCCCGGCGAGGTACAGGGCCGCCAAGATCTTTGCGTGCCGGGGCATCATTCACTCGTCTCCTGTTTGCCCGTGGGGGCGGGGCAGGGCCGTTCCAGGGCGGCAAGAAATGACCCCGCCCTGGCGACAAGCGCCAAATCCCAAGCGTCGAAGCTGACGTGGTGACCAAGGCGCGCAAGGCTGGTAACGCCGAACTCCTCGATCCCGCAAGGGACGATGCCGGTGAAATGCGACAGGTCGGGGCGGATGTTAACGGCAAATCCGTGCATCGTCACCCATTTGCGGATGCGGACCCCGATCGCGCCGATCTTTGCCTCGGGCCCGTCGATGTCCTGCGTCCAGATGCCGATGCGCCCTTCGCTGCGGAAACCCGCTACCCCGAAGTCGGCCAGGGTATCGATCACCCAGCCTTCCAGCGCATGAACGAAGCCCCGGGCATCACGGGCGCGTTTTCTGAGGTCGAGCAGCACGTAGGCGACGCGTTGTCCGGGGCCATGGTAGGTATAGCGCCCCCCGCGTCCCGCCTCGACCACTTCGAAGCGCGGATCGAGCAGTTCGGCCAAGGCAGCGCTTGTGCCGGCGGTATAGACCGGCGGATGTTCGAGCAGCCAGATCAGCTCGCGCGCCTCGCCCGCTGCAATGGCGGCGTTGCGGGCCTGCATTTCCTCAAGCGCGGCGCGGTAAGGCACGGGCTCGCGGCTCACGCGAAGTTCGATATCACCGGAAAGCGTTTCGGGGATCGTCATGGCGCGTTGCGTGGCGGCATTCCCTGCGGTTATCAAGAGCCTTTAAGGCCTTGGGGCCTCCGGAGTAGATGATGAAATTCGACAGCAATCTCGCCTGGAAGCAGGCGGCCACTGCGGTTTCCGCGAACCGCGAGGTGCTCCTGGCGCTGGCGGGGGTCTTCTTCATGCTGCCGCAGCTCGCTTTCGCGATCTTCTATCCGCAGCCGGAGCCGACCGCGACCATGACCGAGAAGGAAATGGTAGCCATGGTGATGGCCTACTACGGCTCGGTCCTGCCGGTGGCGATTCCCATGGCGCTGCTCCAGGCGCTGGGAACGCTCGCTTTGCTCGGGCTGCTTGACGGGCAGCGGCGCCCGACGGTGGGCGAGTCGATAAAGGACAGCCTCAAGGGCGTCGTTCCCTATCTGCTGGCGCAGCTCATGGGCGTTCTCGGGCTCATGCTGGTCGCGCTTCCGGTGATGGGCGCTCTTGCCGCCCTTGGCGGGACGGCGGGAGCCGTCATCGCGGTCGCCATCGTGGCAGTCGTCGGAATCTATGTCGGTGTGCGCTTCTCGCTGACCGCTGCCGTGGTCGCCGTGGAGCGCGTCTTCAATCCGATAAAGGCGCTTGTCCGCTCATGGCACCTCACCCGGCGGAACACCGCGCGCCTGCTGGGGTTCTACGCGCTGTTCATCCTGGCCTTCGTGGTGATCCTGATCATGGCCAACGTGGTGATCGGAATCCCGCTGGCGCTGCTGGCACCCGATCATGTGGCAACCATTATCCAGGCGCTGCTCGGCTCCGTCCTGAGCGCGGTGATGGCACTCTACTTCGTGGCGATCATTGCCGCCAGCCATCGACAACTGGCGGGCAATACGCCCGAGACGGACAGCGCGCCGTTTATGTAGACGGCGCGAGGCTGTCGGGTGAATGCCGCCAGGATGAGTATCGAGAACCGCTCACCCTGAACTCTCGAAGCGTCGCCCGACCCCCTCAGTCCTCGTCCTTCCAGCCCCAGAACACGAAGCAGGGCGGCACGTTGAGCGGCTCCATGCCGTCGTCGATGCGCTTGAAATGGCGCGCCATGTAGTCGCGCGCCTTGGGCGTGAACTGATAGACCAGGAAAGCGCCCCCCTTGCGGATCACGCGATGGGTGGCAGCGGCGATGGCCGGGCCGACGCCGTCGGGCAGGGTGGAAAAGGGCAGGCCGGAAAGCACGTAGTCGGCCTTTTCATGGCCGTGCGCCCGAACGATCTCCTCGACATCCGCCGCCGAACCCAGCACTGCGATGAAGCGGCTGTCCGAAATGGTTTTGCGCAGATAGTCGATGAACAGCGGATTGGTGTCGATCACAATCAGCGAGCCATCGCGCGGCAGCCGGTCCAGGATCGGGCGGCAGAAAGTGCCGACGCCCGGCCCGTATTCGACGAAGAGCTTGCAGTTGTCCCAGTCCACCGGCCCGAGCATGCGGTTGATGGTGAACCGCGATGACGGGATGATCGAGCCTACCATGACCGGATGACGCAGAAAGCCTTCGAAAAAGACGCCCCAAGGCCCGAGCGAGCGCTTGATCGACCTTTTCAATTTCTGAGTCAGGGGCTCTCTGGCAAGCTCTGTGCTGGTCATGCTGGCGGAAGCTCTCGCATTGTTTCGTGAGATGAAGAGCAAAGGCGGTGGCAGATTCAAAATGCCTTTGCAAGCAAACGGCTCCGAAGGTTCAGAGAATTTCGTGAACCTTGTCCTGCGGGCGGCACAGCCTGGCGCCCTTCTCCGTTTCGACCAGCGGACGTTCGATCAGGATCGGCTCGGCGGCCATGGCGGCAAGCACCGTCGCATCGTCGGCGTCGGGCAGTCCGCGCTCGGCCGCATCAGTTCCCCGTGTGCGCAGGCCCTCCTGCGGTGTGATGCCGGCGTCCTTATAAAGCTGGGCGAGCTTTTCCGCGCTCGGCGGGTTCTTCAGGTATTCGACGACCTCGACTTCCAAGCCGGGCGTCTCTTCCAGGATCGCCAGCGTCTTGCGCGACGTGCCGCAATTGGGATTGTGCCAGATGGTCGCCTTCATGAGCTGTTCCTCGTTTTTCATTGCGGTGTTTCGGCGGGGGCCGGCGCCATTGCCGGCCAGGCGCGGACAGCGTCCGGTGACGGGGTCCCGGGTGCGGGCACGGCGCTTGGCGTTTCCTCACGGCGCATGACCTGCCCGGCAAGCTGGATCGCCCGCACCAGCCGCGGATAGACGCCGCAGCGGCACAGGTTGGTGATCGCCTGCTTGATTTCGGCCTCGCTTGGATTGGCGCTGCGCGCGAGCAGGGCGGCGCCGTTCATGACGATGCCGGGCGTGCAGAACCCGCACTGGATGGCCTGCTCCGCGACGAGTGCCTGCTGCACCGGGTGCGAGCGGTCGCGCGAGAGGCCCTCGATGGTGGTGACGAGGCGGCCTTCGCATTCGGCGATAGTGATGAGGCACGATCGCAGCGCGGCGCCGTCGACCATGACCGTGCAGGCTCCGCAATCGCCGACGCCGCAGCCGTATTTCGTCCCCGTCAGATTCGCAGCGTCGCGCAACGCCCAGAGGAGGGGCGTCTGCGGGTCCATGTCGATTTCGACCGGATGGTCGTTGACGGTCATGCGCGACATCGGCGTTTCTTATGCGCTCCCCCGGCGAAGGGCCAGTGCCTTAACGCAAACCGACGCGCAGGCCCGCCCAGACCGTACGCGGGGTGCCAAGATCGATCGAGCCGGCCTGATTGCGGGTTACGATCGCCTCGTCGGTAAGGTTCTCTCCGCGCAACACGACTGAGACAAGCGGAGAAAGCGGCACGTTCACATAGGCGTCGAGCGTGGTCGCGGCGGGCAGGCTGTCGGTTTCGAGATCGTCCTCGAACTGGCGCCCGACGTGGCGCAGAGTAGCAGCCACGCGCCAGCCGGGGGCGGGGAGCCATGCCAGCGTGCCGCTTGCCGCGAGCTTCGGAACCTGCGCCGGCCGCATTCCGTCGAGAGCGGATTGGTTCCCTCCCGCTTCAACTTTGGAATCGGTCCAGCTCAGCGAACCGTCGAACCGGATCTGGCCGAGGTCGAGCGCGGCGGTGGCTTCGAAGCCGCGCGCGCGGATCGCATCGACGTTCTGGCGCTGGCGCCGGTTGGTGCCAATCGTGACATTCGCGATGGCATCCCTGAGCTTGTTGTCGAATGCCGTCAGCGAGAGTGTCAGCGCCTCGACCGGACGGGCATCGATGCCCGCTTCGTAACCGCGCAGCTTCTCCGGCTTAAGGGCCGCATTGGCGTCTGTCGTCACCGGGAACACGACGAAGGGCCGGTAAAGCTCGTTGAGGGTAGGCAGGCGCATGCCGGTGTAAGCTGCGGCGCGCAGGGCAATTGCCTTATTCGCGCGCCAGACGAAGCCGCCGCGAATGCTGCCGGTCCAGTCCGAACGGTCGGAAAATGCGTTGTCCTTGCTCACGAGACCGGTGGAGGTCACCTCGCGGAAGAACCCGTTGCGGATGGTCCAGCGGTCGGCGCGGGCGCCGGCTGTCAGCACCAGGTCGCCGAGCGTCCAGTCATCCTCGAGGTAGAGCCCCAGATCGGATTGGTTCCCCCCGGCGCGACGCACCGCTGTCACCGTGCCGGAGGTACTGTAGGGCATTTCCAGCAGCCGCCCCTCGGTCAGCCGCAGGTCAGCGCCGAGACGCAGGACGTGGGCGTCCCCTACCGGCGGACGCAGCTCCAGCTTGCCGCCTACTGCCGTCGTCGGCGTCTTGGCCTGGTCGAGCGATTTTACGAAGGGAGCGGACGAGCGGATGACGATGTTCGAGAAATCCTGCGCCTGCACGTAGCCCAGCACGTCGAACTGCCAGTCTCCCCGGCCGACCAGACGGAGCGATGCCTGCTGGCCGGAGGAAGTGGAATCCGCGCCTTTGAAGCGCAGCGTGCGCTGGTCGTCGTAGGCGAGGGCGGAAGCCTGCAGTTCGACCGCGTCGGTCAGGGGCGCCACGCCGCGCAAGGAGGCGGACCAGCTCTCGTAGCCGGCGCGGGCCGAGGCGTCGACGCGCTGCGAGCGGGGCGTGGTCCAGAAGCCCTCGCCACGGTCCCATTGCACGCTGGCGACGAGAAAGCCGGAGCCGAGGCGCGGCGCGATCGTGGCGGAGGCCTGGGTCTCCGCGCGGTCGTTGATCAAAGCTTGTGCCTGGATAGGACCCATCTCGTCGGGCCCGGCGCTGTTCAGCTCGATAGTGCCTGAGACCGCGCCGGCGCCGAACGCGCCCATGCCGCCGCCCCGCGTGACGCGGACCGAGCCGATACGGTCGGGTGTCAGCGCGCTCAGCGGCACATAGCCGAAGAACGGATTGGCCACCGGCACGCCGTCGAGCAGCACGAGCGTCCGGCTCGAGGCGTTGCCGCCGAGTGCTCGCAGCGTGACGCCCTGTGCCGAGGGATTGGATGAACGGCTGTCGGAGCGCCGGAACTGCTGAAAGCCCGCGATCGAGGACAGCACATCCTCGATGCGCCCGGAGGCGCTTGTCACGATCCGGTCGCGATCGATCGTTTCAACATCGTAGGCCGGCGTCGCCGGGCTTGGCTCCAGACCTTGGCCGGTTACGACGATCGGCGCGGCGCCCTGTGCGAGGGCCGGGGCGGCGGCAAGAGCGGCGCAGGACCCCAGCAGGGCCGCAGCCAGGGGGCCGGGACGTCGGTGATCGAACATGCGGATTTCCTCGGATGGATGATGTCGGGCGAAGCGCGGCCGGCTCCCCGCGAGAGTTGGTTGGCGATTGCGCCGCAGCCATAGGACGGCTTGTCCCATCGGGGAAGGGCATCGATGCATTCCGGGGACGCGCCGCTTGCCGGGACGCGACAACACGGTAAAATCTCACCGGTGACGGAGGAACAGTATCTTTCCGGGCGAATCCTGCTGGCGATGCCGGGCATGTTCGATCCCCGCTTCGACAGGTCGGTCAATGTCATGTGCGTACACGATGAGAACGGAGCGCTCGGCATCGGCATCGGTCAGGTGCGGAGCAGCATCACGTTCCACGGCGTCCTGAAGGAGCTCGACATCGATCCCGGCGGGACGCCGGATTGCGAGGTCTACAATGGCGGACCGGTGGAGCCGGGGCGGGGGTTCGTCCTTCATTCGACCGATTGGGGCGGCGCCGACACCATAGAAGTCCAGCCGCTCTGCGCGCTTTCGGCCTCTATGGACGTCCTGCGCGCGATCGCCGAAGGGCGGGGCCCCAGCCGCTGGCTGATGGCGCTCGGCTATGCCGGCTGGGGCGCGGGACAGCTTGAAAGCGAGATGCGCCACCACGGCTGGTATGCGGCAGGCCCGCATCCGGAAGTGCTGTTCGACACACCCGTGCAACAGCGGTGGAACGCCACGTGGCACGCCGAGGGAATCGATCCGGCGCTGCTGTCTAATGAGACCGGGCACGCCTGACGCCGCGAGCGGCCTGAAGCGAGGCACTCGCCGAAGCCACGGAAAAGCCCCGCCCTGCGCGTGCAGGACGGGGCCTTTCAAAACCTTCGGGCAGATGCCCCGGTCAGGCGGCCAGCTTGCGCAATACGTACTGCAGGATGCCGCCGTTCATGAAGTATTCGACTTCATTGGCGGTATCGATGCGGCAGAGCGCCGTGAAAGTGAACTTCGAACCGTCCGGCCGCGTCACTTCGACTTCGACGTCCTGACGTGGCTTCAGGCTGCCGACGCCTTTGATCGTGAAGGCGTCATCGCCGGTCAGGCCCAGCGACTGGCGGGTATCGCCGTCCTTGAACTGCAGCGGCAGCACGCCCATGCCGACCAGGTTCGAACGGTGGATGCGCTCGAAGCTCTCGACGATGACCGCCCGCACGCCGAGCAGGTTGGTGCCCTTGGCCGCCCAGTCGCGGCTGGAGCCGGTGCCGTATTCCTTGCCGGCGACGACCACCAGCGGGGTGCCCTGCTCCTTGTACTTCACTGCCACGTCGTAAACCGGCATGACCTCGCCATCGAAGCGCGAGAAGCCGCCTTCCACGCCGGGGACCATCTCGTTGCGGATGCGGATGTTGGCGAAGGTGCCGCGCATCATCACTTCGTGGTGGCCGCGGCGCGAGCCGTAGGAGTTGAAGTCGCACTTGGCGACCTGGTTCTCCATCAGCCACTTGCCGGCGGGGCTGTCTTCCTTGATCGAGCCGGCGGGGCTGATGTGGTCGGTAGTGACGGAGTCGCCGAGGATGAGGAGCGGCTTGGCCTCGATGATGTCCGAGACCGGCGCCGGGGTCATCTCCATTCCCTCGAAATAGGGTGGATTGGCGACGTAAGTCGAGCCGGCGCGCCACCGGTAGGTTTCCGAACCGGTGACGTTGATCGCCTGCCAGTGCTTGTCGCCCCTGTAGACGTCGGCATAGCGGGCCTTGAACATCTCGGGGTCGATCGCGCCGTTCATGACCGAGGTCACTTCCTCGTTGCTCGGCCAGATGTCCTTCAGGAACACGTCATTGCCGCTCTTGTCCTGGCCGATCGGGGTCGAGACGAAGTCCTGCGTCACCGTACCCTTGAGGGCGTATGCGACGACCAGCGGCGGAGAGGCGAGGAAGTTGGCGCGCACATCGGGCGAGACGCGGCCCTCGAAGTTGCGGTTGCCCGAGAGGACCGAGGCGGCGACGATGTCGTTGCCGTTGATCGCCTTGCTGATCGGCTCGGCCAGCGGGCCCGAGTTGCCGATGCAGGTGGTGCAGCCGTAGCCGACGAGATTGAAGCCGATCGCGTCGAGATGTTCCTGCAGCCCGGCCTTCTCGAGATAGTCAGTGACGACCTGCGATCCCGGCGCCAGCGAGGTCTTGACCCACGGCTTGGGCCGCAGGCCCAGTTCGTTCGCCTTCTTGGCAACAAGGCCGGCGGCGACGAGCACGCCCGGGTTCGAGGTATTGGTGCACGAGGTGATTGCGGCGATCACCACGTCGCCGTCGCCGATGTCATGGCTTTTGCCTTCTACCGGCACGCGCTGGAAGCCGTGGTGCTTGTAAACGTTGGCCAGGTCAGCGTTGAACACGTCGTCGACGTTGTCGAGGGCGACCTTATCCTGCGGGCGCTTGGGGCCGGCGAGCGAGGGGCGCACAGTCGACATGTCGAGTTCTAGCGTCGAGGAGAATACCGGCTCGGGGGCGTTGGGGTCGAGCCAGAAGCCCTGCTCCTTCGCATAAGCTTCGACGAGGGCGATCTGGTCCTCGTCCCGGCCGGTGAGGCGCAGGTAATCGATAGTCTTTTCGTCGATGCCGAAGAAGCCGCAGGTGGCGCCGTATTCCGGGGCCATGTTGGCCAGCGTGGCGCGGTCGGCTAGGCTCAGGGTCGTGAGGCCGGGACCATAGTACTCGACGAAGCGGCCGACGACGCCGTGGGCGCGCAGCATCTGCGTGCAGGTGAGCACCAGATCGGTGGCGGTGATGCCTTCAGCCAGCTTGCCGGTCAGCTTGAAGCCGACCACTTCGGGGATGAGCATCGAGACGGGCTGGCCGAGCATCGCGGCCTCGGCCTCGATGCCGCCCACACCCCAGCCCAGCACGCCCAGGCCATTCACCATTGTGGTGTGGCTGTCGGTGCCGACGCAGGTGTCGGGATAAGCGACGGTCACGCCGTCCCCATCCTTGCTGGTCCATACGGTCTGTGCGATGTTTTCCAGGTTCACCTGGTGGCAGATGCCGGTGCCCGGCGGCACTGCGTAGAAGTTGGCGAGCGACTTGGAGCCCCACTTGAGGAAGTCATACCGCTCTAGGTTGCGCTGGTATTCGATCTCGACGTTCTGCTCGAAGGCCTTGGGATGGCCGAATTCGTCGACCATGACCGAATGGTCGATCACGAGGTTCACGGGAACCTGCGGGTTGATCTTGCTCGTATCGCCGCCGAGTTCGGCAATGGCATCGCGCATTGCGGCCAGGTCGACCACGCAAGGCACGCCGGTGAAGTCCTGCAGGAGCACGCGGGCGGGACGGTACTGGATTTCCTCGCCGGTGACGGGGTTCCTCTGCCAGTCGGCGATGGCCTTGACGTGGTCGGTGGAAACGGTGAAGCCGCCATCCTCGAAGCGGAGCAGGTTCTCGAGCAGGACTTTCATCGAGAAGGGCAGGCGCGACACGTCGCCGATCTTCTCCGAGGCCTTCTTGAGCGAGTAGTAGGCGATCTCCTTGCCGCCGACGGTCATCGTGCTGCGGGTGCCGAGCGTATCCTGTCCGACCTGGGTCATGGTGGGCAATTTCCCCTTCTTTATGGAGCTTGCCTTCCTGACTCGGCGATCCCTGGCGGTGCCCAAGGGCAATGTTGATCGTGCTGCAGTGCGACAAGCGGATTCGTCGCGCCGCCGATGCGCGCTAAGGGCCCTCAGGTCAAGAGGGGGTGCCCTCATTCAAAGGGCGGGCCGGACTGTTTCTCGCGCCGATCCAGCACCCGATCACGATCAGTACGGTCCCGGCAAGGGTGGAAAGGCCGACTTCTTCTGCGAATATGAGCCATCCGAACAGCGCGGCCCAGAGAAAGCCGGTGTATTCGACCGGCACCAGCACCTGCGTCTCGGCTCGCGCGTAGCCCCAGGACAGGAACAGGATCGCCGTGGTCGCGAGCGCCGCGCCGGCCAGCGTCGTCCTCAGGGTCGCGGCATCGGGCGCCACCGCCAGCCATGGCGCGAAAGCCATGAAGATCGCGGCCACCATCGAGTTCTGGAACAGCGCGATCTCCACCGGCCCCGCCAGCAGCGCCTGCTTGCGCTGGAACACCAGGTTGAGCGCATAGAACATCGCCGAGACCAGGACCGCCGCGGTTCCCTTGACCGCTTCCGCGGAAAACTCGCCCGATCCGAATTGGCCGAGGCCGATCACCAGCACGCCGAAGATACCCAGCGCCGAGGCGGCAATCGCGCGCGGACGGATTTTCTCGCCCAGCAGGATCGCGGCGAAATAGAGCGCCATGATCGGCGCTATGAAGGACATCGCGATCGCCTCGGCCATCGGCACGCGCACCAGGCCGTAGAAGAACAGGCTGGCCATGAGGGCGATGATCGCGGCGCGCTGGGCGTGGACGAGTAGGACCGCCCGGCCCGGCACCGGACGTCCTGCGAGAAGCCATAGCGGGACGGTGAGCAGGACGGCGAACAGATTGCGCAGCAGCAGCGCGGTGAACACGCCGACCGCGATCGAGGCGCTCTTCATTGTCGCGTCCATGGCGCTGAATGCCGCGACGCCCATGCAGACCGAGAGAACGGGGAGGAAGGGGAGGAAGGGGAGCAGGGATCGGGATGAATCGGCAGGCATCACTGCCTCATATCAGAGCGCGCCCGGTTGTCGTCTTTCCCCGGTTCCGCAACGCACTTGTCGGGCCGGGCGTAGTTGTGCGCAGGCAATTCATCACAGCGACAGGACAAATGCTTGATGATTCGTCTATCAGGGGACAAATCGCGGCTGCCGCGTGAAGGGCCTCCTTCGCGGGCGATCGACGATCATTGCAGGCAAATGGGCAGGTTTCGAGAAAAGATGGCCAGTTTCAAGCAGTTCGGAGGCACGCTCCTCTCTTCGGTCATCGCTCTCAGCGTGATGGCGCAGCCCGTGCTGGCGCAGAAGATCAAGTCCGAGATGCCGGAAGACATTCTGCCCAAGGCTCCGGCGCCTGCTCCTTCGCCAAAGTCCTCGCAGACTTCCGCGCCGGCCGTCGTACCTATGCGGTCGCCGGTTCAGCTCCCTCCGGCCGGCGAAGGCCCGGTCGTGGAGCCGGTGGTGCAGCCCGTCCCCGTGGTCGAGCCGGTCATGTCCTGGTCGCTTGCCGATGCCAAGGCCCTGCTGAGCACCATCGAATACATCGGCAAGGAAGGCCTTGTCGCCGCCGATTATCAGCCCGCTGCGCTCAAGGCCGCGATCGCGAAGGGCGAGGGCGATAATCTCGATTCGCTGGCGAGCAGGGTCTTCGGCTGGCTGATCGAGGACCTGCGCGACGGCCGTACCCCGATGGAGGCGCGCGAGCAGTGGTTCGCGGTCGACCCGGACCAGGACCAGATGCCGACCTCGCAGCTCATGGCCCAGGCCCTCTCCGAGCATGACGTGCGCGGCATCGTCGACAAGCTCGCGCCGACCGTTCCCGACTACGCCGCGCTCAGGGACGCGCTCAATGCCACGCCCATGGCGGACAAGGCGCGGCGTAATCTGATCCGCGTCAACATGGACCGCTGGCGCTGGCTCGCCCGCGATCTGGGCGATGTCTACCTGCTGACCAACGTGCCCGAGTTCCAGCTCCGCCTGACGGTGAAGAACAAGATCATCCGCACTTACCGCACGGTGGTCGGCAAGCCGGGCAAGACGGCTACGCCGCAGCTTGCGGAGAAAGTCACCGCCGTCGTCTTCAACCCGACCTGGACGGTGCCCCAGTCGATCGTGAAGGGCGAGGGGCTGGGCGTGAAGGCGCTCAACAACCCCGGTTGGGCCAAGGCTCAGGGCTACAAGGTGACCAGGGGCGGCGACGGCACGATCTACGTGGTCCAGCAGCCGGGGCCGAACAATGCGCTGGGACTGATGAAGATCGACATGCCCAACCCGCACGCGATCTACCTTCACGACACCCCGTCGAAGCAGTATTTCGACGACCCGGTCCGCGCCTACAGCCACGGCTGCATCCGCACGGAGCGCGCGGTCGAGCTGGGCATGACCATGGCCATTCTGGGCGCGAGCATGTCTGCTACCGAGGCGGCCGACATCTCACGCTCGCGCGAATATACCAAGGTGGAGATGACCAGGACTTTCCCGGTCTACCTCACCTACTTCACCCTGGCGCGCTCGATCGACGGCCAGCTCCAGCAGTTCAACGACATCTACGGGCGTGACAAGCCGGTGCTCGACAGCTTCAACCAGCCCCGCCAGCCCAAGACGACGCAGCGCACCAGCGACGAAGCGATCATCCAGCTCGATAATCCGCTCTGAGTTCAAAGGCGCAGGCAGCGGACCGACATATCGCCATGAGCGGTTGGCCAATGCGCTCTCAATACTGGCGGATCACCGCAAGGAACGCATCGCCGTAAGCGTCGCGCTTGCGCGCGCCGACGCCGCCGATTTCGCCCAGCTCGGCCAGCGACGACGGACGCATGGCCGCCATCTCGCGCAAAGTTGAATCGTAGAAGATCACGTAAGGCGGCACGCCCGCTTCCTGCGCGAGATCGCGGCGCAGCGAACGCAATGCCCCGAACAGCGGATCTCCGATCGGGTTGGCACCGCCGTCGCGGCCGGCGCGGCGCCTGCGTTCGCGCCGGGGCGGCACCACGATCGGCACGCTGGCCTCGCCTCTCAGGATCGCGCGCGCATCGCCGCCGAGGGCCAGGCCGCCGTGTTCGGTCGGAACCAGGCTGCCCCGCGCCTGGAGTGCGCGCGCCACGGGCCTCAGCAGCGGCTTTTCATCCTCGGTCATGATCCCGAAGACGGAAAGCTGGTCGTGCCCGCGCTGGAGCACGCGATCGTCCGCTACGCCGGAGAGGACTTTTTCGAGGTGCCCGATCCCATAGGACTGGCCGGTGCGATAGACTGCCGACAGCAGCTTCTGCGCGAGTTGGGTGGCATCGGCGACGCCCGGCGCTTCCAGGCAATTGTCGCAATTGCCGCAATTGGGCGCCGGTTCCTCGCCGAAGTGGCGCAGGAGTACGGCGCGGCGGCATTCCGCGGTTTCGACCAGCGCCGCGAGGGAATCAAGTCGCTGCCGCTCGGACTGCTGGCGGTGCTCGTCGACTTCCGCAAGCCGCATGCGCGCGCGGGCAAAGTCGTCCGCGCCCCAGAACATGACCGCCAGCGAGGGATCGCCGTCGCGACCGGCACGGCCGGTCTCCTGGTAATAAGCCTCGATCGACTTGGGGATGCCGGCGTGGGCGACGAAGCGCACGTCGGGCTTGTCGATGCCCATGCCGAAGGCGACGGTGGCGACCATCACCATGTCCTCCGAAGCGACGAACGCCGCCTGGTTGCGCGCGCGCACTTCGGGTGAAAGGCCGGCGTGGTAAGGCAGCACCCGCCGTCCGCTTGCCGCCAGCGCCTCGGCAAGCTGTTCGACGCGGGCGCGGGTCGGGGCATAGACGATGCCGGGGCCGGGGTTCTCATCGAGCAGCGCCTTGAGCTGGCGCATGGCATTTTCGCGTGGCCTGATAGCGTAGCGGATGTTCGGCCGGTCGAACCCGGCGACGATCAGCCCCTCCTCCGGAATTCCGAGCTGGGCGAGGATATCGGCGCGCGTATGGCGGTCGGCCGTTGCGGTCAACGCCAGTCTCGGCACCTCGGGAAAAGCATCGAGCAGCGGCCGCAGCAGGCGGTAGTCGGGCCGGAAATCATGGCCCCATTCGGAAACGCAGTGCGCCTCGTCGATGGCGAAAAGCGCGACCGGCGCCCGGGAGAGCAGTTCGCGGAAATGGGGCTGGCTGGCGCGTTCGGGGGCGACGTAGAGCAAGTCCAGCGCGCCGTCGCGGAAACGATCCATGGTCAGCTCCCGATCGGCGTCGGCGCTGGTGAGAGTCGCCGCGCGGATACCGTTGGCGCTGGCCGAGCGAAGCTGATCGTGCATCAGCGCGATGAGCGGGCTGACCACCACGCAGGTGCCCTCCAGCATGACCGCCGGAAGCTGGTAGGTCAGCGACTTTCCGGCGCCGGTCGGCATGACCGCAAGCGTGGACCGCCCCGAGAGCACGCGCGCGACCACCTCCTCCTGCACCCCGCGAAAGGCCGTGAAGCCGAACGTGGCATGAAGCGCATCAAGCGCGTCGGGGAGGAGGTCGGCGGCAGGCACGGAAGGGCTTATGGCAGACCGGACCGGGGGCTGAAACTGCGCGCCTGCCGAATTTCCGCCGTTTTGACTTCGGACAGGGATCGGCCGGCCCAAAGCTCCGGGTGCCGCAGCAGCAGAGCCTGCGCCAGGATCAGTGTCTTGGCGTCAGTCAGAGTGCCGGACAAGGCCATTTCCCTCAGGTGGTCGAGCCCGACCTCACGCACGGTGATATACTCGTGCTCGCCGTCGGCCCCGCCGCCGTCGGCGACACGGTCCGTGCCGTCGTACTCGGCGAGATAGAGCTGGACGCGCTCGGTGGAAACCGGGGGAAGCGGCCAAATGCTGGCAACCGCATCGAGGTGCGTGAGGCGCAGCCCGCCTTCCTCCATGGCTTCCTCGCGGATCCGCTCGGCGGGCGAGGCGCCGTCGAGGCCCCCGGCGATCGCTTCGAGCAAGGGCGGCTCCCCCGCGGCCAGCACGCCGGCGCGGGGTTGCTCGACAAGCATGGCGACGCGTCGTTCC
This sequence comes from Novosphingobium sp., assembly GCA_035278205.1. Taxonomy (GTDB): domain Bacteria; phylum Pseudomonadota; class Alphaproteobacteria; order Sphingomonadales; family Sphingomonadaceae; genus Novosphingobium. Next base: position 9,808 of record DATEJH010000026.1, on the reverse strand, counting down.
CGGTCGAAGGGCAGCACCGCGACGGCCGAACCATTGTCGAGAAGATGGCGCTCGGCGATCCTGCCGTCGGGCATTTCCACTCCGAGCCGGAACAGGCGGTACCAGCCATCGTAGACGAGGGTCTTTTCGACGATGCGGGGGAGGGTCATGGCTCGACCGATACCGGCACCCGCCCATGTTGCAAGCGCGAAGAGTTCAGTCGAGGTTTGGCCGCAGCCAGCGTTCGGCGATCTTCACGTCCACCCCGCGCCGCGCCGCATAGTCTTCCAGCTGGTCGCGGCCGATGCGGGCGACGCCGAAATACTGGCTTTCCGGGTGCGCGAAGTAGAAGCCTGACACCGCCGCCGTGGGCAGCATGGCCTGGCTTTCGGTCAGCGTGATTCCGGCGTTCTCCTGCGCTTTCAGCAGGTCGAAGAGGATTGGCTTGAGCGAGTGGTCAGGGCAGGCCGGATAGCCGGGCGCGGGGCGGATGCCGCGGTATTCCTCGCGAATCAGCGCCTCGTTCGTGAACTGCTCGCCGGGCGCATAGCCCCACAGGGTCGTGCGCACGTGCTGGTGCAGGCGCTCGGCAAAGGCTTCGGCGAACCGGTCGGCCAGAGCTTTGAGCAGGATGTCCGAATAATCGTCATGCGCGGCCTTGAAGCGTTCCAGGTGCGGTTCGATGCCGTGGATGCCCACCGCGAAGCCGCCCAGCCAGTCGTCCTGCGTGTCGACGAAGTCGGCCAGGCAGAAGTTGGCGCGGTCGCGCGATTTCTTGAACTGCTGGCGCAGGAAGGGAAGGCGGATGGAGCCCCCATCGAGAATTACATCGTCCCCCTCGCGATGGGCCGGCCAGAAGGCGCAGACCGCCCTGGCGGTGAGCCATTTCTCGGAGACGATCTTTTCCAGCATCGCCTTGGCGTCGGCGAAGAGATTGCGGGCGCTTTCGCCCACCACTTCGTCGTTCAGGATCGCGGGATATGTGCCCGCCAGTTCCCAGGCGCGGAAGAAGGGCGTCCAGTCGAACGTTGCGATCAGGTCGGTAAGGTCCCAGTCCGCGAAGACGTGGTCTCCCGGCTGCACGGGCGGCGGCGGCTTGTCCGCGAAGTCGGGCTTGTAGGAATTGCCGCGCGCTTCGGAGAGGGGCAGCAGTTCAGACTGCCCTTTGCCTTCGCGGGCTTCGCGCACTTTCTGGTAATCCACCGCGACTGACTGCTTGAAGCCTTCAGCCTGCGTGTCCGACAAAAGCTGTGAAGCGACGCCGACCGCGCGGCTGGCGTCGAGCACGTGCACCACCGGTCCGTTATAGGCCGGGTCGATCCTGAGCGCGGTGTGCACTTTCGAAGTCGTCGCCCCGCCGATCAGCAGCGGGACCCTCATTTCGGCGCGCTGCATCTCCTCGGCCACGGTCACCATCTCGTCCAGCGAGGGGGTGATAAGGCCCGAGAGGCCGATGATATCCGCCTGGTTCTCGTTCGCGGCTTCCAGGATCTTCGTCCAGGGCACCATGACGCCAAGGTCGATCACCTCGTATCCGTTGCACTGCAGGACGACGCCGACGATGTTCTTGCCGATGTCATGCACGTCGCCCTTGACGGTGGCCATGATGATGCGGCCTTTCGCCTTGGCGCCTTCCTCCTTCTGCGCCTCGATGAACGGGATGAGGTGGGCGACGGCCTTCTTCATGACGCGCGCGGATTTGACCACCTGGGGCAGGAACATCTTGCCGCTGCCGAACAGGTCGCCCACCACGTTCATCCCGTCCATCAGCGGGCCTTCGATCACTTCGATCGGACGGGCGGCGGACTGGCGGGCTTCCTCGGTATCTTCGACGATCCATGCGTCGATGCCTTTCACCAGCGCATGTTCGAGGCGCTTGGTGACTTCCCAGCCGCGCCATTCCTCGGCCGCCTTCTCCTCAGCCTTGTCGCGGCCCTTGTAGCTTTCGGCAAGGGCGATCAGGCGCTCGGTCGCGTCCGGCCGGCGCATCAGGATCACATCCTCGCAGGCGTCGCGCAGCGCCGGATCGATCTGGTCGTAAACGTCGAGCTGCCCGGCATTGACGATCGCCATGTCGAGGCCGGCCGGTATCGCGTAATAGAGGAACACCGAGTGCATGGCCCGGCGCACGGTCTCATTGCCGCGGAACGAGAACGAGAGGTTGGACAGCCCGCCCGAGAAATGCACATGCGGGCAGGCCACGCGGATTTCCTTCACCGCCTCGATGAAGTCGAGCGCGTAGCGGTCATGCTCCTCGATACCGGTGGCGACGGCGAAGACGTTGGGGTCGAAGATGATGTCCTCGGGCGGGAAGCCGATGCCGGTCAGCAGCTTGTAAGCGCGGCTGCAGATCTCGACCTTGCGCTCCTTGGTATCCGCCTGGCCCGTCTCGTCGAAGGCCATGACGACCACGGCGGCGCCATAGGCCATGCACTTGCGGGCCTGCGCAAGAAAGGGTTCCTCGCCCTCCTTCATGCTGATCGAATTGACGATCGGTTTGCCGGAGACGCACTTCAGCCCGGCTTCGATCACGTCCCACTTGGAGCTGTCGATCATCACCGGCACGCGGGCGATGTCGGGCTCCGCCGCAATCAGCTTGAGGAAGGTGGTCATGGCCTCAAGCGCGTCAAGCAGGCCCTCGTCCATGTTGACGTCGATCACCTGCGCGCCGTTCTCCACCTGCTGGCGCGCGACTTCGACGGCGCGGGCGTAATCGCCCGCCATGATGAGCTTCTTGAAGGCGGCCGAGCCGGTGACGTTGGTGCGTTCGCCTATGTTGACGAACATGGAGCCACTGGGGCGGGAGGATTGGGAATTCACTTGAAAAACTCCGTTCGTGTCGAGCGAAGTCGAGACACGTCGATCGGGGCGCCACGCTGAGGTGTCTCGACTTCGCGGGACACGGACGGGGCTAAGAATGGGTTCGGCCTCATGCCATCGTGAACGGCTCCAGCCCGGCCAGGCGCGTCACCGGCTCCAGCATCGGCATCTTGCGCGGGGGAAGGCCGGCAACGGCCTGGGCCATCGCGGCGATGTGGTCCGGCGTCGAGCCGCAGCAGCCGCCCAGCACGTTCACGTGGCCCGCTACGGCCCATTCCTTGACGAACCCGGCCGTGGTGTCAGGCATCTCGTCGTAAGCGCCCAGCTCGTTGGGCAGGCCGGCATTGGGATAGATCATGATGAGCGTGTCGGCGATCTCCGACAGCGTCTTCACATGCGGGCGAAGCTGAGTGGCGCCGAACGAGCAATTGAGGCCGATGGTGATCGGCCGGGCATGCCGCACCGCGTGCCAGAACGCCTCCACCGTGTGGCCGGAAAGATTGCGGCCCGAAAGGTCGGTCAGCGTCATGGAGAGCATGATCGGAACCTCGTGGCCCAGTTCGACCTCGAGTTGCTTGACCGCCATGATCCCGGCCTTGGCGTTGAGCGTATCGAACACCGTCTCGATCAGGATGAAGTCCGCCCCGCCTTCAACCAGCGCGGCGGCCTGCTCCTTGTAAACGTCGACCAGGGTGTCCCAATCGATCTCGCGATAGCCCGGATCGTTCACGTCAGGGCTGAGCGAGAGCGTCTTGTTGGTCGGCCCGATCGCCCCGGCGACGAAACGGGGGCGGCCGTCCCTGGCCTGAAACTCGTCGGCGATGCGGCGGGCCAGCTTGGCCGATTCCACATTGATCTCTCGCACCAGATGTTCCGCGCCGTAATCGGCCTGGCTGATGCGATTGGCGCTGAACGTGTTGGTCTCGGCGATGTCCGCACCGGCTTCGAAGTACGCGCGGTGAATCGCCTCGGGCACTTCGGGCTTGGTGAGGGCGAGAATGTCGTTGTTGCCCTTTTGCTCGTGGCTGAGGCCGAGGGTGCCGGCATAATCCGCCTCGGCGAGCTTCCAGTTCTGGATCTCGGTCCCGAAAGCGCCGTCAGTGATGAGGATGCGCTTGGCAGCCTTGGCGAAAAAGGTTTCGCGCGCGCTCATGCGGCAATCTCCTTGGGGCGCAGACCGAGAAGCTGGCAGATCGCATAGGCCTGCTCGGCGCGGTTGAGCGTATAGAAGTGGAAGTCGCGCACGCCGCCATCATAGAGCCGCTTGCACAAGTCGGCGGCGGCGACCGCGGCAACCAGCGCGCGCGGGCCGGGCCGCTCATCCAGTTCTTCGAACATCGTTTCCAGCCAGCCCGGGATCTCGGTATTGCCGGACATGCGGCGGATGGCGGCAAAGCTCGTCACCGGCATGATGCCCGGCAGGATCGGAGCGGTGATACCTGCCGCGAGGACCTTGTCGAGGAAACGGAAGTAGGCCTCGGTCGAAAAGAAGAACTGCGTGATCGCGCGGTTCGCGCCGGCATCGATCTTGCGCTTCAGATTGTCGAGATCGGCATCGGCGCTCAATGCCTCGGGATGAACTTCCGGATAGGCAGCGACCGAAATCTCGAAGTCGTGCCGTGCCTTGAGGCCGGCCACGAGTTCGGCCGCGCAGGTATAGCCCCGCGGGTGCGGGACGAAGCTGCCGCCATCGGCTGGCGGCGGATCGCCGCGCAGAGCGACGATATGGCGCACCCCGGCCTCCCAGTACTGGTCGGCGATCTCGTCGATCTCGCCAGTGCTGGCAGCAACGCAGGTGAGGTGGGCGGCCGGCGTCAGGCTGGTTTCCCGCACGATCCGCTCCACCGTGGCATGCGTGCGTTCGCGCGTCGAACCGCCGGCGCCGTAAGTCACGGAAACAAAGCGGGGCGCCAGCGGCGCAAGTTCCGTTATCGCGCTCCACAACTGCGCTTCCATCTTCTCCGTCTTCGGCGGGAAGAATTCGAACGAGACGGAGATGTCGCCCGGCAGGTCCCCAAAGAGGGGGGCATCGGCCGGTCGGATGACGGCATTCATGGGCGCGCGGCCTTTCCTTCTGTATTCGCCTGGACAGCGGGCGCCCTGCCTGAACCGCGGCGTCCCGTCCAGATTTTCACGGTCAGCGGATTGCCCGGCAGGGCTACGGGGGCCTCGGGTTCGAAGCCGGCATCGGTAAGCAGGACCAGCATCTGCTCATCGGAAAAGCCGAGGCGGGCGTGGGCATGGCGCTCACGCAGTTCCTCGCGGTCGTGCGCGGCAAGATCGACTACGGCGATGCGTCCGCCCGCGTGCGTCACCCGGGCGGCCTCGGCCAGCACGCTTTCGGGCTCCTGCGCATAATGCAGGACCTGATGGAACAGCACGGTGTCGAACTTCGCTTCGGCGAAAGGCAGCGCCATGAAGTCGCCCTGCACCAGATCGATCTTGCCCGCCGGAAAGACCTGCAGGCGGGCGCGCGCGATACGCAGCATCTCCGGGCTCTTGTCGAGCGCGGTCACGTGACCGGCGCGGTCCGCGAGCAGTTCGGCCATGCGTCCGGTGCCGGTGCCGATATCGAGGAGGTTGCCCGGCCCTCCGTTGCCAAGCGTTCCCAGCAGGGCCGCCTCCACGGGCTCGTCGGCGCCATGCAGCAGGCGCAGCGTGTCCCACTCCTCGGCGTGGCGGGCGAAGTAAGCCTCGGCGCTGGCTTCACGCGCGGCACGAATCGCGGCGAGATGGCGGCGATCCTCGGCGCAGCGGGCGGCAAAGCCCGCGTCGTCGCGCTCGGCAATGGCGAGCAGGCCCGCGGCGGCGGCGCCCAGCGGCGGCGCGCTGCGTTCGCTCACGGCGCTGCGCAGGAAGACCCAGCTGCCCTCCTTGCGGCGTTCGGCCAGGCCCGCGTCGCACAGGATCCGGATGTGCCGCGAGACTCTCGGTTGGCTCTGTCCCAGCACTTGCGCCAGCTCGCCCACGGCAAGTTCCATGTGCGCAAGCAGGCGCATGATGCGCAGTCGCGTTGGCTCCGAAAGGGCCCGCAGGAGGGGATCGATCCGCATGCGAAGTCATATAAAGATATCTTTATATGTGTGCAACCCCCAGGGATTCAGCGGATTCTTCCCCCCCTACTTCCCATTTGCGTTGCACCATTGTCTCGTCTAAAGAATGGCGCTGCAGGCTTGCCTGCAAGCGTTGGCGCCTGCGCCAAACAATGCAAGGGGATTCGCATGAAGAAGATTGCTTACGCCGCGTTCGCGTCGGCTGCCGCTCTGGCTCTCGCTGCTTGCGGTGGAAATGCTCCGGAAGCAACTAACACCGAGTCGGTCGAGACCGTTCCCGGTGAAGTCATGACCGGTGTAGCCACCGATGCTCCGACCGAGGAAGCTACCGAGGCGATGTAATCCGGCCGGGGGTTCGGTGACAGCCAGGCGGCTGCCCGGCCCCCAGTTGCTTTCCGCTCGCAGGCTTGCGGGACCAACGGAAACAGACCGCCCCTGCGGGGCGGCGAAAAGCCCTCCCCTGCGGGAGGGTTTTTTATTTGCAGCTTTCAAGCCTGAAAGGTCGAGGTCGATCTTCCTTGGCTGCTGCGCGTTTGACGCGGCCTTGCGTCGGACGTAATCGCACCCGTCATGACGGTCACGACGCGCTTCGCCCCTTCGCCCACCGGGCACCTGCATGTGGGCAATATCCGCACGGCGCTGCATAACTGGCTGCTGGCGAAACAGGCCGGCGGGCGCTTCCTGCTGAGGATCGACGACACCGACACCGCCCGCAGCCGCGAGGAATACGTCGAGGGAATCCGCGCCGACCTGGCATGGCTGGGAATCCATCCCGAGGGAGAGGAGCGGCAGTCCGCCCGCTTCGGCCTCTACGAGCGGGAGTTCGAACGGCTCAGGGCAGCGGGCCGCGTCTATCCGTGTTGGGAAAGCCAGCAGGAACTGGAACTCAAGCGCAAGGTGCTGCTTGGCCGCGGGCTGCCGCCGATCTACGACCGGACGGCGCTCAATCTTTCCGAAGAGGAGAAAGCGGCGAAACTGGCCGTCGGCGAACAGCCGCACTGGCGCTTTCTGCTCGATCACGAGCACCCCATCATCTGGGAAGACGGCATTCGCGGGACGCATCATTTCGATCCGGCGCAGATGTCGGACCCGGTAGTGCGCCGCGCCGACGGCACCTGGCTCTACATGCTTCCTTCGGTGATCGACGACATCGCCATGGGCGTGACCGACATCCTGCGCGGGGAGGACCATGTCTCCAACACTGCGGTACAGGTGCAGATGTTCCGGGCGCTGGGTGCGGCAGAGCCGCGCTTCTCTCACGAGGCGCTGCTGGTGGGCAGCGAGGGCAAGCTGTCGAAGCGGCTCGGCTCTCTGGGCGCGGCGCATTTCCGTGAGGGGGGCATCGAGCCGCAGGCGCTGGTGGCGCTGCTGGCGCGGCTGGGCACTTCGGATCCGGTCGACCCCTCGCTCGGTGTTGAGGCACTGGCCGCGAGTTTCAATCTTTCGCACTTCGGCCGCGCGCCCGCGCGTTTCGACGAGGCGGAACTTGAGCGGGTCAACGCGGCGATCGTCCATGGCCTGCCCTTTCCGGCCGTGGCGGACCGCCTTCCCCGGGGAATGGACGCGGCGGCGTGGGAAGCGGTGCGGCCCAATCTCTCGCATGTTCGTGAGGCGGGGGACTGGTGGCGCGTCGTGACGGGGCCGATCGAGCCCCCGGCCCTCTCCGACGAGGACCGCGCCTATCTGGCGCAGGCGGCCGAGGCGCTGAAGGCGGTGGACTGGGGTGAGGGCGAGTGGAAGGCGCTGACCGAAGCCCTCAAGGAAGCCACGGGGCGCAAGGGCAAGACCCTGTTCCTGCCTCTGCGCCAGGCGCTCACCGGGATGGAGCACGGGCCGGACATGGCCGCGCTGCTGCCGCTGATCGGGCGCGATGCCGCGGTCGAACGGCTGCAGGCGGCGGCTGAAAGCCAGACCTGAAAAGCCCGGGAGCGGCAGATCGAAATCGGGACCGCTCACCTTGAGCGTTTCGAAGGGTATGTGGGTTCGGCGCCGCGCCGGCGTGCTTCGACAAGCGCAGCACGAGCGGGACGTGCGACGGGGTACATCGCCAGGGCTGGCCTGAACGGCTCTCTCTGGTTACAAAAGAAAACCACGGAGTCGTAGCCGAGGCGAGGTCTGCCCATGCCGCGCGTGATTTTCACCAGCCATCTCGGCGGCCTCGTGCCGGAGGGTGAGGCGGTGTTTCCCGGCGGCACCGTGGGAGAGGTGCTTTGCGCTGCCTTTGCCGCTTATCCGGGCCTCAGGCATTATATCCTCGACGATCAGGAGCGGGTGCGAAAGCATGTCGTCGTCTTTCTCGGCGAGGTCAGGCTCGACAATTCCGGGGTGCTGGGCACGCCCGTTGCCGATTCCGGCGAAATCTACGTGCTGCAGGCCCTTTCGGGAGGCGCACTGTAACCGCAGGGAGAGAGAAGATGTCCGACCGCATCATCGCCGCGACCCGCAAGGGGCTGTTCTTCTTTGTCCGGAACGGTTCCGGCTGGGCGCTGGAGAGCGAGGCTTTCCTGGGTTCGCCGATGACTTACGTGTTTGCCGATAGGCGGGACGGCGCACTCTACGCCGCCGCCAATCTCGGGCACTTCGGCCCGAAGCTCCACCGGTCCGCCGATGGCGGCGCGAACTGGGAGGAAGCGGCCGCGCCGGCTTTCGCCAAGGTCGAGGACCAGGGCGGAGGGGAGAGCAACGGACCTTCGGTCGAACTGATCTGGTCGATGGCCCCGGGCAGCGGCGGGGCGGGGGATCTCTGGGCCGGCACCATCCCCGGCGGCCTGTTCCGCAGCCGCGACGGCGGTGCGAGCTGGGAGTTGAACGAGCCGCTGTGGTCGATGCCGGAACGCGAACGCTGGATGGGCGGGGGTTATGACCACCCGGGCATTCACTCCATCTGCGTCGACCCGCGGGACCCGGGCCGCCTCGCCGTCGCGGTTTCCACCGGAGGAGTGTGGCTCAGCGAGGACGACGGCGCGGGCTGGCGGGTTGCCTCGAAAGGCCTGCGCGCCGCCTACATGCCGCCTGACATGGCCTATGACGAGGTAATGCAGGACGCGCACCAGATGGTGCAGTGCCCGGGCGCTCCGGACGCTTACTGGATCCAGCACCACAACGGCATCTTCCGTTCCGCCGACAATCTCGCGAGCTGGAGCGAGGTCGAACCGCAGAACTGCTCCGCCTTCGGTTTCGCCGTGGCGGTGCATCCGCATGACCCGGCCACGGCATGGTTCGTGCCGGCGGTGAAGGACGAGTTCCGTTATCCGAGAGACGGCAAGTTCATCGTCAGCCGCACGCGCGACGGGGGGACGAGCTTCGAACTTCTGGACCGCGGACTGCCTGCTGAGCCCAGCTACGACCTCGTCTATCGTCACGGGCTAGATGTCGACGCCACGGGCGAACGGCTGGTCATGGGGTCGACCACGGGCGGAGCATGGGTGTCCGAGGATGGCGGCGATTCGTGGAATGCCCTGCCCGCGCGGCTGCCACCGGTCTATGCGATGCGGTTTGTGTGAGGGTGGCGATGTAGCAAACCCAACCCAACCCAACCCGACCCCGCTGCCTATGTCGCAGCGGTGGGGGGCGTCCGGGGAATCCAGACACGACAAGACCCCCGCTGGCGAATGCGGGCTAACGCCGGGGAAGGAACGCAAAGGCACGCGAAGGAAATCGGGCCGGCGTTGGGGCGCCCATTACCGGGGCGCGGGAGGGCTGCTGGGATGTGCGAGTGGCCGGGTTGGCAGCAGCACGGACCGGCACGGCCCAGCGCAAGCGGCTCGGACCGGCGCGGCGGGCTCGCAAGGGAGCGCCGGTCCTGCGACAGGCCTGAGGCAGGGCCTGTCATGAGCTTGCCTGCGGTGCAGGCGCTGTTGGCGTGGACCACGACTGACCGTCGCGCCCGGCCCGCAACGCCGGCCCGATAGACCGGCGGAGCGTGTACAGCGCCCCACCGGATGGCCGGGCATATA
>DATEJH010000025.1:0-30845 GCA_035278205.1 Novosphingobium sp. | reverse complement strand
TACTGGCCGTCCCAATACCAGCGCGCGATACAGTAATAAAAGCCGATGGCCGCCCAGGTCGCCCAGAGCCCGGCGAGCTTGGTGATCGAGACGTCGAGCGTTTCGCCCGAGGGCCCACGCCGCTTCCAGTCGATCCCGGTGCTTTCGCGCAAATGGACCTTGTCGACGAGCACCGACCAGAGCGTCATGGCGGTGCCCGTGACGAGCAGCGTCGCGACGGAGGCGTAAGGGCCGCTCAAGGGCTCGCGCGGGCCGGGCAGCGAGAACGCCTCGGCCAGGGCAGCCCAGTTGCGGCATGCCAGGAGCCACAGGACCAGCGCGGCAAGACCGCACAGGCCGACGCCTGCCGAAACATCGCTGACGGGTCGCCGCGCCTGGAACGGTAGAGCATCACTCATGCCGCGATGCCTAGCGGCAAATGGTTAGAGCATCGTGCATTTAATCTGCCCCTTCGTCATTGCGAGGGGCCGAAGGCCGTGCGGCAATCCAGAGGTGTTCGGTGGATTGCTTCGGCGGCGGCGCCTCGCAAAGACCCGTCAGATTTCAGGCGCTCCGCCACAGGACGCCCGAAATACTGTGCGAGAGACGATAGGCCTTGCACCACGTTCGCTTATCCTTCGACAATCTCAGGATGAGCGCGCATGGCCTGATTTCCCGGCTTCTCAGCGGAAAGCCGTGATCCGGCCTGAATCATCAAGGATATAGAGCGTCTGGTTGGCCACCACCGGCGCCTGCGAGACGCTGTCCTTGAGCTTTGTGAAAGGGGTGACCTGACCGCTCGCCGGATCGACCGTGGAGACTTCGCCCAGCGAGTTGGCGATCCACAGCCGGTTGCCGGCGAGCACCGGGCCGACCCAGAAGACCGGGTCCTTCTTCTTCTTGGCCTTGCGATAGCGTTTCAGGTCAGTCAGCCAGCGGACCTTGCCCGTGTTGCGCTGGATGGCGAGGATCTGGGCCTTGTCGTCGAGCGTGAAGACCCAGTCGCCCGCCACTGACGGCGTCGAGATGCCGGCAAGGTTGAGTTCCCAGATACGCTGGCCGGTCACCAGCTCGTAGGCGGCCATGCGGCCGCCTTCCCCGAGCGCATAGACACTGCCGCTGTCGATGATCGGATCGGCGTCGACATCGGTCAGGCTGCCGACCTCGGTAGAGATCGAGGTGCGCGCCAGCGCGTCGGACCAGAGCTGCCGCCCATTCTCATAGCGGTAGGCGACAAGCTCGCCCGAGGAGTAGCCGGCGATGACGGTGCCCTGCCCCGCCGCCGGAGCGGCGACGCCGAACACGCCTGCCTGCGAGAGCGAGCCGGATTCGTTCCAGAGGACCTCTCCGTCGGCGGCATTGAGCGCGGCGATCTGGTTGTCCTGCGTCATCACGTAGACGGCGTTGAACGCGAGCGTCGGCGATCCGCGCAGCGGGCCGGCCGGCTTCTTGGTCCAGACCTGGTCGCCGTTCGCTGCCATGAGCGCGGCTACTTCGCCAAGGCCTGTGGTGACGTAGACCTTGCCCTCGTCATAGCTGACGCCGCCGCCGAAGACCGCCTTCGAGCCGTCGCCCGATACCGCGAAGCTCTTGGTCCATACCTGCGCGCCGCTCTGGGCGTCGAAGGCATGGACCACGCCCTTGGTGTCCATGACGTAGAGCCGTCCGTCGCCGATCACCGGCGCAGCGGCGAGGCGCTGGCGCTGCGAGGAACCTTCGATCTGCGCGGTCCAGACCCGCGCGGGGCTGGCGGCGAGAGCGAGGTGCCCATAGGACTTGCTGGCAGTGCCGCCCGCCTGGGCCCAGTTCGCATTGGCCGTTTCCGGCGGCAGGATCACCGAAACGGCGCCGAGCGTCGGATCGACCTTGGCGCCGCTTTCGATGCGCGAGAGGATCGGCACCCGCTCCCCCACGGTCGGCGTCTTGGGCCGATCCTTTCCTCCGAATACCTTGCACCCGGAAAGCCCCATCACCAGCGCGAGGGCCAGCAGCGGAACGATCCTGCGGGCATTGGACCGTCCGATCGTCGGGGCAGTTGCCTTCATGCGCAGATCCTCACGAACTGTGTTCATTCTCCGGTCGCCTCTATGGCGTCGTCGTTCTGTTCCGCTGCAGCGGCTTTCCCGCCCTTGCCGAAGGGCTCGCCCTTCGCATCCACCACGTCCTCGAGAGGGTCGGCGCCGAGCACGGCGGCGAGCTGGCGCGAGCGGCTGCGCAGGCCCGGATTGACGCCGGCTTCCTTGGCGATGGCTGCGAAAAGGGGTGCCGCCTGGTCGTTACGGCCCATCTTCAGGTAGGCCATGCCGACAAGCTCGCCGGCGACGCCGAACCAGGGATTGCCCGGCGCGGCATAAGGCTTGAGCCGGTCGACCACGTCCTGCGGCTTCATCGCGTCGAAATTCGCGCCGACTTCCCGGATCGCGGCAAGATCGCGCAGCGGCTGCGGCGCCTTTTCATCCTTGGCGACTTCGCCATAGAGCCTGAGCGCATCGCCCTTGCGGTTCTGTTCGAGAGCGACGCCGGCGAGCATGAGCCTGGCCGCCGCGGCGCTGCCGCCCGAACCTTCGTCGGCGAGCGATTGCAGCTTCGATCGGGCATCGTCGAGCTTGCCCGTCTTCACGCTGTCGAGCGCCTGCACGAACGTCTCGGCATCGCGCTCACGCTGCTGGGCCTGCCGGTGGTTCCAGTAAAGATAACCGCCGAAAGCCACCAGGCCGAGCACGATCAGCGTCAGCAGCGGCTTGCCGTAGCGGCTGAAGAAGCTTTCCAGCTCGTCCTGGCGCACCGCCTCGTCCACCTCGCGCAGGAACACTTCCTGCTCTGCGGCGACTCGTTGTGCGGCCTTGTCTTTGGGCGGGGTATTCTTGGAAGGAGGCAGGGCCAATTTTCGGGCGCTTTCTGCGGAATACGGAATGGTTGCGGGCTGTTTAGCGAATAGGTGCGGCTTTTCAACGGGTGATCGCTGCACGCGGTGTCGTGAAGCACCGCTGAATGGGCCGAAAGGTCAGATGACCGAGAGGTCCCCCACCGCTTCGCCGTAGACCGTACGATAGGCGGATATCATTGTATTTTCATCGTAACAGGCCTGCGCCTGAGCGCGGTTGGCGATGCCGATCCGCCTGCGCAGGTCCGGGTCGCCGGCCAGCGCAAGCAGCGTTTGCGCCAGCGCGGTCTCGTTCCCGGGGGGGGTGATATATCCCCGGTTTTCCGCGGAGACCATCTCGGCGACGTCGCCGACCGCAGGGGAAGCCACGGCAAGGCCTGCCGCCATCGCCTCCACCACGGAGATCGGAAACTGCTCGCTGTCCGAAGACAGGGCAAAGAGATCGAACAGGCCCACCGCGTGCGAGGGGTCCGCCACGAAGCCCGGGAGGTGGACGCGCGCGGAAACCCCGCTTTCCCGGGCCTGCGCAAGAATAGCATCGCGCTCGGGCCCGTCGCCCAGAATCACGAGATGCCAGTCGCCGGGGAGATCCGCGAACGCCCGCACCAGCCTCGGCAGGTTCTTGACTCGCCTCAGTCCTGCGAGCGTACCGACCCACTTCTCGCCCGGCCGCTTCACCAGCCCGTGCAGGGCATCGGGACGGGGCTTCTCGACATAAGCGGCGCAGTCGATGCCGTTATTGATCAGCCTGACGCGCTCGCGCGGCTGGCGCCACACGGTCGTCGCGACGGCCTCGAGCCGCCGCGACGGAACCACCAGCGCCGACGCGCCGCCAAGCGCGATCTGCCGGAAGCGGTTGCGCGACGCCTTGAGCCCGCCCGCCTCGTCCTCGTTGAAGCCATCCTCGTGATGGACGAGCGGCGGCAGACGCATCACGTGCCGGAACAGGGCGTGGGCAAGGACGGCATCCATCGCCCCCCAATTATAGGTGAGGACCAGATCGTAGCCCCTCAGCGCGCGGGCGATCCGCCAGAGACGAAATGGCGTAGGGCTGCCCTGCAATCCCGGAAAATGTTCCAGGTAAGAGACGGCAAGCGAGGGGTCGACGACAATCGAGGCGCCGTAGGCCCCCGGCTGGGCGGAGACCACGGCGTGCTTCAGCTTCGATCCGAAGGCGTTCATCAGCCGGACTGCCCGCAGTTCCTTTCCGCCGGCGGAAAAGCTCGAATGGAGATGAAGCACGCGCAAGGGGTCCGGACCCTTCATGGCTGTGCCCTGGAGTATGACAGGGGAACCAGGTGTCGAGAGCCGCTGGCACGAATCCTTCGCATGCCGCCGCGGCTCACCCGACGCGCGCCAGCAGCCGTTCGATCGCGGCAACTGCTTCCGGCTCGTCCAGCGTCGGCGCATGGCCGACATTGGCCAGCGTCACCCCCTCCGCTTCGGGCACGACCCGAAGCATCTGCCTGAGGGTGGCATCGCTGAGCAGGTCGGAGAGGCCGCCGCGCAGCACCAGCAGCGGCCTTCCCGCCAGCGCCTGCCACGCCGGCCACAGGTCAGCCTGGTGCTCCACGTCGAATTCGCGCAGCGGCTCGGCGATCTTCATGTCATAATCGAAGACGATGCGCCCATTGCCCGCGAGCGTCATCAGCCGCTTGGCCTTGCCGATCCAGAAATCGAGGGGCTGGCCCGGATAGGCCGGGGCGTGGGTGTCCTCCAGCGCCCGGGCTGCATGGACCCAGGTGGGAAAATTGCGCCCCTGCCCGACGTAGCCGAGAATCCGCGTGAGAGCCGCCGGTTCCACCCGCGGTCCGATATCATTGAGCACGGCTCCGGCAATCCGCTCCGGCACCACGGCCGCAAGGCCCATCGTCATCAGCCCGCCCAGGGAAGTGCCGATCGCGACGAAACGGGAAATCCCCTCCTGATCCAGCAGCGCGAGTACGTCCTCGCAATATTGCGGAGGGTTATAGCTTGCAGCGTCCCTGGCATATTCGCTGTCACCCCGTCCGCGCATGTCGGCACAAAGCACACGCCGCTGCGCCGCGAGGCGAGGCGCCAGTACTTCGAAGTCACGGGCGTTGCGAGTGAGGCCGGGCAGGCAGACAACCGGGACTTTCCCGGCCGCTTCGGAAGATTCCGGCCCGGCGTAGTCCCGAAAATGCAGCTTCGCCCCGTCGCGGCTCGTCCAGAACCGATCCTCGTAGTCAGACATGCCGAAGCGGGGTCCTCCTTCCGGCCCGCCTTGATCGGAGGGCGCCCGGTCCCCACTATCGCCTGATGAGCAGCGAACCGCAAGCAAGTGCCTATTATCCGGACACGCGGATCGACGCGATTTCCTCCTGGCTCGCCGATCCGGTCGCCGCCGCGGCGTTCCCGAAGCACGTGCTGCGTTTCCGCAATGACCGCTGGGCGGAGGCGGTGGGACTAGCCGGGCTGGCCGACGAGGAATGGATCGGCCATTTCGGCCGCTTCGCCCCGCTGCCCGGCAATCTGCCGCAGCCGCTCGCGCTGCGCTACCACGGGCACCAGTTCCGGGTGTACAACCCGGATATCGGTGACGGGCGGGGGTTCCTTTTCGCCCAGATGCGCGACGGGCAGGACCGCCTGCTCGATCTCGGCACCAAGGGCTCGGGCCAGACGCCCTACAGCCGCGACGGCGACGGCAGGCTGACGCTCAAGGGTGCAGTGCGCGAAATCCTTGCCACCGAGATGCTGGAGGCCCTCGGCGTCTATACCTCCAAGACATTCTCGGTGATCGAAACCGGCGAATCGCTCTGGCGCGGCGACGAACCCTCGCCCACCCGCTCGGCGGCGCTCGTGCGGCTGAGCCACGGCCACATCCGCATCGGCACTTTCCAGCGCCTGCTCGCTTTCCAGGAACGCGAGCACATGGAACAGCTGGTCGATTACTGCCTTGCGATTTTCCCCGGCAATGCGCCGCCCGCGGACGCGCCCGGGCGAGACGAGCCCGCGGTGATCCTCATGCACCAGGTGGTCGAGCGGCTGGCCGACCTTGCCGCCTCGTGGATGATCGCCGGCTTCGTCCATGGTGTGCTCAATACCGACAACATGAACATTTCTGGCGAGAGCTTCGACTACGGCCCCTGGCGCTGGCTGCCGAAATGGGATCCGCGCTTCACCGCCGCCTATTTCGATCATGCCGGTCTCTATGCATTCGGCCGCCAGCCTGAGGCGGTGCTGTGGAACTGCGCGCAGCTTGCCGCCGCGCTCAGGATGCTGGCCGAGACCGAGCCGCTGGTAGCCGCACTCGACCGGTTCGGGCCGCTCTACCAGCAGGCGATGTGCCGCCGCTTCGCCTGGCGCCTTGGCGTTGAATCGCGGGGTATGGAGGCCGACACCGCGCTGATCCAGGCGGCCGAGCGCAGGATGGTTGAAACCGGGGAAGCGCCCGACCTCTTCTTCTGCCATCACCGCGCCGGACGCGCCGTGGACGATAGCGAATTCGGGCAGGTGCTGGGCGGATACCGGCCCGCAGCCGCGGCCGACGACCCGTTCTGGTCGAGCCCCGCCCCTCCGGCCGTGCCGATCGAGGAGGTCGAGCGTATCTGGGTCGCGATCGACCAGCATGACGACTGGAACGCCCTTCATGCCAAGGTGGAGGATATCCGTGCCCTGGGACGCCACCTCGGACCTGCCCCGATTCCGGCCGGTCACAGTGATTAATATTTGGTCGTTAGCAACCCGGTAGGGATCGCTGTGGCATAGTCGGCGAAATCTGGAACATCACAGCTAACGGATCACTTGCCCCGATGAGTGCTGCAGCGACAGAACAGGCGAGATTTTCCAGCGAAGGACGCCTGGCCTCCGACGCGGGCAAGGCGGACATCGTGTCGCGCGAGCCGGCGACCGGAGCGGAGATCTGGCGCGGCCGGCCCTGCGATGTCGAGGATGTCGTCGAGCGCGCCCGCCGTGCCTGGCCGGGCTGGGCGGCGCAGCCGCTCTCGACGCGCATGGAACTGGTCCGCCGCTTCGCCAACGAAGTGCGCAAGGAAGCAGGCGCGCTCGCGCGCACGATCGCCCGCGAAACCGGCAAGCCCTTGTGGGAAGCCAATGGCGAAGTGGAAAGCGTGATCGCCAAGGTCGAGGTCTCGATCCGCGCTTATGCCGAGCGCACATCGCAGCGCAAGCTCGACAGCGCGCTGCAGGGGACCATGGCGGTGCGCCACAAGCCGCACGGGGTGCTCGTCGTGCTGGGGCCGTTCAACTACCCGGCGCATCTGCCCAGTTGCCACATCGTGCCGGCGGTGATCGCGGGCAACGTCGTCATCTTCAAGCCGAGCGAAAAGGCGCCCGCTTCGGGCGAGCTTCTCGCCCGCTGCTTCAACCGCGCCGGCATTTCGGCCGGCGTCGTCCAGTTCGCGGCCGGCGGGGCAGAGGAAGGCCAGGCCTTCGTCGCGCATGACGGGGTGGACGGCATTCTCTTCACCGGCTCGGCCCACACCGGCATCGCGATCAACCGCAAGCTGGCAGCGCGGCCTGACAAGATCGTCGCGCTGGAAATGGGCGGCAACAATCCGATCGTGCTCTGGGACACCCCGAAGATCACCGATGCCGCCGCCATCATCGTGCAATCCGCCTTCGCCACCACCGGCCAGCGCTGCACGGCGGCGCGCCGGCTGATCGTGAAGAGCGCGCTCTATGATGCCATCGTCGGCGAAGTGAAGGCCGTCTCCGACCGGATCATCTTCGGCGCCCCCTTCGATGAGCCCGTGCCGTTCATGGGGCCGGTGATCGACAATGCCGCAGCCGATGGCCTGACCGAAAGTTTCCTTTATCTCCTCAGCCATGGCGGCCGCGCGATCAAGCACCTCATGCGCCCGGACGATACGCTGCCCTTTCTCAGCCCCGCGATCATCGACACCACCGGGATGAAGGACCGTCCGGACGTCGAGCTGTTCGGCCCGATCCTGCAGGTCGTGCGCGTCGATGATTTCGACGAGGCGATCGCGGAGGCCAATAATACCCGTTTCGGCCTCGCCGCCTCGCTGGTGGGCGGCAGCCCGCAGGAATACAACCGCTTCTGGGCCAATGTGCGCGCCGGGATCGTCAACTGGAACCGGCCGACCATCGGCCCCAGCCACTCGGCGCCTCTAGGCGGCATCGGCCTGTCCGGCAATCATCGCCCGACCGGCTACTACGCCGCCGACTACTGCGCCTATCCGGTCGCGTCGGGCGAAATGGAACAGCCGCGGGCGATGATCGGCGTGGGCTTGAAGTAGGACGCTTCCGAAGCAGAGCCGCTCATCCTGAGCCTGCCGAAGGATGTCCGGACGGCGCCGCTCGGGGCGGGCGGTGATGGCGTCAATTCCCTGAATCTCGGCCGAACTACTTCCCGCTGGCGACGAGATCGACTTCCGTCACGCCGCTGCCGAGCTTGCGGGCATAGACGACGTAAGCCTTGCCCCCCCTGCGCCCGCCCATCACGTGATCGCCGCCGTCGAGGCGGTATTCCGCGCCGTAGCCGGCCTTGTTGGCCATCGTGTAGTAGAAGCTCATGATGTCCTCCGGCGAAACCGGCGTCGCGTAATTGACCACGCGCAGCGCGCAGCCGTCGCTGTCGGTCCCCGCCGCTTCCCGAACGGCGCCGCGCGGATAGATCGGGATCTCGGCCGGAAGCCGGGCGGCCCAGGTGTTTGAATAGGCGACCTTGCCGGCGCAGTCGGTATGCGCGGCCCTTGCCGCCTGCGCCACCTGCGCCGCGGTTGCGGCAGTCTCGGTCAGGGCCGCCGCGCCGCCCCTTCCCGGCTGGGGCGGGGGAGTCAGGATTCCGCCGGCAACGTCGGCCGCATCCGCCTTCGCCGCCCTGATCGCCTGGTTCGAACGCTGTTCGGGCGGCAGGGTGATCGGGCCGCCGTTCTCCCCGGTCATGTTCGGATCGACCATGATCTGGTCGCCAAGCGCACCGTTCAGCGCCGCGTCGGTTTCGGCGCCCTGCGGCTTCTTCTTGTCCGAATTGCAGCCGGCGAGCATGAGCGTACCGGCAAGGCCCAAGATCACGAAACGGGCAGTCTTGTTCATTGTCGCATTGCCTCCATGCCGCGTGGCGACGGGACGACATTAACCTTCGGCCCTCCGGCCAAGGCGCCATCGCCGCACACAATACGAGGGCAATGCCCGAAACACGAGGCTATTGCGCGCCGGATCGGATGCGCGTCCCATTTCGGGAAACGTCCGCCCGGAATGATTGAGGGCGTCCGCGAACGAGCCGCGGACGCCCTCCCGCCGGGCTGCGCAAGAAGCGAGTGGCCCGGCGGTTCCCCCGTGCGTCGCCGTCCGCGCGGGGTGTTCCGAATGTTGTCAGGCTAGCGGCAGCGGCTGCCCCCGCGGTCGACTTCGCGACCGAGGAGAGCGCCGACAACGCCGCCGATCACCGTGCCGGCGGTCCGATCATAGCCGCCATCGATCTCGCGGCCGAGGAGAGCGCCCGCGGCGCCGCCGATCAGCAGGCCGGTCGTGCCGTTCTTCTTGCGGCAGTAGTAGCGCCCGTCCTGGCCGCGCCAGGCACGGCTGTCGCGGTACACCGGCTCGCCGTAGCCGCGATAACCACGGTAGTTGTCGCGATAGCCGCGGCGGTCCCAATAACGGTCACGACTGTGCTCATAAGTCTGCTCGCCCGGGGCGCGGAAGTCCCCGTAGCCATAGCCCGGCGCCGCGGCGGCCGGCATGGCGGTCGCGAGGCTGGCGGTCGCGGCGGCAAGGGCGGTTGCCTTGAGGAATGCGTTCATATCGTGTCTCCTTCTGGCGGAGGGGCCTATGGGGCTGGGGGCGCGATCCGCGGTGTGCGTTCATGTTTAGAGCAGACAACCTGAACAGACTGCAACGCGTTTGTCAGGTTCGGTAATTTCGACGAAGCGGCCGTCATTCGGCGACGAACCGCTTGCGAAGGTTGCACGGGGCAATTATCCAGCCCGCTCCGAGCGAGTACCCCCAATGACGATCTCCAGCGCACCGGCCGCTTACCGGACCGGCGGCCTGCCCTACGCCATCGGCGCCTACCTGATCTGGTGCCTTTTCCCCCTCTACTTCGCTCTGCTGCGCGGAGTGTCGGCGATCGAAGTCGTCGCCTGGCGCCTGCTGTTCACGCTCCCCTTCTGCCTGGTGATGATTGTCATCCTGCGGCAGGGACCGCAGCTCAGGGCGGCGATCATCCGGCCCCGTGTGGTCGCGGCGTTGGCGCTGAGCGGATTGTTGATCGGAACCAACTGGCTGGCCTACGTGATCGCCGTGATGCACGGCCACGTGCTTGCCGCCAGCCTGGGCTATTACATAAACCCCTTGATGAACGTGCTGGCCGGCACGCTGTTCCTGCGCGAGCGGCTCTCGCGCCTGCAGTGGCTGGCCGTGGCGCTTGCCGCCATCGGCGTGGCGATTCTGGCCTGGGATGCGCTCGACACCCTGTGGATCAGCCTGACTCTGGCGCTGTCCTTCTGCGGCTACGGCCTAACCCGCAAGCTGGCCCCCGTCGATGCTTTGCCCGGCCTGACGATCGAGACCCTGGTGCTTCTCGGCCCGGCGCTGGGCCTGCTGGCATGGCAGGCAGGAACGCCCGCCGGGCTGGGCATGGGCTCCTCGCTCGAACTGAACCTGCTGCTGCCCTGGTCGGGCGTTCTGACGGGAGTGCCGCTGCTGCTCTTCGCCGCTGCCGCGCGGCGGCTGGAATTCTCGACCCTTGGCCTGATCCAGTTCCTGACGCCGACCGGCGTGTTCCTGATAGGCCTCTTCCTGTTTCACGAGCCGCTGAAGACGACGCAGGCAGTCTGCTTCCTGTTCATCTGGACGGCGATTGCTGCGTTCTGCTGGGATCTGCTGTCCCGGAGAAAGTCCGCGCGAGTCGATCGTCCGCGGTCAGAGAGCGCCGGCGAAGCGTAGCGGCTCGCCTCTTGCCGCATTGGCAAGCTGGCCTTCCCACATGGCGGTATGGCCCCGTACGATGGTGCCGATCACCCGCCCTTGCAGTTCCATGCCGGTGAAGGGCGACCAGCCGCAGCGGCTTTCCACCCAGTCCTCGGTCACCGTGAAGCTGCCCTTGCGGTCGACCACGGTGAAGTCCGCGTCATAGCCCACGGCGATCCGCCCCTTGCCGACCAGCCCGAACACGCGCTGTACTCCGCTCGACGTCATGTCGATCAGCCGCTCCAGCGTCATGCGGCCCCTGGCGACATGATCCAGCATCAGCGGCAGCAGCGTCTGGACGCCAGGCATGCCCGAAGGGCTCGCCGGATAGCTCTTCGCCTTCTCCTCCTTCGTATGCGGCGCATGATCTGAGCCGATCACGTCCGGCACGCCCTGGCGCAGCCAGTGCCATAGCCCCGCGACGTGCTCAGCCGATCGGATCGGCGGGTTCATCTGCGCATAAGTGCCAAGGCGCGGATAGGCGTCCTCGGCCTCGAGCGTCAGGTGCTGCGGGGTAACTTCGCACGTGGCGATGTCGCGATGCTGCGCTATCAGCTCCAGCTCGGCCGGGGTGGTGACGTGAAGGATGTGGATCGGGCGCCGGGCTTCGCGGGCGAGGCGCAGGATGCGCCGCGTCGCCAGCATCGCGCTCTCGTCGTCGCGCCAGATCGGATGCGATGAAGGATCGCCCTCTACCCGGAAGTGCTTGCGCGCATTCATCCGCTCCTCATCCTCGGCGTGGATGGCGACGCGGCGGCGGCCATGGGCCAGCACGCGGGCGAGCTGTTCGTCCTCGGCAACAAGCAGGCTGCCGGTGGAGGCACCCATGAAGATCTTCACGCCGGCAGTGCCGGGAATGCGCTCGAGTTCGGCCAGCTCCCCGGCATTATCCGCCGTCGCGCCGACGTAGAAGGCGTGGTCGCAGTACATGCGGTGCAGCGCACGGTCGAGCTTGTCGTGCACGCGCATCACGCTGTCGGTGTTGGGCGAGGTGTTGGGCATCTCGAACACAGCGGTCACGCCGCCCATCACGGCCGCGCGGCTGCCGGTTTCGAGGTCTTCCTTGTGCTCCAGGCCGGGCTCGCGGAAATGAACCTGACTGTCGATCACGCCCGGCAGCACGTCAAGGCCAGTGCAGTCGATCCGCCGGTCGGAATCGGGGTAGGACCCGATCCCGGCTATCCTGCCGCCGCGCACCGCGACGTCAGCGACTTCCGCGCCGCCGGGCGTATGGACCAGTCCGCCGGCAAGGACGAGTTCGGGTGCACTGGCGGTCATTGCGACGGTCCCTTCTGCTGAACGAGCTGACACGGTCCGCACACGCGATCCGGGCCGCTACCAGGGCGGGAACTAGGCTCGGACGAGTGATCCTGCAAGAAGGTCGGCATGAGCATCAGGCCGCCCCGGGTCATGGCCGCCCCTGCAGGACGCATCCCGACCGCCGCAGAGAAAGGCCCGGCCTGCCGGGAAACGGCGGGCCGGGCCGGAAAGGAGCGTCCGGGGAGGGGGAGAGGGAACGCTCCTTAAAAATGTCTTTCAGGCCGGGAAGTCAGGCGAACTTGCCGGCGCGCGCGATCTCCGAGACCGGTTTGCGCGTGCTCGGAACCTCACGTTCCTGCAGGAAATCAGGCAGGGTTTCCTTCGGTGCCTGTCGGCCGATCGCAAAGGCGGCTTCGAGCCGGTGATCCTGGGGAATGCCCAGCGCCTTTTCTGCCTCGCCGAACTTGATCCCCGTCATGCCGTGGGTGTGATAGCCCATGGCGTGGGCCTGCAGCGCGGCAAGCGCCCACGCCGCGCCGGCATCGAAGCTGTGGCTGTAATTGTCGTTGTAGCCCTCTTCCGAACGCCTGAACCTGTCCGAGACGACGAAGACAAGCGCCGAGGCGTTCTTCGCCCAGCCCTGGTTGAACTCCACAAGCAGCGAGAGCAGCAGTTCCCAGTTCTCGTCGCCGCGGCGGGCGTAGAGGAAAGTCCAGGGCTGGGTATTGAAGGCCGACGGTGCCCAGCCGCCGGCTTCGAAGATCACGTCGAGGTCCTCCTGCGGCATTTTGCTGCCGTCGAAGGCACGCGGGCTCCAACGCTCGACGATCAGCTTTTCGACCTTGGGATGGGCATTGCGTCCGGTCATGTGAGAAATTCCTCTGGTTGGGAAAGTGGGAGAATCAGGCCGCATCGACTAGAACGAGCTCGGCGTCTTCGAGCGCGGTCACGGTGATGGTGTCAAGCCCGGTGATGGCGACGCCATCGCGTGCATCCGCCTCGACCCCGCCGACCCGGATACGCCCCTTCGCAGGGACGAGATAGGCATGGCGATCCCTGGCAGTCTCGTAGGCCACGGTCTCGCCGGCCTTGACCGTGGCGCCCAGCACGCGGGCATCGGCTCGAATCGGCAGTGCGTCCTCGTCGCCAGGCACGCCACTCGCCAGTGTCACGAAGCGGCCGGCGCGGTCATCCCGGGGGAACGGGCGCGCGCCCCAGCCGGGCGCCTCGCCGCGGCGGTCGGGCAGGATCCATATCTGGAACAGGGTCGTCTCCTCGTCCTCGAGGTTGTACTCGGAATGGACGATTCCGGTCCCGGCGCTCATGACCTGGACGTCGCCGGCCTCGGTACGGCCCTTGTTGCCCAGGCTGTCCTGATGAGTGATCGCCCCTTTGCGGACGTATGTGACGATCTCCATGTCCCGGTGCGGGTGCGAGGGGAAGCCGGTCTTTGGCGCGATGGTGTCGTCGTTCCAGACTCGCAGGCGCCCCCAGTTGGTGCGCGCGGGGTCGTGATATTCGGCAAAGGAGAAGTGGTGGTGGGCATCAAGCCAGCCGTGGTCGGCCGCGCCGAGACTGTTGAAGGGACGTAGTTCGATCATCGCAGGCTCCTTCTCGACGGAGTTGAGGCTGCACCAAGGAGCAGCCTTCGCTTGTCCTTGCAGATAGGCCTTGTCCAGTTCTCGGAAAATTGAGATTAAATCGTCTGAAATGTTCGAGAAAACGGAATGCCCGACGTTGCCCCGCCAAGCTTGGATCATTTGCGCTGCTTCCTTGCCGTTGTCGAGGAAGGCAGCTTCAACCGGGCTGCCGGCAAGCTGGGCCGGGCGATCTCGGTCGTCAGCTATGCGATCTCGCAGCTCGAAAGCCAGCTCGATGTACGCCTCTTCGATCGCGAAGGCTCGCGCAAGCCGCAATTGACGGAAGCGGGCAAGGCACTGCTGTCGGAGGCCCGCGCAGTTTCGGATGACGTCGACAGCCTGCTCGCAAAGGTGCGCAGCCTTCATCAGGGGCTTGAAGCCGAGCTGTCGTTCGCCGTCGACGTCATGGTTCCGGTCAGCGTGCTCGCATCGTTGCTGAGCGCGTTTCAGACCATGTTCCCTTCGGTCCCGCTTCGCCTTCACGTCGAGGCGCTCGGCGCGGTGACGGCGCTGGTACTGGAAGGCAAGGCGACGCTGGCCATAGCCGGGCCCGAGATCGTCGACATGCCGGAGCTGCAGCGCGACACGATCGGCGCGATCGATCTTGTCCCGGTCGCGGCGCCTTCGCACCCGCTCGCAAAGGCGGGCACGATTGCGCCGGGCGAATCACGCAAGTACCTTCAGCTCGTGCTCACGGACCGCTCCCCGCTGACCGCCGGGCGCGACTTCTCGGTGTTCAGCCCCCGCTCCTGGCGGCTGGCCGACCTCGGCGCCAAGCATGCACTGCTCAAGGAGGGAATCGGCTGGGGCTCGATGCCGCGGCACAGGGTCCAGGCCGATCTCGACAGCGGCGCGCTGGTTGAACTGCGCCTGCCCGAACAGCCGAGGATGGACTATGCGCTGATCGGGGTGTGGCGCAAGGACTGCCCGCCGGGACCGGCGGCGGTCTGGGTGCTCGACGAGATGCGCGCGAGGCTTGCGTCACGTGTGTGAAACTGCGGCAAACCCCTTGCCCGCGTTCGAGAAAATGCCCACTTCACATACATGACCGCCACTCGTCTGTTCGACCGCGCCGTGTTGCGCCTGTCCCCCCACAAAGACTCCGGAGAAGATGCCGCCGATTTCCTGCAGGGGCTCGTCACCTCTGACGTGAAGGACAAGCTTCCGGCGTGGACGGGGCTGCTCTCGCCGCAGGGCAAGGTGCTGTTCGATTTCCTGGTCTGGCCGTCCGGCACGGACCTGCTGATCGACTGCGAGGCGGCGGCGGCGGACGATCTGGCGAAGCGGCTTTCCATATACCGGCTTCGGCGCGCCATCGATATCGGCCGCGATGAATCGCTCACCGTGCACTGGCGGCCGCACATCGGCGATGGTGCGGCGACCGACCCCCGGCTGTCCGCACTGGGCGAACGGTGGCTGGCGCCGATCGATGCGACGGATGAAAACCAGTCCGAAAGCGCCGACGCCGCCTGGCGTGCCCACCGCCTCTCATTCGGAGTCACGGAAGGCCGCGCCGAGCTGGGCTACGGCGAGACGCTATGGCTCGAATGCAACGCCGCCGAACTGCACGGCGTCAGCTTCACCAAGGGCTGCTACGTGGGCCAGGAGAACACGGCGCGCATGAACTGGCGGCAGAAGGTCAACCGGCGGCTCGTGGTCATCCCCCTCGCAAGTTCGGACGAGGCGCGCCGTCGCGCCGCTTATCCCGAACTCGGGCTTGCGGTGGACCACGCGCGCACGGAAAGCATCGACCCCACCTCCCGGCCCGGCTGGCTCAGGCTGGAAGCCTGATCCGCGCCGGGATGCGGTTCGCCGTCAGGCGGCCATGGGCTCGGCCTGGCCTTGGGCGCAGGCGCTCCGCTCCAGGTCGATGACGTAGATGCAGGCGCTCTCACCGATGGCGTGCCGTTCGCGCGCTTCCTCGGTCAGGGTGAAGCCCAGGCCCTCGAGCACGCGTGCCGACGCGGCGCAATCGACGAACTGCTTCGCATAGACCTGCCGGTGGCCGAGGGAACGAGCCTGCTTGAGCACTGCCCGAACGGCCTCCGTCGCGTAGCCCCGTCCGCGATAACGCGGATGGACCCAATAGCCCATCTCGACATCGCCGGCGGTGCGCGCAAATCCGATGCCGCCCACCAGTTCCGGGCCGTCCGCTGCCCGCAGATATATGAAGAAGTGCGGCAGGCGCGGATCCCGCGGCTGCTCGATAAACCGCTGCAGTTCCCGGGCCGTTCGCGGCAGGGGCTCTACACCGACGCCAGGTTGAACGTCATAGTCCTCGATTGCGCCGAGCACATCGTCGACGTCTTCGGGCCAGGCGGGTCTTAAAAACAATCTCTCCGTGCGGACGAACATCTCGTGGTTCTCCGTTATTTTTACTCCGCAACCCCTTCATGCACGCAATCCACAGGAATTGCACGGGCAATAGTGCACACTTCATCCGATCCCCGTCAGAAACTTATGGGTGAAGTTTTAACCTGTCATGACAGCGCCCATCCGACGGCGCGGAATTCCCCCGTGCTTCAGATGAGTGACGGATTTCCCGCGCGCGGGCGGCCCGACGGGGCTGCGACGAACCGCCCCGGCTATGCGGCGTATTTCTCGGTTTCGCGTGAGCGCATTCGATCCATATCGTCGTGGTGATCGGCCGGCGCGCCCAGATCCAGCACATATTCGCGCGCCGGAAAGACCGTTCCGCGCCGCGTGCTGGGGCGTTCGACGATTCGCCCGGTTCGCCGGAAGCCGACACGCTCGAGCACGCGTCCGGATGCCGGGTTGTCGAGGAAATGGCTGGCAACGATCCGGCCGTGGCCGAGCGTCCGCGCCACTTCGATGACAGCGCGCGCAGCCTCGCCGGCATAGCCCCTGCCCCGGTGATCGCGCGCGATCCAGCAGCCAAGCTGGATCTCCTGTCCGCGGCGGTCCAGACCGATGCCGCCGATTATCCGCGCGCCCGCAGCGTCCGGCAGCGTCACCAGGAAGCGCGGCAGCCGGTGCTCCTGCGGGAGGCTGAGAAAGCGGCGGGCATCTTCGCCGGTGTAAGGCCAGGGAACGCCCGCCAGGTTGCGCACGACTTTCTCGTCGGCGATCAGCGGCGTCAGTTCCTGCCAGTCCTCCGGCCATCCAGGCCGCAGAAACAGCCTTTCGCTACGAATGAACACTTCGGATCTCCACACATCCGCCCCGCCGTGCATCTAGCGGGTGCGCGTGACGTTGACGTTACGTCCACGATCCGGGCACGAGGTCCGGATCGGAGGCGACGGAAGAGGGAGATACGAAAAGAGGGAGACGGGTCGGCCCCTCTCCCTCGTTCAGCCGGACCACAGGTCCGGCGGGGGCCATCCCGTCAGGATGGCCCCGCAATGACCATCCGGATTATTCGGCGGCTTCTGCCATGGCATCGACCGACACGTACTTGCGGCCGAGCTTGCCATCGTGGAAGCGCACGCGGCCTTCGGCGAGCGCGAAGAGGGTGTGGTCCTTGCCCATGCCGACGTTCACGCCCGGGTACACTTTCGTGCCGCGCTGACGGATGATGATGTTGCCGCCGACCACTTCCTGGCCGCCGAACTTCTTCACGCCGAGGCGGCGGCCTGCCGAATCGCGGCCGTTGCGCGAGGAGCCGCCTGCTTTCTTGTGTGCCATTTCCTGTTACTCCGAATGCGCGGGCTTCAGCCGACCGACACGATGCGCAGCAGGGTCATCTGCTGGCGGTGGCCGTTCTTGCGGCGGTAGTTGTGGCGGCGGCGCTTCTTGAAGACCATGACCTTCTCGCTCTTGGCCTGGGCGATGATCTCGGCCGCAACCGTGATCTTCGCGGCGTCGGCGACTTCGCCGTCCTTGCCGGCAAGAAGAACGTCGCCCAGAGTGATCTTGTCACCGGCTTCGCCAGCCAGCTTCTCGACCGCGATCTTGTCTCCGGCGGCAACCCGGTACTGCTTGCCGCCCGTGCGCACTACTGCGAACATGGTGCCCTTACCTAATTCAATATGCCCGAAACGAGCCGAAACAACCTTGCCCCGGCCGCTCTGGTCCATCGAAGAACCGTAGAACCTTGCGGGCGACGCGCCGGACGCCCCGCGTGACGCGAGGTGCCGGAAAGAGTGGGAGCCGTTAGTCCACGGGCCGAGTCGTGTCAACCGCGGACTCGCAGATCGGCGCGAAATCGGCGCCCTCGCCCCACGCGTTTGCCTCTCGCGATCGGCCCGAGGCATGCTATGGCAGCGCCATGATCCGTCGATCCCTCCGCTGTCTGCCCGCGATCCTGCCGCTCGTTCTGGCAGCCTGTTCCAACGCGGGCGGCTACCCATCCCTGGCCCTGCGAGACTTCGAGCATGGCAACGGGCGCGTTTGCGGAACGGCGAAGCCGGCGGCCCCTGCGCCCGAACCGGAAGCCCCGCCGCTTCCGCCCGCCAGTGCCGACCTGCGCAGCAGGCTTGACGGCCTGGTCTCCGCGGCCCGGCAGGCCGACCGGCAGTTCAAGGCGCAGCAGGGTACCGCCGAAAGCGCAGTCGCACGGGGTGCCGGCACCGCCACGGCGAGCGATTCCTGGGCTTCCGCCCAGATCGCGCTCGGCAAGCTCGAAACCGTCCGCAATGCCGCCGTTGCCGCGCTTGCCGAACTCGATTCGCTTTACGCCGAGGCGCGCAATTCGGCGCCTGACGAGATATCGCCCAGTGCCGAAGCGATCGCCGAAGCGCGCAGCCAGGTGAGCGAACTGGTGGCACGGCAGGACGGGGTCATCGCCGCCCTCTCGGCCCGGCTGCGAAGCTGACGCGAAAAACCCGGTTCAGGTGAAAGCCGTTACGACCGCGACGGACAGTCCCGGCCCAGGATCAGCACGGGCAGCATGGGACCTGCATGGCCGTCTCGTTTGCGGTCAGCCTTCCGTTCGGAGTATCGACGCCGGCTGGAGAACTGTCACAACCCGCCTCGATGCCGCGGCGATGCGGCCGGGGCATTGACGCGCATCAACCACGCGCGGCCTGCATGTTCGTATATGACGGAGCACCTGAAACCTGCACCGTCGGTGCGAGGCGGCGAAGCCGTCGAACCAATCCGGGGCGCGCGATGACGATGGTGCAGGTCAAGAAGGCCACCATGCTCTGGCGAAAGCGGCAGGCTTGAAGACGGAGCCTTACCGCCAGCGGGCAATATCCTCGAAATCCTGCTCGCGGGGCTCGATCCACTGCCACGCGCCGTTCTTCTTCTCGCGTTTCCAGAACCACGATCGGCTCTTGAGGTGGTCCATCGCGAAGTCCGCGGCGGCAAAGGCGTCGCGCCGGTGGCGGGCGGCAGCGGCGACGAAGACGATGGGATCGCCCGGCGCCATGCGGCCGCTACGGTGTACGATGAGCAGGCCCTCGAGGTGCCAGCGGCCATGGACACGCTCGGCCAGCTCTTCCATCGCCGGCAGCGTCAGCGGTTCGTAGTGCTGCAATTCCAGCGCCTCGATCCCTTCGCCGGCGCGGACCTGCCCGAGGAAACTGACCACCCCGCCCGCTTCCGGATGGCGCGCCGAGAAAGCGGCAAGTTCGTCGGCCGGAACCAGAGAAGTGCTCAGCAGGCGAACGTCGGAGCGGTTGGCGCAGTCCGCCATCTCAGCCGCCCGACACCGGCGGCAGAAAAGCGATCTCGTCCCCATCCTTGAGAACCGGGGCGTCGGAATCTTGCAGCAGGATGCCGTTGACGGCGAGCTTCACTTTCGGCGCCCGAACAGCCTCCCGGAGATGAGGCTCGAGCGAATCGAGAACAGCATCGACGCAGGGCAGCAGCGGCACGGACCGCTTGCCGCCGCCCGCAGCCTCCTCGAGGCGGCCGAGGAACACGAGATCGAGCGGCACCGCCGGTCAGCCCCCGGTCATCGACATGTGACGGGAAAGCGCCGGCGCCGCGCCGGGCTTGTCGATGGCGAAGTGATGGCGCGCCGGCTTGATCTTCATCGCCAGGTCGAGGGCTTCGGCGAGCGCGGCCTCGGGATCGGCACTGCGCAGCGCCGCACGAAGGTCGACCCGCTCGTTGCCGCCGAGGCAGGCGTAGAGCTGGCCGGTGGCTGTCACCCGGATGCGGTTGCAGCCATCGCAGAAGTTGTTCGTGAGCGGCGTGATGAGACCAAGCCTTCCGCCGGTCTCCGCGACATCGAAATAGCGCGCCGGCCCGCCGGTACGGTGATCGCTGGGGGTGAGTGTCCAGCGCTGCTCCAGCTTCTCCCGCACGGCGACGAGCGGGAGGTAATGATCGAACCGGTCCTCCTCGACCTCGCCGAGCGGCATGACTTCGATCAGCGTGGCATCCAAGCCCTCGCCGTGGGCCCAGGCGATGACCTCCGGTATATGCTCCTCGTTTACGCCCTTGAGCGCCACCGTATTGAGCTTGACCTTGAGGCCTGCTTCCTTCGCGGCAGCGAGCCCTTCCAGCACCTGCGGCAGCGAATCGCGCCGCGAAAGCCTTGCGAAAGTCTCCCGGTCCAGAGTGTCGAGCGAGACATTGATGCGGCGCACGCCGTATGCGAAGAGCTCGTCGGCGAACTCGGCCAGGCGCGTGC
The DNA here is from genome assembly GCA_035278205.1 of Novosphingobium sp. GTDB lineage: Bacteria > Pseudomonadota > Alphaproteobacteria > Sphingomonadales > Sphingomonadaceae > Novosphingobium. The sequence goes on along the minus strand of DATEJH010000025.1, from coordinate 10,621 downwards.
CGTTGGTGGTGAGCGTCAGTTCCTCGAGACCGTCCCCGATCTTGCGGCCGAGCGCATGGACCAGCTCCATCATGTCCCGCCTGACCAGCGGTTCCCCGCCGGTCAGGCGGATCTTGGTGATGCCGCGATCGATGAAGCCGAGTGCGAGGTCGTGCAGTTCCTCGAGGCTGAGCACTTCCTTGCGCGGCAGGAAGGTCATGCGCTCGGGCATGCAGTATGCGCAACGCAAGTCGCACCGGTCGGTCACCGACAGGCGAAGGTAGGTTATCCGACGCTGGAACTGGTCAACGAGTGGAGCGCGACTTGTCATTGCCGCCCTTATAGCACCGGACCGGCGCCGGTTCCATCCAGCGGCAGCAGTTGCCCGGTGACGGCTCCAGCACCGCCCAGCCACTTGCATCCGGCCGCGATCGCGGTCTCGTCATCGCTTTCCAGCGCATTCACCCGCGAGGGAGCATAAGCGCGGGCGAGCGACTGGATCGCAGCCAGCCGCCAGGCGCGGTGACAGTGATCGGCCGGCACGAACACGAGCGTGAGCGGGTCGGCCCCGCCGCGCAACGCCGCCTCGACGCCAGGAAGGATACGGGCATGGAAATCGGCCGCGGCGGCAAGCGGCTCCTCGGGGAGCGGTCCGACGCGCAGAAGTTCCATCAACGCCTTTCCCGCGTCAGGGTGATGCCGATCTTCTCGCCGTTCTCGCTTATCGCCAGCTTGACGATCCTGACGGTGACCGCCTCGATCCGGCAGTCCTGCAGGAACAGCGTTTCGCATACGTGATCCGCGACGGCCTCGATCAGCTTGAAATGGACACCCGGCGGCAGCGCCTGCGACGCCGCGAACTTGAGATCCATGTAGTTCTTGCTCTCGGCGAGCGGCGTGTCCGGCGCATAATGCCCGGCCGGTTTCATGCGCACCGCAATCGAGAAACGCAGCGGCTGCGGCTTGCCGGTCTCCTCCGAATAGATGCCGGTCAGGACATCCACCTCGAAGTCGTCAACCTGAAGGAACAGCGAATCGGCCATGGCGCCCTTTAGCGAGGATTGGACCAGCGCGCGAATATTGCCGTGGGCAGCAGGCGGCCGTGCTTGTCTTCCCGCACCGCCAGGTCGCCGTGCTCGATGCTGCCTGGCAGGCCGACGAAGAGCTCCTCCATCAGCCCGGCCAGCGCCAGGGACGACATGCGCACGGCATAGACCGTCAGGAACAGGAAACTGCTCTCCCCGTCGAGCAGCCTGCGGCAATCGCCGAGCAGGCCGGCCAGGCCCTCTTCCAGGCGCCACGTCTCGCCATTGGGGCCGCGTCCGAACTTGGGGGGATCAAGGATGATCCCGTCATAGCGGCGCCCCCGCCGCACTTCGCGCGCGGCGAACCTGGCGGCATCGTCGACAAGCCAGCGCACGGGCCGGTCCGCGAGCCCGGACAGCTCCGCATTCTCCCGCGCCTGCGCAACGGACTTCTTCGAGGCATCCACATGCGTCACCGGCCCATGAGCCGACAGCGCGAGAGTGCCGACACCGGTGTAGCCGAAGAGGTTGAGGGTGCTGGCGTCGCGGCGCGCGCCCAGCATCCCGCGCATCCATTCCCACACGGGCGCCATATCAGGAAAGAAGCCGAGGTGGCGGAAGGGCGTGCACTGCGCGGTGAAAGAAACTTCGTTCCAGGCGAGAGGCCAGCCATCGCGCGGTACCGGCCCGGCGAATTGCCACCGGCCCCCGCCGTCCTCGTCCGAGCCCGGAACGAACTCGCCATGCGCATCCCATTGCGACGACCGCGGCGTCCACATCGCCTGCGGCTCGGGACGGACGAAGCGGTAAGGGCCGTAGCGCTCCAGCTTTCGGCCGTGCCCGGAATCGACAAGGCCATAATCCGCCCAGCCTTCCCCGGTGAGGATCAGGGGCTGGGTGACAAGTTCAGCCATCAGGGCACGATCCCGGCTTCGGTGCAGCGTGCTGGGCGACATAGGCGGCGACGGCTTCATAATCGCCAGCAAGCGAAGCGCACTTTTCCTCTCGGTCGAACAAGTCGCCCACGCGCGCCGGGAGCGTGGGGCGCTGGCCGGTGGCGCGTTCGACGGCTTCGGGGAACTTGGCCGGGTGCGCGGTGGCCAGCGTGACCACCGGGGTTGCCGGATCAATGCCGGCGTTGCGCGCGGCGAAGAGCCCGCAGGCGGTGTGCGGATCGATCAGCTCGCCGCAGCGTTCCCAGGCCCAGCGAATCGCCTGTGCCATCTCATCGGCATCGGCACGGGCGGACTGGAACAGCGCCGAAGCGCCTTCGCACTGCCTGTTGGTGAGCTGCATCGCCCTGGTCGCTTCGAAGCCGGCCATCTGCTCGGCCAGCGCCTTGCCGTCGCGGCCGTTGAGGTCGAACAGCAGGCGTTCGAAGTTGGACGAGACCTGGATGTCCATCGAGGGCGCCGCAGTCGGCGTGACGGCGCCTTGCGAGTAGTCTCCGCTCGAAAGCGCACGATGAAGAATGTCATTCACGTTGGTGGCGACGATGAGCTTTGCGATCGGCAGGCCCATCTGCGCGGCGACATAACCGGCGAAGACATCGCCGAAATTGCCCGTCGGCACCGAGAAGGCGACCGGGCGATGCGGCGCGCCGAGCTGGATGCCGGCGGCGAAGTAGTAGACGACCTGCGCCATCAGCCGCGCCCAGTTGATCGAGTTGACCGCGCCGATGGCGAAGCGGTCGGTCATGCCGCGGTCGTTGAACATGCGCTTCACGATAGCCTGGGCATCATCGAAGCTGGCGTTCTCGAGCGCGAGGTTGTGGACGTTGGGCGCCAGCACCGTCGTCATCTGCCGGCGCTGCACGTCTGACACGCGGCCCTTGGGGTGCAGCATGAAGACGTCGACCTTGGCGCGTCCCGCCACCGCGTCGATCGCGGCCGACCCGGTATCGCCTGAGGTCGCGCCGACGATCGTGAGGTTGCGGTCAGAACGCGAGAGGAATTCCTCGAACAACAGCCCGAGCAGTTGCAGCGCCACGTCCTTGAAAGCGAGAGTCGGGCCGTGGAACAGTTCAAGCAGCCACTGCTGCTCGTCGAACTGCTTGAGCGGCGTCACCGCCTTGTGCGCGAAGCGGCCGTAGGCCTGCGTCGTCAATTCCAGCAGGCGCTCGTAAGTGAGGCTGCCGGCCACGAAGGGCGCCATGACTTTCGCGGCCAGCTCGGCATAAGGCAGGCCTGCCATGCCGGCGATCTCTTCCGCCGGCAAGCGGGGCCATTCGCGCGGCAGGTAGAGCCCGCCATCCGATGCGAGGCCGGCGAGGGTGGCGCCTTCGAAATCGAGCGCCGGAGCGCTGCCGCGAGTGCTGATGTATTCCATGGGCTGCGCCCATTAACGGCTGGCGCGAGTCTTGGAAACCCTCGTAATCGGATCGGCCGGCAGGCATGATCGCCGTGAAGACAAGGAGGCGATTCGATGGACCTCAAGTTCCGCGTGTTCGGCCGCGTCTCACGGGCGGTGGACGAAGTGTTCGAAGCCGTGGCCGATCCCGACAGCCTCTCGGCCTATTTCACCACCGGCGGGGCCAAGGGACGCCTGGAAACCGGCGCCACCGTGACCTGGGATTTCGCCGATTTTCCCGGCGCTTTTCCGGTGCAGGTCGTGGAAGCGATCGAAAATGAAAGGATCGTGCTGCGCTGGGCGTCCAACGAAGCCGGTGCCGGCGAACGCCAGACCGAAGTCACCATCCAGTTCACCGACACCGGTGATAATCGCACTCTGGTGGAGATCAGCGAACAGGGCTGGACCGAGAGCCAGGCCGGCCTGGATGCGAGCTATGGCAACTGCATGGGCTGGGCGCAGATGCTTTGCGCCCTCAAGATGTGGGTCGAACACGGCATCAACGCGCGTGAGGGGATGTACGTCTAGGGGCGGGAACCCGCCATCCATATCAGACCGCTCGTCCCGCGCTTGTCGAAGGACGCTGCGCCGCGACGGGTGAGCGGAGCGAGCACCGATTCTCCGCACCACGCCTTACCGGCGATTGCGCTTGTTGAGCGCCAGCACGTAGATCACGACGGCCGTCGCGGCGAAGAAGAACCACTGGATCGCGTAGGATAAGTGATTGTTGGGGATTTCCGAAGGATCTGGAATGGCATTGGCTTGCAGGCCGGCGACCGGCGGTTCGGCAACCAGGCGCGGGCCGGGAGCGATGATGCCGCGGACTTCCCCGCCCTGCCAGTTGGTTGCGCCGCCTGGCTGGCGCGACCAGCCCAGCACGACGAGTGCCGTGCCGCCGCCGGGCAGCACGCAGCGGGCGGTCTGTGCCACGCCCGGTTCCCCTCGGGCGTTGCGCCCCGCCATGCTGGACCGGCCGGCAATGGCCCGGCACATCAGTCTCGCCTGGCGATAAAGCAGATCGCGCGGCGCAGCCTTATCGGACGGCCAGTCGATCTCCGCCGACATCGCCTGCGCCTGCGTGTAGCGGGCCAGCAGCGCCTCCTTCTCGTGCAGGCGCCCGAGTTGCCAGAAGCCCAGCCAGATCATCACCGCGACCGCAGCGAGCACGATCACGGTCGGGACAAGCGGCAGCCTGGACCCGGCCGGCGGCGGGTCAATCATCCTTCAGCCGTCCTTCGCCGGCCCGCCTGCGGAACTCGGCGCCGATCAGCCAGGCCTTGGCGATTCGCAGCCCGCCGACGACCAGCGCCGTGGTCAGCGGCACCCAGAGCAGGACATGGAGCCAGAAGGGCGGCTCGAAAGCGAGCTGCACCCATATCGCCAGCACGGCGATCACCGCGCCGACGATAAGGGTAAGAAAGGCGGCCGGCCCGTCGCCCACGTTGAACTGGCCGAAGTCCAGCCCGCAGGCAGGGCAGCGCGGCGCGAAGCCGACCATGCCTTGGAACAGCGTCCGGGCCCCGCACCGGGGGCAAAGACCGAGAAGGGCAGCCGAAGCGGTCTCCGGCTGCCCTCCAGTGTTCGGTTCGCGGCTCTGGGCCATCAGTGCGTCGGGTAGCCCCAGCCGCCCCAGATGTAGATGCAGACGAACAGGAACAGCCACACGACGTCGACGAAGTGCCAGTACCAGGCAGAGGCTTCGAAACCGAAGTGCTGGCGCGGCGTGAAGTCGCCGCGGTAGGCGCGAAGCAGGCAGACGATCAGCATGATCGTGCCGACGATGACGTGGAAGCCGTGGAAGCCCGTCGCCATGTAGAAGGCAGAGCCGTAGGTGTTCTGGCCGAAGGGGAACGGCGCGTGGAGATATTCGTAAGCCTGGATCGACGTGAAGGTGATTCCGAGCAGGATCGTCGCCCAGAGCCCCTTCTTCAGCCCTTCGCGATCCCCATGGATCAGCGCGTGGTGGGCCCAGGTGACAGTGGTGCCCGAGCACAGCAGGATCAGCGTATTGAGCAGCGGCAGGTCGAAGGGGTCCATGACCGCCTCGATCGCCTTGGGCGGCCACTGCCCCGCGACCGCTTCGGAAAGCGTCGACGGGAACAGCGAAAAATCGAAGAAAGCCCAGAACCAGCCGAGGAAGAACATCACTTCCGAAGCGATGAACAGGATCATGCCGTACCGCTGGTGGAGCTGCACGACCGGCGTGTGATCGCCCGCATGCGCTTCGTTGACGATCTTGGAGAACCAGGTGAACATCGAGGCGAGCAGCAGCGCCATGCCGAGCCACGGCACGAAGTGGCCGCCCGGCAGGCCATGCATGAACAGCACCATGCCCGAAGTGAAAGTGAAGGCGCCGATGGTGGTGATCAGCGGAACGATGTCCGGCGGAAGGATGTGGTAATCGTGGTGCTTGGTACCGGCCATGGTGCCTTCGTCCCCGTTTATCGAAGCTGTCTTTCGAACGCGACGGGCAGCGCCGCCGCGTTGGTTTCCCCTGCGGCCCTTAACCGCCGGATTGCGTGCGGTCCAGTGCCTTTCCGTCGCCGACGGACGTGACGTGAAACGTGTAGCTGAGGGTGATCTGCTGCACGTCCTTGTTGTCCGGATCGTTGAGAAACGCCGGGTCCACGTAGTACAGCACCGGCATCCGCACCTGCTCGCCCGGTTTGAGCGTCTGTTCGGTGAAGCAGAAGCACTGGATCTTGTTGAAATACTTCGCGGCCTGCTCGGGCTCGACATTGAAGCTGGCCGTGCCGGTGATCGTCTGGTCCGAATCGTTCTTCGCCCAGAACAGCGCCATGTCGCGGGCGCCGATGGAGACCGTGTCGGTAAGCTGCAGCGGCTTGAATTGCCAGGGCATTCCGCGTTCGACGTTGGCATCGAAGCGGATCGAAATGGCGTGGCCGCTGTCCTTGACGGCAGCCGCCTGCGCCTCGTCCGCGCGCTGTGTGGTGCCGCCGTAGCCGGTCGCCTGGCAGAAAATGCGATAGAGCGGAACCGACGCATAGCCGAGGCCGAGCATCGCCAGCGCGGCCGACAGGGCAATCAGAGCCGTCTTCCTGTTGCTGCGCTGCTGTCGGGTCGCGGCGGCCATGGGCTCAACTCATCTTGGCGATCGAGATGAAGAAAACAAGGATCACGAAGGCCGCGAGGCTCAACGCCAGTACGCGATTGCGGCTCTTGCGGATCTGCTCCGGCGTCCGGAGATCTCGCTTGTGATCATTCATGGCGGTGCTTTCAGACGACAATGAAGCGGTCGACGACCAGCGCCGCGAAGAGCGCGAAAAGATAGATCACCGAATAGGCGAAGAGCTGTTTTTCGGGCTTCATCCGGTCTTCAGGGCCTTCCCGCTCGCGCAGGCCGACACGCGCGGAGAGCGCCAGGAACAGGGTCGAGAGCACCGCCGCCGAAATGCCATAGACCGCTCCCGTGCCGCCGATCCACCAGGGCACGACGCTGAGCGGCAGGAGCAGGATCGCGTAAAGCAGGATCTGGCGGCGCGTCGCCTTCTCGCCGGCGACGACGGGCAGCATCGGGATGCCTACCTTCGCATAGTCGCTCTTCACGAAAAGCGCGAGGGCCCAGAAGTGCGGAGGGGTCCAGAAGAAGATGATGGCGAAAAGCACGACGGGCATCAGGCTGATGTGCCCGGTAGCGGCAACCCAGCCGATCAGCGGCGGGAACGCGCCTGCTCCCCCGCCGATGACGATGTTCTGCGGCGTACGCGGCTTGAGCCAGATCGTGTAGACGACAGCATAATAGACGATCGAGACGGCAAGGATGGCGGCCGGAAGCCAGCCGATCGCAAAGCCCATCAGGAACACCGAGGCGGCGCAGAGGACGCCGGCAAAATCGCGCGCGGTGGTCCGGTCGATCCGGCCCTGCGGCAGCGGGCGATTGGCGGTCCGCTTCATGCCGGCATCGAGATCGGCTTCCCACCACTGGTTGAGCGCGGCGGCGCCGCCCGCGCCCATGGCGATGCACAGGATGGCCGTGAAGGCGAGCACCGGATGTATCCGCTCCGGCGCGGCGATCAGGCCGCAGAGCCCGGTGAAAATGACCAGGCTCATCACCCGCGGCTTGGTGAGCGCGAAAAGGTCGCGCCAGTCGGCCGGCGTGGAAACCGCCGGCCCCGAGGGCGCCTGTCTGTGTTCTCCCCTCCCGCTTGCGGGAGGGGCCGGGGGGAGGGCCTGTTTCATCTCACCGAATCTAACGCATGAAGGGAGGGCGGCAAGCCCTCCCCCAGACCCCTCCCGCAAACGGGAGGGGAGTTTGAGGTGCCCGGTCCCGACGGGACGGGCAGGTTCCTTATCAGTGGTGATGCGATTCCTCGATAACGGGAAGCGTCTCGAACTGGTGGAACGGCGGCGGGCTCGACAGCGTCCACTCGAGCGTGGTCGCGCCTTCGCCCCAGTAGTTTTCCTCAGCCCTGCGGCCGGCGACGTAGGCATAGGCCACGTTAATGAACCAGATCACGATGCTGGCGGCCATGATCATATAGCCGTCGGTCGCGACCTTGTTCCAGTGCGCGAAAGCCTCTGCATAATCCGGATAGCGGCGCGGCATGCCCTGCAGCCCGAGGAAGTGCATCGGGAAGAAGATCAGGTTCACGCCAATGAAGAACACCCAGAAGTGGACGTGGGCCAGGAACTCGGAATGCATCCGCCCGCTCATCTTCGGGAACCAGTAGTAGAACCCGGCAAAGAGCGCGGTCACCGCACCGAGCGAAAGCACGTAGTGGAAGTGGGCCACCACGTAATAGGTGTCCTGCAGGTTGTCGTCGATACCGCCGTTGGCAAGCACGACGCCGGTCACGCCGCCGACGGTGAAGAGGAAGATGAAGCCGATCGCCCAGACCATCGGGCTCTTGAACTCGATCGAGCCGCCCCACATCGTCGCGATCCACGAGAAGATCTTGATGCCGGTGGGAACCGCGATGACCATGGTCGCCGCGGTGAAGTACATCTTCGTGTTCACCGAAAGGCCGGTCGTATACATGTGGTGCGCCCACACGATGAAGCCGACCACGCCGATCGCGACCATGGCGTAGGCCATGCCGAGGTAGCCGAACACCGGCTTCTTCGAGAAGGTCGATACGATCTGCGAGATGATGCCGAAGCCCGGCAGGATCATGATGTAGACTTCAGGGTGCCCGAAGAACCAGAACAGGTGCTGGTAAAGCACGGGATCGCCGCCGCCCGATGCATCGAAGAACGTCGTGCCGAAGTTGCGGTCGGTCAGCAGCATGGTGATTGCAGCGGCGAGCACGGGCAGAGCGAGCAGCAGCAGGAAGGCGGTGACCAGCACCGACCACACGAACAGCGGCATCTTGTGCATGGTCATGCCGGGCGCGCGCATGTTGAAGATGGTGGTGATGAAGTTGATCGCGCCCATGATCGAGCCGGCACCGGCGAGGTGCAGGGCGAAGATACCGAAGTCGACGGCCGGACCCGGCGAGCCGCTGGTCGAAAGCGGGGCATAGACGGTCCAGCCCGTGCCGGCGCCCATGCCCGTGCCGCCCGGCACGAAAGCCGAGGTCATCAGCGAGCAGAAGCCTGCGACGGTCAGCCAGAACGAGATGTTGTTCATGCGCGGGAAGGCCATGTCCGGCGCGCCGATCATGAGCGGGACGAACCAGTTGCCGAAACCGCCGATGATCGCGGGCATGACCATGAAGAAGACCATGATCAGGCCGTGTGCGGTGATCAGAACGTTCCACATGTGCAGCGTGGCGTTGAAATCGGACGGGTTATCGCCGACCAGCTTCGCGAAGAAGCCGAGGTACTGTATGCCCGGCTCTGCCAGCTCGAGGCGCATGACCCCCGAGACCGCACCGCCGATGACCCCCGCGAAGATCGCGAAGATCAGGTACATCGTGCCGATGTCCTTGTGATTCGTCGACATGAACCAGCGGGCGAAGAAGCCCGGCTTGTGATCGTGCGAATGGTCTTCCGCGTGGGCCTGGAAGTGTTCTGAGGCTGTGGTTGCCATGTTCTGGTGACCTGTCCTTGAAATCGGGCTTATTCGGCGGCGGCGGTCGCGTCGGCTGCGGGAGCCGCGGACGCACCGGCGGCGGGAACCGCGCCGGCGGGCTGTTCACCGGCCAGGTAATCGGTCTGATTGCCGGCGGACGCGTTGGGGTTATCGATCTTGCCGCCGGCGTGCGTCAGCACCCATGCGTTGTACTTGTCGCGCGGGAGCGCCTCGACGGCGATCGGCATGTAGCCGTGCTTGGCGCCGCACAATTCGGAGCACTGGCCGTAGTAGACACCAGGCTTGTCGACGAAGAGCACCTTCTCGTTGATGCGGCCCGGGACTGCGTCGAGCTTGAACCAGAGCGAAGGCACCGCGAACGAGTGAATCACGTCGGCCCCGGTGATCTGGAGCCGGATCGGCTCGCCAACGGGCACGACCATCCGATTGTCGACCTCAAGATGCGAAGGGCCGTCCCAGGGCTTCGAGCCGACTTCGCGCACGCCGTTGTTGATGGTGGGCTGGCCCGGAAGGTTGAGCATGTTCGAGACGACCTCGAACTCGCCATTGTCGGGATAGCCGTAAGTCCAGAACCACTGGTTGCCGGTGACCTTGATGGTCAGCGCGCCCTTGGGTGCCGGCTTGTACTGTTTGGCGAGCAGGTCGATCGAGGGCACCGCGATGCCGATCAGGATCAGCACCGGAACCAGCGTCCAGACGACTTCAAGCAGCGTGTGATGGCTGGTCTTCGACGGCACCGGGTTGGCGCGGCGGTTGTAGCGCAGGATGATGATCACCAGCAGGAGCAGGACGAAGACCGTGATCGCGCTTATGATCGGCAGCAGCACGGAGTTGTGGATCCACTCGCCGTATTCGCCCAGCCGCGAGTACTGGCCCTGGAAGCCGATGCCGCCGGGCGTCGGCATGCCGATCCCGGGGGTGGGCGTCATCGGCGTATAGCTGCCGGCGTTCGCCGCAGCCTGCGTCGCGGCGGCCGCCGGCTCGGAGGCGGCTGCGGCAAGGGCAGCCCGGGGAGCCGCAACGCCAGCGGTCATGATGCTTGCCAGGGAAAGACCAAGAGCCTTCACGGTTCGGCTCGCGGCGCGTGCGGTTTTGCCCGATATCATCTTTATAGCGCTTCCGTTTCCTTGATCGCGCACGCGAGTCGACCCCGCATGCGCGCGCCCTGATGCGGAGGCGAGCGCCCCCCTTCCGCGGGGCCTATACGCGCGCTTGCCGCGTGTCTCAAGCGCCTCTAGGGGAATTTTTGAGCAAGGGCGCATCCGAGGTGCGC
>DATEJH010000024.1:0-10207 GCA_035278205.1 Novosphingobium sp. | reverse complement strand
CCCGTGCCACCCGGTTCAACCCACACCGCTCTATACGAAATCGAGCCTCAAGAGCCCGGCCGACTGAACCCGGCGCCCCGCGTCCCACAAGGGCGCGGGGCATCGCCACCGGCCCGAAACGAGGGGGGGCGGAATCGCGAGGGTCGATTTGCGACCCTGCCGAAGACGGCCGGATCGATCCAATCCGCGCTCATCAGCCGGCGCACGATGCACCGGCACGGATGGGCTGGAATCATGGACGACACCGCCGAACGTGCGCAGGCTGCGCGCGAGACCTGCCCCTTCCTCACCGCCAAGCAGGCCGCCTTTCATCTCGGCCTCGCCTACTCGACGCTGAAGCGCCTACGCCAGACGGGAACGGGTCCGAAATGCCGCCTGCATGGCCGCACCTGGCGCTATCATATCGACGATATCGAGGCGTGGTCGGCGGCCCGCGCGCGCGGAGGCGACCGTGGTTGAGCCTACTCCCCGGGACCGCCCGCTGCCGCTGTTCGCGTGGTTGGAGGTCCGGCGCGCGGCCCATGTCCGCCGCCTGCGGCTGCGCCGCCGCGCCGCGCTGATCGCGGCTGGCATCACCTGTCTCGGCCTCACGATCGCGCTGCCGCCGGTGCCCCGGCTGGTCTGGAACGCCAGCGCCAGCGCGCCCATCGGCCTCTATGCCGTGTCGCCCGGTGCGGCGCTCGAACGCGGCGACATGGTGATTGCCTGGCCGCCGGCCGAAGCGCGGCAACTGGCCGCACACCGCCACTATCTGCCGTCCAACGTGCCGCTGGTGAAGCGCGTCGCCGGCATTGCTGGGGACACGGTCTGCGCGGTCGATCGCATGGTGACGCTGAACGGCAGGCCGGTCGCCCTGCGCCGTTCCGCCGACGCGGCAGGCAGCCCGCTGCCGGCCTGGCAGGGGTGCGTCCGGCTGGCCCCAGGCATGGTCTTCCTGCTCATGACCGAGACCCCGGACTCGTTCGACGGGCGCTATTTCGGGCCGACATTGGGGCAGGATGTCATCGGCAGGGCGACCCCGCTGTGGCTGCGCTGAGGACGCTCGCGCTCGCCGCCGCGCTACTCGTCGCGACTCCCGCTGCGGCCGATCCGCCACGACGCGATCCGGTATCCCGCTGGCGCACCGAGATCGCCGAGGCGTCGGTGCGGTTCGGCGTGCCTGTCGCCTGGATCGAGCGGGTGATGCGCGCCGAAAGTGGTGGCATGACCATGCTGGACGGCCGGCCGATCACGAGCCGGGCGGGCGCGATGGGCCTTATGCAATTGATGCCGGCGACCTGGTCGGCGATGCGGGCGGCACTCGGCCTGGGCCGCAATCCCCATGATCCGCGCGACAATATCCTCGCGGGCACCGCCTATCTGCGCGCGATGTATGACCGCTTCGGTTATCCTGGGCTGTTCGGTGCCTATAATGCCGGCCCCGGCCGCTATGCCGCGCATCTGGCGTCGGGCCATGCACTGCCGGCCGAGACGCGCGCCTATCTCGCGCAGGTGTCAGGCATGGCTCCAGGTCCGTCGCAATTCCCCGCTCAGCAGCCGCCACCGGCATTGTTTGTCGCGCTTCGGACCAGCACGAAATCCAGCGATCCATCACCATCGCCCGCGCCGGACGAGCCACCAGATACGCTGTTCGCGGTCCGCGCACCCCGTTGATCCGGCATATGCGGCAGCGTCGAAGGGCGCCGGCCGCGAGGGCAGTGCGACCAGCAGACGTTGGAGGGGCTCGTCTCGGCAAGGCCCAGCATGACGGGCGCCGAAGCGGCTGTACAAGGCCGGCGGCCCCTCCAATTTTGCTGCGAGCCGGAGGCTGCTGCGCAGCCGAGTCTGTTTGTTTCAGCGCAACAAAATCGGTTCCTCCGCCGCCGCTGCGCGGCGCTTCCGGCTTCGCCTCCAGCGGCCCTGACAGCCGCTCCGCCACCCGTCTTCGGAGGTCTGTCCTCGATGATGGGGACTTCAAGCGAAGGAGGCGATCATGACCATGTTTCAACCCATCGGTATGGTGTCGGACCGCGTGATGGCGACGCTCATGGCCGGGCTCGAAATCGAGTTCGGACGGGGTGCGGGCGAGGCGCTTGCCGCACGGTTCCTGGAGGCCGAGGAGAGCGATTTCCTGTGGGATGCGCGCGTGTCGGAGCGGTGGCTCGGGGCGTATGAGAGCAACGACGACGAGGATTTCGAGCTCGATCGGGTGGCGATCGTCGGGCGGTTGGATGGCCGCTGGTTCGTCGCGGTGAGCATCGTCGATGGCGATGGGAACGCGCATGGATTGATGGGGCGACGCAGCTTCGGGAGCGAACGTCAGGCACGCGAAGCCTTTGCGGCGACGCATTGATCGGAGGCTCGGAAGCGCCGGGACACAGGTGCCGCACAGGCATCGTGTCCCGGCTCTTTTTGCTTCAGCTCGGACGATATGGGCGTTCAGCAGGATGGCGGAAATGGGCGACAGGAGCGGGTCAGACGGGAGGGCGGCGTAAGGCAAGATAAAGCTATGGCACTGTCGCTCCATAAGCCCTTGTCTGCACATCGTTTTTTGGGCCGCTTCGCGGCACTGCCTTCGGCGCGCCAGTGCCATCGCCCACGAGACCGGCGGAGTGCCGCCATGTTCGATGGCACCGGTTTTCATCTGTTCCGGCGCGCGTCATGCTCGCGCCTTCACGTCACCGGGAACAAGATCATGGCCGACGACGACAGCTTCGAGCCGCGCCTCGGGCGCCAGCGTAGCCAAGGCGGCAAACGCCCCCGGCGCTATCTTGGCCGCGTGCTCGCGGCCGCCAATCTCGCACGGGGCGGCGCGGCCGGAGGAAAGCTCGCCAGAGGCAGCTTCACCGGCAGCCGGATCGGGCGCGGCGCGGGTGTCGGTCGCGTGCTCGCCAGCCGCGGCGGCCATGCCGCATCGAGCCGGCGCCGCGTCATCGTCAAGGCGAGCATCGTCAGGCTCGCCGGCAAGGGCGCGTCGGCCGCCGCCGCGCATCTGCGTTATCTCCAGCGCGACGGCACGACGCGCGATGGGACACGCGGTGCGCTCTACGGCCGCGATGCCGATGCCGTCGATGGCAAGGCGTTCAGCGAGCGGGCGCAAGGCGATCGCCATCAATTCCGCTTCATCGTCTCGCCGGAGGATGGCGATCAATATGAAGACCTGAAACCCCTGACCCGGCGGCTGATGGGCCGGCTCGAAGAGGATCTCGGGACGAAGCTCGACTGGGTCGCAGTCGACCATTTCAACACAGGCCATCCGCACACCCATATCGTGGTGCGTGGGAAGGACGATCGCGGCGCCGACCTGGTCATCGCCCGCGACTATATGACCACCGGCATTCGCGAGCGCGCCGCCGAGTTGGTCGACCTCGACCTGGGGCCGCGCACGCACCGCGAAATCGAGCAGACGCTGCGCGCCGAAGTGGAGCAGGAGCGCCTGACCTCGATCGACCGGGCCTTGCTCAAGGGTGCGGACGCCGATCGGATGGTCGCGACCAACGGTCGCGACGCCTTCGACCAGGCGCTGCGCGCGGGTCGGCTGGCGAAGCTGTCGCGCCTGGGCCTGGCCGAGCCGCTCGGCGCCGGACGTTTCCGGCTCGCGCCCGATCTCGCCGACACGCTGCGCACGCTTGGCGAACGGGGCGACATCATCCGCACGATGCAGCGCGAATTTTCCCGCGCCGCGACCATGCGAGCGCAGGCCGACCAGGCGATCTACGACCCTGCCGCACCCGATGCCCGCCCGCTGGTCGGCCGCGTGCTGGCGCGTGGGCTCGCCGACGAACATGCCGATCGCCATTATCTGATCGTCGACGGCACGGACGGCCGAAGCCACTATGTCGCGATCGGCCGGGGCACAGAAACCGACATGAGTCTGCCGCAAGGCGCGATCGTGCGGATCGAACCCGTCAGGCCGGCGGTGCTGGAGGCCGATCGCACCATCGCCAGGGTCGCCGCCGCCAATGGCGGCCACTACGACGTGGACGCCCATCTGCACCACGATCCGACCGCCACCCAGGCCTTTGCCGAGACCCACGTCCGGAGGCTCGAGGCGATGCGCCGGACAGGGGGTATCGTCGAGCGCGAGCCATCGGGCCGCTGGATCATCGCGCCCGACCATCTCGAGCGGGCCGCAGCCTATGAGGCAGCGCGGCTGCATGACCGTCCGGTCGCGATCACCATGCTGTCGGCGCGGCCGCTCGATCGGCTGGTTGATGCCGAGGCCGCGACCTGGATCGACCGGGAGCTGGTGTCGGGCGCGCCCGAACCCGTCCGCAACGCCGGGTTCGGACATGACCTGCGCGAGACCCAGGCGCGCCGGCGGCAGTGGCTGGTGGCGCAGGGATTTGCCGAGCAAACGGGCGGCGAGGCGACGTTCCCGAAGGGCATGATCGCGGCGCTCCAGCGGCGCGAACTGCTGCGGGTAGCGGGGCAGCTCTCCGACGAACTCAAGATGCCGTTTGGGGAAGCCGCCGAGGGTATCCGCATCCATGGCGTCTATCGCCGGTCGGTCGATCTCGTCAGCGGGCGCTTCGCACTGATCGAACGGTCGCGGGATTTCACGCTCGTGCCGTGGCGTCCGGTGCTGGAGAAGCAGGTCGGAAAATCGGTCTCGGGCCTGATGCGCGGCGACGGTATAAGCTGGTCGATCGGCAAGGGGCGGAGCGGGCCGACAATTTCATGATCAGGTAATGTGTTTGCGAGCTTCATTCTTCGGTAGAACCGCCAACTGAGCGCCCATTGAGAGGTCAAACCGCCCCCTGAAAGCGGTCGTACGTTCCCGTCGTGCCGATGGCTGGCACGGGGCCGAAAAGCGGAGGGGCAGCTTTCAGGTGAGATACACCGACAGGGTCGGTCAACGCCATGCGATCGTTACCTCCGGCCCGAGACCAGCAGGGGCTCGGTGGGCGGCCTTGGACGCGCACAGAGCGCGGCGCCGAAGGTGGGCGGCGGCCCTTATTTTCTTGGTGTTACTCCAGCTTGTGGCCTTCTCTCTGACCTACTAGCTTTCTCAAGAAAGTCATCGAAATGGCCTGATAAGTGATATTCGGCCATGCGAGTTGCCCGATACCGGGCTTCACCGATGACATGAGGCTGTGTTGAGGCGTGAGGAAATAGGGGGAAAGACCGCGTGCGCGTTGTTCGGGTCCACATCGAGAATTTCCGTGGAATACGGCTTGCAGACCTCCACTTCGAAGGAACGACGGTCCTCCTCGGTGACAACAATACCGGCAAGTCGACCGTGTTCGAGGCAATCGAACTGGCAATTGGCGCGGATCGGCTGTCGCGCACTCAGGCGATAGATGAGCATGATTTCCACGGCGGGCGATATCTTACCCAACCGGATCAGCCAGCGCCCAAGATTGTCGTGGAAGTGGTCGTGGCCGGGCTCGACCAACAGCATTGCGATCGTTTCCGGGCCAATCTGGAATTCTGGCATACCGCCAACCGCAGCCTGATCGGACCCGGCGGAGCGGCCCAGGCGGGGCAAGCCGGCGTAGAACCAGCGGTCCGCATCCGTTTCGAGGGCGCCTATGATCCGGACGGTGACGAGTTCACCGCGAAGACATGGTTTGCAGTGCCCCATGCCGAGGATGGCATCCCGACCAGCGAATGCCGATCGCGCGACAAGCGCGAATTCGGCTTCCTGCATCTTCGCGCTTTGCGCACCGGGAGCCGCGCGCTCTCGATGGAGCGCGGCTCGCTGCTCGATGTGATCCTCAAGACCTATGAGGTCCGGACGCGCATGTGGGAGGGCCTGCTCGATAATCTACGCGGCCTCGACGTCGTCGGTGCCAACGATCCGGAATTTGGCCGCATCCTCACGGCCATTCAGGAGGCCATGCGCGAGATCGTGCCCGGTGAATGGGCCGACGCGCCGCATCTGCGGGTATCGGAGCTGACCCGCGAGGATCTGCGCCGGGTGCTGAAATCGTTCCTAGCGACTGGCGTGCCCGGTTACGCGGCCCCATTCCAACATCAGGGCTCGGGCACAATCAACGCACTCGTCCTAGCGATGCTCGGGCTAATCGCCGAGCGCCGGAACGGCCGGGTCATCTTCGCAATGGAGGAGCCGGAAATTTCCTTGCCACCGCACGTTCAGCAGCGGGTGGTCGACAAGGTCCGAGGACTGGCGTCGCAGGCTCTGTTCACCTCTCACTCGCCCTATGTGATCGAGCAATTCCAGCCCGAACAGATGACGGTAATGCGACGCGACCAGACGGCGCTCCTGACCGCGACGGCCGTGGTCCTGCCGCAGAACCTGCGACTGAAGATCTTCCGCGACGGGTTCCGGACCCGCTTCTGCGAGGCGCTTCTCGCCCGCCGCGTTCTCGTCGTGGAAGGCAAAACGGAGTTCGTCTCCTACAGCGCCGTCTCGCGGCGCGCGGCGGAATTGCAGCCGGGGCAGCACAAGCGCCTCGATTCCCTTGGCTGGGTGCCGTTCGATGCCGGCGGCGAGACCGCAGTCGCGTCGTTCGCCGCATTCTTTCGCGGGCTAGGCAAGACCGTCGCCACGATCTTCGATCGTCAGAATCCCGGCGCGGCCGCCGCGATCCAGCTCGCGTGCGATCGCGCATTCGAGCAGCCCTATGCCGGGTTCGAGCATCTGCTGCGCGATGAAGTCGCGCCCGCCATGCAGCGCTGGTTCGTCCAGTGGCTTGTCCATGAGGGTGAATGGCCGGCCGCTCTGGCGGGCCAGGTGCCCCCGGATGGGTCGCTGGACGCGGCCTATTCCGTACCGTTCCTTGCGCTGTTCAAGCACAAGAAGGGCGACGACTATCTGACGCTCTTCTTCAGCCAATGTCAGATGGGCCATTTCCCGCAGACCATGACCCAGATCCTCGGTCAGTTGCGGGCGATGGTGGAAGCACCACAGCCGCCACCTGTCCCGCTGCCGCCGATACCGCGGGGCCCCATTCCGCCGGCGCCGGGCGGCTAAGCCCTTGGCTCTCGTCCTTTGCGATCGGCGCCGGCGCTTGCTGGCGACGGAAGGCAACATTCTGGTGCGAGGCGGCGCCGGGTCGGGGAAGACAACGATCGCGCTAGCAAAGGCCTGCGCGGATCTGGAGGCTGGCCGGCTCGGTGCGGGCGGCAAGGCGCTGTTCCTAAGTTTCGCGCGGGCGACGATCGCGCGCGTTGCCGAGCAGGCGACGGCGACGATCCCGCGTGAGCTGATGGCCCGCATCGAGATCAACACCTATCACGGCTTCGCCTGGTCGATACTCAAGAGCCACGCCTATCTGCTGTGCGCCAGCCCGAACGTCTCGCTGCTGCTGCCGGCGCAGGCGCGCGATCGGCTCGCCGGCCTGACCGGCGCGGCGCGAATCACCGAACAGCGACGGCTTTTCGATGAGGAAGGGTTGATCGCCTTTGACCTGTTCCCCAGCCTTGTCGCCGAGCTCCTCGAGGCGGTGCCGCTGCTGGCGCGGGCCTACGGCGGTGCCTACCCTTTCATCATCGTCGACGAATTCCAGGACACGAACGCCGACGAATGGCGGATGATCGCCGCCCTCGGCCGACAGAGCCGGCTGATGGCGCTCGGCGATCCGAAGCAGCGCATTTACGATTTTAAGGGCGCAGATCCGCGCCGGTTCGATGAATTCATCGCCACGTTCCGGCCAAGCGAGTTCGATTTTCAGGGCGAGAACCGGCGCAGCGCAGGGACGGACATCACCCTTTTTGCCGATGCGATGCTTACGGGCGTTTTCCGGCCACAGCCTTATGCCGGCGTCACCGTTTCCCAATATGGTGGGCAAAGCCTGCGCCCGCTGAAAGAGTCGATCCTCCGGACGGCCAATCGGCTGCGCCGGGGCGGCGATTGGTCGCTGGCCGTCCTCGTGCCGGCGAACGTGCTCGCGACCAGCATCTTCGAATATATGGCGAAGGCCGAACATGGCCTGCCGAGCTATCCGGTCGAACTGCTTGTCGCGGCCGAGGGGCCGATGCTGGCAGGCGCGATGATCGCGCTGTTGCTCGAACCGCGAGACCCGGCAGTCGCGCTCGGGCCGCTCGCCCTAGAAGCCCTTGCTGCGTTCGAGGTGGGGCGGAGCGAAGCGGCCTCTGCGGGCGCGATTGCCAAGGCCGGGAGACTGCGCAAGACCGCACGAGCCGTTCGCGAGCGCGGTGACGCTGGCTACGGCGCCCGAGGCATTGGCGCGGATCTTCAGCAACTCCTACTCGCAGTCGAGGCGCTGGTATTGACCGGCGATCCCGTGACGGACTGGCGCGCGATCCGCGCGTTGTTCGCAGCAAGCCAACGAGCGGAGCTGCAGGCGGTCGCAAAGGAGGCGCGGCACATGCGACTACTTCGTCGCGGAGCCCAGATCGAGGGGCGACTGGCGGAAGCTTGGCGCGAGCACGGAGCTTACCGCCAGGCGCGTGACCTGTTGCGTGCCGCGGTCGTGGAAGACCAGTTTGCCGCCACGGCCCGTCCGCATCGCGGGGTGACGGTGATGACGATCCACAAGGCGAAGGGGAAGGAATTTGACGAGGTGATCGTGTTCGAGGGGCTGTTCCAGCGTTACCTTCGGCCGGGCGGTGCCAATGAAGAGCGATCAGCGAGGTTCAACCTCCATGTCGCGGCGACCCGCGCCCGGGCAGCCGTCACGATCATGACCCCCTCGCGTGATCCCTGCCGCCTCCTTCCGTGAGGGAGGTGACGTTACGAGCCATCCTCATTCAGAAAATGTTCGCATTGCGTTCCGCGTGGGGTTGACGTGGGGATTCGCAGGGGACAAAAAGTCCGGTGAGTTTCCCCATGCCGAGAGTGCAAAGAATGAACGAAATCCTGTCGGCGTCACGGTTTGAAGTGCTTTTGGAAGCGCGAACTCTCTTCACGCAGCGCGAGTTGGCGGAGCGGTTGGACTACAACCCAAAGCAGATAAGCCGGTGGGAGAAGCGCGAACTTGAGATTCCCTTGGCAGTCGTCCCTGCGCTTCAACGGATTATCGGAGGTCATAACGTCGCCAGCCACGGCGACAGTGATTTTACTTTTATCGACCTGTTTGCGGGCATCGGAGGGATCCGGCTCGGATTTGAAGCGATCGGCGGTCGCTGTGTTTTTACGAGTGAATGGGACGATTATGCCCAGAGGACATATCGCCGCAACTTCGGTGAGGATCATCCCATCGCGGGTGACATAACCAAAATAGATGAGTCCGACATCCCGGATCATGATGTGCTTTTGGCTGGTTTTCCCTGTCAGCCCTTCAGCCTGGCCGGCGTTTCAAAAAAGAATGCTCTCGGTCGACCCCATGGCTTCGAATGCACCACGCAGGGAACTCTCTTTTTCGATGTGCAGCGCATCATCGCCAAGAAACAGCCAAAGGCCTTTTTACTTGAGAATGTGAAGAACCTCGTCAGTCACGACAAGGGTAACACTTTCCGCGTGATCATGGAGGTGCTGGAGCGGCAGCTAGGATATACGGTCAAGCCAATGGTCGTCGATGGGAGGCGCTTCGTGCCGCAGCACCGTCAGCGCATTCTGCTCGTGGGGTTTAGGGAGAACGTCGGGTTCGACTGGGAGGAACTGCTGGCGACCTTTCCGGAAGTCGCGGGCGGCCCGAAGCTCAGATCCATCCTCCATGCGGAAAACGGAAGCGAGAAGGATGGCGATCAGGGCCGCTTTCTTCTTCCAAATGGTAAAGTTCAGCCAAAATATGTGCTAACCGACCGGCTTTGGGCATATCTTCAGGGATATGCTGAAAAGCATCGTGCGGCAGGCAACGGCTTCGGTTGTAGCGTCGTTGGACCCGACGAAACGAGCAGGACGCTGTCTGCGCGCTACTATAAGGATGGTTCGGAAATCCTGATCTATCGGGGCAAGGGCAAAAATCCGCGACGGCTGACCCCAAGGGAATGCGCGCGTCTGATGGGCTATCCGGAGACGTTCGAAATTCCCGTCTCGGATATGCGGGCATACAAGCAGTTCGGAAATTCCGTTGTCGTGCCTCTGATCGAAGCGGTAGCGCGCGGCATGAAGCCGGGGATCATGAAGCTGGTTCAGTCTAATGCGGAGCGGCTAACCGCCGCGAATGGCTGACACGGTCGACGCGGCCACTCGAAGCCGGATGATGTCCGGCATCCGGGCTCGCGATACCAAGATCGAGGTGGCGATCCGCAAGGCGCTATTTGCCCGGGGGTATCGCTACAGGACGGACGTCCGCCGTCTTCCCGGCCGACCAGATATAGTATTGCCGCGCTGGAAAGCCGTCATCCTCGTCCATGG
>DATEJH010000023.1:0-35203 GCA_035278205.1 Novosphingobium sp. | reverse complement strand
ACGCAATGCCGACCCGTCGCAGGTCCTGCGGCAGGCCGACGTGGCGCTCTACCAGTCAAAAGCGCTCGGGAGAGCCCGGGTAACCTTCTTCGAACCGAGCATGGACGAAGCTTTCCGCACGCGCCGCGCGCTGGAGGACAGCCTGCGCGGGGCCCTGCGCAACGGCGCTTTCAACATGGTCTACCAGCCGCAGGTGGGCGTCGACGGCGAAGTGAAGGCGGTTGAGGCGCTGC
The DNA here is from genome assembly GCA_035278205.1 of Novosphingobium sp. GTDB lineage: Bacteria > Pseudomonadota > Alphaproteobacteria > Sphingomonadales > Sphingomonadaceae > Novosphingobium. Next base: position 34,970 of record DATEJH010000023.1, on the reverse strand, counting down.
TACGCTGGACTCACCCGCAACTCGGCGAAATCTCGCCTGAAATCTTCATCCCGCTGGCGGAGGAATCCGGCCTTATCATGGCGATCGGAGAATTCGTCATGCGCCGGGTCTTCGACGAAACCCGCCACTGGTGCCACTTGCGCGTGGCCATCAACGTCTCGGCGATCCAGATGCGTACGCCCGGATATGCAGCGCAAGTCGTGCAACTGGCAGCCAGAAGCGGCATCGATCCTTCCCGCTACGAGATCGAACTGACTGAAACCGCCCTGATCGGCGACGGGCCGGCGACTGCCGAGAACTTCGAGGTTCTGAGGGGCCTCGGCTTCTCGATCGTCCTGGACGATTTCGGAACGGGCTATTCCAGTCTCAGCCTGCTTCACCGCTTCAAGGTCGACAAGATCAAGATCGACCGTTCGTTCGTGAGCGCCATCGGCGAGAGCAGCGAGGTGGAGGCGCTGGTCGGCGCTATCGTGAAGCTGGCGAAGTCGTTCCGGCTCGAGGTAATCGCCGAAGGGGTGGAAACCGAAGAACAGCGGCGGCAACTGTTGATGTGCGGCTGCACGGAATTCCAAGGCTACCTGACCGGTGCGCCGGTACCGGTGGAAAGCATCACCGGCCTCTTCGAGCCTGCCGCAAACATGCTCCGTCAAGCCTAGAACCCAGGAAAAAGCCCCCGGAAGAGCCGTTGCTCTTTCCGGGGGCGAGACGCCGTCGCTTCAGGCGGGGGGGGGGATTTGGCGCGACGGCGCGGGGGGCTCGATCGGTCAGGCGCCGCCTTCGGTGCCGGCACTCGCGCCTGCGTTGCCCGAGGCGCCGACCCCGAGGCTGGCCGAAGCATTGACGCCGTCTTTCGAGGCCGAGCCGCCGCCCGAAGCGCCGGCGTTTGCGTTGGTATTGGCCGAACCCTTGCCTTGGCCATTGCCGCCGCCACGGGTCGAGCCCTTGCTGCCGCCGCTGGCCTGCGCCGAGCCGCTGCCCTGACCGCTCGCCTGCGTGCTGGCAGCGCCGTTCAAAGCATTGCCGGTCAAGCCTTGCGCCTGAGACACGGCCGCGCCGGCCTCACCGCTGAGCGTTCCGGCGGCGCTACCGGCGAGCGTGCTCAGCCCTGAAGTCGAGGGAGTCTGCGGCGCGCTGCCGGAATCCGACGGGCTGGCCGACGAGCCCACAGCGCCGGTGAGTGCCGATGTCGCCGAGCCCGCACCCGATCCGGAAGCGGTGGCGCCTGACGCATTGCCTGCGCCCGAAGCCGCGCCCGTGGCGGAGCCCAGGACGTTGCCGCTCGCCGAACCGAGCGTTCCGGTCGCGGTGCCAAGGGCATTGCCCCCGGCCGATCCCGCCGTGCCGACAAGACCGCTGGCCTCCCCGCGAGCGCTGCCCGCGACATTGGCCGCGGTGCCCGTCACCGCCGAGGTATCAGGAGCTGAAGCTTCCGGCGCCTTCACCGACTTCGAAGCGGAAGCCTTTCCCGATGCCTTGCCCGAGGCGTTTGCCGTCGATGACACGGTGCGGCTGGCGCGCGAAACGTCGACGTCGCCGGCAATATCGCCCATGCCGCTGGCCGCGCCGCCGATGTTCCCCGTGACGGCGCCGATGGTACCTCCGATGGTGCCGCTGATTGCGCCGCCCAGGCCTCCGCCAAGTCCGCCGCCGAGCAACTGCGCATTGGCAGCGCCAGGCAGCGCGAAGACGGTGAGAGTGGCGATGGCCGTGCCGAGTCTGAGCTTGTTCATGGTCGTGCTCCTTCCTACAGTTTCCTTCCCCGGGGCATCGAGAGTGCCTCAGGGGTCTCTGGAGTGAGGAACGGATGGCCCTTTCGATTTCATCCGCGGGGCCCGTGATTTTTCAGAAGATTTTTTCAGATGCCCTTGCGGCAGGCGCCGCAGAGCACACCGCGCCCGGTGCGCTTCGAAACGCCGACAGCCTCGGCATCCGTGGCCTTCAGCGCCATGACTGAACTGCCCAGGCGGGGGTATCGCGCGGCGATGCGGGCCGCGGCAAGCGGTGCGGCGTAAGAGGTCCCGCGCACGGCAACGCTCCCCCGCCCCGGCACGAGGGCGGTCATGTCCGCGCCCGGTGCCGCATAGTCGAGATGAAGTGCCCTGCCTGCCTCGATCAGGACCCTGCCCTTGCCGTCGATTCCCGTCACCGCCACCACTCCGGGGTAACTCGCCGGAAAAGCGGGAGGCGCGGCGGCGCCATCATTCCCCACTGCCGCCACCACGATGAGGCCCTTCGCCCGCGCCGCCGCGATCGCCTTGCCGAGAAGCACGTTCTGTGGGCCCACGAGGCTGATGGACACCACCGGCACCCCCTCTTCGCGCATCCAGCCGAGTGCCTTGGCTATGGCGAGAGCATTGCCGCCGGCGGGGTCCGAGCCGTAGACGTCGGCATTGTAGAGTTTCGACGTTCCTGCACCCGCGAGCAATGACGCGATGGCCGAGGCGTGGTCGTTCGCCCGGGGCGCGCCCGCGGCGAAGCCGCGCTGCCCGGCAAGACGGTCCGACCCGGCGATGCCGCCGTCGATCACGCCCACCGTGCCGCCGCGCGGCAGCGCCGCCGCATTACTTGCCGCACGGGTCGCAGCCTTGGCGCTTGCCGAGGGGAAATGAAGCTGGTCCGCGGTGATCTCGCGGCCGGGGAGCAGCCTTCGCAAGTCCCTGAGCGACTGCATGAGCGAACGGCCCTGCGGCACCGCAAGGCGCGCATAGGCAATATCCAGTCCCCCGATCGTACCTCTTTCGATCAGGCCGTAGCCCTTGCCCTGGACGAGGTCGAGATCGCCGCCCGCCGGATCAAGGAGCAACACTTCCCCTCGGCGTGCCGGGACGCCGGTATCGTCCAGTTCGACCCTGGCGCGGTTGTCCTCGACAAAGCGCGAGAGGCGCTGCAGCCGGTCCTGCGCCAGCGTGCGGGCGCTGCGGGCGAGATCGCGGACCGGCTCCAGCGCGTCTCCGGCCACCTCTCCCACCGCACCTGTAACCTGCCCCAGCGTGCCCAGCGGATTCCGCAGCGGGAGGGCGAGTTGCGCCCGCGCGGGACCCGCCGCCAGGAGGAGCAGGAGCGCCAGCGCGGCGCGGAGCTTGAGGCCTGAACGGTTCATGGTCTTGTCCGATAGCAAAAATCATAGCACTCAGGGATGAAACGTCGCTGTCCACTCGTTTCATCCCCAACAAGGCATTTCGATGAGCTCGACACGCTTCTGCGAAGACCTGACCGCACTGCTGCCGCGCCTGAGGCGGTTTGCCCGCGGTTTGACGCAGGACAGTGCCGATGCCGACGACTTGTGCCAGCAGACTATCGAGCGCGCGCTGAAAGCCCGCAGCCAGTGGCAGCAAGGCACGCGGCTCGATGCATGGGTATACAGGATCATGCGCAACCAGTGGATAGACGAAGTAAGGGCAAGGACGCGGCGCGCGCAGACCTTTGCCCATGAGGACGAAGGCATCAACGTCGGCACTGACGGCGATCGCGACGCGGAAAATCGCGTCGAGCTCGGGAACGTGGAGCGCGCCATGAAGCGCCTTCCCGAAGAGCAGCGCGAAGCCGTCGTGCTCGTGATGGTTGAGGGTTTCGGCTACAAGGAAGCGGCCGAGATCCTGGGAATTCCGCAGGGAACGCTGACATCGCGGCTCGGCCGCGGGCGCGAGGCCCTGCTCCGCGAACTGGGAGAGACGGCATGACCGTGACCGATGAAGAGCTGATGGCCTTTGCCGACGGGGAACTCTCCGGCGACGACGCCGCGCGCGTCGAGGCGGCGATAGCGGCCGACCCGGCGCTGGCGAAGCGGATCGAGGCCGAACGCAGGCTGAAAACGGTGCTACGGGGCCATCTCGATCCCGTCGCCGAAGAACCCGTTCCTGCCGGATGGACGGCAATGATTGCCGCGGCGGGCGAGGAAGACGAAGCCGGGGAGCCTCCGAAGATCATCAGCCTGGACGCAGTTCGGGCCCGGAAAGCCGAAAAAGCAGCACGGGAAGCCAGCGACGCAGCCCTCGCGCGGTCCCTCACACAGCGCTGGGGCACCGGAATAGCGATCGCCGCCTCGCTGGTGCTGGGGCTGTTCGTGGGCACGCAGGTAACGGTCAAGGCCCCCATAATGGAGCGGAATGGCACCTTGATCGCTTCTGGCCTGCTGGCAAAGGGCCTCGATAAGCAGCTCGCTTCGGCCGGCGACGGTGGACCGGTGCGGATCCTGACCAGCTTCCGGCGCCAGGGCGGCGACTACTGCCGGGTCTTCGCCTCGGGCGGGGTGTCGGGCATCGCCTGCAAGGAGCAGCCTGGCTGGGTGCTGGAACGCACCATCAACAGCGGCAAGGCGCAGAAGAGCGAATACCGGCAGGCGAGCTCAGCCGAGACCGAGCTGATGACCGCCGCGCAGGACATGGCGCTAGGCGGTCCGCTCGATACGGCGCAGGAGAAGGCGGCGAAGGCGGGGGGGTGGCGCTAGCCCTTCGCGCCATGCTCGGCCGCCTGGGCAGCCGCACGCTCGACCTCTTCCGGCCGCGCCATCGCCGCGCCAATCAGGAGCAGCGCGGGTCCATCACCCAGCGCGGTGCGTGCCGCCAAAGGCAGCAGGTCCAGCCGCGTGTGGAAGTGGCGTTCGGTCGGCAGGCTGGCACTTTCAACGAGGGCCACCGGCGTGTCGGCGGGCAGCCCAGCCTCGATCAGCTTCGCCGAAACCTCCGGCGCGGCCGCCTTGCCCATGTAGACGACAAGCGTCGCTTCGGGATCGGCGAGGCGCGCCCAGTCGAGCTTCAGATCCTCGCCCGCCCGCGCATGGGCTGTCACGAACGTCAACTTGCGCGCCAGGCCTCGCAAGGTCAGTGAAGAGCCCAAACTCGCGGCGGCGGCACTGGCGGCCGTGACGCCGGGACAGATGCGCACCGGCACGCCCACAGCCCGGCAGGCGTCCAGTTCTTCAGTCGCACGGCCGAAGATCGCCGGGTCGCCACCCTTGAGCCGCACAACCCGCTCTCCGGCCAGCGCGGCTTCGACGATCAGCTTGTCGATCGTCTTCTGGTCCTTGGAATGGCGGCCGGAACGCTTGCCGACGTGGATGAGACGGGCCCCGGGAGCGGCAAGGTCGAGAACGCCCTCTCCGACGAGCGCGTCGTAGAACACCACGCTCGCCTGGCCCAGCAAACGCTCGGCCTTGCGCGTCAGCAACTCGGGGTCGCCCGGCCCGGCGCCGACGAGCCAGACTTCGCCGGGAGCAATGGCTTCGCGATCATGCATGAACGGCCTCCTTGTTCTCGACGATCAGGCGCTGGATGGCGGGCCGGCAGGAGCCGCAGTTGGTGCCGGCGGAAAGCGCCGCGCCCACGGCCTCCACCGAGACCAGCCCTTGCGTGGCCATGGCTTCGACGATGGTCTTCATCCCGACATCGAAGCAGACGCAGACGATCGGTCCGCGATCGACTTGCGGCGTGGCGGGCCGGCCGGCGAGCAGTTCCATCGACGATGCCATCTCGGCCGAAGCCAATTGCGCGATCAGCCATTCGCGCGAAGGCAGACGGCCGTCGCGGGTGATGAACAGCGCGGCGATAAGCTGGCCTTCCGCCAGGACGGCGGCGCGCAGGCCGCCGCGCGCGCTGTCTACGATCTCGATCTTCTCGCCCTTGGGCAGGACCGCCTTCGCCACCGCGGCCGGATCTCCCTGTCCGGCAACCTCGACCAGCCACCCCTGCGGCACGCGGACCCGCGTCGCGTAGACCGCCGGGATCGCATCAGGCAGCGTGCGCGCAATCACGAAACCGCGCCATTCGGGCGCGAGCTTTTCCAGCCGCGCCGGGGTGGACTTGAAGCCCGGCTGGCCGGAGATCGGATCGACCAGCGGCCGCGACAACAGGCCGGTGCGGCCGCCGGTGGACTGGCGGTCAGTCCAGTGGATCGGCGTGAAGATTTCGCCCCGGCGCTGTCCTTCGGAAAGCAGCGCCCGGAAAAGGCTTTCACCGCGCGGCGTGGAAACCCGCACGAGATCGTCGGCGGCGATGCCCAGATCGGCCGCATCGGCGGGGTGGATTTCCACCATGGGCTCCCGCCGATGCTGCGAAAGGCGGGGCGAGAGGCCGGTGCGCGTCATCGTATGCCACTGGTCGCGGTAGCGCCCGGTGTTGAGCGTCAGCGGCCATTTAGTGAGCGGATTTTCCAGCTCCATCTGGGTAACAGGGACCAGTCGCGCCTTGCCGTCCGGTGTGGAGAAGCGCCCATCGGCAAACGGCACGCCTCCCCAGCGGAACGGCTCCATCGCCTCGTAATCGGCGTTCGAAATCGCGGCATGAGCCTTGAGATCGAACACGCGCCTGCCATCGTTCTGATAGGTAGAGAGACGCGCATGCTCACGATAGATGTCAGCGGGGCTGTCATAGGCAAAGTGCCCTGTCCAACCCATCGCCTGCGCGACGCGGCTGATGATCCACCAGTCCGGCCTGGCCTCTCCCGCCAGCGGGAACAGCGCGCGCTGGCGGCTGATAAGGCGCTCGCTGTTCGTGACGGTGCCGTCCTTCTCCCCCCAGCCGGCGGCAGGCAGCTTCACATCGGCAAAGCGGTTGGTATCGGTATCGGCGATGCAGTCGGACACCACCACGAAGGGGCAAGTGTCCAAAGCCTCGCGCACCAGACCGGCATCGGGCAGCGAAACGGCAGGGTTGGTCGCCATGATCCACAGCGCCTTCACGCGCCCTTCGCGCACCTGCCGGAACAGGTCGACCGCCTTGAGCCCCGGCTGCGTCGCCATGCGCGGCGCGGCCCAGAAGCGCTTGACGGTGGCGACGTTCTCGGCCGCGAAATCCATGTGCGCCGCCAGAGTCGAAGCCAGGCCGCCCACCTCGCGTCCGCCCATCGCGTTGGGCTGGCCGGTGATCGAGAACGGCGCCGCGCCCGGCTTGCCGATCCGCCCGGTGGCCAGGTGGACGTTGATGATCGCGTTGACCTGGTCCGTGCCCCGGATCGACTGGTTGATGCCCTGGCTGAACAGCGTGACGGTGCGCGGCGTCTTCGCGAAAAGCTCGTAGAAGGCACGCAGGTCCGCCGGCGGCACATCGCAGGTGGCGGCGGTGGACCAGAGGTCGGCACCTTCCCCCAGCGCTTCCCAGAAACCTTCCGGGGTCGCGACGTGCCGGGCCAGGAATGCCTCGTCTATCACCCCCGCTTCGCGGCAGTGCGCGAGCAACCCGTTCATCAGCGCCACGTCACTGCCCGGCCGCAGCGGCAGGTGCAGGTCGGCGTCCTCGCAGGTCTCCGTCCTGCGAGGGTCGATGACGACCAGCCGGGTGCCCCGCTCCGCTCGCGCCGCCATGATCCGCTGATAGACGATCGGGTGGCACCAGGCGGTGTTCGAGCCGACCAGCACGATCAGGTCCGCCTGATCGAGATCCTCATAAGTCGCGGGGACCACGTCTTCCCCAAAGGCGCGGGTGTGCCCGGCGACAGCGCTGGACATGCAGAGGCGCGAATTGGTGTCGATATTGGCCGAGCCGATGAAGCCCTTCATCAGCTTGTTGGCGACGTAATAGTCTTCGGTCAGGATCTGGCCTGAGACGTAGAAGGCCACGCTGTTGGGGCCGTGGCGCTCGATCGTATCGGCGAACTTCCGCGCGACGCGATCGATCGCCTTATCCCACGAGACGCGCTTGCCGTTGATCTCGGGATAAAGCAGCCGCCCTTCCAGCCCGACCGTTTCGCCCAGGTGCGTGCCCTTGGAGCAGAGGCGGCCCCGGTTGGCAGGATGTTCGGGATCACCGGTGATGGCGACCCCCCGATCGCCATCACCGGATCCGGCGGCCCCGATCCCGCTGCCGCCGGAAACTTCAGCGCGAATGCCGCAGCCCACTCCGCAATAGGCGCAAGTCGTGCGGATCGTTTTCATTGCGCTCCTTCCGGAAGCAAAGTGGAAGAAACCCCAAGACGGCTGATGGAGGGGGTTCCCCGGCATTCCCGCGCCCGATCGGGAGCCCCCTCCACCATCGGGGCTGGCCCGATGGTTTCCTTCCCCGTTCCAGGAAGGATCAGGGATGCAATCGTCACGCGGCCTCCGCCGTGACGCCGCCGCCGATCACGGCCGAGCGGAGCAGATAGATGCGCCCGGCATCGACCTTCAGCGGAATGGTGGGCACGCAGCCCTCGTCATCGCCCAGCGCCTTGCCGCTGCGCAGCGAGATGTTCCAGTTGTGCAGCGGGCAAGTCACCACATCGCCGTGGACGATGCCCTGGCTGAGCGGGCCCTGCTTGTGCGGGCACTTGTTGACGATCGCGAAGAACTCGTTCCGCATCGTGTGGAACACAGCTATCTCCTCGCCGCCCGCGACCGGCAGCGTGCGGGCGGTGCCCGGTTCGATCTGAGTCACCGGGCCGACATCGAGCCAGTTGCCGATCATCACGCGTTCTCCATCTGAAATTGCGGGAAGGGACGCACCTCGGCCAGGTGCTGGTGCAGCTTCGCATCCTCGCCGGCGGCACGCCGGGCCCAGGGATCGTCCTGCATGAACTGCTGCGAATAGCGGAAACGGGCGGCATAGTGCTGCACCGCGCCCTCCTCCGCCAGCCGGTCCTTGACGTACTGCAGGCCGACGCGCTCCACCCACGGAGCGGTCCGCTCCAGGTAATGCGCTTCCTCGCGATAGAGCTGGATGAAGGCGGCGCAGACATCCATCGCCTCCTGCTCCGTCTCCACCTTGCACAGCAGGTCCGTGGCGCGCACCTTGATGCCGCCATTGCCGGCGATATGGAGTTCGTAGCCGGAATCCACGCAGATCACGCCGAAGTCCTTGATCGTTGCCTCGGCGCAATTGCGCGGGCAGCCGCTCACCGCGATCTTGAACTTGTGCGGCATCCAGCTGCCCCAGGTCATCTGCTCCAGCTTGACGCCCAGGCCGGTCGAATCCTGCGTGCCGAACCGGCACCATTCCGAACCGACGCAAGTCTTCACCGTGCGCAGCGACTTGCCGTAAGCGTGGCCCGAGACCATGCCGGCGGCATTGAGGTCGGCCCAGACGGCGGGCAGGTCTTCCTTCCTGATGCCGAAGATGTCGAGCCGCTGGCCGCCGGTCACCTTGACCATCGGCGCATTGTACTTTTCCACCACGTCCGCGATCGCGCGCAGTTCGCGCGGGTTGGTGAGGCCGCCCCACATGCGCGGGACCACGGAATAAGTGCCGTCCTTCTGGATATTGGCGTGCATGCGTTCGTTGACGAAGCGGCTCTTCTGGTCGTCGACATATTCGCCGGGCCAGGCGCAGAGCAGGTAGTAATTGAGCGCCGGGCGGCACGAGGCGCAGCCGTCGGCCGTCGTCCAGTGCAGTTCCTGCAAGACCTCGGGGATTTCCTTCAGCTGCTTCTCCACGATCAGGCGGCGCACATCGTCATGCGTGAAGCTGGTGCACTTGCACATCGTCTTGGGGCCGCTCTCGACCTCGCCACCCAGCGTCAGCGCCAGCAGGCGCTCGACCAGCCCGGTGCACGAACCGCAAGAGGCCGACGCCTTGCACTGCGAACGCACCGCGTCGAGCGAATGCGCGCCCTCGCAGATGGTCTTGACCACCGTGCCCTTGGAAACGCCGTTGCAGCCACAGATCTCGGCATCGTCCGAGAGGGCGGCAACGGCGGCGTTAGGGTCCGCGAGCGCACCCCCGGACGCGAAGGCCTGGCCGAAGATCAGCGCCTCGCGGATGTCGGAGACATCCTCTCCCTTCTTCATCAGGTCGAAATACCACGACCCATCCGCGGTATCGCCGTAAAGCACGGCGCCCAGCAGCTTGTTGTCCTTGACGATCACCCGCTTGTACACACCGCGCGCGGCGTCGCGCATGACGATGTCCTCGCAGCCTTCCCCGCCCGAGAAGTCGCCGGCGGAAAACACGTCGATGCCCGAGACCTTGAGCTTGGTGGAAGTGACGGAGCCTTGATAGCCGGTCGGGCTTTCCGTCACGAAATCGGCCAGCGCGCGGCACATCTCCCAGAGCGGGGCGACCAGGCCATAGCACATGCCGCGATGCTGGACGCATTCGCCCACTGACAGGATCGCCGGGTCCGAAGTGACCATGTGGTCATCGACCATGATGCCGCGCTCGACCTCGAGGCCCGCCGCCTTGGCGAGGCCGGTGGCGGGACGGATCCCTACGGCCATGACCACGATGTCCGCCGGAATTTCGGTGCCGTCTTCCAGGCGCACGCCGGCGACCTTGCCGTCGCGCTCCACGATTTCCTTGGTGTTGGCCCCGGTCAGTACGGTCTGGCCGCGACGCTCCAGCTCATGCTTGAGCAGCCAGCCCGCCGCCTCGTCGAGCTGGCGCTCCATCAGCGTGGGCATCAGGTGGATGACGGTGACCTTCATCCCCCGCAGCGAGAGGCCGTGCGCCGCCTCCAGCCCCAGCAGGCCGCCGCCGATGACGACGGCATTGCCGCCCTTTCCCGCCGCCTCGAGCATCCGGTCCACATCATCCAGATCCCGGAACGTGACGACGCCTGGCAGGTTGTTGCCGGGAACGGGAATGATGAAAGGATCGGAACCGGTGGCGATCAGCAGGCGATCGTACGGCTCGACGCGTCCCGACGCGGAAATCACTGTCTGCGAAGCGCGGTCGATATGATCGACCCGGTCGCCGGAGATCAGCGTGATGCCGTTCTCTTCGTACCACGCCTGCGTGTTGATGACGATCTCGTCGAAGGTCTTCTCACCCGCCAGGACCGGTGAGAGCATGATGCGGTTGTAATTCACGCGCGGTTCGGCGCCGAAGATGGTGACGTCGAAGCGGCCGGGATCGCGGGCTAGGATTTCCTCGACCGCACGGCAGCCGGCCATGCCGTTGCCGATCACTACGAGCCTTTCCTTGCTCTGGCCGGGAAGGTCGCCCTTCTCGAAGTTCATCGGTGCATTCACGTCATGTCTCCATTCGCAACGCGCACACAAAAAAACCGCCTCGGGCCTGTTCCACTGGGAAAAGGCACGGGCGGCTTCGTTGCCACGCGTCTGTAAATCTGAAGCAAGGCGCTGAAATCGTCCCACGGTGGACGGCGCTAACTCGCTGACGTTCCTTTAGCTGATTCGGGCGGGGGCGGGCAAGATGGTTTTTTGCAGTGCAGCAGAAAAACCCTCCAGCAGAGCATCCCGCATTGAACCAGCTTGCCGAAAACCGGTTCGATCCGGGCCGTCCTTTGGGCTTGTCTCTCGCCAGTTGTGCCGCCGTCCGGGCCAGCTCCGGGACGACGGCACTTCACCGGATCAGTACTTGAAGCCGAGCTGCAGCCAAATCTTCCGGGTATCGGTGCCGAAGCTCTTCGCGTCATAGTTCGCGTACTTGAGCAGGACGGCGTAGTTCCGGACCGAGAAGCCGAGGCTGGCGTCCCACTCCTGGCCGTAATCGACGCTGCCGAAGTCGCTGTCGAACCGGTGGTAGACCACCGCCGCGTTGACAGCCTTGAGCGGGCCGGCATTTCCGAAGGCCTTGGCGAGGCCGCCGTAGTAGTCCCGCAGGCCGGCGTTCGGCGTGGTCAGGAACAGGTCCGCCCACCCGTTGAAGGCATGCAGGGTCGCCAGCGGCGTCTGGAACGCGGCCACGCCGTGGTCGCTGCCCAGTTCCTCGTAGCCGCCCTTGAGGTCGAAGCCCATGATCGACAGGCCCAGTTCACCATTGAAATAGCCGGCCGAGTAATTGACGGGATTGAGCTTGTAGTCCTTCTGGCGGGCGTAGCTGGCAAGGAACTTGAGCTTCACCGCCGGCGTCAGCGGCACCGCGCCGGTGGCAAGGACGCCGTAAGTCTGGCTCGAGAAAGCGGCACGGGTATCGTAGTCGATCAGGTAAGCGAAACCGGTGATCTTCACCGGCTTCACATCGACGCTGCCGTTGGCGAGGACGATGTCGCCGTCGAAATGCCCGCTGGGGCTGTCGATCCCGAAAACGGTGCGCTGCGAGATCGAATAGGTGAGGTCGACTGCGACCGGCCCGATCTTTGCCTCGCCCCGCACCGCGTCGAAAGTCTGCTCGTTCTGGCGCCAGCCGACATTGCCGACGAAGCGCTGATTGTCGAGCGCGATGCGCTGGCGGCCGACGGTGACCTTTGCCGCCTTGCCCTTGTAGGACACCTGCAGGCGGTTGAGTTCGATGTTCTGGGGATCGGCGACTATCGAGTAGGGTTCGGCGCCGAGGTAGCCGTTGTTGCCCGGAATCGTGTCGTTGTAGTGGTCGACGATCGCCAGCGTGCCCTCGGCTTCAGCCAGCAACGAAAGGTTATGCGTCGTCGCCTCGGCCCCGGCGCGCAGGCGCATCGTCACGGCATCGGCGTCGAGATTGATGTCGTCCTGATCGACGTGCTCCCAGCGCAGGCTGCCGTCGATGATCGGATCGATCGTAAGATTATCGCTGACCTTGACCGGATCTCCCGGTGCAGCGAAAGCGGGCGATGCGGCAGCCAGCGGCGCGGCAAGTACGGCAGCCGCGAGAACTTTCCTCATGTTCTGTTTTCCTTCCTGACGAGTTTCTGTACCTCACCAGGCCCTCACCCATGAGCGGCCGCCTTTTGACGTTCCGGAAAAAACTGCGCCCGGAGCGGAGAGCTTCCGATCCGGACGCAGGGAAATCAGATGCGCACGCCTTGGATGGCTGCACCCCACGTGGTCCGCCAGCGGCTCTTCACCGCAGTCAGGCCGAGCAGCGCCACGACACCGAGCGCCGCGAAGACCAGGAAGCCCAGGGAGGCGCTGCCGGTGAGCTTCTTGGCCAGGCCGAGCGACGAGGCCAGGTAGAAGCCGCCAAGACCGCCGCCAAAGCCGACCAGGCCGGTCATGACGCCGATCTCCTTGCGGAAACGCTGCGGCACGAGCTGGAACACAGCGCCGTTGCCGATGCCAAGCGTTCCCATCACGGCGAGGAACAGGACGAAAGTGATCGGCAGCGAACCCGAGCTGGAGGCAACTCCCACCAGCGCCGCGGCGGCAACCGAATAGACCACGCTCAGCGTCTTGATTCCGCCGAACCTGTCACCGAAGGCGCCGCCGATCGGCCGCAGCAGCGAGCCGATGAACACGCAGGCGGCAGTCATGTAGCCGGCGGCCACGGGAGTAAGCCCGAAATTGTCCGCATAGTAGGTCGGCAGCGAACTGGACAGGCCGACGAATCCGCCGAAGGTGACGCCGTAGAACAGCATGAACCACCAGGCATCCTGCTCCTTGAGAACCGCGGCGTAGGCGGATAGCGGCTTGGGCTCGGGCTGGTCCGGGCTGTCCTTGGCGGCGATGATGTAGAAGACGAAAACCAGCGTCAGCGGGATCAGAGCCAGACCGAAAACATTGTTCCAGCCGAAAGTCTTGGCGAGCAGCGGGGCGAAGAGCGCCGCCAGCACCGTGCCCGAGTTGCCCATGCCGGCGATCCCCATCGCCTTGCCCTGGTGCTCGGGGGGATACCAGCGGCTGGCAAGCGGCAGGGCCACCGCGAAGCTGGCCCCCGCGAAGCCCAGGATCACGCCGACGGCCAGCGTTCCCTCGTAAGTCGAAATGCCGAAATGCCAGGCGATGGCAAGGCCGGCAATGACGACCAGCTGGTTCATCGCGCCGGTCAGCTTGGGTCCGACGCGGTCCACCAGCAGTCCGTTGACGATGCGCAGCACGGCGCCGGCGAGCGTGGGTATAGCGACCATCAACCCTTTCTGCGCCGGATCGAGGCCAAGTTCCTTCGAGATGATCGGCGCCAGCGGACCCAGCATGACCCAGACCATGAAGGCGACGTCGAAATAAAGAAAGGCGGCGAACAGCGTGGGCTTGTGCCCAGCGTTCCAGAAACTCTTGCCGGACGCCGATGCCGCTCCGGCGCGCTCATTTTTCATGGCTAGTGTACTCATTGGTACGTCCCCTTCGTACTTGACGAGACTGGAGTGAAACCGATCCTCACGCGGGCGGGCGCGCATGTGAGCGTTGGGCCCGTGCGTGCGAGGGAGTGGGTGATTTGCGCGACGAGGGGCAACTCGTGCTGGCGGTCGGCTTTGCGAGCTCCAGGGGACCTCGCGAAGAGAACCAGGATTTCGGAGGCGTTCACCTGGCCAGTGCGCTCGAACGCGCGCGCCACGGGGCCATCGCCGCGGTGGCGGACGGCGTCAGCGGCGGAAGGCAGGGCCGTGTCGCGGCGGAACTGGCGGTCCGCTCGCTGATAGAGGCCTTCTACGCGATGCCCGACACGCTCGGCCCGGCGCGGGCGATCCAGGCTGCCGCGCGGGGCTACAACCGTTGGCTGTACGGCATGGGCCGCGGCCGGGACATGGAGAACTCCGCCACCACGTTCACCGCGTTGGCGCTGCGCGGCCGCCGTGCACATCTGGCACATGTCGGCGACAGCCGCGCCTGGCGCTTTGCCGGAGGACGCCTGACCTGCCTCACCACCGACCACGTCCGTCCCGAGCCCGACCTGCGCCATGTGCTCATCCGTGCCGTCGGCCTTGAACCTGAGCTGCGGCTCGACCACTCGACGATCGAGCTTGCCGAGCACGACCGCCTGCTGCTGACGACCGACGGAGTGCATGGGCCGTTGAGCGCCAAGCGCATCGCCGCGATCCTGAACCAGCAGAAATCGGCCGAGGCGACCGCCGAAGAACTGGTCGAAGCCGCGCTGGAGGCGGGCGGCAAGGACAATGCCACAGCGGTCCTGATCGACGTGGTCCGCCTGCCGGCGCCAGATCACGGCGGCATCCTTTCGGGTCTGTCCACGCTGCCGACGATCGCCCCGCCGCCGCCCGGCACCAGCTTCGACGGCTTCCGCATCGACCGGGTGCTCAGCGAAGGGCGCTATGCCATCCTGCTTGTCGGCGAGGACTGCGAGGACGGCAGCAAGGTCGTGCTCAAGTTCCCGCGGCCCAATGCCCTGAGCGAGCGGGCGATACGCCTGGCCTTCGCTCGCGAACTGTTGCTGGCGCAGCGCGTTTCCAGCCCGTTCGTGCTCGCTGCCCACCCGGTCCGGCCGGAGCGGCAGACGGCGCTTTACTGCGTCCAGCCGCTGCTGGAAGGCGAAACCATGGCCCAGCGCCTGGCGCTCCGACTGCCTCCGCTCAAGCTGGGCGTCGAGCACGCGATCCGCCTGACCCGCGCGGTCGCCGCGCTGCACCGGCTGGACGTGGTCCACCGCGACATCAAACCGGACAATGTCATGCTGACGAGCGACGGGGGACTGAAGCTGATCGACCTCGGCGTCGCCCGCCTTCCCCGCGTCGAGGATTTCCACGGCGACGAGATTCCCGGCACGCCGGGCTTCATGGCACCCGAGCAATTCGCCGGAAACGGCGGCGATGAGCTCACCGACCAGTTTGCCCTTGGCGTAACCCTGTATCGCTGGCTGACCGGCCATTGGCCTTTCGGCGAGCAGGAAGCGTTCCAGCGCCCTCGCTTCGGCAAGCCGGTGCCGCCCTCGCGACATCGCCCGGAAATCCCGAGCTGGCTGGACAACGCGATCCTCACGGCGATCCAGCCCGACCGCGAGGCGCGTTTCGGCGACATCATCGAATTGCTGCGGGCGCTGGAGCGCGGCGGGTCGCTCGAAGTGGTGTCCCGGCGCCCGGTGCCCCTGATCGAGCGGGACCCGGGCCGTTTCTGGCAGATGGTCAGCATGGGCCTGGCCTTGGCGCTGGCCATTTCCCTGCTGCTGCACTGACCGGTCCCGGTCCATCTGGCGACGCACTCCGCACACGCGGACAACGCAAGAAAGCCGCCTCGACTTGATCTTTGGAAAAGATCAGATCGGGCGGCACCGTTGCCACGCAATTTCAACTGGTTGAACAGAACGACGGGTAATATCCGCCCTTCCTTGGGCGCCCCGGGGCTTCTGCGATGTATGGTTACTTAAGCGATTCGGGAGAGCGCCGTAAAGCCTTTTTTGCAGCGCAACAAAAAATGCTTCTCATGGAAGCGTGGAAAGATAGCCCGAAAGGTCCGCGGGGTCGAACACCCTGCCGTCGAAAAAACGATTGCTTTCCAAGGTCATGATGCCTTGCTGCATGCCAACGGAGGTCTTCTGCCTCAGGCTGCCCTCAACCTTGGAGCTGGCTCCCGGCAGGGGCTCACCGGTGCCGATGAGTGCACTGCGGTATATGTCCGGACGGAAGACCCGGCCTGCTTTCACGGCATCGGCGGCGTCGAAGGCAATGCCGTCCCAGCGCACCATCTGGGTGTAGAGCCATTGGGCCTGGCTCACCCAGGGGAAGTTCGCTGCCTCGCGGTACTGGAACATGAAGTCGGGGTAATGGACCGTCGCTCCGCCGCGTGCGATCAGCAGCCGGTCGGAGATCGCACGCCGGATCAGGTCCGCCGAGCCGTCCAGATACTCAGGCCGCGCCAGAATGCCGGCATTGAGTTCCCAGTTCACCGGATCGACGAAGTGCGCCCCGGCCCTGCAAAGCGCCCGGATCAGGCGCTGCACGCTCTCGCGCTTTTCATCCAGCACCTGCTCGCGCAGGGCCAGGACCTTCTCGACGCCGCGGCGCCAGATCTGCGCGCTGGACAGCACGATTTCGCCCGCGCCCTGCTCCACGGCGACGCTGTTCCAGGGTTCGCCGACGCAGATGCCGTCGACGTCGCCCTGCTTGAGCGCATCGGCGCAGAAGGGCGGGGCGACCGTCGTGATGTCGACATCGACGTCAGGACGGATGCCGCAGGCCGCGAGCCAGTACCGCAGCATGTAGTTGTGGCTGGAATAGCGGTGAACGACGCCGAAATTCAGCGGCTTTCCGGCGGCCTTGCGCTCCGCCGCGATCTCCTTGAGGGCCGCCCCGACCTTGGCCGGATCGCCGATCTGCCCTTCCGGGCGCACGCGGCGCGCGATCTCGGGACGCAAGGTCACGGCATTGCCGTTGAGGCCGAGGACGAAAGGCACCGAAAGTGCCTGGGCGGGCCGCCCGCGCCCGAGCGTGGTGGCGATCGCCAACGGCGCAATCAGATGCGCGGCATCGCTGTGGCCGTAAAGGAGGCGGTCGAGCACGGTCGCCCAGCTCATATCCTTGACGAAGGAGAGCGAGACACCCTCCTCTTCGGCGAACCCGTGTTCCCGGGCGAGGATCGGCAGACACGCGTCCACCAGGGGAAGAAAGCCGATGGTCAGCTCGGTAGTCACGTCAATGCTCCCCCATCAACCGGTCGGCCGTGACGATAGCCTCGGCAATGTCGACCAGCCGCTTGCCCTGGTTCATCGCAGCCTTGCGCATTTCGGCATAGGCTTTGGGCTCGGGCAATCCGCGGCTTTTCATGAGAATGCGCTTGGCGGCGTCTATCGTTTCGCGTTCCGCCAGCTTGCCTTTCGCGGCAGCGAGGTCGTTCTGCAGACGCGAGAAGGCGTTGAAGCGCGTGATCGCGAGGTCAAGGATCGGCCTGATCCGGTTTGGCGCGAGCCCGTCCACCACGTAGGATGACACGCCCGCCTCAACCGAAGCCACGATCGATTCGTCGTCCGATTCGTCCACGAACATGGCGATCGGCCGCGCAAGCGCGCGGCTTACCGCGAAGTATTCCTCAAGCATGTCGCGCGAGGGGTTGCCGAGGTCCATCAGCACGATGTCGGGATTGATCTCTCCCATGCGGGCGAGCAGCCCGCGCCGCTCGGTCACCACGAAAATCTCGCAATCATCCATGGCCGCCAGGCCTTCCTGGATGATCGAGGCGCGCGCGGCGCTTTCGTCGATGACGGCTATTCGCATGGCGGACTCATTGTGCAGCGCAGCAGTACTGTTTGGCAAGAGGAAGGCGTGCCGAAGACAGCCTGGCGGGCCCGGCTAATTGCCGCAACGCGGCGCCTTGGCAAGGGGCGTTGTCAGATCGCGCTCAGGCGCACCTCGCGATCATGGCGGCGAACCTCGACGCGGATGCCGCCGTCTTCCTCCCGCGCTTCATAGATGAAACCGGGGCTATGGGGTTCTTCCCAATCGGCGACGGTCTTGGGCCTGCCGCCCAGAGTCTGCCATTCGACAGTGTCGGGAAAGCGCGCGAACCACGGCCGCCGCTTCGCGCGGACGAGGGAAAGCCGCGCCACGTAGTCCTCGAGCGCGCGGTCGCGGTTCTCCCAGTCGATCCAGCCGATCTCGTTGTCCTGGCAATAGGCATTGTTGTTTCCCCGCTGGGTGCGCCCGAACTCATCCCCGGCGGTGAGCATGATCGTCCCCGTGGACGCGAAGAGCGTGCCCAGCAGAGCGCGCAGATCCGCCGCTCGCGCTGCAAGGACACGGGGGTCAGCGGCGGGGCCTTCTACGCCGTTGTTCCAGCTGAAGTTCTCGGCATGGCCATCGCGGTTCTGCTCTCCGTTGGCCTCATTGTGGCGGCCTGCGTAGGCTACGACATCGGCCAGAGTGAAGCCGTCGTGCGCTGCGAGGAAATTGACCGAGCGGCAATCCGCATGCGGCCAGTGCGGGCCGAAGATGTCCGAGGAACCCGCCAGCCGGGTGGCGAGCTTGCCCACGCCCTCTTCTTCCTTCCAGAATCGGCGCACGTCGTCGCGGAAACGATCATTCCATTCCAGCCAGTGCGCCGGGAAGTTGCCGAGCTGGTAGCCGCCGGGGCCGGGATCCCACGGCTCCGCGATCAGCACCCGGTCAGCGAGGACGGGATCGTCCTCGATCTCCATGAAGATCGGCGCGGCAGGATCGAAGCCGGGTCCTCGGGCGAGGATCGGTGCGAGATCGAAGCGGAAGCCGTCGACGCCGCAGCTCTGCACGAAGTGGCGCATGGCATCGAGCGCGAGGCGGCGCACAACGGCGTTCGCGAAATCGAGCGTATTGCCGCAGCCGGTATCGTTGATCAGCGAGCCGTCGGCCGCTCGGGCATAAACGGCATCGTCGAGCCCCCGCAGCGAAAGCACTCCGCCGGCAAGATCGCTCTCCCCGGTATGGTTGAAGACGAGATCGAGCAGGACGCCGATACCCTCTGCATGAAGCGCCGCAACCGTCTCGCGCAGTTCCGCAACCCCGCCGGGACACAGGCCGGGATCAAGCGCCATCAGCGCGACCGGATTGTACCCCCAGGCGTTGGCGAGCCCCAGCGGCGGCAAATGGCGCTCGTCAAGCCAGGCGGCCACCGGCATGAGTTCCACGGCCGTAACGTTGAGTTTCCTCAGGTGCGCAAGCACCGCCGGATGCGCCAGGGCGGCGACGGTGCCGCGCATCGCCGCCGGCACATCCGGGTGCAGCTTGGTGAAGGCCCGAACGTTCACCTCGTAGATCAGCCCGCCCGCGGCGAAGCGCGGAGGCCGGAGCGCGAGCGGCTCCGACGGCGCCGGCACGATCGCCCGGGGAACGATCGCGGCGGTGTCAGCACCCTTTACTCCAAGGCTCGGGTCCTGCTTGAAGCGCCGGTCCAGTTCGACGGCGTAGGGGTCGACCAGCAGCTTGGCGGGATCGAACCAGCAGCCCTCTTCCGGCGCCCACTCGCCGGCGGCGCGGTAGCCGTAAGTCCTGCCCGCAAGATTGCCGGGCAGTTCGATTGACCAGACTTCGCCCGCGCGCGTCATTTCGTGCCGCGTCTCCCCGTCTCCACCGACCAGGCAGAGCCAGAGACGCTCCGCGCGCGGCGAGCGCACCGAGAAACGGGTGCTCGCCACGCCCGCGAAAGCGCCCAGCGCGGTCATGCTGTGAGCGAGCGGTAGAGGTCGGCATAGGCCCTGCCGCTCGCCTCCCACGAGAAATCGCATTTCATCGCGTTCTTCTGCAGCCGCTGCCACGCCCGCGGATCGCAATAGAGTTCTGCTGCCCGCGTCAGGGCCGCACAGAGCGCATCGTAGCTCACCCCGTCGTGCTGAATGCCTGTCGCGCATCCTGCGGCAAGCGCCGCAGGATTGGCGTCGATGACTGTGTCGGCCAGCCCGCCGGTGCGCGAAACCACCGGAATGCAGCCATAGGCGAGCCCATATAGCTGGGTCAGGCCGCAGGGCTCGAACCGGGAAGGCACGAGAATCGCATCGCCCCCGCCCTGCATGCGGTGCGAAAGCGCCTCGTCGTAACCCAGCCGGATTGCGATCCGCCCGGGATGGCGGGCCGCGCCCTCCAGCAGTGCCTGCTCGATGCCCGCATCGCCTGCGCCGAGCAGCGCCAGCCTCCCGCCGATGCCGACGAGATGGTCGAGCACTTTCGGCAAGACGTCCATACCCTTCTGCCAGGTGAGCCGCGAGACCACCACGAACAGCGGCCCCTCATCCGCGTCAAGCCCGAGTTCGGCCTCCAGCGCGCGCTTGTTGGACAGGCGCTTTTCCAGGCTGCGCGCGGTGTATTTCGCGGCCAGCGCCGTGTCCGCCGCCGGATTCCAGAGATCGGCATCGATCCCGTTGAGAATGCCCGAAACCGCGCTGCCGCGGGCAACGACGAGCCCTTCCAGCCCCATGCCGAAGGCCTCGGTACGTATCTCGCGCGCATAAGTCGGGCTTACTGTCGTCACCGCATCGGCACAGGCGATGCCGGCCTTCAGCATTCCGATCCCCCCATGGTATTCGACCCCATGCATGGTCCAGGCCGAAGGCGGAAGTTCCATTCGCGCGAAGACCGCGCGGTCGAACCAGCCCTGAAAGGCCATGTTGTGGATCGTCATGACGGATGGCACCTTGCTCTCGCCCAAGGGCGCGAAGTGCAGGTAGGCGGGCGCCATGCCCCCCTGCCAGTCGTGCGCGTGAACGAGGTCGAATCGCTGCGGCTTCCCCCTTTTCTCCATGACGCCGCCGGCAATGTCGGCAGCGGCACGGCCAAGAGCGGCAAAGCGCCGCCAGTTATCGTCCCAGTCGCCCCCGGCCGCGTCTCCATAAGGAGAACCCTGCCGGCCGTAGAGTTCGGGCGCATCGAGCACGAGCAGGGGATGGTCTTCCAGCCTGCCCGAAAGCAGCCGCGCCGGCGTGCCCAGCAGCGAATCCCAGGCGTGAACCGCCCGCGCGCGCGGCATGGTGCTCAGCACCGGGGGATACCCCGGCAGCAGCGTCGTCACTTCGACGCCATGCCCTGCGACAGCCCCGGGCAGCGCGCCGGCGACATCGGCAAGCCCGCCGGTCTTGACCAGCGGCACGGCTTCGGACGCGACGGAAAGGACTTTCAGGGCCACGGGTCAGCCCCTCCCTTTCGGGCGACCGTCGAAAAATCCTGCAACACCACGAGCCCGTCGCCGCCGCAAAGGCGTGGGTTCCGCCTTTCTGATCCATTGCCCTGCCGCCAGAAGCTGGGTCCCCGCTTTCGCGGCGGCGGGGATTTTTCAGTCGGGCAACTGCTCACGCCAGCCGCTCGATCATCGGCTTGGTGATAAGGCACACGCCGCTCTCGGTGCGACGAAAACGGCGGGCGTCGAATTCGGGGTCCTCGCCGACGACGAGCCCCTCCGGAACCCGCACCGCGGCATCGATGATGACTCGTTTCAGCCGCGCCCCGCGGCCGATGTTGCAGTGAGGCAGGATCACGCCCTCGTCCACGCTCGAATAGCTGCCCATCTTCACTCCGGTGAAAAGCAGCGAGCGCCGCGCGGTAGCGCCCGAAACGATGCAGTCGTTGGAGATCAGTGAACAGAGCGCGGAGCCGCGCCGCCCTTCCTCGTCATGGACGAACTTGGCCGGCGCGGAAACCACGGCATCGGACCAGATCGGCCAGTCGCGGTCGTAAAGGTTGAGCTTCGGCACTGTGTCGGTCAGGTCGAGATTGGCCTCGAAATAGGCGTCCACGGTGCCCACGTCCCGCCAGTACTCCTCGATCTCCTCAGCCGCGCGGATGCAACTGGCCGTGAAGCGGTGCGCCTGTGCCTTTCCGTGCTTGACGATGTAGGGAATGATGTCCCCCCCAAAGTCGCGCCGGGAATCGGGATCGGCGGCGTCGCGCCGGAGCTGGTCGAACAGGAACTCGGTCTCGAAGACATAGATGCCCATCGAGGCGAGCGCCATGTCCTCCTGCCCGGGAATCCCCGGCGGATCGGCGGGCTTCTCGACAAAGGCGGTGATGCGGTCCTTCGCGTCCACGTGCATGACGCCGAAGCCGGTTGCGTCCATCCGCGGCACGACGAGGCAGCCGACGGTTACATCCGCGCCCGATTGCACATGCTGGCGCAGCATCAGCTCGTAATCCATCTTGTAGATGTGGTCGCCCGCCAGGATGACCATGTATTTCGGCCCGTGCGCGGCAATGATGTCGATGTTCTGGTACACCGCATCGGCGGTCCCTTCGTACCAGAGGAACTCGGAAATACGCTGCGAAGCGGGCAGAATGTCGAAGCTCTCGTTGCGCTCGGGCCGCATGAAGTTCCACGCCCGCTGCATGTGGCGGATAAGGCTATGCGCCTTGTACTGCGTGGCGACGCCGATGCGGCGGATGCCCGAATTGATCGCGTTGGACAGCGCGAAGTCGATGATGCGGGCCTTGCCGCCGAAATAGACGGCAGGCTTGGCCCGGTTGTCGGTGAGTTCCTTGAGACGGCTGCCCCGCCCTCCGGCCAGGACATAGGCCATGGCATCGCGCGCCAGCGGCTGACCGATCGGACTTCTCATTCACCTGCTCCCCCTGTGTTCGGATTCCCCAACTTCCTTGTAGTGGCGTAATACAAGTGTTCTCGTCCTAACCCGCGTATTCGAGCATTATCGTCGCCAGCGGCGGCAGTGTTATCGAAGCGCCGCCCCCCATCGCCTTGATCTGGCCCAAATTCCCCTTGCCCGAGCCGCCGTAATGGAGGGCATCGCTGTTGAGTATCTCGTTCCATTTGCCGGCCTGGGGAAGCGGCACGCGATAGCTCTCGAGCAGGGCCGGCGTCATGTTGGAGATCACCGCGATAGCATTCGCGCCGGGGGCCTTGCGCAGCCAGGCGAAGACCGCATTCCCGGCATCGTTGACGATCAGCCACTCGAACCCTTCTGGGTCGCAGTCGCCCATGTGGAGCGCCGGCTTCTCGCGATAGAGGCTGTTGAGGTCCTTCACCAGGTTGCGCACGCCTTCGTGAGCGGGAGCCTCGCGCAGGTCCCAATCGAGCGCGCGCTCCTCGCTCCACTCACGGCGCTGGGCAAACTCCTGTCCCATGAACAACAGCTTCTTGCCGGGGTATCCCCACATCAACGCGTAGTAGGCGCGAAGGTTCGCGAACTGCTGCCAGTGATCGCCGCTCATCTTGTTCAGCAGCGATCCCTTGCCGTGGACCACTTCGTCATGGCTGAGCGGCAGCACGAAATTCTCGCTGAACGCATACATCAGGCCGAACGTGATGTCGTCGTGATGATAGGGGCGGTGCACCGGATCGCGGCGCATGTAGCGCAGCGTGTCGTGCATGAAGCCCATGTTCCACTTGAATCCGAAGCCGAGGGCGGACCGGCCTCCGCGTTCGTCGGCGGGCTGGGTGACGCCGGGCCAGGCTGTCGATTCCTCGGCGATCGTCATGAAGCCGGGATGCTCGCCATAAAGCGCGCGGTTGGCGGCGCGCAGGAAATCGACCGCCTCCCAATTCTCACGCCCGCCCTGCGGGTTGGGGATCCACTCGCCTTCCTTGCGCGAGTAATCGCGGTAGAGCATCGAGGCCACGGCATCCACGCGCAGGCCGTCGACATGATAGCGTTCGGCCCAGAACAGCGCGTTGTTGACGAGGAAGCTCGATACCTCGCGCCGTCCGAAGTTGTAGATCAGCGTGTTCCAGTCCGGGTGGTAGCCGAGCCTCGGGTCCTCGTGCTCGTAAAGCGCCGTGCCGTCGAACCGGATCAGGCCGTGCTCGTCAGTGGGGAAATGGGCGGGGACCCAGTCGAGGATCACTCCGATCCCGGCGCGGTGCGCGCCGTCCACGAACCGGGCGAAACCGGCGGGTTCACCAAAGCGCGAGCTGGGGGCGAAGAGGCCTGTCGTCTGGTAGCCCCAAGAGGGATCGTAAGGATGCTCGCTGACCGGCAGGAACTCGATATGGGTAAAGCCCATGTCGACGACGTAGGGAATCAGCCGGTCGGCCAGATCGTCCCATTGCAGGAACCAGTCCCAGGGGTCGCGCTGCCAGGACCCGGCGTGGACTTCGTAGATCGAGATCGGCACCTTGCGAGGGTCGATCGATGCCCAGTAGGCGCGGTGGGCCTCATCGCCCCAGTCGAGCTTCGCCGGATGCGCAGTCACCGATGCGGTGTTGGGCCGGATCTCCGCCATGAAGGCGAAGGGATCGGCCTTGAGCGGCTGCACCGCCCCGTCCGCGCCGACAATGCGGTACTTGTAGGCGCGATAGTCGGCGATGTCGGGGATGAAGATCTCCCATACCCCGGTGTCCTTGCGGCCCCGCATGACATGCCGCTTCGGGTCCCAGCCGTTGAAATCGCCGACGACACCGACTATCCGCGCATTGGGGGCCCAGACGGCGAAGTGGACGCCGCTCGCGCCTTCGTGCTCGATGATATGGGCGCCGAGCTTGTCAAAGAGGCGCTGGTGCGTGCCCTCGGCTATCAGCAGGTCGTCGAGAGGGCCCAGCACGGGGCCGAAGGTATAAGGATCGGTAACCAGCCAGTCGTGCCCGTTCGCGGAGCAGCGGTACCGAAGCGGCTGCGGGCGGGCAGACAAGCGGCCCTCGAACAGGAACCGGTCGTCGACCTTTCCCAGCTTGCCGAGGATCTGCCCATCGAGGCTGAAGACCTCCACCTCTTCCGCGCCGGGCAGGATCGCCCGGACATGCGTTCCATTCGGTCCGGCATGAGCGCCGAGCAGCGAGAAGGGGTCGGCGTGTGTGCCTTCGAGCAAGGATCGGATGGCGCTTTCCGGCGGCTTCACAGGACCTTCCAGATGTCCTTCGCATATTCGGCGATGGCCCGGTCCGAAGAGAACCAGCCGACATTGGCGATGTTCCGGATCGCCGCGGCGCGCCATGCCGCCTGGTCTTCCCAGAGGGCATCGATGCCGCGCTGGGCGGCGGCGTAGCTGTCGAAGTCGGCCGCGCACATGAACCAGTCGTGGTCATAGATGCCGCCGATCAGCCCGGAATAGCGGTTCCGGTCATCGGGCGAGAAAACGCCCGAGGCGATGGCCGAAAGCGCCTGGCTCAATTCGCGCGAGTTTTCGATCACCTCGCGCGGGTTGTAGCCGTTGCTGCGCTTCTCCGCGACCTGATCGGCAGTCAGGCCGAAGATCACGATATTGTCCTCGCCCACGCGGTCCCTGATCTCCACGTTGGCGCCATCCAATGTGCCGATGGTCAGCGCGCCGTTGAGCGCGAACTTCATGTTGCCAGTGCCGGAGGCTTCCATACCCGCGGTCGAGATCTGCTCGGACAGGTCGGCGGCCGGGATGATCCGCTCGGCGAGGCTGACGTTGTAGTTCGGCACGAAGACCACCTTGAGCAGCCCGCCCACCGAAGGGTCGGCATTCACCCGCCGGGCGATATCGTTCGCGAGCTTTATGACGAGCTTGGCGTTGTGATAGCTCGGCGCCGCCTTGCCGCTGAAGATCTTGACGCGCGGCACCCAGTCCCGCTCCGGATGGCTGCGGATCTGGTCGTAGAGCGCCACCGTCTCGATGAGGTTGAGAAGCTGTCGCTTGTACTCGTGGATGCGCTTGACGTGGACGTCGAACAAGGCGTCGGGATCGAGCCGCACGCCCATGGTGCGCCTGATGTAGTCGGCGAGCGCAACCTTGTTGGCGCGCTTCACCTCGGCAATTCGCTCGCCCAGCCCGGCATCGCCTGCAAAGGCGTTGAGGTCCGCCAGCTTTTCCGCGTCGTCGAGGAAAGCATCGCCGATCGTCTCGCGGATCACGCAGGTCAGGCCCGGATTGCACTGCTGCAGCCAGCGGCGCGGAGTGACGCCGTTGGTCTTGTTGTTGATCCGGTCGGGATAGAGCTTGTGGAGATCGGCGAAGACCGTCTCTTTCATCAGCTCGGTATGAAGCGCCGCCACGCCGTTCACCGAATGGGCGCCCACGAAAGCCAGGTTGGCCATGCGCACCCGCCGCTCGCCGCCCTCGTCGATCAGCGATATCGCCGAGATCTGCGCGTCGCTGCACCCCGCCTTGCGCGCCTCGCGCAGGACGCGGCTGTTGATCGCGTAGATGATCTGCATGTGGCGCGGCAGCAGGCGCTCGAACAGCGGCAGGGGCCAGGATTCGAGCGCCTCGGGCAGGAGCGTGTGGTTGGTGTAGGCGATCGTCTGCTGGCACAGCGCCCAGGCTTCGTTGAACTCCAGCCCGTGATCGTCGAGCAGGAGGCGCATCAGTTCGGCCACGGCGACCGAAGGATGCGTGTCGTTGAGCTGGATCGCGGCCTTTTCGGGCAGAGTACGGATATCGCCTTCGTGCTGGACGTGGCGGCGCACGATGTCCTGGATGGAGGCGGCGGTGAAGAAGTATTCCTGCCGCAGGCGCAGCTCCTGCCCCGCCGGGGTGGCGTCGGCGGGATATAGCACCCGCACGAGGCTGTCGGCGCGCACCTGCTCGGCCAGGGCGCCGAAGTGGTCGCCGGCGTTGAAGGCATCGAGGCGGATCGGGTCGAGCGGGCTGGCGGTCCAGAGCCGCAGCGTGTTCACGCGCCTGGCGCGCCAGCCGACCACCGGCGTATCGACCGCGGTCGCTTCCACCTCCTCGGCGGAATGCCAGACGACATGATCGCCGTCCGCCACGACTTCGCCGCCGAAACCGATCCGGTAAGTGCTCTCGCGCCGCTCGAACTCCCACGGATTGCCGTGGGCGAGCCAGGTCTCGGGCAGTTCCACCTGCCAGCCGTCGTCGATGCGCTGGCGGAACATGCCGTTCACATAGCGGATGCCGTAGCCATAGGCGGGGATGTCGAGCGTGGCGAGGCTTTCCATGAAGCACGCCGCCAGCCTTCCAAGTCCCCCATTGCCGAGCGCCGCGTCGGGTTCCAGTTCCTCGATCTCGGCCAGGTCCAGCCCGTGCGCCTCCAGCGCATCGTCCATCTCGCCGCTCTTGCCCATGTTCGACAGGGCATCGCGCAGGAGGCGCCCGATCAGGAACTCCATCGAAAGGTAATAGACCCGCTTCGCCCCGGCGTCGTAAGTGCGGCGCGTGGATTCGATCCAGCAGTCGATGATGGCATCGCGCAGCGCGAAGATCGACGCGTTGTACCAGTCGTGCATCTTCGCCGCGCGTTCGTTCTTGCCGACGCGGTGGCGCAGGACCCTGACGATATGGGCGTCGAACTCGGAAGGAGCGATGGTGCTGGGAACGGGATCGGTAGCCACGGGCTCACTCCTGAACAGGCCGGGCGACCTCCCCTTCTCGAGGCGATCGGATACGGCACCGACTATCGCCAATACGGGGGCGACCCCCTCGTAGTTCCCAACCCTTCCGAAACATGGCTAGCACAGCGCCGCCTTGCGGCAAGTGCCATTGTGCGCCGCCGCAAAGAATTCGCGTCCGGCCTTCTTCGCTGGTATATGCCCCGCTCTCGCAGCAGCCGCGAAAGGTGCGCATGAGCCTGCCCCCGGATGAGACCGCCGCGCCCTGGTGGAAGGGCGCCGCCATTTACCAGATCTACCCCCGCAGTTTTCAGGACACGAACGGAGACGGCATCGGCGACCTGCCGGGCGCGACCCGGCGGCTCGATTATGTCTCCTCGCTCGGCGTCGATGCGATCTGGATCTCGCCGTTCTTCACCTCGCCGATGCGGGACTTCGGCTACGACGTTTCCGATTATTGCGGCATCGATCCGATCTTCGGCACGCTGGCGGATTTCGACGCGCTGGTGGAGCGCGCCCATGCGCTGGGCCTCAAGGTCATCATCGATCAGGTCTATGCCCATACTTCCGATCAGCACCCGTGGTTCGCGGAAAGCCGCGCCTCGCGCGACAATCCCAGGGCGGACTGGTATGTCTGGGAAGAACCGAAGGCGGACGGCACTCCGCCGACCAACTGGCAATCGGTTTTCGGCGGCCCCGCCTGGACCTGGGACGCGCGGCGCCGGCAATACTACATGCACACGTTTCTTAAGGAGCAGCCGCAGCTCAACCTGCATGAGCCGGCGGTGCAGGAGGGAGTGCTGGATGTCGCCCGCTTCTGGCTGGAACGCGGTGTGGACGGCTTCCGGCTCGACGCGCTCAACCATGCGATGCACGACCCGTTGCTGCGCGACAATCCGCCCGCGCCCGACAATGGCCGGGTGCGCACGCGTCCCTTCGATTTCCAGCTCAAGACGTACAGCCAGTCGCACCCAGGCATGGTCCAGTTCGTGGAGAAGCTGCGCGCGCTCTGCGACGAATACGGCGCCGTCCATACCGTGGCCGAGATCGGCGGCGACGATCCGCAGCGGGACCGGCGGGACTACACCGCCGGCAGCAAGCGCCTTAACAGCGCCTACGGCTTCGATTTTCTCTATGCTCCCGCGCTGACCGCGCGCTTCGCGGCCGAAACCCTCGCAAAGTGGGCGAACGAACCGGGCGAAACGGGCGGCTGGCCGAGCTGGGCTTTCGAGAACCACGACGCCCCCCGCGCCGTCTCGCGCTGGTGCGCGCCGGCGGACATTGAGCGGTTCGCAAGGATGAAGATGGCGCTCCTGCTCGCGCTGCGCGGCAATGCCATCCTCTACCAGGGGGAGGAACTGGGCCTGGAGCAGGACGCGATTCCCTTCGAACTGCTGCGGGACCCCGAGGCCATCGCCAACTGGCCGCTGACGCTCTCGCGCGACGGGGCGAGGACACCTATGCCATGGCAGGACGGGCCGCACGGCGGCTTCACCACCGGCGAGCCATGGCTACCCCTTTCCCCGAACAACCGCGGCCGCGCCGTCTCGGTTCAGGAGGCCGATCCCGCCTCGCTGCTGCACTTCACGCGCCGGCTGCTGGCGCTGCGCCGGAAGACGACGGCGCTTCGGACCGGGGAACTGGCTGAATGCAAGGCGAAAGGAACGCTGCTGTCTTTCGCCAGGATCGGGAACGGCGGACGGATCGACTGCCTGTTCAATCTCGGCACCAAGGCGGCCGCTCTCCCCCTGCCGGCACAGGGCCCGGTACTCTTTTCGGTGAACGGCGCGGATGGCTCCAGCCTGCCCGGCTACGGCGCGCTTCTCGTGAGGACGACGTGAGCCGTACGAAGCACCCGCATTGCGGTAATAATACTTTATAGTTTCGCCCCAATTCCGGACGTGGGCGAATGCCCCTTTGACTGCACCTTGATCCCGGTGTTTTCATGCTCTTGATTGCTGGGGGCATCGGACGAGACATGATTACGCGATTCCTGCGCGACGAGCGCGGCGGCTCAGCCGCCGAGTACGCGCTTTTGCTTGCCATGACGGGAGCCGGCCTGGGTGCGGCCGCTTATGCGCTCGGCCACTCCATCGAAGGCGCGATAACTGGCGGTGCGGACAGGATCGCCGACAGCAGCTCTTCGGGGAGTTCGTCCGGCGGGGGCGGCTCTTCCGGAGGATCGAGCTCATCGGGAGGCAGCTCGACCAGCGGCGGCTCCTCAGGAAGCAGCGGGTCTACGGGGTCTTCTACCGGATCGAGTTCATCAGGCGGCAGCAACGCCAGTTCCAGCGGTAATGGTTCCAGCGGCAACGGCTCCAGCGGCAACGGCTCCAGCGGCAACGGCTCCAGCGGTAACGGCTCCAGCGGTAATGGGTCGAGCAGCTCCAGCAGCTCGAGTTCCGGTGGAAACAGCTCCAGCGGCGGGTGCAAGGGCAGGAACTGCTAATCGGGCGATTTCAGACCCATAAGACAAACCTCCCTCCTCATCGCACCAGCGCCCTCCCACAGCTTGTCCGGCGAGGGCTCGCACCTCGTCTCACGACGCCGAACCCCGTGTGGTGCCGCCGCAGCGCGGATATGCGTTAACAAGTGCAAACAAGACGGAACCGAAACACGGGTTAAGTGTTGTTACGGCACTTTCGCTGAGAGGGAAGCAACGATGAAAACAAGAAACCTCATTCTCGCCGGTGTCGGCGGCATGGCTCTGGCCGGCTGCGCCGCCAAGGAAACGCCTCCCCCGCCCCCTCCCCCGCCGCCGGGCGCCGTCGCGGGCACGGTTGCCGCCGACAGGGACGGCGATGGCGTTGTCGACGGCTACTACACGCCGGACGGAGTTTATCACCCGAACTACGTGCCGCCGCCGCCGCCGCCGCCGCCCCCGCCGAGCACTACCGGTGAACGCGGATAACGTGTAGAATCCGGGCACGATGATTCTCCGCCAGTATTTCCGTGGCCTCGCTTTGGCCGCGCTGCTCAGTGTGTCCGTTGCGGTCGTAGTCTCTGATGGTGCCCATGCGCGGGCAGGGGAACCGCAAACCGTCCCGGCCCGCGACGCATCGCTTGCCCATGCGATAGAACGGGAAGCTGGCGGAAAGATGGGCAAGTTCTACACGTCCCGCGGCTATCGTCCGATATGGATCGATGACGGACTGATAGGCCCCGATGCGCAAGTATTCCTGCGCTACCTGGACGGTGCAGGGATCGATGGCCTGAAAGCGTCGCGCTACAATCCGGACGAGCTGCGCAGGGACATCGCCCGCGCCGACAGCAAGCAGCCGCAGGATCTTGCCAGGGCCGAAATCGCCCTCTCCAAGGCTTTCGTCCGCTATGTCGCGGACATGCGGCGGGCGCGCGACGTCGGCATGGAGTTCGCAGGCGAGGGGCTGAAGCAGCCGAAGCTCAAGGATGACGCGATCCTGCGGGTCGCGACGCGCAGGAACTTCAGCCGCTATCTCGCCAACATGCAGTGGATGAGCCCGCATTACGTGCGTATGCGCGCGCTGCTTCGCACCGCCCTGGCCAAGGGATCGGGAGAGCATGTGGTCGACGTGGTCCGGCTGAACCTCGAGCGCGCCCGCGTCCTGCCTTCGGCCGACGTCCGGCACATCGTCGTGGACTCCGCTGCCGCCCGGCTCTGGTATTATCAGGACGGCAAGGAAGTCGGCACCATGAAAGTGGTGGTCGGCGCGGCCAAGACGCAGACGCCGCTCTTGGCGGGTTATGTCAACTACGCCATTCTCAACCCCTACTGGAACGTGCCCGACTACCTCACGCGCGACAACGTTGCCCGCAAGATCCTGTCAGGCCGCACGCTGGAATCGATGCACATGCAGGTGCTTTCGGACTGGGGCCCCAACCCGCGCATCGTCGATCCGTCCACCGTGAACTGGGAGGCGGTCGCCGCAGGGCGGCAGGACGTCCGGGTCCGCGAGCTGCCGGGGCCGTCGAACTCCATGGGCAAAGTCAAGTTCCTGTTCCCCAACGACCAGGGCATCTATCTGCACGACACGCCCAACACCGACCTGCTGCGCAAGGCCGACCGCCATCTCAGCAACGGCTGCATCCGGCTGGAAAAGGCGTTCGAGCTGGGCAAGTGGATGATGGGCAAGTCAGTGGTCGCCAAGACCGCGGAGCCCGAACAGGCCGTACCGCTCCCCGTGCCCGTCCCCGTCTATCTGACCTACCTGACCGCAACGGGCACGAAGAAGGGCATCACCCTGCTCGACGACGTCTATGGACGGGACGGCAGGGTATCGCTGGCGAGTTCGCGTTAGGGCGGCGCCCGAAAGCCCGTCCTGTCAGCCGGCGGCAAGCCCTGCGGCGGCGATGCCCGCCAGCGCTGCCTCCTCGTCCTTGTCGGAAAGGTCGCCGCTCACGCCAACCGCGCCGAGCAGCGCGCCCGCGGCATCCCTGATGAGCACGCCGCCCGCCGCCGGGATGAGCTTTCCATCCCAGGCGGCGGAAAGCGCGGCTATGAACTGGGGGCGCTCTGCGGCCATTTCCCCCAGCTTGCGGCTGGAGACGCCCATCGCCAGCGCGCCGGCAGCCTTGCCGCCCGCGATGTCCGGCCGGCCATAGCCCGAGCCGTCCTCACGCTCCATGGCGACGAGATGGCCGCCGGCGTCGAGGACCACGACCGTCAGCGGATTGAGGCCTATCTCGCGCCCCTTGGCACGCGCGGCGGCAATGAGGGTTCGGGCCTGTTCGATGCTGATCATCGGGCATCCTTCGAAAAGAGAATTGGTACGTGGCGGCTACGGCAGGGCTCAGTTCGCCCCGATCAGCTCCCGCCCGATGAGCATGCGGCGGATCTCGTTGGTGCCCGCGCCGATGTCGAGCAGCTTGGCATCGCGCAGGTAACGCTCGACCGGCCAGTCCCTGGTATAGCCGGCCCCGCCCAGCGCCTGCACGGATTCTCCCGCGACGCGGAATGCATTCTCGCTGGCGAGCAGGATCGCCCCCGCCGCATCGAAGCGGGTGGTGCGCCCGGCATCGCATGCCCGGGCAACCGCGTAGACATAAGCCCGCGCCGACTGCAGCGCGACATACATGTCCGCGACCTTGGCCTGCATGAGCTGGAAAGCGCCGAGAGGCTTGCCGAACTGCTTCCTCTCGCGGACATAGGGGATGACCGTGTCGAGGCAGGCCTGCATGATGCCAAGCTGCAGTCCCGCCAGCACCACCCGCTCATAATCCAACCCACTCATCAGCACGCCCACGCCGCCGTGCAGCGGACCCATGACGTTCTCCTCCGGCACGAAGCAGTCGTCGAACACCAGCTCGCAGGTGGGCGAGCCGCGCATACCCATCTTGTCGATCTTCTGGCCCGTGGAGAAACCCGCCATTCCCTTTTCGATCAGGAAGGCGGTGATGCCCTTCGATCCCTCGCCGGTCCTGGCATAGACTACCAGGGTGTCGGCATAAGTGCCGTTGGTGATCCAGAACTTGGTGCCGCTAAGCCGAAAACCGCCCGCCGCCGCGTCCGCTTTCAGCTTCATGCCGACGACGTCCGAGCCCGCGCCCGCCTCCGACATGGCAAGGCTGCCCACGTGCTCGCCCGAGATCAGCTTCGGAAGGTACTTCGCCTTCTGCTCGTCCGAGCCCCAGCGGCGGATCTGGTTGACGCACAGGTTGGAATGGGCGCCGTACGACAGCCCGACCGAAGCCGAAGCGCGGGACACTTCCTCGACCGCGATCACGTGCTCGAGATAGCCGAGGCCGATGCCGCCCCATTCCTCCTCGACCGTGATGCCGTGCAGCCCGAGTTCGCCCATCGCCGGCCACAGCTCGCGCGGGAACCGGTCCTCGGCGTCTATCCCGGCGGCGAGCGGCGCGATCCTTTCGTCAGCGAAGCGCGCCGTCGTCTCTCGGATCATGTCGGCACTTTCGCCCAGCGCGAAGTCGAATTCCGGGGTTGCCTGCATATGTCTCTCCTTCGAATGTTCCTACCAAAACAAGGCCGGATCGCAAGTTGACGTCCGTTGCAGCGCGGCGGCTCAGCCCTGCTGCTGGGTCCATTCCACCCGGTAAAGGTCGAAGCGGCGGTCACGCAGGTTCTGCACCGTGCCGGACTGGCGCGCGGTCAGCAGCGCGTCGAGCGAGAGGTCGGCGATGGCGATGGTCTCGGTGTTGGCCGCCGCATGAGCGGCAACGCCGTCGCGCGAGAACGGGAAGTCGGAAGGCGTCAGGATCGCGCTCTCGGCATAATGGACGTCCATGTTCTCGACATTGGGCAGGTTGCCGACCACGCCCGAGGTCACGACGTAGCACTGGTTCTCTACCGCGCGCGCCTGGCAGCAGTAGTGCGCGCGCAGGAAGCCGCGCCGCTCGTCGGTGCAGAACGGCACGAACAGCATGAGCGCCCCCTGGTTGACCAGGTGGCGCGCGAGTTCGGGGAACTCGCTGTCATAGCAGATCATCACCCCGATCGGGCCGCAGTCGGTCTGGATCACGTTGGCGCCGTAGCCGCCCTGGATGTTCCACCACTTGCGCTCCGACGGCGTGGGGTGGAGCTTCTGCGATTCGTGGACAGAGCCGTCCCGCAGGAAGGTATAGGCGATGTTGCGGATCTCGCTGCGATTGCCGCGCAGCTTCACTTTCGTCGGATGCGATCCGCCGATGATATTGATGTTGTAGCTGACCGCCATCTTCGACATGAATTCGACGAAACGGTCAGTGTAAGTCGCGATCTTCTCGATCGCCTGCGCCGGCTGCAGCTTCTTCTCCTCGATGGAGAGCAGTTCCAGCGTGAACAGCTCGGGAAAGATGACGAAGTCCGATTCGTAGTCGGCGGCGACGTCCACCCAGTACTCGACCTGCTCCTCGAACTGGTCGATGGTCTCGATCTTGCGCATCATGAACTGGACCGTGGCGACGCGGACCGAACTGGGCACACGTTCCTTGAGGCCGGGGATGGCCTTGCCCGTGTCGCGCGGGGCGAGCGGATTGGTCCAGTACATCAGCACGGCAAAGCCGCCGCTTTCCTTGTCGTTCGGAATGTAGTCGGGCAGGATGCCGCGCGGCTCGTACCCTTCGTTCATCTGGAACTGGATCACCTGGTCGCGGACTTTCTTGTCCCTGACCGCCTGAACGTAGTCCGCAGGGCTGGGATACTGGCGGCGGCGGCGGGCATAGCCGGGCATGCGGCCCGCGAAGGCGATGCCCTTCAGCTCGAAATGCTGGCACAGTTCCTTGCGCTTGCGATAAAGCCGCTGACCTATTCGCAGGCGGCGGAAATCGGGGTCGACGCAGACCTCGAAGCCGTAGAGGACATCGCCGTCCACCGCCGGCGGGCGGCCGTAGCCGCCGTTGCTGATCTCCTCCCAGGTGTGGGGCTTGAACGCCAGGTCGGCCGTTACGATCATCGTCGCGCAATGCCCGACGATCCGGCCTTCGTATTCGGCGACGAACTGGCCTTCGGGAAAATTGATCAACTGGCCCCGGATCTCTGCCCGCGTGAAGCCGTCGGCCTTTCCGTAGACCTTGACGGAAAGCCGCGCGATGGCCGGGGCATCGGCGACGGTTGCAGGGCGGATAATGAGCTTGGCTTTGGTCTGGTCCATGGTCCGGCTCTTTAGACGCTGCCTCGTGCCGGGTTCCAGTGCCTATTGCGGCAAAGCGCCGCTTCGCCGTTGCTTTCGACACTACGGCCGACTGCACCTGCCGCATATCCAGCCCCTAGACCGCCAAATCGGAATTCCAGCTTGACAAATAGAACCGTTTGGGTTATATGTCCCGCCCATCCGCAGGGGCAGGTACACCCCCGACGGTGTCTCGGGCCGGCGCCGAGGGACGGGGCGCGATGCAAGTCGCGGCCGCGCCTCCAGCGTCCGACCGGGCGGTTCTTCTGCTGAACGGCGC
>DATEJH010000022.1:0-7914 GCA_035278205.1 Novosphingobium sp. | reverse complement strand
CGGCAGGCTGCCCGTTCCGCGACATCGCGCGCGTCCAGGCCGAGAATGTTACGGGGGTTGATCGCAGCATCCCGGGACAGCGCCCGGCATTGACCGAAGCGCTGGTCGCCGATGCCCGCAATGACGACCACGCGATCATCTCGCAGCTCACCGCGATGTTTGCCCTGCTGCACAACGGGCTCATCGATCTGGTCCGCCGCGGCGAGCCCGTCAGCCACGCCAACGCGCGGTTCGGCGCCGCCTACCGGCGCTTCCTGTGCGCCCGCGATGCGCTGACCTCGATCTATCAGAATATCCTTCGCAAGGACGTGATGCAGCGCGTGCTGCACCCGGCGATCTACGCGGCTTATTCGAGCTCCAACCCGCGCTTCATGGATCAGCAGGCCACGAGCGAGTGGCAGATGCCCTTCGAATTCTCGCACGGTGCGTTCCGCTTCGGCCACGCCATGGTGCGACCGGAATATCGCATCAACGATCTGTCCGAGCACGACCTCAACAACACGCTGGAGAAAAACTCGGTCAACGAGCCGGTCAACATGCCGCTGGACGAGACCTGGATGGTGCAGTGGTCCCGCTTCTTCGAGATAGGCGGATCGCGGCCGAACTTCAGCCGCCGCATCGGCCCCTATCTCAGCGACGGGCTCGGCAACGAGCAGATTTTCCCGTCGTTCGACGCAACCGAGCGTGTCGGCCTGCTCTATCGGGATCTTCTGGGCGCAACGCTTGCCGGGATGTGGTCGGTGGACGCCCTGATTGCGGAGATCGCCGCCCGCCGGCCCGAGTTCATCGCCCTGTCGCGGCTGCTCGGCGATCGCGCCTACCGCGTGGCGCAGCTTGGCAAATGGCTGGCCTCTGCCTCCGCCGCCTATGGCGGTCTCACGCCGGCGGACATCGAGACGCTTTCGAACGATCCGCCATTGCCCTTCTTCGTCCTGTTCGAGGCGATGCAACAGCCGGAGGCAAGAGGACTTCATCTCGGGCCTCTCGGCTCGGTCATTGTGGCCGAAGTGATCTTCGGCGCGCTCGCAATTGCGCAGCTGGAAGAGAAATTTGGCTCGCTGACCGAGTTGTCCGCGAACCACTACCCGACCGACGTGTTCGCTGGCGTACCCGAAATCGAATGTATGGCCCGGCTCGCGGAATTCACCGCCGAAACTGCCGGCCTGCAGCAGGCAGTGCCTGCATTTCTGTGAACGGAATTGTTCCGCTTCACGCAACCTGGAGGGAGTGTCAAACATGCAGATCGAAAGGCTACAAGTCACCAACCACGAGCGCTGGGGCAACCTGGTCAAGACCTGGGCGACCGGCGTCAATTATCTGGGCGACGAGAACCAATACCCGCTGCCGCAGACGATGGAAGAGTTCAAGGAGCAACTCGCCAAGGCACAGGTGTTCGCGACCGTGCCCGAGCGCTTCACCAAGATCGAATTCGTCTCGTCGGAGCAGGACACGATCCTGGTGCGCTTGCCGCCGAAGCAGATGATCGACGACTCCGAATCGATGCTCAACAAGCCCGGCGCGACCTATCCCCTTCCTCCGTTCTACAAGCGCCTGTTCAACGGCATGGACCCCGTGATTCCGGAAAGCGAGAAGTTCAAGGTTCATGCCGAGCGCATCGGCGATTACACGATCAGCTACTGCGCGTAAGCGCTAGGCGGACAGGCGAACGATCCCCTCGACCGGCAGTCCTGCGCCGCGCATCCCGTCGCGCAGGACTTCCCACCGCGCCGTGACGCCGATCGGGTGCGCCTGCAGCATCCAGCGCGTAATGGCTTCGTCGGTCGGCGCGGCCGTTCCGACCCAGTAGGAACGAATGCCGTTGAGGAACTGCCTCGCGCCTTCCGTTGCAAGGTCGATCTCTCCGAGGTGGTACAACGCCGCGGCCCGCCATGCCGACTGGGCTTTTCCCACGCTGTTGCCGCGGTCACTGGCCTCAACGGCGCCGGCATAGTCGCCACGCAGGAAGCGAATGATGCCGTGGTAGCTCCAGTCCAGATAGGAGGGAGCCGGCGAGAGCGCGAGCGACTGGGCGGCGCGCTGCTCGGCCTGCTCGATCGAACCGCAAAAGGCGGAATAAAGCGCACTGGATAACAAGGTCCAGGGATCGTTATCGTTCAGCTCGCACGCAAGCTCCATGTGAGGCGCCGCCTCCGCCTCGCGCAAGGCCATCGCATAGGACCACCCGCAGCACAGGTGCGCCCTGGAATCCACGGGGTCGAGCTGCACGGCCTTCTTGGCCAGCTCGACGGTAGACCTGGCCTTGCCGAGATCGCGGAAAATGCCGGGATGAACGAAGTGCTCGATGTTGTTCATCTGGACGAGGCTGCTGTAGCTGGGCGAAAAATCCGGACTCATGCGGATCGCATCGCTGAAGATGGCGACCGCGCGATGCCAGCTGTCGGAGTCGAATTTCGAAATGAGATCCTGTCCGCGGAGCCAGCGATCGTAAACATCGAGCGAGACATCCGGCTCGCCCGCCAGGCGCATCAGGCGCTCGGCCGACAGCTGCACGTTCAATGAGGTCGCGATGCGGCGGATGATGCGCTGCTGTGCCTCGAACCAGTTGCCGAGATTGAGGCGAAAACTCTCGCTCCAGACATAGACGCCCGTCGCATCGTCCTTCAGCACGAGCACCATGTTGATCTCATTGCCCGCCTGGTACGCCGTTGCCTCGATTGAGTATTGCGGGGCGACGCCGGAGTTCGGCAGAACTACAGCCGCCGGCGGGCGATCGACAACGCTCCATTCGCGAAAGCGCACCAGCGATGCGGCAAGGTGCAGGGAGAACCCCTGCACAAGATGAACCTGGCTGGAGTGAACGCCGTTCATGGCGAACGGCCGCAGCACCAGACAGGGCTTGGCCGCGATTTTCGGCGGCTGGAAGATCGGCGTCGCGAGGCGACTTGCGGCTTCTCCCGCCTGACGGCCGCCAGCCTCGCTGCGCTCCGGCCTGGTGGCGCGATCGGGCAATCCGCGCTCGAAGGCGCCGAGCTTGATGCGGGCGACCAGATCCTGCGTGCCCTTCGACGGCTCCATGCCGTAATCGCGGTCGAGCAAGTCCCACAGCGCCTTGTAGATGCGCAGCGCACCTGCCACGTCGCCGTCCTCGGCATGCGACTTCATCAGATGGCAGCAAGCCTGCTCGTGCGTCGGATCAAGATTGACGATCGCGCTCGCAATTCTCCTTTTCGCCTCGCTCCCGACACCCGCAGCGGCGAGACCGGCATCGAGGCTGCGCATCAAGCGCTCGTAGATGGTCTGGCGCTTGGCCAAGATCCAGACCCGGAACGAAGGGTCGAGATCGTCCATCCCTTCCAGCAGCCGCTCATCGAGCCGCTGGGTATTGAGCAGCAACGGATCGATGCGCGCGCTCTCCGCCGCCTGCAGGATCGATTCAATATCAATCTCGACCCGGCCGAGGTCGAAGCCGACGGAAAGACGCCCGGCGCTGAAGCCGGCGTATCCGGCGTCTTCGAGAATCTGGCGCAGCTCGCGGACGACCTGGCGCAGCGAAGCGCGCGCCTTCTCTTCGTCCGACCGGCTCCACAACAGGCCGACCAGCCGTTCGCGACTTTCCCGCTTGTTCTCGGATAAAGCGAGATAACCCAGCACCGCGGCCGCCTTGCGCGTGCGCAAGTCGATCGGACGCCCGTCCAGGCGTAACGCTAAGCTCCCCACCAAGGCGATGGAAAGGCGCGGCGCAGCGTCCGGCACCGCGTCGGAGTCTTTCGCAGTCTGGGCGGATGCAGTGCCTCGCATCAGAAAAGTGTCGCTGCCGGTCGCATTCACGTCAAGCCATATGAAGACAAGTCAGATCAATGAGATACCGCCGGTATGGGCGGCGCCGCCACCGGTCAGCGCGATCATGTCGGCGAGCCGCGGTGTCGCCAGGGTGGAGGGTTCCAGCTGCAATGCCGGTGCAACCACTCGTGCCACGGGAACAGCGAGGTTTTGCCGGGTCAGGTCGAGGCCGTAGGTTTCGATGCCGAGCTCCGACAGGCGCCGCACGATCGACTGAAACGCAGTGTGCGCATCCGCGCCATCGATCGCGAGGTGTTCCGCACGCGCGGAACCTGGATGCAGCAATGCACAGGCATTCGCGTCAATCGCCGTCGCGCGCTGCAGATGGCCTCGATCCCTCTCGTTGAGCGCGGCATCGCCGCGCTCGCGGCGCTTCGCCTCGACCACCGCGCAGGCAAGTTCACCCTGGCACATCTCCAGCGCGGCGGAGTGCGCGGCTGCCTGCAAGGTCGGACGCGCAGCAAGGCCAAAGGCAAAACCAAAGCCATCTGAGCGGCAGGACAGCGCCGTCACCGCGGGAACCCCGATGTCGGTCGTGATGTCGAGCAACCAGCTGCGCCGTTCCACAGCAGCGCCGGCGCGAAGCGTACCCAGCAGCGCTTGCGCGCCCGCCGCGACGTCGGGCGGAACGGCGCTACCTCGCTTGCCGCCGCGCCACCACAGGCTTGCCGCATCGCGCTCAATCAACTCGAGCACGCCATGCAGCGCCGCCCCCGCCCAGGACGTGCCGGCGGCAGATCCGATGCTCAATGGAAAGGGCGGCGCAAATTCCTGGGCGGCCTTTGGCCTTCGGAGGCAGAGATCGGCAGGCAGCCGAATCTCGGCTCGGTCGGAAAGACGAATGGCCCGGTGCCATGAAAGGCCGCCACGCGAAGACATCAGCGCCGTGATCAGTTCGCGCGCGGGCCGATCGAGTGCCTCGGCCGGTTCGAAGCCGTCGGCCGCCGTCAGTGGGTCGTCGGCGCGCTGCAACTGGGAGAGATATTCGATGCCCTCGCCGACGCAGCCCTGAAATGCCGCCTGCATCGTCAGCCCGATGCCGGAGACGCCGACCGGCGGGCTACCCCGGTGCAGCGCGTCGGCGACGGCCGGATCGAACTCGGCGCCGAAGGCGACCAGGCCCGGCGCCTCGGGCGCGGCCAGCTCGAAAATTCGAGTAAAATGCGAGGCAGCCTTGAGCAACCGCGCGCGATGGCGCGTCTCAGGGTCCGGCTCCGCGCCGGCCGGCGGGGCGTAGCCGAGTTCCGTGAGCAGAAAATGAACATCGTGAATCACGCTGGCCTCGGGCGCTTCACCGAGCAGTAACGAAGCCGCGCTGGAAAACAGGTTTTTCATCGTCTCCGTTCACGGTGTTCTCACGTCCGGCAGTGGATTCTCGGCGCGGGGTACCAACTGCTCGCGCCGGAGGAATAAATGCCCGCGAAAGCCTTCGTCATCGCCATGGCTGCCGATATTGCCCGGTCGGACTATGCCAAGCCAACCCTGGTGCGCAGCCGCGGCCATGAATGGCTGATTGCCTGCCGCTGGGGCCCGGAGGGGGAATATCTGTCGATTGCAACCGCCGGACCGATTGTGGGGCCGCCCGGGTTGTTTGCGCCGGAGCCGATCAGTCCCATCCACAGCATGATCGGCGTCTTGGTGTCGGAATCCGACCGGCAGGCCACCAGCACCTTCCTGCTGATGCGGCAATTGCCGCGGCAGATCGAGCTGGCGGGCACGTTCTTTCCGGCCGACGGCTATGTGTTGCTGCAGCAGCATGAGGACATCCGCCTGATGTGCGAGACGCGCTATTCGCACAGCTGCGGCTGGCTCGACGGCAGGGAAATCCGCAAGGACATTCCGGATCCGGCGCCGGGCTCGGCGGAAGCGATGGCCGGGCACATCGAGGCCGTCAGGCACAACTGGATCGGCGAATTCTTCCCGGCCAGCGAGCCGATGCGGCGGGAGCCCCTGCGCGTCAGCGCCTGAAAAAGCGCCCGGCGCGGCAGCGGGCGCGCGACGCCGGTCTGCCGCGCCAGGAATGTGAAACGGAGCTACTCGACGATCTTGAGCCGCGGTTTCTGCGGCTGCGGCGCACCACGCTGCAGAACGCAGCGGCCATCGGCATCGATGGCCGCCCGCACCGGCTGCGGATCGGCGGAGGCAAGAAACTCCTGCAGCACGGCCCGGCTGTGCTCGGGCACTGCGAACACCGCCCGCATCGTCTCGAAGAATCGGGGTTCCTGCGCGATATAGAGCAGTTCCCGCAGTTCGGCGCCTGTGAATTCCCCGAGCGCGGAGAACAGCCATTCGGTCTCGTCGACCGGATCGTTCGCAGGCGGGCGTTTCAGATAGTAAATGACCGACTCGGCACTCATGCGTTCCCCAAAACGAAGGCGATGGTCCTGCGCCACCCTCTTGTCGGGGAGTGTGATGGGGGCATCGTGATCCCAGCGTGATTGGCGCGTTACCGATTGGCTTCAAGGGCTTAACGGCGGCCGACATAGCTGCTTCCCATCCGTGAAACAGCGCGATTGGCCGGATTTTCGTTGGCGCCGGGAAGCGGAGAATTCACGCTGCTCCGGGCGTGCCGATCGACCAGAGATGCAGGCAAGCCAACTCGTTCCCGCGGACGGATTTCCCGGGTCTTGCAATCTCGTTTGCCCCCTCTTCGAACAGAGGGCGCAGGGAAAGCCGGGCGCCGACTGCGCCCGCAGCACCGTGTGCAATGGGTAGTAAGAGAACGCACACGGATTTGACAGGTACAGCCGAGACATCCCGGCTTTCCCCGCGCAATGGCTTTACGGCTTACTTCGTGCTCTCCCCGGTGAGCGGCCTTTATTGTCACCGTTGCCAACCCCGCACAGGCGGAGCGGATAGACGCCAGGGTCGCGGCGCCAGGACCACACGACTTCGCCGTACGCCGCGGCGTTTTCGTCCGGCGAGAAACCCGCCTGACGCCGCAAGCGTCCATCGCAACCCGCACCACGCTTCGTGACGACCGCGAAACGCCCCTCATGGTGGCACGGGCTGAGCGGATATATAGTTCTGATTTGCGGAATAGTCAAGAGGATATTTTGGAATTCCGAAGTCGCGGCTTACGTCATTCCGGGGCGAGCGAAGCGAGAACCCGGAATCCATAACCACAACAGGCAGTTGCTTCAAAAGGATGGAGTGGCCGCCCTTCGAGACAATTGTGGCCTGTGGTTATGGATTCCGGGCCTGCGCCTTCGGCGCATCCCGGAATGACGAGCGGGGAGAGCTCGTTGCGGGGGCCTTGACACGATTCCGGCAAACCGAAG
Organism: Novosphingobium sp.; assembly: GCA_035278205.1. Taxonomy (GTDB): domain Bacteria; phylum Pseudomonadota; class Alphaproteobacteria; order Sphingomonadales; family Sphingomonadaceae; genus Novosphingobium. Next base: position 832 of record DATEJH010000022.1, on the reverse strand, counting down.
TGATTTGCCCGGGGCCGCTCAGCCGCCGGCTTCCGCCTCTTCCGCCAGCGCGTTGGGATCGTTGATGCAGTAGTACTCGGACGCGCGCGTCACGACATTGCGCGTGCGCCATTCGCTCATGGTGCGGCTGACGTTCTCACGCGCGATGCCGGCCATCGCGGCGAGGTCGCCCTGGCTGATCCGGTGGCGCAGCTCGATCCGGCCGTCGCGTTCTTCGCCGATGTATTCCGCGAGGCTGAGCAATGCGCGGGCCAATCGTCCCTTGACGGAAAGGAACGTCGATGCGGCCAGCATTTCATTGGCTTCCCGCAGCCGGCCGGTCAGGGTCGTCACGAGGTAGTTCATGAGGCCGGGATCCGCCTCGGCGTGTTTCTGAAATTTCGCACGGCTGACGAACGACAGTGCAGTGTCGGCAACGGCCACGACGGAGGCGGCCCGGGGCTCGCCGTCGATCATCGAGAGTTCGCCGACAATGGCGCCGGGGCCCAGCAGCGAGATGATGCGTTCCTCGCCCTGCTTCGAGGCGACCACCACTTTCACCAGACCTGTTGCGATACGGTAACAGCCGTCGCCGGCATCGCCGGCGCGAAACAGCACTTCCCCGGCGCGCAGATTGAGCCCCGTCGCGTCCTTGAAGAAATCCGCAAGCAGGCCTTCGGGGAGCACCGATAGTGAACTGAAGATATTGGGAGTTTTGGATGAAGGCATCAGCTGGCTCCGTCGCAACCCTATGGTAGATATGCGCAGGCGCCGCAACTGGAATACGAACTGACCAGCGGCATGTGCCGCCGCGGCGTGCCGTGGATGGCTGTCGCCGTCGTTAACGCAGTCA
>DATEJH010000021.1:0-4504 GCA_035278205.1 Novosphingobium sp. | reverse complement strand
ATGCGATCCGCACTCAGTTCAGCCCGATCACCAGCTATTCCACCAGCTTCACCGACAACAGCCTGTCCAGTCTCGTCACGCTGAACTGGAAGATCGCCCCGGACGTGTCGGTCTATGGCTCCTATTCGCGGGGCAACAAGTCGGGCGGCCTCAACCTGACGACCCTGCCCACCGGCGTCGACCCCGACGTGGCGCCGGAAAAGGTCGACGCCTTCGAACTAGGCCTCAAGTCGCAGTTCCTCGATCGGCGGGCGACCTTTAACGCGGCTGCGTTCTGGACCGAGATCCGCGACTACCAGACCGCGATCACCGACCAGACGGCGGGATCCAACGTATCGCGCCAGTACATCGCCAATATCCCGAAGGTCCGTTCACGCGGCGTCGAAGGCGAGCTCTCGATCGCCCCGACCGACCATTTCAGCTTCAACGCCTCAACCACTTACACCGACGCACGCTATGTCACGTACACCAACGCGCCGCAGGCGGTGGAACGGCAGAACCTTGGCCCAATCCAGGACCTTTCGGGCGAGCGCCTGCCGGGCGTGCCGAAGTTCGCATGGACGCTGGGGGCCGACTTCGACCAGCCGCTGGTCACGCTCGGCGGCCGGGGAGTGGGGCTCTATGCCCACGCCGATTATTCCCATCGGTCAAGCTACAACACCTCGCCGGCAAACTCAGCCTGGGCGCAGGTACCCAGTTACGGGATAGCCAACGCGCGCATCGGCCTGAAGACCGACGACGGCCTCTGGGACTTCTCGATCTGGGCCAGGAACCTGTTCGACAAGGATTACCTCGTCAGCCTTTCCACCGCAAACACCGGCGTCGTCACGGCGCAGATCGGTGAGCCCCGCACGATCGGGGCAACGCTTCGCACCAAGCTCTGAACTCAGGACCAGGAGCGCCAACGATGATCCACGAGACTTTCCCATCGCACCAGCCACGGCAGGAACGGCTGGACAACTGGCGCCTCCTGCGGTTCACCGCGATGGCGGTGCCGATCTATGCCGCCGCGCAGCCGGTGATGGCTTTCGTGCCGGCCATCCTTTCGCGCCACTACAGCATTTCGCTGGCCGCATTGGGGCTGGTCTATCTGATCGGACAAGTGGTCAATTCATTGCTCGACCCGGTGGTCGGCGCGCTCAGCGACCGCACGGTCAGCCGCTTCGGACGGCGCCGGCCGTGGATCGCCGGCGGCGGCGTGGTGTTCATCATTGGCTCCGCCATGCTGTTTTTCCCGCCCGCGGGTGTAGGCCTTGCATGGGTCGGTCTCGGCGTCCTGTGTTACTACTCCGGCTATTCCGCCACGCTGACAACGCACCTGGCCTGGTCCGGCGAGATCAGTGGCGACTACGATCAGCGCACGCGGATCGCCTCCTGGTTCACGCTGCTCACATCCGGCGCGCTGGTACTGGCACTGGCGCTCCCCGCCTTGGCGGACCAATGGTATCCCGACGACGGCCCACTGCGACTGACGCTGTTCGGTGTGCTGGTGCTGTTCACGGCGGTGCCGGGGCTTCTCCTCACCCTCACTGCCCTGCCCGATAGTGGGCCGCCGATCACCGGTGAACCCTTTGCGCTCAGGACGACGCTGGCCGCCGTATTCGGTAACCGCCTGCTGTTGCGCGTGCTTGCCGCAGACGCGGTGGTAACGGCTGGACAGAGCATCCGCACCGCCCTGCTGCTGTTCGTCGTCACGATCTACTTCCAGAAACCCGAATGGGCGGCGGGCCTGTTCCTGCTCCAGTACGCGTTCGGCATGTTCGCCGGCCCGATCTGGCAACGCATCGGCCTGCATTTGGGCAAGACCCGCGGGGCCGTGACCGCCGAGCTGGTCCAGGCCGCGATCAACTTCGGTCTTGTATTCCTGGCGCCTGATCGGTTCGGGTTGATGATCGCTCTCGCCGTGGCGCAGGGGCTGTCGCAAGGATCGGGCAACCTGATGCTGCGCTCGATGGTCGCCGATGTCGCCGACGTGCATCGTGCCGGAACCGGCGAGGATCGCGTCGGCCTCTATTATTCGGTCTTCAGTGTCTCGATGAAGCTGGGCAGCGCACTGGCCTTCGGTATCGCCCTGCCGCTCGTCGCCGCCTTCGGTTTCGATCCCAAGTCCGCAGCGAACACCCCTCAGGCGCTGCACGCCCTGCTGCTTGTCTTCGCGCTCGGTCCGGCGCTGGCCCACACGGCAGCGGCCGCGATCATTGCGGGCTTTCCGCTCAATGCCGCGCGGCATGCGGAAATCCGCCGCCAGATCAACGCCCGTGAAGACGTCTACGCCGCCGCGGTGCCGGCGGAATGATCCCTCACCCCCAACCTGACCTCACTACGAAGGAGTAAATGCCATGACTGCAATTGCCACTTACGCCAATGCCAAGGACCCGAACTCGCCGCTCGACGTAATCCCGATCACCGGCACGATCGGCGCCGAGATCCGAGGCATCACGCTTTCGGGCGATCTCGACGCCCCAACCGTCCAGGCAATCAAGGACGCGCTTGTCCGCCACAAGGTGATCTTCTTCCGCGGCCAGCACGACCTTGACGACGCCCGGCACGAGGGCTTCGCCTCGTTGTTCGGCGATCCGGTGGCCCACCCGACCGTGCCTGTGGCCGAAGGTTCGCGCTACCTGCTCGAGCTCGACAGCAAGGAAGGCTATGCCGCATCGAGCTGGCACACCGACGTGACTTTCACCGATGCCTACCCGGCCGGCTCGATCCTGCGCGCGATCACCATCCCGGAGGCGGGAGGCGATACCGTCTGGGCCAATACCGAAGTGGCCTACGAAGGGCTCCCGGAAAGCCTGCGCCAGCTCGTGAACACGCTCTGGGCGGTCCATACCAACGACTATGACTACGCCCAGGCCGTAACCGCACCCAAAGGCGACGCCGTCGAGCAGAACCGCGCGCTGTTCCACAAGGACGTCTTCGCCTCGACCGTCTATGAAACAGAGCATCCGGTCGTGCGCGTCCACCCGGTATCTGGGCAGCGCAACCTGCTGCTCGGCCATTTCGTCAAGCGCATCATCGGGCTGAACCACGCGGATTCGGCGCGGCTGTTCGCGATCCTGCAGGATCACATCACCCGGCCCGAGAACGTGGTGCGCTGGCGCTGGCAACCGGGCGACGTGGCGTTCTGGGATAATCAGGCGACCCAGCACCGCGCCGTTTCGGACTTCGGCCTGCAGCGCCGTACCCTGCGCCGCGCGACGATCGCGGGCGCGGTGCCGGTGGCGATCGACGGCCGCCAGAGCCGCACGACCCGCAAAGAAAGAGCCGTGCAGTACGAGCCGGCCTGATCCCTTGCAATCTCCCCGCACCGTTGCCCGAGCGCAACGGTGCGGGCCTTGAGAAGGATCGAGACTGCGGGGCTCCGCACTTTTTTCTCTGCGGAATCGAATTGGGGAATGGACGCGCATGTACAGGACTTTCGAAGCAGCACCTGAAACGGGGCAAGCGCCGCCCGTACGACCTTCACGAGCGGGTTCTGCCCCAAAGCGCAGTCAGCGAAATCTTTTGAGCGGCGTCCTGCGCGAACCGCTGACGCATTTCCTTTTGTTCGGCGCGCTTATCTTCGCGTTGGCCCACTGGATCGAGAGCCGATCGCAGCGATACGTGATCTCGATCGGCCCCGCCGATCTGGCGCGCATCGAGAACAGCTACATCCAGCAATACGGCAGTGCGCCCACGCCCGCGCAACTGCGGACGATGGTCGACAATACCGTGCGCGAGGAAATCTATCTGCGCGAGGGGCTCGCGCTCGGTCTCGATCGCAACGACGAGATCGTCCGCAGGCGTATCGCGCAAAAATATCAGTTCCTTCAGGCCGACATGGCCACACCGCGCGCGCCTGGAGATGCGGAACTGCGCCGCTGGTTCGGCGCGCATACCGCCGAGTTCGCCGAGCCAGCCCGCCGCAGCTTCGATCATCGCTATTTTGCCATCGACCTGCGCGGCGAAGGGGCGGCCCGCGCGCTGGCGGCCGAGGCGGCGGCCCGGCTCGCCAAGGGCCAGGGCGCACCCCAGGGTGATGAATTCCCCGGCCCGAAAGTCATTACCCGACTGGCGCGGGACGATGTCGAGCGCCTGTTCGGAAACGCGGACTTCGCACGGGCTGTTTTCGCGGCAAGGCCGGGGCAATGGGTCGGCCCTTACCGTTCCGGTTTTGGCTGGCATGTCCTGCGGGTGACGCAGAACGAGCCGGAGAAGCCCAGATCGTTCGCCTCTGCCCGCAACGATGCCCTGATCGCATGGCAGGAGCAGGATCGGGCCGCGCGCAATGACCGCGCCTATCACCAGTTGCTGGCTCGCTATACCATCAACCGGGCAGACCGGCCGTGATGGCGCGGCATGTTTTTCCGCTGCTGATCTGGCTGGCGCTGGTCCTGATCGCGATCTTCACGATGGGGTCCCGGCTCGAAGCGCACGAGGTGCGCCCGGCTTATCTCGAGATCACTGAACGGCAGGACGGCAGGATCGACGTGCTGTGGAAGCAGCCGAGCGTTGGCCTGCT
>DATEJH010000020.1:0-19855 GCA_035278205.1 Novosphingobium sp. | reverse complement strand
ACCCGCTTCCGGCGCCTCGTCAAAGACTACGAGCGTTACGCGCAAACACTCGCCGGTCTGCACCTCGTCGCTTTCGCATGCATCATGATGAAACAGGCTACCGCTATCGCCGCAGGTTCATAACAGCCTCTAGGCTCCGTCACGTCCGCCCTGAACCCTTCATCCCGAATCAGGCCGGTCGTTTCAAGCACCTGACGCGCCATTTCACGGGATCTAATCAGCTGAATCTGGGTCTCGACTTCCTCGGAGCGCGTCGGCGTCTCCCGTAGCGGCTCTTCTTCGCTGGGCACGAGGTCCGTCGATCTGGTGATCAGAACCACATCGGCGGAGGACTGGTAGATCCGCGGCAGAGCCGAAGTCCAGAGAAGCGCAACGCAAACACAGATGGCGAGCGTGAGCAACAGGACGGCCCGCCTGCGCCGGAGCAGCGACAGGAGATGGCGGACCGAAATCTGCTCTTCGGCGGCGCGCGGTGGTTCGTCACCAGCGATAACCGGCGGCATGCCCGCATTCGGTTCGTAGATGGCCGGAAGATTCAAATCAGATGCTCCCGCAAGAGTGAGCGTCCTTTCACAGCGCCAGGGTCATGCCGATGCCCGCCCCGAATGAGGTGAATTCATTTACGATGGGCTGACCGCGCACGTTCTGGCGCAAAAACGAAGTGTAGGCCCCGATCGATAGCGAGCGATTGACGAGATATTGCGCCTGCAGGCGCACTGAAGCCCGAAAGGCCCGGGTACTGACTTCCCGATACTTGTTGACATCGCAACTGCCGGAAAGGCTGATCCGCAGATTTCGCAACGGATCGTAATAGGCGCTGATCGTCGCCTTGTCCGAAAGGATGCCGGCAACGAGTGGGTTGCCGCTGTTTTCGAACGCGCGCGCCGCCTGGAGGCGCAAGGTGACGAGCGGTGTGAGGTACCACTGCACGTCTGCCCGAAACGTTGCCCCCTCGAAATCACGATATCGAGGCAACTTGTAATGGCGCGCCTGGTAGCCGACACCGATTTCTCCGAAGATGAGCGGCGACAAATCTCCCCGCAAGCCGACCGACACGGAATAGCTGCGTGAATCCCTGCGCCGCTCAGCCGGGGCATCAGGGGAATCGACGTCCGAAACGCTGCCGGACGCGAAGCCGGAAACGAAGCCTGTGAAATCGTATTCGATGGAGAGTTCACCATGAAACGTTCGCGTATTCCGAAACGACTGATTCACCGCTCCGCCCTGCGCCAGTTCCAGCGGGACATAGTCCGCCCGGCGGAAGCCAACTTGCGGCACCAGGCGTAGGGCACCGAATTGCAGCCGAGCCCCGAACTCCGAGGCGAAGCGCCTGAAGCTGGCCGGCTCTGCTGCATCGGCAACCGAACCGACACTGCTGCGCGGTTCGATTTCGTGACTGTAGTCGATTGACGCCAGCATCGCCTGCTGTTCCGCCAGATCCAATTGCCCCTTTCCGTTCAGCCCGAATTCCTCGCTGTTCTCGCTCTGCTGGCGTGCGAAGCGGCGAAGTCGGCCCACCGCTGCAAACGAAAGATCGTGGCGTGGCAAGTCGGCCTGTAGCGTGAGCCGCGGAGCCAGGGACACTACCGCGTCGGATTCAGCCTGGGGGCGATTGAAGACATTGCTCTCGTAGCCGCCCACGACGGAAAAGCCTGCCTGGGCGAACAAGGGGCCGACGCGTATCGGGTCCCGCTGGAAGGCAGGGTCGATCCTGGCACCCGCCACGTCGTTGCGCGCCAGTTCCGGATCGATGACGATAGAGGAACTGGCGCCGATCGCCTGTGCGAACGCCATGCCCGGCGAGACAATCGTACCCGACGCCAAAGCGAGTTTTGCCAGCCCCATCTTCATAAGGCATGGCTTATATCGATCCAGGACTTCGTGAAAGAAGTATCAGCGAATTGAATTCGCCAATTTACTCCGCCCCGGATCAAATATTTCATTTTGGATTTATTTTCAGAATACCCATTTAGAATAGTTTTTTTCCACGGAGGCCTGACTATTCGCGAAGCGCACGCTTCAACTGGTCGGAAAGAGGTCGCAGGATGTACTGCAACATAGTCCTCTCGCCGGTTTGGATGAAGACTTCGACCGGCATGCCCACCGCAAGACGTGTCCTGCCCAGTTTGCGCAGTTCGGTCCCGGGAATGGAGATCGTTGCGGGATAGAATGCCATATTGGTTGCCCGATCCACCGTGCGGTCCGGCGCCACTTGTACGATCAAGCCATTCAGTTCCGGCGTAGTGCGCATATTGAGGGCACTGAAGCGCAAGCGAGCTTCCTGGCCATCGGCCACCTGATCGATATCCGTTGGCCTTACGTGAGCTTTTACCACGAGCCTGTCTCTGATCGGCACGATCTCCATCAGAGTCTGCCCTGCCGGAACGACGCTTCCGATCGTGCGGACCGCCAGCTTGTCGACAATGCCATCCTGCGGCGCGCGAATGGCTGTCCTGTCGTTCTGATAGCTGGCAGCGGCATTTGCCTTGCGAAGTTCGGCTATCATGTTTCGCACCTCTCCGAGTTCGATCGCCGCCTGGCTGCGTGCGCCGCTGCCGACTGACGCCATCTGCGCCTGAAGCTCACCGATCCGCGCGCGCCCCTCGGCAACTCCGGATCGTGCCGAAGCCCGGTCCGCCCCCACCCCAACCGCAGCCCGTTCAAGGGCGTTGAGGCGATCCAGCGTGGTCAGCCGGTCCCGGTAAAGCTGCCGCGTCTGCGTCAATTCTTCACGAACGAGATCTTCCTGACGCGCATATGCAAGGGCACGGCTGTCCTGGGCGGCGATCTCGGCCTTGGCCTGGGCAATCCTCTCGCTCAACTGCCTGACCTGATCGAATTGTGCCAGGCGCGCGAGCCGGAAACTGCGGCGCTCGTCCTCCAGGACCGCAGCGATCAGCGGATCGTCGGCCCTGGCCTGAAGCTCTGCGGGAAAGGTTACCGCCTCTGCACCGGCCTGAAGGGCGCGCAGCCGTGCTTCTCTGGCGAGCAACTGGTCGAGGCTCAATCCGGTAAACTGTGCTGCTGCGCCCGAAACCTTGCTGTCGAGACGAAGCAGCACCTGGCCTTTCTTCACACGGCTGCCGTCCTCCACGAGAATGTCTGCGGCCACTCCCCCGAAGGGATGAGATATTTCCTTCACATGCGTTTCGACGGCCACCTCGCCGGGCGCGATCACCGCCCCTGCCATGGGCAGGAAAGCGATAAGCGTGCCGAACCCGAGAACCAGCACACCAACCGCGGCAAGCCCGATCTTCACGAGCTTCGACAATCCCCGTTCGATGGGCCCCGCTACTTGCGCACCCGGCCAGCCGGACGCGTCATGCAGGAGTTGGATCGCTTCACTCATTCGTTGGCCTCTGCAGCCGAGGCGGCGGCTTGCCGGCCCGGGTCATCGCGCTCAATTGAGCCCGATCGGACCTGAGATCGGCCGGCCAGTTTCGAAGGCGCTTCTGCCTTCTCGATCGCCGCCGACGCGCCGATCCGGGCTTCGAATTCCTGGCGCGTTTCGAAACGCTCCATCCGGCCATTGTTCATCACCATGATGTGGCTGACATGAGCGATCACGTTCGGCCGATGGGCTATGACGATGACGATGGCGCCGCGTTCCCTGCATCGCCGAATAGCATGGCCCAGGGCATTTTCTCCCTCGATGTCGAGATTACTGTTGGGTTCGTCGAGCACGATGAGGAATGGATCGCCAAAAAGGGCGCGAGCCAGCGCTATGCGCTGCTGCTGTCCGGCGGACAGACCGCCGCCGTGCGGGCCGATAAGATGATCGTAGCCGTTTTCCAGCCGAACAATAAGGTCGTGGCAATCGGCGGCCTTGGCAGCCCCCGCTATGTCGTCGCGCGCGGCGTCGGAACGGAAGCGGCTGATGTTCTGCGCAATCGTTCCCTCGAATAGTTCGATGGACTGCGGCACGTAGCCAACGATTTCCCTTATCTCGTCGCTGGCCCATTGATCCAGCGTCGCGCCGTCGAGCCGCACGGCCCCGCGCAGCACGGGCCAGACGCCGCAGAGAACGCGGCCGAGCGTAGTCTTGCCCGATCCGCTGCGCCCGACGATCGCAAGCGCATCGCCGGCGTTCAACCTGAACCCCACGTCCATGACGGCCAGCTTGCGCGTACCGGGAGGCGCCGCCGCCAGTGCCTGGACCACGAGTTCGCGGCACGGCTGCTCCAGACCCATCGGCGGGATTCGTTGAGGCACGGCTTCGAACAGGTCGCGAAGCCGGCCCAGCGCCTGTCGGCTGGAGACCGCTCCTTTCCAGTTGGCGATCACCTGCTCGACCGGAGCCAGCGCGCGGGCCGAGAGAATGGAACCGGCAATGATGATGCCGCCCGTCGCCTTCCCGCTGATGACGAGATAAGCACCCAGCGCCAGCGTCGCCGACTGCAGCAGCATCCGAAACGCCTTTGTGGAACCGGTCAGCGTACTCGACAGGCGGGAAAAGCGATCGTTGGCGCGCAGGTACTCAACCTCAACTTCGTGCCATTGCATGCGCCGGGCGCCGGCCATGCCGAGCGCCTTCAGCGTCTCTGCGTTGCGCAAGGTGGCCTCCGCGAGGGTCAGCCGTGCCGCCCCGGTGCGCATAGCGGCCAACGCGAGCGGCTCGGTCATGCGGTTGTTGACCAGCATGAGCGTGACCAGCACCGCCACTCCGATGAGCGCGAGCAGGCCGATGCTCCAGTGGAACACGCTGAGGATCAGAAGGTACACAACGATCCACGGCAGGTCGGCAATCGCCAGGGGGCCGGGGCCGGAGAGAAAGGCGCGCACCGTATCAACATCGCGCACCACCTGCGTGCCGTTGGGAATTGGCCCTCTCGTCAATTCATAACGCGAGAGTACATCCAGCACGCGATCGCTGATGCTGCGCATGAACAGCGATCCGACCTGAACCATGACTCGCCCGCGTATGACGTCGAGCAGGGCCTGGAACGCATAGGCCAGTGCGACCAGCAGCAGCAGGCTGACCAATGAGGGAAGGCTGCGGCTGGGGATCACGTCGTCATAAACGAGCAACATGAAGAACGAGCCCGAAAGCAGCAGCACGTTGTAGACGCTGCTGATAGCCAGCACAGGCAGGAGCACGCGCCACAACGGGGCGACGGCCTGCTTGAGCTCAGAAGACAGCCGGACGGCGAAAATCATGCAACCACTTCCGTCGAAGAGGCTCACTTAAATATAGAAAGACCTGCGGATGACGATGACTAGCTCATCCGATCCGGAGCCAATCCGGATGCAGTCCTTGTTCTCTTCGCCCTGAAGATTCCTAGAATTAACCGAGCTCTGACCTCGGTCTGACAAGGGATCTCCGGTGAACTTCGTTGCAATGCTTGGGCGGGTCGCGGTGACCGCCGCCATGTTGAGCTGCGGCCCGGTTCAGGCTGACAGCTTGCGGGAAGCGATCGGCCGCGCCTACGACAATAATCCTGACCTTGCCGGCAACCGTGCCCTGACAAGGGCGGCGGACGAAGTCGTCACCCAGGCCGAGGGCGCCTACGGCCCAAGCCTGAGTGTGAGCGCAAGGCACGAGTACACGCTGCGGCGGACGGCGCTCGGCCGGGATTCGGTCGAGGACGAGGGGTTCGGAACCAGCGCCTCCGCGACGCTTTCTCAGCCGCTCTTCACATCGGGCCGGCTGGCGGCGCGCCTGGACGGCGCAAGAGCGAGCCAGATGATAGCGCGGGAGAACCTGCGGGCCAGCAGCCAGCAGCTTATCCTCGACGTGGTGAACGCCTATGCCTCGTTGGAGCGTGACATCGCGCTCTACGACGTTGCCGTCGAAATCCACAAGCTTCTGCAGCAGCAGCGCGATGTCACCCTGTCACGATTCGAACTGCACGACTCGACCCAGCCGGATGTCGATCAGACAACCAACCGGCTGCAGATCGCGGCTGGCCGCGTGATCGCCGCGCGCGCCGCGGTGGAAGCCAGTGCGGCACGATACCGCAATTTGGTCGGCAAATATCCGGATGATCTGGCGCCCCTCCCCGATCTTCGCGTGCCGGCGGCTGTCGGGCCGCTGTACGACCATGCCGAAACGAACAATCCGGCGCTGGCCGCCGCGCGTTTCACCGAACGCCGCTCGCGGGCTGCCGTTGCGGCTGCGCGGGCAGAGAAGGGGCCGCAGGTGAGCGCCTTTGCCGCTGCCGAACGCGTGCCGCTGACGCCTTTCCAGAACACGCGCCATACCGAATCGATCGCCGCCGGGGTCGGCTTGTCGATGCCGCTTTATTCGGGTGGCCAGCTTTCAGCGGCCCTGCGCGAGGCGATCGCGCGCAATGCCGCCGACCAGTTGTTTTTCGAACAGGCGCGACGCGACATTCGCGAAACGCTCGCCGCGGACTGGCATCTGCTCCAGGCGGCGAGCGATGCCCTGCCCCGTTTCGAGGCGGCGGTGCGTGCTGCCGAACGCGCGGTCGAAGGGGTGAAGCGGCAGGAAACGGCAGGCATCCGAACATTGCGGGATGTTCTGGAGGTGACGAACGACCTGCTGACGGCGCGAACGAGCGAGGTCCAGACCCGCGCCGAACTTTACATCCGCAAGGCGGCCGTGCTGCGCGACGCTGGCCTGCTGACTGTGGATGTGTTTACCGACCGGCCCTCCTACGATCCCGCCAGCAATCGGCCACCGATGGCGGGCATTGCGGGTCTGCCGTTGCGGCCGGTCATTGATCCGATCGACCGGCTTCTGCTCAACGCGCGGGTACCGCCAGTGCGCGTGGACGTCGAAAACGCGTCAGACTTCCCATGGAACGGCAGGGAAGACGCGGTTCGGCCATAGACTCATGACAAGGCCCTTGCTCAGGAGTGCCGGCGGCACAAGTCGGCTACGAACCCCTTGTGGTCAGAACCGACATCCGGCCCCGGGCGGATCGCCACGACCTGCCAATTTCTTCCCACCAGAAGATGATCGATCTGCCAGAGGCCTGAGAAGGAGTGCCCGCCGATTGAAACAGGCCAGGTCGGGCTCCCGACTGGCGTAACGCTCAGACCGTTACGGGCCGCAAAGTCGCGCAGCAGTTGCATGCGCGGCGACATGTTCATGTCGCCCATGACGATCGTATCCGGGCCGGATCGAAGGTGTTCGTCAAGCGCCAGAAGTTCCCTCGCCTGCCATCCGAGCGGCAAGGGCCGCGACAGGTGAACGGCATAAATCTGCGCGGGCCGGGAGTGGGGTACGCTGTCAGCGCCTTTCGCCGCGAAGCCCATGTGCGCGGCCGACAGGGCCTGGCGGTTTTCCGGGTCCCCGTGCGCCAGCCCTTGCGCTTCAGCAGGCGGCACGCGCGAATAAAGCAAAGTCGAACAGCGACCGTTGCCAAGACAGGACTGCCAATAGGGCCAGCGTTCCTCCAGCACCCGCCGCAGCGGCAGGCCGGATGCGAGTTCGGCGATCCCGACGATCTGCGGTTGCTCGGTTTCGAGCCAGCGGGCGATCCGGTCCGGCTGCTCCGGATTGTGAGCATTGATCCAGGCTACCCGCAGGCGCTCGGCCCCCGGGCGGCAGTCGCCGCGCGCGGTGGCTTGAGGAAGCAGCAGCAGCGAGCCGGGGATACAGCAGATGAAGAACACGATCCGTCCGGGCCATGTCCGCGTTCGCAGCAGCAGGAGTGCTGCGGCCAGCACGCTTGCGAGCGCGAGCGGCGCCGCGGCGAGATTGATCAGGTCGAGCGCGGGATAAGGGGCGCCCAGGCGCGCGGCCGCCAGGAGAGGAAGGCTGACTGAAAGCGCGACGCGGGCAGCTGTGGCAAACCGTTTTGATCCGACGGGATTTCGACCGGGCATCGAATGCATTCTCCTGAACCGCCGCACCGGCCTGGCGGGAATTGCTTACCCCTGGTGATGTCCGGCGCCCACCCCGCGCCTGCGAAATCTGGTCCATATTCGATGCAGAAGACCGCTCCCGAAGATTGCCTTCCGCTTTGCCTGGGGCAACCATGACGGACGAGAAGGCTGGGGGCGGACGCCCAGCTTCAGCCGTTTCCTTGTGGGTGGGCATGCGTGAATCTTTCTTCCTCGCTCTGGCGAACCGCATGCCACGTGGCCGGGCGGGAATCAGAATGCGATGCGAACTGCTCAGGCTTGCCGGACTAGAACTCTACGGGAAGGTAATCATTCTCGGCCCGGTGACGATCGTCCCGGTGGGCGGCGGAAAGAACATCCGGATCGGAGACAGAACATTCGTCAATTCGAACGTCCGCTTTGCCAGCCGCGGCGGGATCAAGATCGGCCGCTTCGTCCAGATCGCCGCGAACGTGAACTTCGAGACGACATCCCACGCGGTGGCCTTTCAGCCCGGCCGGACTAGGGAGAACACTTATGCCCCCATCGTGGTCGAGGATCACGCATGGATCGGCTCGGGCGCGATAATCCTGCCGGGGGTGACGATCGGGCGCGGTGCGGTGGTTGGCGCAGGAGCCGTGGTGCACCGTGACGTTGATGCCGGCACGGTGGTGGGCGGCGTTCCGGCCCGCTTCATCCGCGCGGTGGATGACGCCGTGTTCGCCGCACAGCGGTCCGGTTCCACGGTCAGGCATGCCGCCCCTTTGTGATCCACCCGTTTGCCGAAAGATGCCGCCCATGAATGCGCTTGCCCCCATTGTGCCTGAAGAGCCCTCGGTTGCCGTTGTCGTCGCCAGCCTGGGCCGTCCCGAGCTGGTTGGCCAGATGAAAGCGCTGATGGAGATACAGACCAGAAGGCCGGACATGCTGCTGTTCTCGCTCGTCAGCGAGGCCGACTGGCCCGAGGGCCTGGAGCAGACGGAGCGGCTGCAGATGGTTATGGGGAAAAAGGGTCTTTGCGCGCAGCGAAACAGCGCGCTCGAGCGGCTGGGCGACCGCTACGATATCATCGTGTTCTATGACGATGACTTCGTGCCGTCCAGGTTCAGCATAGAGCGTATCCGCGAGTTCTTCAGCCTTTATCCGGAGGTCGCAGGCGCGACCGGGAATGTGATCAAGGACGGTATCAACTCGGCCGGAATCACTTTCGAGCAGGCGCAGGCGATTCTGCGACAGCACGAGGAACGCAACTTCAGCCCGCCATATATCGTCATGGGCCTTCACGGCCTCTACGGATGCAACATGGCATACCGCGCAGCCGCAATCGGCACGACTCGCTTCGACGAGCGGTTGAAGCTCTACGCCTGGCAGGAAGACATTGATTTCGCCGCTTCGGTGGGAAAGCGCGGCAGGATCGTCAAGACCTTCGCCTTTGCCGGGGTGCACCAAGGCGTCAAAATCGGGCGGACGCCGGGCAAGAGGCTGGGCTATTCACAGATCATCAATCCATCCTACCTGGTGCGCAAGGGGACGATGCGCAGGACTTTCGCTGCCCGGCTGATGGTCCGCAACTTCCTGGCCAATCACATCAAGCTGGTGAGGCCCGAACCCTGGGCCGATCGACTCGGGCGCGCCAGGGGCAACTGGATCGGCATCTTCGACCTGCTCCGCGGCCGGCTTACGCCCGAGCGCATCGAATCGCTTTGAAAAATTTTTTCCCGGTATCGAGCTCCGGGTGCAAGGGTTGCGGCACTTGAAACGAGTGCAACGACGGCTTGCGCGGGCCGGCTTGGGTCTGGCGTAGTCCGTGCGCAGGCAGACCACACCCGCAACATCAAGTTCCGCATAGCGTTTACGGAACGAGCCGGGTCCTTTAACGTCGGAGCCGGGTCGGCTTAAGATAACGATGGTCCATGGGCAACGCAGACAAGAACGCAGGGCAAGTGCAACGAGGGCGCCGCGGCCGAAGTCGTCTGCGTGTTCGCCTTCCGGCGAAGCTGCAGACGAGGACCGAGACCTTACGCGTGATCCTGATCGACCTGTCCACCACCGGCGCTCGCATAGCGAGCAACAACCTGCCCAAGGTCGGCACCGAAGCCATGCTGCACTGGGACCGCTACGAAGCGTTCGGAGAAGTCGTGTGGGCCGAGGGCGTTCAGTTCGGAATCGCCTTTGACGATCCAATCACTGAACAGGAGGTCCTGGCAACCCGCGAACTGGATGATGTCGCGCACCTGCCGCATGACAAGGAACTGCTGCGGCGGGCGGCGCAGGAGTGGGTCGAAGGCAAGTTCTGATCGGTCCCCGCAAGCGAGGCACAAAATCCGCAACATCTCGCGTCTCGACTTCGCTCGACACGAACGCAGGTGCGAATTGGAGGCCTGCGCACCATTCATTATTGCGATCGCGCAGGGCCGGGTCAGCCCGGCAGTCCAGGGACGTTTAGCGTCGCCCCGGATTGCTTCGGCAGCTTCACAGCCTCGCAATAACAATTCAGTGCACTCTGCCATGAACGGCATGCCATCAGAGGGCGGAAAAGCTCACACCGGAACGGGCGCGGTCAGTGGAAGCTCGGCAAAGTAGCAGGCCATTGCGCCGATCGCCTTGTCCGTCAGTTCGATGAAGGCGCGGCGGCGGTCGCTGTCGTCGCAGACTCGGAAGAACAGGCCCGCCTCGACCATCTGCCCGATCCAGCGCAGCGCTGTCGTAGGCGGCACGCCCGATGCGATGCACAGCGAGGTCACGGAGACCCGCTTCTGCTCGACACGCGCGGCGGTCAGGTCCAGCAGCATGTCCCACGCCGGGTCCGAAAACAGTTCCCCCTCGAAGAAGCGCGCGCGAAGCTGGCGCTGACGAATGAGCCCCCGGATCAGCTTCGCATCGGGAAGCGGCGGTCTGGCTCCGCGCTGGATACCGCGATCCCGCGGCGCATCATGCGAAGGCGCGGCAGCCGGAAACGGGAAAGCGGAAACGGGATCTTCGTGCTGGGCCCGGGGGACCAGCCGCTCCATCCTGTCGGAGATCTGGTTGATCTGTTCATGCAAACGCAGCAGCATCAGCCGGTCGTCCTCCGACAATTCGCGCAGGCGTGCGGCAGGAAATTCCGCAAGGACGCGGCCGAGCGCCAGAACCCGCTCCGCCCGGTTCGGATCGATCAGCAGCGTCGGCATGGACTGGTCCATGCAGGCAAATACCGGGTCGAGCGATTCGATCGTGGTCGAGACGATGAGGCGGGTTCCGCAGCAGGCGGCGCGCTGGTCCAGGTCCGCAAGCGCAGCCACGGTCCGCGCATCAACCTGAGGACAATCAATCAGCGCCACGTCGCCCAGCGGCCTGGAAGGTGCGTCCAGCAAATCCTGCAGGGGCCCGGCTGCAAGGACCCGCAGCCCGGCGCCGACGGCATCGTCGCGCAATGCCGACCGCAGGTGCGACCGGTTGGCGAAGATCGAAAGCGACACGGACCGCGCACCGGAGAGGCCGGTCGAAGCCCCATAGGAAAAGTCGCCTTCGAAAACATCGGTGGCTGGCATCACATTCCGACTCCCTGCTCGTGCCGGAACAGTGTGTGAACAAAACGGGATCAGGTCAACGACGCCGGGAATTAATTTATTGTCACCACCCGGCCAGTTCGCGGGAGACCAGCGACTTCAGCATGGCCATTCCCGCTTGCCGATCGTTGAGGCAGGGCAGCGCCGCGAACAGTTCCCCGCCCGCCCGCCGGAATACCTCCCGGCCGCGGATCGCCAGTTCCTCGAGGGTTTCGAGGCAGTCGGCGGAAAAGCCCGGCGCGGCAACGGCGAGCCGGCGGGTTCCGCTGTTCGCCTCCTTCCGCAGGACGGCCTCGGTCGCCGGTTCGAGCCACCGGGCGCGCCCGAAGCGCGACTGGAAAGCGGTCTCGACCCGCAAGCGCGGCAGGCGCGCCGCCAGCCTTTCGCCGAGCAGGCGCGAGGTCTTGCGGCAGTGGCAATGGTAGGGATCGCCCAGCCGCAGCGTTCGTTCAGGCATACCGTGATAGGACAACAGCAGCACTTCCGGCTCAAAGCCGAGCCCCCCGATCTGGCCGGCGATGTCCGCCTCCAGCGCGTCGATATAGGCCGCATCGTCGAAATAGGGCGGCAGCGTGCGCAGCGCAGGCTGCCAGCGCAGACCGCGGAGCGCCGATCCCAGCTTGTCCATCACCGAAGCCGTCGTCGCGGCCGAATACTGCGGGTAGAGCGGCGCCACCAGCAAGCGGTCGCAGCCCGCCGCCATCACTGCCTGCAGCCGGTCCGCGATGGACGGGTTGCCGTAGCGCATGGCCCAGTCGACCCGCACGCCCTCCCCCAAGAGGTCCTGCAGCTTGCGCGCCTGGGCCGCCGTGATCACGGCGAGAGGGGAACCCTCATCGGTCCAGACCTGCGCATAGGCGTGGGCCGACCGGACGGGACGGGTACGCAGTATGAGCCCGTGCAGGATCGGCTTCCAGGCAATGGCCGGAATCTCGACGACGCGCGGGTCCGAAAGGAACTCGGCAAGATAGCGGCGCACCGCATCGGGCGTCGGCGCGTCGGGCGTGCCGAGGTTGACCAGCAGCACACCCACGCCGCCGGTCGCGACCGGCGGGTGATCTGCGGGACCATGCTGAGGGGCAGGCATCACAATTCCTCTGAAAACAGCGGCAGGCGGCGGAAACGGTAACCCGTCGCGGAATAGAGCGCGTTGGCAACGGCGGGAGAAACGACCGCCACGCCCAGTTCGCCCGGATCGACCGGGTCGACATTGCTTTCGACGAAACCCACTTCGATCTCAGGGCTGTCTGCGAGCAGCGGCAGCCCCATTTCGGCGAGGCTCTCGGTCTCCGGCCGCCCGCCCGTATAGCGCGTGCTGCAGCCCAGGGTGAGGCCGAGGCCGAAGATCAGCCCGCCTTCGATCTGCTGGAGCGCGATGTCGAGGTTGATGATCCGGCCGATGTCCGCAACCGCGGTCAGCTTCTCGACGCGTGCGCCGTTCTCGTCGCGGCGCACGCTGGCGACAGCGGCGATGCGTCCCCCCCGCATCGCGTGGCAGGCAATGCCCTGTCCGCTGTTGTCGCCGCCCCCGCCCCATTGCGACAGCGTCGCGGCGCGCTGCAGGCACTCGGCGAGGCGCGGGTCCTTGCCGAGCATGGCCATGCGGTAGGAGAGCGGCTCGCGCCCGGCCCGGTGCGCGAGTTCGTCGATGAAGGATTCGGTGAAGAAGGCGGTGTAGCCATGCGAATTGCCGCGCATGCGCGCGGTCGGCATATCGATGCGCGCCGGTACATGGTCTATCGCGACATTCGCGATCTCGTATGGCGGGACCGCGCCTTCGAGAGCCATGGGATCGGCCTCACCCGCGACCGATGCGATCGCCTCCTGCTGCGTCTCCCCCCCGAAAAGCCTGCGGCCGAATTCGCGCACGCTCGGCGGTGCGGCGATGCGCGCCCGCCAGCCGACCAGACCGCCCTCGACGTCGGTCCGCGCCGCCATCACCGCAGCCACCGGAGCGCGCGGCAGACCGGCGGCCTGCTCCTGATGCCGCGACCAGGTCAGCTGCACCGGCCTGCCGATTTCCCTGGCCAGAATCGCTGCCTCGACAGCATGGCCGGCTTCGAGCCGGCGATCGAAGCTCCCGCCGATCGGCATCGGATAGAGCACCACGTCGTCCAGGCCCAGCCCGACTGCCCCGGCCGCGGCCCTGCGCGTCGCCTCCGGCGCCTGGGTTCCCACCCAGAGTTCGAGCCGGCCCCCTTTCAGCCTCGCCGTCGCGCTGGCGGTTTCCACCGTGCAATGAACGGCGGGGGCGATCTCGTAGCGGATCTGCAGCGGCAGCCCGCCTTTCACCTGCTCCATGTCGCCCTGGCCATGGATGCGCTCGGCGTCGCCTTTCTCCAGCGCCTCGTCAAGCGCGGCATCCGCATGGTTGCTGTCTGCCGCGTTGGAGGCGAGATAGTGGGGAACCGCCCGCGTCAGCGCGGTGTCGGCCGTCCACCAGTCGCGCGCGACAGCCGCCAGCCAGTCCTCGTGGCGAACAAAGCGCAGGAAGCCGCCAAGCCCCTTCGCGCCGTCTTCGTTGTACGCTGCGGTCCGGGCCTTGCCGAGCGGCGCATGACGGATGGAGGCGTGGACCATGTCCGGCAAGCGCACGTCGCCGGCGAACCTCCAGGACCCGTCCACTTTCGAGGGCAGGTCAAGGCGGGGATAAGCGAGCTTCGCGCCCCGCGGGAATTCGCCCGGCGATTCTGCCGCGGGGTCGGCGCGCAACGGCGGCGGGTCGGGCGGAGAGAAAGCGGCGGCCTCGCCGGCAAGCGCGCCGAAAGGCAGGTGCCTTGCGCCGTGGATCACCAGACCGCCCTGCGTCTCGCACTCCTCCCACGCGACATTCCAGCGCGCCGCGGCCGCCTGCATCAGCATGGCGCGGGCCGAGGCGGCGGCGGCGCGGGACGGCCCTTCGTAGGCGGCGATCGTGGTACCGTCTGCCGTCGCATTGAAGCGGTTATCTTCGGCCCAGCGCCGCGCGACGGCGCTGTCTGGCTCATCGGCGAGGCCGGGGAACGCCGGCATCCACAGCGGCGCCCAGCGCGCCGCGAGCACGGCGTTGGCGTACCAGGCGCTGGTCGGCGCCGGCTCGACGGCCACCTGCCGCCAGTCGGCACCAAGCTCATGAGCGACGATCTGCGGGATCAGCGTGGTCACCCCCTGCCCCATCTCGACCTGCGGCACCGCGACCGAGAGGACCCCGTCCGACGCGATCTTGATCCAGGCGCCGAAAGCATATTCGTCCGGGCCCGGCCCCAGCGGCAGGGGGAAGCGGCGCGGGCGCAGGAAATAGCCGATCGCAAGGCCGCCGCCGGCCAGAGTGCCGATCAGGATGCCTCGGCGCGTCAGGGCCATCAGCGGCGGGCCTTCCCTTCCAGCCAGCCGGAGACCTTGCGGGCGAGATCGGCGAAGGCTTCGGCCTGCGGTCCTTCGCCAGCGGCGGGGGGATTTCCGGCGTCGCTTTCGCGCCGGATCACTATGTCGAGCGGGATGCGTCCAAGGAAGGCCTGGCCCATCGACCTCGCTGCCGCTTCCGCCCCGCCGGCGCCGAACGGGTCGCTCATTTCGCCGCAGTGGGGGCAGGCGTAGCCCGCCATGTTCTCGACCACGCCGATGACGGGAATGCCCCCTTTCTCGAACAGCTCGATCGCGCGGGTGGCATCCATCAGCGCGAGGTCCTGCGGCGTCGAGACGATCACCGCGCCGGCCGGCTTGAACTTCTGCATCACGGTAAGCTGGACGTCGCCCGTGCCCGGGGGCATGTCGACGATCAGGATCTCCGCGTTGTCCCAATGCCCTTCGAGCAACTGCGTCAGCGCGCCCGAGGCCATCGGCCCGCGCCAGGCGATCGCCTGGCCGGGATCGGACAAGTGCGCCATGGAAAGGACCGGCACGCCCCAGGGGCTCGCGACCGGCACCAGCCGGTTGTCGTGCGCGACCGGACGCTTGCCTTCGGTCCCCAGCAGCCTCGCCTGCGAGGGGCCGTAGATATCGGCATCGACGAGGCCGACCTTGCGCCCCTGCCGCGCCAGCGCCACCGCAAGATTGGCCGCGAGGGTCGACTTGCCGACCCCGCCCTTGCCCGAAGCGACCGCGATGATCCTGCGTTCGACCTTGTCCGCCATCATCGCCACGCGCACTTCGGCAACGCCGGGCGCGTCCTGCAGCGCCTGCTTCGCCGCCGCTTCCAGCGCATCGCGGGCGGGCCCGGGCAGGCCGGTCGCATCGAGCACGAGCGTCGCCCTGCCGTCCGCCAGCCGCAGCGACTGCAGCCGCGCGGCCGCATCGGGCGGCAGCAGTGCCTTCAGTCCACCGGCTTCCTCGTTCGTCATGTCGTCTCCGCTGTCAGCTCTCGGCGCTGAGGTGGCGCACCGGACGAAAAAGGGCAAGAGAGGCACTGTTTTTGTGCGGATAGGGCACCTATAGATGGCTGCATGAAAGCAATAAGTGGTGCAATCGCCCGCGTTGGTCTTGCCATGTCCGGACGCCGCAGCCCATGGGGCGGCGGGAACAAGGGCAGTGACAGGGACGATGGCGAGCCGGCGGAGACCGGCAAGGAAGGCGGCGAAGACAAGAGCGGCGACAAGCCCGGAGAACAGCGCGGCCCGCGCAATCCCTGGCTGCCGAGCGGAGGCACGCCTCCCCGCCGGTCGGCCAGCATCGAGGATATTTTCCGCGCGCGCGATCCGCGCCGGCCCGGCGGCGGTTCGGACGGGCCCGGCGGCGGCTTTCCCGGCCTGCCGCGGCGGCCGGACGGCAAGTCCTGGCTGCCGATCGGCATCGGCGCCGCCGTCCTCGCGCTCATCGTGCTTTCGAGCATCCATACGATCGGGCCCAAGGAACAGGCCGTCGTCACTCGCTTCGGCAAGTATTCGCGCACCATCGATTCGGGCGTGAACTTCACGCTGCCCTGGCCGATCGAACACGTCGACGTGGAGGACGTCCGCACTTTCACGGTCGACACGATCCCGGAGAACGAGAGCGAGAAGCTGGTGCTGACGAGCGACAAGAACCTTATCGACCTCAGCTATCTCGTGCGCTGGAACATCAAGGACGTGAAGGACTACAAGTTCCGTCTCGCCGATCCGAAGGAGACGATCCGCGAAGTGGCCGAAGCGGCGATGCGTGCCTCGGTAGCGCAGATCTCGCTCAACCAGGCGTTGTCGGGCGCCGGCCGCGCCGAAGTCGAGCAGGACGTGCGCGAGCGGATGCAGCGCATCCTCGACTACTACAAGTCGGGCGTCGAGATCCAGGGCGTGGAAATCAAGAAGGCCGACCCGCCGGGCAAGGTCGTCTCGGCTTTCCAGCAGGTCACCGTGGCCCAGCAGGAAGCGGAACGCGACCGTTCGGAGGCGCGTGCCTGGGCCCAGCAGCTCCTCGCCCGCGCGGAGGGCGACGCCACGGCTTTCGACAAGGTCTACCAGCAGTACAAGCTCGCCCCCGAGGTCACCAAGCGGCGCATGTATTACGAGACGATGGAGCGCGTTCTGCGCGATAACGACACCGTCATATCCGACGAAAAGGGGGTCCTGCCCTACCTGCCGCTGCCAGAAGCCAGGCGCCGCGCCCCGGCCAATAGCGCCACCCCCGGCGTCACCACGAGCGGAGGCCAGTGATGTCCAACCTCTGGCAGGACTACAAGGCCGCCTGGATCGCCGCCGCCGCCGTCGTCGTCATCCTGATGATGAGCGTCATCATCGTGCCCGAGAACGAGCAGGCCGTGGTCATCCGCACCGGCCGGCCGGTCGCGGTGTACAACGCCTACGATCCCGGGGCCGATTACGGCCGAACCGATGCCGGCATTCATTTCCGCATACCCCTGTTCGACCAGGTGCAGCGGATCGACAAGCGCCTCCTCTCGGTGGACATGCAGCAGCAGCAGGTGCTTTCCACCGATCAGGACCGCCTGATCGTCGATGCCTATGCCCGCTACCGCATTGTCGATCCGATCCGCATGGTCCAGACCGCCGGCACTACCGAGCGCGTGACGCAGCAGCTCGAGCCGATCCTGTCCTCGGTGCTGCGCCAGGAACTGGGCAAGCGCACATTCCAGTCGCTGCTCACCGCCGAACGCGGCAAGGCGATGGAGAACATCCGCGATGGCCTGGACCGCGAGGCCCGCGAATACGGCGCCCGGATCGTCGACGTGCAGATCAAGCGCGCCGACCTGCCCGAGGGTGCTCTCGAAAGCGCCTTTGCGCGCATGGATGCGGCGCGCCAGGAAGAGGCCAAGACCATCACCGCCCAGGGGCAGAAGGACGCACAGATCATCCGCGCCGACGCCGAGGCGCGGGCGGCAAAGATCTACGCCGACAGTTTCGGCCAGGATGCGGCCTTCTACGATTTCTACCGGGCGATGCAGAGCTACGACTTCTCCTTCGCGAAGGATCAGGACGAAAAGACCATTTTGATTTCGCCGGACAACGCCTATCTCAAGCACTTCAAGGAGCCCTGACCTCAGGCGGACGGTCGAAAAATGGCGGAAATGGGCCCATTCAAATCCGGTTAAGCTTCTGCGGCTTCAATCGGGGCGGGACCGATGGGTAGCCGTCAAACGGAGGAATCAAAGGACGTGAAGCCAGTGCGATACGCTTATGGATTGACAGCCGCGCTCCTGGTCGGAGGCGCAACCCTCTCGCTGGCAACCGGCTATCCGGCGGGAGCGCAAGTCGCGCAGAACGAAGCGAGCCAGATGGCCCAGGTGGTCCCCCGGAGCGGAGCGCCCGGCAGCTTCGCGGACCTGACCCAGCAACTGGCGCCGGCCGTGGTCAATATCTCCACGCGTCAGCGCATCCAGGTACAGCAGAACAACCCCTTCGCCGGCACCCCGTTCGAAGGGCTTTTCGGCGGACCGGGCACCCCCGGCGGCCCGCAGACGCGCGAGGCGCAGTCGCTCGGCTCGGGCTTCATCATCAGCGCCGACGGCTATGTCGTCACCAACAACCACGTGATCACGGCGGACGGGCAGGGAGAGGTGGAATCGATCACCGTCACCATGGCCAATGGCGACGAATATCCGGCCAAGCTGGTCGGCAAGGATGCCGATTCCGACCTCGCCGTGCTCAAGATCATCGCGAAGAAAGCGCTGCCCTTCGTCAAGTTCGGCGATTCCCGTCATGCGCGCGTGGGCGACTGGATCGTCGCCATCGGCAACCCGTTCGGCCTTGGCGGCACGGTGACGGCGGGCATCATCTCCGCAGTCTACCGCAACACCGGCGCCGGCGGCGCTTATGACCGTTACCTGCAGACCGATGCCGCGATCAACCGGGGCAATTCGGGCGGGCCGATGTTCGACATGAACGGGCAGGTCATCGGCATCAACAACGCGATCTTTTCGCCCACAGGCGGCAGCGTCGGCATCGGCTTCGCCATTCCGGCCGAAACCGCTGCCCCGATCGTGCAGAAACTGATCAAGGGCGAGGCGATCAAGCGCGGCTACATCGGCGTGCAGATCCAGCCGCTCAACGACGATCTCGCCGAATCGCTGGGCCTTGAGCATAACAAGGGCGAGTTCATCCAGGTCGTCGAGCCGGGCGGACCGGCCGCCAAGGGCGGCATGAAGGCCGGCGATGTCGTGGTGAAGGTGAACGGCAAGGAAGTCACGCAGGACCAGACCCTTTCCTACCTCGTTGCCAATACCGCGCCCGGCACCCGCATTCCGGTCGAGGTGATCCGCAACGGCCAGCGCCTTACACTTGACGTCACGGTTGCCACGCGGCCGAGCCAGGACGAACTGCAGCAGAACTTCGCTCCCGAGGGCGGTCAGCAGGGCGCTGACCCGTTCAACAACCCGCCCACGCAGCAGGAACAGGGCTTCGTCGAGAAATCGATCGGCCTTTCCGTCACCCCCCTCACACCGACGATCGCCCGCCAGCTCGGCGCGTCCGAGGGCACGAAGGGACTGGTGGTCGTAGCAGCGGATCCGAACTCGGATGCCGGCCAGAAGGGCTTTGCCCGCGGCTTCATCCTGCTGCAGGCAAACGGCCAGGATCTCGCCACCAAGGCCGACCTGGAGCAGGCGATCCGGGCTGCCAAGACCGAAGGCCGCACCGCCCTCCTCCTTCGCGTCCAACCGCGCGGCCAGCCGGCAGTCTTCGTACCCGTCCGCATCCGCTGACCGTCGGCGCCGCTTGACAACAGGACACTCGCGGGAGCGATCCGGCGGGTGTCTTTTTCGCAACCGGCTGCGCCGGGCCGTTCCGCCTGAGAAAGGAATATCTCGCGCCCAGACGCGGAGAGTTCGCGCGTTCCGCGAAGCCGCTTCCTTCTTCAGGCCCCCGCTTCTGGCGTGGGTGCGAACCGACAGGTCCAAACAGCGGGACCCCCGCATGCGCGGGGGCGACGGTGGGTCGGGCTGAGTGGTGATTTCAGCTTGACAGTTAGAACCATTTGGGTTATATGTCCCGCCCATCCGCAGGGGCAGGTACACCCCCGACGGTGTCTCGGGCCGGCGCCGAGGGACGGGGCGCGATGCAAGTCGCGGCCGCGCCTCCAGCGTCCGACCGGGCGGTTCTTCTGCTGAACGGCGC
>DATEJH010000019.1:0-21521 GCA_035278205.1 Novosphingobium sp. | reverse complement strand
TGCGGTCGAGTATCTGCAGCAAAGGCCAGACCGCCGCCATCAGCAGCATGGAGATGATGCAGATCGTCAGCCGGCGCGACACGATCGGCCAGCCAAGGTCGAAGCCCATGACCGCCCCGCGTAGCGTCGCCACGAGGAAATAGCACGCCCAGAGAGCGGCCAGCGAAAGCAGGACCAGGCGCGCGGGCACCCTGGGCTGGCTTGTGGTGTCGGTCATAACCGATCCGGATAGCGCGAAAGGAGCCCTCCGCGCCAGTTCTCCGGTCGAACCCGGTAGGCCGTTGGTCGAAGCCCGGCCCGCGCGGGCGGGGAACCCGACCCGATCAGCCGACGAGCAGGCCTTCCCGGGCGATCTTTTCCTTCCAGACCAGCGGCGCGATCTGGTGGACGTTCTTGCCTTCGGAATCGACCGCGACCGTCACCGGCATGTCCTCGACCGTGAATTCGTAGATCGCCTCCATGCCGAGGTCTTCGAAACCGACGACCTTGGCCTCCTTGATTGCGCGGGCGACCAGATAGGCCGCGCCGCCCACGGCCATGAGGTAGGCCGACTTGTGATTGGCGATCGACTGGGTGGCGGCGGGACCGCGCTCAGCCTTGCCGACGCAGGCGAGCAGGCCCTGGTCCAGCATGACGTCCATGAACTTGTCCATGCGCGTCGCGGTGGTGGGGCCGGCGGGGCCGACGACTTCGTCGCGCACCGGATCTACCGGACCGACGTAGTAGATCACGCGGCCGCGGAAATCGACGGGCAGTTCCTCGCCCTTGGCCAGCATGTCCTGGATCCGCTTGTGCGCGGCGTCGCGGCCGGTCAGCATCCTGCCGTTGAGCAGGAGGCGGTCGCCCTGCTTCCAGATCTGCACCTCCTCGGCCGTCAGCGTATCGAGGTTGACGCGCCGGGCTTCCTTGCTCGGCGCCCACTGGACTTGCGGCCATTCGTCCAGTTTCGGGGTCTCGAGGAACTTCGGGCCAGTGCCGTCCAGCGTGAAGTGCGCGTGCCGGGTGGCGGCGCAGTTGGGGATCATGGCGACGGGCTTGCCGGCCGCGTGGCAGGGCCAGTCGGCAATCTTGACGTCGAGGATGGTCGACAGCCCGCCAAGGCCCTGCGCGCCGATGCCGAGCGCATTGACCTTGTCGAAGATCTCGATGCGCAGCGCCTCGATATCGTTCTGCGGCCCCCGCTGCTTGAGCTGGGCCATGTCGATCGGCTCCATCAGCGCCTTCTTGGCGAGATAGACGCAATGCTCCGCGGTCCCGCCGATGCCGATGCCCAGCATGCCCGGCGGGCACCAGCCGGCGCCCATCTGCGGCAGCATCTCCAGCACCCAGTCCACGATCGAATCGCTGGGGTTCATCATCTTGAACTTGGACTTGTTCTCGGAACCGCCGCCCTTCGCAGCGACGTCGACCGAGACCTTCGATCCCGGCACCATCTCCACCCGCAGCACGCAGGGGGTGTTGTCCCTGGTGTTGCGGCGGGTGAAGGCGGGGTCGGTCAGCACCGAGGCGCGCAGCTTGTTGTCCGGGTTGTTGTAGGCGCGGCGCACGCCTTCATCGACGACCTCCTGCAGCGACCGTCCGGATTCCAGCCGGCAGTTCTGGCCCCATTCGATGAAGACGTTGACGATGCCGGTATCCTGGCAGATGGGGCGGTGCCCTTCGGCGCACATGCGGCTGTTGGTGAGGATTTGCGCGATGGCGTCCTTCGCGGCCGGGCCCTGCTCGGCCTCATAGGCTTCACCCAGGGCGCGGATGTAGTCCATCGGATGGTAATAGCTGATGTACTGCAGGGCGTCGGCGACACTCTCGATCAGGTCGTCTTCGCGGATGGTCACCATTTCGGCCATGGAATTATACGCTCCCGGTTCGCGGATACCTTGGAATTTGCCGCTCCCATAAGCGCGGACGCGCGGATCGTCAAAGCGCTGTGACGGATCGACCGGCGCATTCTCAAGACACTTGGCGTATTCAATGCCTTCGCCTAGAAGGCGCCCCACAAATGCCGAATTTGCGAGGCAAGGGGCTTTCCCGTCATCAGCCTCGCAAGCATGAGGGAATTGCTCGTAATGATGTCGACCGAGGATCGGTCCGCTCTCGCCGCCGCCAAGTCCGTAAGCCCGGCACGCCGTGCCATGATCGAAAGCCAGCTGCGGACCAGCGGGGTGAACGAACCGTGGGTGCTCGCCGCCATGGCCGAAATCGCGCGCGAGGACTTCGTGCCTGAGACCATGCGGGATGCCGCCTATATCGACCGGGCGATCGCGCTCGGCAACGGACGCTTCCTGGCAGCACCGCTGGTCCAGGCGAAGATGCTGGCCGAAGCCGAGCCCACGCCCGCGGACAAGGCGCTGCTCATCGGCGACGGCAACGGCTATCTTGCCGCCCTGCTGCGCCCGATGGTCGGCTCGCTCGACGCACTGGCCCCGGCCGATGCCGCCGCCATGGCCGGAACAGGGCGTTATTCGCTGATCGTGATCGACGGCGCTGTCGAGGAACTGCCCGCAAACGTGGCTGCCCTGCTTGCCGATGATGGCCGGCTGGTCACGGGCCTGATCGAGCGCGGTGTTTCCCGTCTCGCGACCGGCCGGAAGGCGGGCGGCACCGTCGCGCTGTTGCCGCTCGCCGAAATCGGCATTCCCGCCCTTCCCGAATTCGCGGCTCCCAAGCGCTGGAGCTTCTGAACGTGGCCCGGTTCGTGGGGGGACGCGCCGGGCTCTTGGCAGGCATCGCCTGCGCCGCGACGGCGCCGGCATCGCCGGTTCATGCCGACACCCTGCGTGAAGCCCTGGTCCTGGCCTACGAGACGAACCCTTCGCTCGAGGCGGCGCGCGCGCAGCAGCGCGCCACTGACGAGGGTGTTCCGATCGCCAAGGCGGCCGGTCGTCCCAACGTCAGCGCCGACGCCGCCTATACCGAATTCGTGAAGCGCAGCGCCAATGCCTTCACCAACCCGGAGCGGGCGCTGAACCTCAGCGCGGAACTCGGCGTGCCCGTCTATTCGGGCGGAGCGGTGAAGAACAGGGTGAAGGCGGCAAAATTCCGGGTCGAGGCGGGGCAGGCGGACCTGCGGGGAACCGAAAGCTCTATCTTCTCGTCCGTCGTCGCTGCCTACATGGATGTCATCCGCAATGAAGCGATCGTCGGGCTGAACCTCAAGAACGTAAATGTTCTTGCGGTCAACCTGCAGGCGACCAGCGACCGCTTCGAGATCGGCGATCTCACGCGCACCGACGTCGCCCAGTCGCAATCCCGCCTGGCCCTCGCGCAGAGCGACCTGCGCACCGCCGAAGCGAACCTCGCCGCCGCGCGCGAAAGCTACATCCAGATCATCGGCAAGGCGCCGGGCACGCTCGAGCCGCCGCCGCCGCTGCCAAATCTCCCCGCTACCCCGGACGAGGCGGTCCAGCAGGCACTCGAACGCAATCCCGACCTTATCGCGGCGCGGGAACGCACCAAGGCCGCCGACAAGGACATCGACGTCGCCGGCTCAGGGCGCCTGCCGACCGTCAGCCTCTTCACCTCCGGCGGGTACAATGATTATTTCGGCACGCTCGGCGGCGCTGGGCGAGGCGAATTCGCGCAGACCGAGAAATCGGCGCAGGCCGGCGCGAGGATCTCGATCCCGATCTTCCAGGGCGGCCTGCCCGCAGCGCAGCGCCGGCAGGCCCAGGCCCAGTCGCAGACCGCACTCGAGCAGGAAATCGCCGTCGAACGCGACGTGATCGCCCAGGTCCGTTCCGCTTACAGTTCGTGGATGGCCGCGAACGACCTGATCCGCTCAACCCAGGTGGCGGTCGATGCGGCGCAGCTCAGCCTCGAAGGCGTCCGGGCGGAAAACACGGTCGGCAATCGCACCATTCTCGACATTCTCAATGCCGAGCAGGAACTGCTCAACGCCCAGGTCCAGCTCGTCACGGCGCGGCGCAATGCCTATGTCGCCGGCTTCACGCTGCTCGCCGCCATGGGCCGGGCCGAGGCGCGCGATCTCAACCTCGACGGCGGCGCACTCTATGACCCCGAGGCGAACTACGAGCGGGTCAGGAACAAGTTCTTCGACTGGGACGACGATCCGGCTCCGGCAGCCAGATCGACGCGCACCGTTGACACGCCGGTGCAGGGCGGAGACATTCCGCAGCAATGAGCGCGCGTGCCGAATCGGGGCAGCCACGGCGTGCGCGTTCGATTCGGGGGCATTCGAAGGGGACTGTAGCGATGCGTCAGAGCGGAGAACCGTCGGTCGAGGAGATTCTCCAGTCGATCAAGCAGGTGATCGCGCGCGACAATCGCGCCGGCGCCCGTGCCGAACGCAACCGCCGCGCCAGCGAAGGAGTGACCGGGGACGAGCCCGTCGATGACGAAGATGTGCTCGAGTTGCCGGAAACCGCAGAGCTTGAGCACGAAGGTGCTGAAGACGAGCCGGCGCTGGTCCAGGCGGAAACCCGTAATTCGATGCGCGAATCGCTCGCGGCCCTCGCCATGCTCTCCGAGCCCGGGGCACCGCCGCAGATCGTCCGCTCCGGCGAGACCTCGCTTGAAGGACTGGCGCGCGAACTGCTTCGCCCGGCCCTGGCCGAATGGCTGGAAAAGAACCTGCCGCCGCTTGTCGAGCGCATGGTCGCCGCAGAGATTTCGCGAATCGTCGGCAAGAAGGGCTGATCCCCGCCGGCGGGAGCCTGCGGGTCTGGACCTGAGCTTGTCCGCTCCTTACTTGCGGGGCATGTCCAAACCCGAAATTCAGCGCGCGCGCGAGGCTCTGACCAAGACCGGCGGCGAAAATGTCAGGCACCACGTCTTCCTCTGCGCCGAATCGCAGAAGGGTGAATGCTGCTCACCCGAACAGGGCCATGCCTCCTGGAAATACCTGAAGAAGCGGCTCAAGCAGCTCGGGCTCGATGGCCCCGAAGGGGGAACGGGGGGCGGCGTCGCCCGCACCAAGGCCGATTGCCTGCGCATCTGCGCCGCCGGCCCCATCGCGGTCATCTGGCCCGAGGGTGTGTGGTATCATTCCTGCAACGAGGATGTGCTGGAGCGGATCATCCAGGAACACCTGATCGGCGGGGAGCCCGTGGAGGAATTCCGGCTGCGGCCGGAATAAGTCTGTCAGCGGTCCAGTTCGTCCTTCATCGGGTCCACGACCGCATCGTCGAGGCCGGTGCCGCTCGAGAGAAACACCAGCCCCATCAGCGCCGATGCCAGCAGCATGGTGAAGCCGATGCCCAGCGCCGTTGCGATGTAAAGGTGGACCGAGACCATCCCGTTAGATCGGTAGAGCACGCTGAGAGCCACTATCACCAGCGCCACCGTGGTCGCCATCATCCAGCGCATGATGCGGCGGAAACGGCCCCAGGCATAGGCGGCATTGACCGGGTCTTCGAGGGGGGAGCGCGGTATCATCGCCCTCATCTGGGCGCTCGCAGGTGCGTTCGCAAGGCATTGGAGCCCGGTTGGCATGGTGAATTCCGTCGAAGTGGCTAGGGGCGGGGCACTGTGATATTCTCGAGCCGCTCAAGAGTTGAAACAGGGAGAGTATGATCATGACGATCAGGCGGATCATCGAAGGCCGCGATACTGTTCTTACCTGCCAGGTCTCCACGACCGTGCGCGAAGCCGCCGGAATATTGGCCGAAAAGCGTATCGGCGCGCTGCCCGTGCTCGACGGCGACACTCTTGCCGGAATGTTCTCCGAACGCGACGTGATCTATCGCCTTCACGAGTTCGGGCCCGATGTCCTGCACCGGCCGGTGAGCGAGGTGATGACGGCTCCGCCCGTGACCGTGACGCCGGACATGTCGGTGCTGGCCGCCCTGGCGCTGATCACGCGGCGCCGCATCCGTCACCTGCCGGTGATCGAGGGCGAGCGCATGGTCGGCCTCGTGTCGATCGGCGATCTCGTCAAGTACCGCATCGAGAAGGTCGAATCGGAGGCGGCGGCGATGCGCGAGTACATTCAGATGGCCTGAAACCGGCTCGCGTCAGCAGCCGGGGCTGCGAACGGCTTGTCGCGCCGGGCGGGTGCGCCTACATCCGCAGGCATGGACCAGCAATCCCTGACACTCAGCACTTCCGCCGCGGCGCGTGTGGCGGCCATTGCCGCCAGGCAGAGCAAGCCGGCCATTCTGCGCCTCTCGGTGGAGGGGGGCGGATGTTCCGGCTTTCAGTACAAGTTCGGCCTTGCCGACGCGCCTGATGAGGAGGACTTGGTCACGGAGACCGACGGCGTGAAGCTGGTGGTCGATCCCGTGAGCCTGGATCTCGTCAGCGGCTGCGTCGTCGATTATGTCGAATCGCTGGGCGGAGCGGCCTTCAAGGTCGAGAATCCCAACGCGACCGCCGGGTGCGGCTGCGGGTCGAGCTTCAGCGTCTGACGCCGATCCCGGTTTTGCCTTGACGAGGGCATCGCCACCTGCCGACAAGGCGCCATGAAAATCGCAAGCTTCAATATCAACGGCACCAGGGCGCGCCTGCCGCGCCTGCTGGAGTGGCTGGAGGAAACGCGGCCCGCCGTCGCCTGCCTGCAGGAGATCAAGTGCCAGGACGAGAGCTTTCCGGCCGACCAGTTCGAGAAGCTGGGGTACAGGGCAGTCTGGCATGGGCAGAAGGGCTTCAACGGCGTCGCCATCCTGGCAGACGGCGAGACGCCCGTCGAAATCCAGCGCGGCCTGGCCGGCGAGCCCGAGGACGATCACTCGCGCTATCTTGAAGCGGACGTCTTCGGCCTGAGGGTCGTGTGCATCTATCTTCCCAACGGCAACCCGGTCCCCGGCCCGAAATTCGATTACAAGCTGCGCTGGATGAACCGCCTGAGGGACCGCATGGCCGCGATCGCCGCCGAGGAGGTCCCCGCCGTGGTCACCGGCGATTTCAACGTGATCCCCACCGACCGGGACGTATGGTCACCGTCCGCAATGGCTTCAGACGCCCTGATGCAGCCCGAATCGCGCGATGCCTATTTCCGCCTGCTCGGCGACGGCTGGACCGACGCGCTGGCGACCCACAACCCCCGTGGCGGTATCTGGACTTACTGGGACTATCAGGCCGGCGCCTGGCAGCGGGATCACGGCTTTCGCATCGACCACGCACTGCTTTCGCCTGAACTGGCCGACCGCCTGATCGGCTGCGGCGTCGACAAGGCTCATCGCGGGCGCGAGAAGGCCAGCGACCATGCGCCGGTCTGGGTCGAGCTGCGGGGCTGAGCGCTCGTCATCGCGCCGGGCCGGGCTTCCAGCCCAGCTTCACCGATAGAAAACGTGATTGTCCACGCGCGCCACACGCGTCAGGCGCCAGGCGGGCGACACGCTTGTAGCGTGGAAGAAGAGGGCGCCCGTGACATTGCTTTTCCAGCTTCCGTCAACGGCAATGTGCGCAATAGCGACAGCCCGCCGCCAGCTCTCTGAGTCCTCGCGCGCTTTCGGCATTGCATTGCCGCGGATGAAGGAGAACTGCGCCGGCTGGTACACGACGCCGCAGTAGCTGGAAGGAAAGCGGCCGGACTCAGCACGATTGACGATCACCCGGCCAACGGCAAGCTGGCCTTCCAGCGATTCGCCTCGCGCTTCGAAGTAGATGGCGGATGCCAGACAGCGCATCTGGCTGTCGAGCGGCTGGTCGGTCGGCTGCTCCGCCACCAGTTCCGCCAGGGAATTCGCGCTGTCATCGGCAGCGGCTCCCGGTTTCCCCTCATCCTCGCGCAGGATGGATTGGACGACCGGTTCGGAAACGAACTTCATCGAGGGGCCCTGTTCCACCAGCATCGGAATTACGTCCGATGCGGCTGCGCCCGAGCCCTGGGCGCTGAACAATGCGGTCAATACCGTTGCGGCCAGCGCCATCGCGCTCGCCCACTGCACCTTGGTTCGCATTTGCCTTGGTCAAAAGCGGTGGACCCATCAGACACAGGGGCAGACAGAAGCCCTGATGCGGGCATTCGATTCCTGTCCGCGCCTGCCGACGATCCCCCGTCTGCGTGCTAGCTGATATGGCCGAACTGCCTACCGAGCCGCTTTCGCGCTTGCAGCACGCCGATACCTTGCGCGTCTTGCAAGTCAACCGAGTTAATTAAGATAATCCGATGAAGCGCTCGCCATCTGCGATGTCCAGTTCGACGACCCAGAGGTCGGGATCCTGACTGCCGCGGCGTTGTATATAGGAGATGATTTCCCCTGCGTTTTCAGGATCTTGCTTTTTCGAACACTGCCATTGGCGACTGCCATCCAACTGCGGCATGCGCTCGTATATCCGTGTATTTTCGTCTTTTTCCGTGAACACGATCATTATCGTGCCGGCGTCGTGTTCACCTTTCCTGAGAACGGTTGCGAAACCTCCCGCGGCCTCAACCCGCCGAATCAGGCCCGCCACTTCGAGATGCGCGGGAAGGCGCGGCTCCATCTCAGGCGCCCGCCGCGGCCGAGTAGCCGGGAAGGCCCGAAAGAGGAATATGCGAGCGTATGAAAGTGCCGGTGCCGCGGCCCACTTCGTCACCCGCCTGATCGACCAGGCGCGCTTCTGCCACCAGAACGCGCCTGCGGCCGCTGATCCATCGGCCTTCGGCCACTACCCTGCCGCCGCGGATCGGCTTGCTCAGCAGCAGGTTGAAGGAGGTGGTCAGCAGGAAACGATCGGTTATGAGCGTGTTCGCCGCGTAGAATGCCGCGTCGTCGAGCATCTTGAAGTAGATCGTCCCGTGCGCTGCACCGGCGGCATGAAAGGTAACGGACTCGACATCGAAGGTGATGCGCGAAAGGCCCTCGCCCAGGATTTCCAGCCGCGAGGGAAACATGGCGTTGATCGGCGCGGATGCGTAGAGCCCTTCCAGCGCCCGCCAGTGCAGGCCCGCTCCCGTGGCGTCCGTGTCGCCTCCCGATGCAGGGTCAGGCGGCATCGCGTTCGATGACGTTGCTCAGCAGGCTGTAGAGCACCTCGGGCCCCGAAGCGGCAATAAGGTCCTCGTGCATGCGCTCGTCGCGCATCATCCGGGAAATTGCCGCAAGGGCGTGGAGGTGCGCCGCGCCCGCACCCTCCGGCGAAAGGAGGCCGAAAACGATATCGATCGGCACACCGTCGGCCGCATCGAATTCGACCGGCGTTTCCAGCCGCATGAAGGCCGCCACCGGCCGGTTCAGGCCGACAATGCGGGCATGCGGTATGGCGATCCGGCGGCCGAAGCCGGTGCTGCCCAATTCCTCACGCTCGAGCATCCGTTCCAGAACGGCATCCCGATCCAGGTCGTAGACCCTCGCAAAAAGGCTGGCGAGCTCGCCCATGATGAGATCCTTGCTGTCCGCCGCGGTTGTCGTGACCGCCTCCGGCAGCAGAGTAAAAAGAGCATTCATTTCGATTCTGATTCTGATCTTTACCTTGGCAACTGCTGTTATGCGGCGCTAACTCCCGGAAAACCGGGAGTTATCTCCTCCTCTCCAATCAGGAATTCAACGCCGTGTGAAGCCGCTGTTCGGCGTCAGTGCGGTTCAACCCAGCCGATTGAGCCGTCGCCGCGGCGGTAAACCATATTATGGCGGCCAGTACCAGCATTTTTGAACAGCAACGCCGTAGTATTGCGCAGGTCGAGCATCATGACCGCGTCGGAAACGGTGGCTTCCGGAATGTCGACACGCGTCTCCGCGATGACGACGGGCGCGTCCGCCTCGATTTCCACTTCGTGCTCGGCAGGCGGTTCTTCGAAGATGGTGTAGGCAGCCTCTTCCGCGGCAAGGGCATGAGCGACCTGCTCGTGCCGGTCCTTGAGGCGGCGCTTGTAGCGGCGAAGCTGCTTGTCGATCTTTTCAGCCGCCTGATCGAGCGCCAGGTGGGCGTCATGGGCCATGCCCGTGGCCTTGAGAACCAGGTTCTGCATGACGTGCATGATGATGTCGCATCGGAACGCACCCGCCGGCGCTCGCCCGAAAGTCACTTGCGAGGACAGGGCCCGGTTGAAGTACTTGTCGACGATCCCCGTGAGACGTTCACCGACGTGGACCTGGAGGGCTTCGCCTGTATCGACCTGGTGACCGGAGACGCGGATATCCATGGGCGTATTCTCCTCTGCTAGAGTTCAGGCACCCCAAAGCGGGGCATCGACCGATTTGAGGAATTGCGCATGGGCAGCAAGCTCCTCTTCGGTGGCCGCGTGGGGACGCGGCTGACGGAAAGGTCGGTCCTTTCGTACAAGAACCTTCGTCACCGTCACGATCTCGGCAGCGGCAGCGCCAAGCTCGAAGCCGATCTGACGACCGCCGCGAAGCTCGACATAGACCTGCGCCAGCAGCTCGGCGTCGAGCAAGGCGCCGTGCCGTGTGCGATGGCTGCGATCGATCCCGTAGCGCGTGCACAGCGCGTCGAGCGAGAGCTTGGCGCCGGGGTGACGCACCTTGGCGAGCGCCACGGTATCGACCATACGCGTGCGGCAAACCTCGGGATGGCCGCAAAGCGCCAGCTCGAAGTTGATGAAGTTGAAGTCGAACTCCGCATTGTGCGCGATCATCGGGCTGTCCTCGATGAATTCGAGCAGTTCCAGCGCAAGCTCGGCAAAGAGGGGCTTGTCGGCGAGAAAGGTGTTTGAGAGCCCGTGCACCGCCTCCGCCTCGGCCGGCATGGCCCGGCCGGGATTGAAGTAGGCATGGAAGGTGCGGCCAGTGAGCACCCGGTTGATCATTTCGATGCAACCGATCTCGACCATCCGGTCACCGTTTCGCGGATCGAGACCCGTCGTTTCGGTATCGAAGATGATCTCTCGCATTAGTCCTCATATCTGCCTGCCGGCCCCGGGAAGCAAGGGCCTGGACGTGGAAATTACGCGCTAATCAACGCGGCCACGATGCCGGCCACCTGATCGCGCGTTTCGGCCAGACTCGTACCGGTATCGATCACGAAATCGGCCCGGGCGCGCTTTTCGGCGTCCGGCACCTGAAGGGAAAGGATCTGCTGGAACTTCTCCACCGTCATGCCCGGCCTCGCCAGCACGCGTGCGCGCTGCATTTCGGGCGGCGCGGAAACGACGGCAACCGCGTCCAGACCTTGCGCTCCGCCCTTTTCGTAAAGCAGGGGAATGTCGAAGACGACCAGCGGCTTGCCGGAATTTCCGTCAAGGAATTCTTTCCGCATCGCCGCGACGGCGGGATGCACGATGGCTTCGAGCCGCGCGAGCTTTTCCTTGTCCCCGAACACCGCGGTCCCGAGCTTCTGGCGGTCGACTCCCCGAGCCCCCGTCGTGCCCGGAAAGGCCGCTTCGATCGCCGGCAGCAAGGCACCGCCCGGCCCCTGCAGCTCATGCACCGCGGCGTCGGAGTCGAACACCGGAACGCCAAGTTCGCGCAGCATCTGCGCCACTGCCGACTTGCCCATTCCGATCGAGCCGGTGAGTCCGAGAATTCGCGGCCGAGTCGTCACCTGCACAGAATCTCCCGCAATTCGGCGTCCGCATCGCGCGGCGGGGAACGGCCGAAGAACCGCTCAAAGGCGACCGCGGCCTGGCCAATCAGCATGGACAGCCCGTCCACGGCATCAAATCCCGCGGCGCGGGCGGCTTTCAGGAATGGTGTCTCCAGCGGACTTGTCACTATGTCGTATATGACACTGCCGGGCGGGACATGACTGAAATCAAATTCAAGCGGCAGTTGCCCGGTCATGCCGAGCGGGCTGGCGTTGACCACCAGGTCCAGGCAGCCGGCGCGATCATCGAAAGGGAAATCCGTCGCTTGCGCGAAATGGGCGAGATCGACGGCATGGTGCTCCGTTCCCGGCGCCAGCTCTTCCAGCAAGGCACGAGCCTTGCCCGGATCGCGTCCTGCCAGCACGATGACGAATCCTTCGGCTGCCAGCGCAGCGACGATCGCGCGGGCCGCTCCTCCAGTGCCGAGAACACGCGCCATGCGGAAGAGGTGCTGCTTCGCCAACCGGTCCCGCAATGGCTCAAGGAACCCCGGCGCGTCGGTGTTGTAGCCGCCCAGAGCACCGTCCGCCTCGCGCACCACGGTATTCACCGCGCCGATGCGCTCCGCAAGCGGGTCCAGCCGGTCGAGCAGCGGAATGATCGCCTGCTTGTGCGGCATCGTGACGTTGCATCCGCGCCAAAGCGCATCGCCGCGGCGCTCGGCAAGATATTCGCCAAGCTCGCCGGGCCTGACGAGGCAGCGATCGTAGCCGGCCGCCATGGCGAGCTTGTTCAGCCAGAATGAATGGATCGCCGGCGACTTCGACTGCGCGATCGGATCGCCGATCACTTCCGCGTAAGGCGTGGTCACTGCTTCATCGCTCCCAATTCCCGCAGCGCCGCCTGAACCTTGAGCAGCGGCATGCCGAGAATGGTGAAATAGTCCCCTTCGACCTGCTCGAACAACTGGACTCCGCGCCCCTCGAACCGGAACACACCGACGCAGCCGGCAACCTCGGGCCATTCCGCGTCGAGATACTCGCGAATGAACTCATCCGACATGGGCACCACGTGCAACCGGGCAAGGCCGCCGTCAGACCACAGGACTTTGCCATCACGCGCGAGTGCGGCGGCACTGTGGAGGTTCATCACTTTTCCGGAGAAGAAGCGCAGGTGCTCGGTGGCCGCTTCGCGCGTGCCCGGCTTGTCGAAACGAAAGTCCTCGCAAGTCACGAGCGAGTCGCTGCCGAGCACCAGTTCGCCGGGCGCCCTCGCGGACACGGCCAGGGCCTTCGCCCTGGCGAGCGCAAGAGCAACCTCGTTCGGCCGCGCGCTGCCGAGTTCAGCCTCGACCGCGCGTTCATCTATATGCGCTGGCAAGGTGCGGAAAGGAACAGCCGCGGCTTCGAGCATGGCGCGCCGCGATGCGCTCTGGGATGCGAGGATTATCATTATACTGCTTTGTTCCGGCAAAGACTTCAGATCGGCTTGGGACCCACGGGACCTTTCGCCCCCGAAGCCTTGCGCTCGTTGTAGAGATTGATGACCGCTGCGGCCGTTTCCTCGATCGAGCGGCGGGTGACGTCGATCACCGGCCACGAGTTGTCGGCAAACATGCGCCTGGCGAATTTCACTTCGCTTTCCACTTTCTCGGCCTGCACGTAATCGGTGTCCGGCGACTGGCTGAGCGAAAGCAGGCGGTTGCGCCGGACCTGGATAAGACGCTCTGGCGCGGTGGTGAGCCCGACCACCAGTGGATGCCGCAGGCCGAAGAGGGCGGCAGGCGGCGGGCTCTCCACGACAATCGGAATATTGGCGACCTTGTATCCGCGATTGGCGAGATAGATGCTGGTCGGTGTCTTGGACGTGCGCGAGACGCCCGCCAGGATGATGTCGGCATCCTCCCAGTCCTCCCAGCCGACGCCGTCATCGTGGGCGATCGTGAACTGGATCGCATCGACGCGGGCGAAGTAGGCCTCGTCGAGCCGGTGCTGGCGGCCCGGACGCCCTTTCGCCTCCTGGCCGAGATGCGCCTCGAGCGCATCGGTCACCCCATCGAGAACGGCGAGCGCCGGCAGACCGAGCGAATGGCAGCGCTCCTCGAGCCGCCCGCGCGTTTCCTCGTTGACGAGGGTGAAAAAGACGAGACCGGGGTTTGCGGCAATCTCACCCATGATGCGATCGAGGTGCTGCTGCGAACGGACCATCGGCCAGAAGTGGCGCAGCACGTCGCTGTCGTCGAACTGGGCCAGCGCGGCCTTCGCGATCATCTCCAGTGTCTCGCCGGTGGAGTCCGATAGCAGGTGGAGGTGGAATCGCGCCATGAAGCGGTCTCGCGGGGGTCCTTGCGGCAGCCTGTGGATATGCCTCGGCATAAACCACGGGACCGTCCCGGTGACAACTCGCGAGGGCGATTCCGTGCCCGACATCATGGAATCCGTCGGGCTACTTGTGGACAGCCCGCTGCCGCATTCCACAGCCTGGGGATAAGGCGCAAAAGCAATGCTTGACCGCCAGCGGAGGAAGAGTCGGCCAAGCACTTCGCTCTGTTAATCACGGGACAAATCAGGCATTGGACGCCCGTCCCCGTTATCCACAGGACCAACAGACTCCATCATCCTTTTATAAATCTATATTTTTTTGATTGGATCCGTAACGCGATGCCCGGTCTCCTCCTGAACACGCTGCTTGGCGAGAATGCGGAACGGCGCCCGATATGGCTGATGCGACAGGCCGGCCGATATCTTCCGGAATATCGCGAGCTGCGGGCGGAGAAGGGTGGTTTCCTTGCGCTGGTCTACGATACCGACGCCGCAGCAGAGATCACGCTGCAGCCGGTCCGCCGTTTCGGCTTCGACGGGGCCATCCTGTTTTCCGACATCCTGATCGTGCCTTATGCCATGGGCCAGGATCTGCAGTTTCTGGCCGGTGAAGGACCGAAGCTGACCCCGCGCCTGGTCGACCGGGCGCTGCACGCGCTGGAGCCCGTACCCGAACGTCTTTCCCCGATCTACGAAACGGTGGCCAAGGTCCGTGCGGCGCTTCCTGCTGACAAAACAATGCTCGGCTTTGCGGGCAGCCCCTGGACCGTCGCCACTTATATGGTCGCGGGCGAGGGCAGCCGCGATCAGCATGAGACGCGCGCAATGGCCTATCGCGACCGTGCGGCTTTCCAGGCGATCATCGACGGTATCATCGAGGTGACAGCCGAATACCTTTGCGGCCAGATCGAAGCCGGGGCCGAAGCAGTGCAGCTTTTCGATTCCTGGGCCGGCAGCCTCGCCCCGGCACAGTTCGAGAAGTGGGTCATCGCGCCCAACGCGCGGCTGGTCGAGCGGGTGAGGGCGCGGTATCCGAAAACGCCGATTATCGGTTTTCCCAAGGGTGCCGGCGAGAAACTGCCTGCCTACGCCCGCGAGACCGGCGTCGACGCGGTGGGCATCGACGAGACCATCGATCCGTTCTGGGCGGCCCGGGAACTGCCCGAGGGCCTGCCGGTCCAGGGCAACCTCGATCCGCTGCTGCTGCTGTCGGGTGGGCAGGAGCTCGAACGGCAGGCGCTTGCGGTGCTTGATGCCTTCGCCGGTCGCCCCCACGTGTTCAACCTCGGGCACGGAATCGGTCAGCACACGCCGATCGGAAACGTCGAGCAGCTGATGTCGGCCGTTCGTGCCTGGCGGCGTCAGGGATAAATCCGAATAAAGAGGGCGCGGGGCGCTCGCGCCAGAGGTGATTCATGGAGCAGATCTTGCAGACGACCTACCTTTGGCTGAAGGCCGGCCATATCATCTTCGTGATATTCTGGATGGCCGGCCTGTTCATGCTGCCACGCTACTTCGTTTATCACCAGGAGGCCGAACGCGGCTCGGCCGAGGAAGCCAAATGGGTGGAGCGCGAGGCCAAGCTGCGCAAGATCATCCTGACGCCGTCGCTGATCATGACCTGGCTCTTCGGCATCGCACTTGCTACCGCGATGGGATTCTGGTCTTCCGGCTGGCTCCATGCCAAGCTGCTCTTCGTGCTGGCGCTCAGCGGCTATCACGGCTGGCTGGTGAGCTACGGCAGGAAGCTGGCGGGGGGCGAGCGTCCGCTCAGCGGTGCCGGGCTTCGCATGCTGAACGAGGTTCCCGGCCTCGCGGTCGCGGTGATCGTTGTTCTGGTAGTGGTGAAGCCTTTCTAAGGTCGCAGTACAAGTTCTGCGCCGGTCCCGTTTTCGACGCGCAGGCGGGGCGAGCTGTCCCGCTTCGCCGGCACAGTTGCAAGTGATACGTTGACCCCGCGCTGCTCAGTGCTTATCTGGGCGGTGTTCCGGCACAGGGCTGCGACGCCCGTTCGCCAGCCCGGATCTGCTTTCCCCGAGCCCGATGGTCCCGCCGGCCACCTCCATTTTCCATCCGGAAACCACACAAGATGCATCTGAAAGAACTCAAGAAGAAAACCCCGGCCGAACTCGTGGAGATGGCCGAAGAGATGGGTGTCGAAGGCGCTTCCACCATGCGCCGGCAGGACCTGATGTTCGGCATACTCAAGGAAGTGGCCGAAGACGGCGAGGAAATCGTCGGCCAGGGCACGATCGAGGTTCTGACCGACGGTTTCGGCTTCCTGCGCAGTCCCGAGGCGAACTACCTCGCCGGTCCGGACGACATCTACGTCTCGCCCAACCAGGTCCGCAAATGGGGCTTGAGGACGGGCGACACCGTTGAAGGCGAGATCCGTGCACCCAAGGACG
The DNA here is from genome assembly GCA_035278205.1 of Novosphingobium sp. GTDB lineage: Bacteria > Pseudomonadota > Alphaproteobacteria > Sphingomonadales > Sphingomonadaceae > Novosphingobium. Next base: position 5,427 of record DATEJH010000019.1, on the reverse strand, counting down.
GAGAACGCTATTTTGCCATCACCAAGCTCATCAGTGTCAATTACGACGATCCCGACGTGGTGCGCCACCGCGTCAATTTCGACAACCTGACGCCGCTCTATCCAGACCAGCGCCTGAAGCTCGACACCACCGACCCCACGGTCAAGGACAAGTCGGCGCGGGTGATCGACCTCATCAGCCCGCAGGGCAAGGGCCAGCGTGCGCTGATCGTCGCCCCGCCGCGCACCGGCAAGACGGTGCTGCTGCAGAACATCGCCAAGGCCATCACGGACAACCATCCGGAAGTTTTCCTGCTCGTCCTGCTCGTCGATGAGCGTCCGGAGGAAGTCACCGACATGCAGCGCTCGGTGAAGGGAGAGGTCATTTCATCGACTTTCGATGAGCCGGCCAGCCGTCACGTCCAGGTGGCCGAGATGGTGATCGAGAAGGCCAAGCGCCTCGTCGAGCACAAGCGCGACGTGGTCATCCTCCTTGACTCGATCACGCGCCTCGGCCGCGCTTACAACACCGTGGTTCCGAGCTCGGGCAAGGTGCTGACCGGCGGAGTCGACGCCAACGCCCTGCAGCGGCCGAAGCGCTTCTTCGGCGCGGCCCGCAATATCGAGGAGGGCGGCTCGCTTTCGATCATCGCCACGGCGTTGATCGACACCGGCAGCCGCATGGACGAAGTCATCTTCGAAGAGTTCAAGGGCACAGGCAATTCGGAAATCGTGCTTGACCGTAAGGTCGCCGACAAGCGCATCTTCCCGGCGCTCGACGTCGGCAAGTCCGGCACGCGCAAGGAAGAACTGCTGGTCGCCAAGGACCAGCTCAGCAAGATGTGGGTCCTGCGCCGCATCCTCATGCAGATGGGAACTGTCGACGCGATGGAGTTCCTGCTCGACAAGATGAAGGACTCGAAGACCAACGAGGACTTCTTCGCGACCATGAACCAGTAGGCGGGGCGACCGATCTTGAACATCCTGATGACTCTTGCAGCCGGCGGCTCCCTCGGCGCGCCGGGAGAGATCTGGTATCACATCGTCAACGATTTCTCGAACATCTCGGAACCCGCGGCCCTGGCTGCCTTCGGCCAGGTGCTCATGATCGACCTGCTGCTGGCCGGGGACAATGCCATCGTCGTCGGCGCGCTGGCAGCGGGTCTCCCCCCCGCCGATCGGCGCAAGGTCATACTCATCGGCATCGGCGCCGCGCTGTTCCTGCGCATTGTCTTTGCCCTGGCGGTGACATGGCTGCTCGGTATTGTCGGCCTGGTCTTCGCCGGGGGGCTGCTGCTGCTCTGGGTGGCGTGGAAGTTCTGGCGCGAATTGCGCGAGGCTTCGGGCGAAAGCGCAGGATCGCCCGAGATCGTGGGCGACGAGCATAGCGGTCTGCGGTCAGCCAGGAGCTTTGCCGGGGCAGCCTGGGCCGTGGCGGTTGCCGACGTGTCGATGAGCCTCGACAATGTTCTCGCAGTTGCAGGGGCGGCACGCGAACATCCGGGCATACTGATCGTCGGCCTGCTGCTTTCGGTTGTCCTGATGGGCGTCGCGGCGAATCTCATCGCCCGTTACATTGAGCGGTACCGCTGGATCGCCTACATTGGTCTCGCGGTGATTATCTACGTAGCCTTCAAGATGATCTATGAGGGCTGGGTCGACCCGCACCTCGGCATCGTCTCGCTGGTTTAGGGCACTGCGGCGCGCTCAATCCGCACCATTCGTCGTCGCGAGTGGCCCAGGCAACGGCCCCGGGCCGCGCGGCAATCCAGGGGTCTTCCGCGCCGCCCTGGATTGCTCCGGCAGCTTCGCCGCCTCGCAATGACGATCATGGGATCAGGACAGTGGAACCAGTCGTTGCACGGCTCTCCAGCGCGCGGTGAGCGTCCGCGGCGTCGGCAAGCGCGAACGTGGCGCCGATCTGCGGCCTGAGCACGCCGCTTGCGATGCGATCGAACAGCTTGCGCGAATTGGTCGCGAGCATTTCCGGCGTCGCGTTGTAATGAGCCAGTGTCGGCCTCGTGAGATAGAGCGAGCCGGCGCGCATCAGGTCCAGTACGCTGACTGGTGGTACGGCTCCGGAAGCATTGCCGTAACTTACCATCATGCCGCGCCGACGCAGCGATGAGAGCGAAGCCGTCCAGGATGCAGCGCCTACTCCGTCATAAGCGACGTGGCACATGGCACCGGCGGTTATCTCCTTCACCTTTCCAGACAACTCATTGAAATCACAGCTTAAGCTGTGTTCGGTAGGCACCCGCGCCGCCTTTTCGGCCGAACCCGCGTGCGCGATCACGGTCACGCCCTTGTCGAGCAGCCAGGGGACCAGGAGCGAGCCGACGCCGCCCGCGGCTGAATGAACAAGCGCGATGTGCCCCGCTTGGGCGGGAAATGTGTCTTCCGCGAGATAGCAGGCTGTCAGCCCCTTCAGCATGACGGCGGCCGCGATCTCGGGAGCGATGCTTTCCGGGATGCGAACCGCCTGGGCGGCAGGCACGATTCGGTGGGAACTGTATGCGCCGCAGTTTTGGGTGCACCCGATGCGCTCGCCGATGCTGATGCCGGCCGCTCCCGGCCCGACTGCCACGACCCGGCCGACGCTTTCAGAGCCGAGCCGGACCGGCAACGGGTCCGCGTAGAGACCCTTGCGATAGTACGTGTCTATGAAATTCAGTCCCACCGCTTCTGTCTCGATCAGAATTTCGCCGGGACCGGGGGCGGGCACTTCGAAGTCTTCGCGCTTGATGACTTCCGGACCGCCATGAACGGGAGCGATCATCCGGTAGCCGGTGGTCATGATCGTCAATCCTTTGCCGCCTTCGCGGGTGAGGGGGCGCTCGCCGGACGGCCGTGACGATCTCGGCCCCGCACGGCAAGCGCAATTCAGCCGTTCCGTCAGCCGACATGCTCGGCAAAGAAGGCAGCGGTGCGCTCGTCAGCCAGCCTTGCGCCCGCTTCGTCCCGGCGCGAACCGATTTCTGCGGCGAAGCCATGGTTGAGACCCTCATAATCGTAGATCGTGACCTTCGGGTGATCGTCGAGGCCCTCATGCATTGCCTTTTGGGCCTCGGGCGGGACGAAACCGTCCGCCGTCGGCACATGGAGCATCAAGGGACGTGCTATCGCGTGCTTTTCATTCAGCATCTGGTCAATCGCGACGCCATAGTAGCCGACCGAAGCATCGATGTCGGTGCGCGCGGCGGTCATATAGGCGATCTTGCCGCCCATGCAGTATCCGACGAGGCCGACTTTCGGCACGCCCATTTCGCGGCGGATCCAGTGGATCACGGCTTCGATATCGCGGATGCCCATATCGAAGTCATGCTTCGACATCATGGCCACGGCCTGCTGGAATTCATCCGGCTTGTCGGCATCCAGCTCGAGGCCCGGCTGCTGGCGCCAGAAGGTGTCGGGAGCGACCGCGAGATAGCCTTTGCCCGCCCAGCCATCCGCCTTCTTGCGAATGCCGGCGTCGACACCGAAGATTTCCTGCTGAACGATGATTGCACCGCGAGGGGTCCCCTGGGGCTTGGCGACATAGGCCGGAATCATGCCGTCGCCGTCGAGCGTGGGGATTTCGGTGTTGGTTGTCATGGGTCTCTCTCCTCGTTCGCGGTTGCCTGTGGGAGTTAGGCACGGGCGATGGACTTTGCCAAGCGTATGTGTCAGCTATGATACTTAAATCAAAGCGGGAGCCGCGGATGAAGGTCAATGTCGAGGTGGAATGTTCACCTGAAGAGGCCCGGCGCTTCCTCGGTCTGCCTGACGTGACGAAGGCCAATGAGGCTTATGTCGATGCCTTGACGAACGCCATGCAGGGCGTGGGCAGCTTTGATCAGCTCAACGAGGTGGCCAAGCAGATCGCGCCTATGGGGCAACTCGGCCTCAAGTTGTTTCAGCAGCTCCTTGAGAGCGGAGCGCAATTTGCCATGAGCGGTTCGGGCCAGGCCAAATCCAACGCTGGTGCGAAGCATAGCGAGAAATAGCACCCTCTTCCCTTGCCTCGCGCCGCCGGGCATGGGTTTTCCCATGACAGATACGATCTTCGCCCTTTCGAGTGGTTCGCCGCCGGCTGCGCTTGCTGTGCTGCGCGTTAGCGGTCCGCAAGCGCGGGAAGCACTTGCCGCGCTTGCGGGATCCATTCCGCAGCCGCGCCGCGCAAGCTATCGATTGCTCCGCAACTCAGGGCGAGGCGTTCTCGACCACGCGATCGTGCTCTGGTTCCCGGGTCCGGACACGGCGACCGGCGAGGACTTGGCCGAGTTCCATCTGCACGGGGGAAGGGCAGTGGTATCAGCCGTTGAAGCGGCTCTTGCCGAACTGCCGAAGTTGCGCCGCGCAACTGCGGGAGAGTTCACCCGGCGCGCCTTTACGAACGGCCGCATCGACCTCGCGGAGGCGGAAGGACTGGCCGACCTTCTCGCAGCCGAAACCGAGCTGCAGCGCCGTAGTGCAATCGCGATGGCTGACGGTGCTTTCTCCAGCCAGGTCCAGGCCTGGCGCGATCGAGTGCTGGTATTCTCCGCCGCGGTCGAGGCGGTTCTGGATTTTGGCGACGAGGACGACGTATCGGATCTGCCGGGGAGCTTCGTTGATGATCTGCGGCTGTTCCACGTGGAACTTTCCGACTGGCTGGCTCGGCCCCGTGCAGAACGGCTGAAGGAGGGCTTCCGCATCGTTATCGCCGGGCCACCCAACGCAGGCAAGAGCACACTGTTCAATGCGCTTGTCGAAGACGAGGCGGCCATCACCTCGCCTCTTGCCGGAACCACCCGCGACGTTCTGACCCGTGCGGTCTCGATCAGTGGAGTGCCGTTCGTCTTTGCTGATACTGCTGGCCTGCGCGACGATACCGGCGACGAGATCGAAGCGATCGGCATCTCCCGGGCAAAGGCTGCACTGGAGGGGGCTGATCTGATCCTTTGGCTCGGCCCCGAAGGGGAGGGGCCAGAGGGAGCCTGGGAAATCGCGGCGAAATCCGATAGGCCGGATTGCCGCCCCAAGCGGTCGCCGCGACACGTGGTATCGGCTATATCGGGGGCGGGGTTGGATGGTCTTCGCCATGACATGATTTCTACCGCCATGACCCTGATGCCTCGTCCGGGAGAGGCGGCACTGAGCAATCGCCAGCACGCCCTCATCGCAGATGCTGCGTCGGCGCTGGCTACGGCGGCGCGGGAGACCGATCCGCTGCTGCGGGCCGAGGGGCTCCGCCTCGCGCGGGTGGCTTTCGATGCGCTCATCGGGCGGACGACTACCGAAGATATGCTGAACGCGCTGTTCGGGCGCTTCTGCATCGGCAAATAGATCCGGTTCCACGTGGAACACTGCAAGGTCCTTTGACGAGAAACTTCGCTTCGAGTAAGTGCCGTCCCATGCACTCCTTTGATGTGATCGTGATCGGCGGCGGCCACGCTGGCTGTGAGGCTGCCGCGGTCGCAGCGCGCAT